>NZ_CAJYMD010000019.1 GCF_913776015.1 uncultured Oxalicibacterium sp. | reverse complement strand
GACGTGTGCTCTTCCGATCTGTCAGCACATATTCGCCGCGATCCGTGGTGATGAAGTAATTGGTGTTTTCGATACCCGAGGAAATGCCTTTAATGGCATGGGCCTTGCCAAGGTCGAATTGCGTGATCCAGCGGGACAGGTCGTCCAGGCTGACCGATGTAAAAACTGCCATGGAATGCGTTGAAAAAGCGTTGAAGGGTAAAGCGGCGGGTGCTTAAAAAATAACGCACCGGGGTGCGTTATTTGTCAGGCAGTGCGAATCATTTTTTCGGATACAGGGTTTGTGCAGGTTCGGCTGCTTCCTTGTCTTTCGGCGGCCCGAATTCGCCAACCTTGAATTGCACCGGTTGCGTGTTGTCGCTCTGTGCATCGCCGCGCATGCCGCCAGCCGGTTCAATCGGTTTGCCGTAATAGGTGGTGCGTCCGGTCTGGACTTTTACTTCCTTGACCTTGCCGAGTTCATTTTTCTCGGTGATTTTCTTTTCGGTGCTTGGCGGGTTGATGGTCACGGCTGGCGCTTCGCCTTCTTCCAGACGCATGGTTTGCGGTGGCGGCGGCGTGTTGGCGCTCTCCGCTTTATTGGTTTGCGCATTGACGACGGCTGGTGCGGCAAGTACGGCAGCAGACAGCGTCAGAAGAGACCAGAATCGGGATGTACGCATGATAGTTGGCGAGCCCTGAATAAATGGAAGAAAGCAACGCCTGCATTGTAGCCCAGCAATGCGGCGAGTGCCCGGCAAAAATCGGCCGCTAAGCGGGGAAGCGTACATGCCTGCAGGCAGTTTTTCCGTGATGCCGCGGTGTTTATTGGCGCAGAACTGCCTGACAAACTCTGCGATAATCGTGCATCGTTTCTTCGCGGGGCGATAGATTGTTGCCGATGCGCGTCACTTTTAGGGTGTGCATGCTTGCGATGCCCAATCTTGCGCCGCGCTCCTCACCTTTTCGAATCTTTCCCTATGGACAAAACCCTGCTTCTCGTCGATGGATCGAGCTATCTGTATCGCGCCTTTCATGCGATGCCGGATTTGCGCAATACCGAAGGCAATCCGACCGGTGCCATCTACGGCATGATCAACATGCTGCGTCGTCTGCGCAAGGACTATCCAAGCGCCTGCATGGCGTGCGTATTCGATGCCAAGGGCAAGACCTTTCGCGACGATCTTTATCCGGAATACAAGGCACAGCGTGCTGCCATGCCCGACGATCTGTCACGCCAGATTGAACCGATTCACGAAGTTGTGCGTGCGATGGGCTGGCCGATCCTGATGATCGAAGGCATCGAAGCCGATGACGTGATCGGCACGCTCGCCATTGAAGGCGTCAAGCAGGGCATGAGCGTCGTGATTTCCACCGGCGACAAGGATCTGGCGCAACTGGTGAATCCGCAGGTGATGCTGGTCAATACGATGAGCAATGAAAAGCTCGATATCGATGGCGTGATTGCCAAATTTGGCGTGCCGCCCGAACGCATCGTCGATTACCTCACGCTGATCGGCGATACCGTCGATAACGTGCCGGGTGTGGACAAGGTCGGCCCGAAGACGGCAGTCAAGTTGCTGACGCAATACGGCACGCTCGATGGCATCGTTGAGCATGCGAGCGAAGTCAAGGGCGTGGTCGGCGAGAATCTGCGTAGCGCGCTGGACTGGTTGCCGCTGGCGAAAACATTGATCACCGTTAAGACGGATTGTGATCTGTCGGCGCAGATGGCTTCCTCTTTCATTTGCGATTCGCTTGGCCACAAGCCGGAAGACCGCGATCTGATGATCGACTTCTTCAAGCGTCACGGTTTCAAGACCTGGCTGCGTGAGTTGACCGAGCAGTCCGGACAGGCAGAAGCAACAGGCAATACGACAGTTTCTGCTGCGGCATCGCCACAGGGCGGTTTGTTCGACGAACCTGCTGTTCCGATAGAAGTGCCGCGTCAGTATGAAACGGTGCTGACCGAAGCCGATCTTGAACGCTGGATGGCAACCATCGATGCCGCAGCACTCACATCGGTGGATACCGAAACCACCTCGCTGGAACCGATGCTGGCGCAACTCGTCGGGATTTCCCTTTGCTGCGAGCCGGGCGTGGCTTGCTACATTCCGGTCGCGCATCGCTATCAGGATGCGCCGGCACAACTGTCGCGTGAGTTCGTGCTTGAACGCATGCGTGGCTGGCTGGAAGATTCGGGCAAACCCAAGGTCGGTCAAAACCTCAAGTACGACAGTCACGTGTTTGCCAATCACGGCATCACTTTGCGTGGTATTGCGCATGACACCTTGCTCGAATCGTATGTGTTCGAATCGCATCGCAGTCATGACATGGATAGCCTCGCGCTGCGCCACTTGAATCGCAAGACGATTGCGTATGTGGATGTGTGTGGCAAAGGGGCGTCGCAAATCGGTTTCGATGAAGTGGCGATCGACAAGGCAAGCGAATACGCCGCGGAAGATGCTGATATCACCTTGCAATTGCACCAGCGCATGCTGCCGGAAGTGGAAGAAGATGCGGGCATGATGCACGTCTATCGCGAGATCGAATTGCCGACGGCAGTCGTGCTGCAAAAGATCGAGCGCAATGGCGTATTGATTGATCCCGATCGACTCAACACGCAATCGAACGAACTCGGCAAGCGCATGCTGGAGATTGAAAAGAATGCCTACGAACTGGCAGGCCAGCCGTTCAATCTGAATTCGCCCAAGCAGATCGGCGAGATTTTCTTTGAGCGCTTGCAATTGCCGGTCGTGAAAAAAACACCGTCGGGCGCGCCGTCGACCGATGAAGAAGTCTTGCAGAAGCTGGCGGAAGATTACCCGTTGCCGAAAGTGCTGCTCGACTATCGCAGTCTGTCGAAACTCAAGTCGACCTATACCGACAAGTTGCCGAAGATGATCAATTCGCAGACCGGTCGCGTGCATACGAATTATGCGCAGGCGGTGGCGGTGACCGGTCGTCTGGCATCCAACGATCCGAATTTGCAGAACATTCCGATTCGTACTGCCGAAGGACGCCGCATTCGCGAAGCCTTCGTCGCACCTTCCGGCAGTGTGATTGTCTCCGCCGACTATTCGCAAATCGAGCTGCGCATCATGGCGCACATCTCTGGCGACGAAAACATGTTGCGTGCCTTTGCCGAAGGCGAAGATATTCACCGCGCGACCGCGGCGGAGATCTTTGGTGTGGAAACCGCTGCGGTCGAGAGCGAACAGCGTCGCTACGCCAAGGTCATCAACTTCGGTTTGATCTACGGCATGAGTGCATTCGGATTGGCCGGCAATCTCGGTATCGAACGCGCAGCGGCACAGAACTACATCGAGCGTTACTTCGCACGCTTCGCTGGCGTCAAACGCTATATGGACGAGACACGTCTGGAAGCCAAGGCGCGTGGTTACGTGCAGACGGTTTTTGGTCGCCGTCTGTGGCTGCCTGAAATCAATTCGCCGAATGGTCCGCGTCGCCAGGCTGCCGAACGTGCTGCAATCAATGCGCCTATGCAGGGCACGGCAGCCGATTTGATCAAGCTGTCGATGATCGCGGTGCAAAACTGGCTCGAAGCCGACAAGCTGCAATCGAAGATGATCATGCAGGTACACGATGAACTGGTGCTCGAAGTGCCGGAGCATGAGTTGGCCGTCGTGCGTAAACGCTTGCCAGCATTAATGGCCGGCGTGGCGCAGTTGAATGTACCTTTGCTGGCGGAAGTCGGTGTCGGCAGTAACTGGGACGAGGCACATTGATTGCGCATGCGTATCCGCTTGTGGATATGCATGCGGCAGGGAATCAAATCGGCGGCGGATAGTCGAATTACGCATCCGAACCTGTCGCGTATTGAGTGCAGCGTGACGTTGTGATGAGCAGTCTTTGCGCAGACTGCAGTCTGTTCTGTTTTTTCTCTGAGGAGCCCGCATGGAAAACATGAAGGAAGATTTTGACAGTCTGGTTGCAAAAAGCCCCTTGTCCGACGATGTGAATCGTCGAGGTTTCCTGAAGACGGCGTTGGGTACGGGCTTCGCCGCGGCCGTGTTGCCGGTCTGTGCGCAGACCATGATTCGCACCGATACCAACGGGCTGACTGCCGACACGATTCACATCAAGGTGAACGGGCAGGACGTGCCGGTCTATCGCGCACAACCGCAGGGCAAAAAGAACCTGCCGGTGATTCTCGTGATTTCCGAAATCTTCGGCGTGCATGAACACATTGCCGATGTGGCACGTCGTTTTGCCAAGCAGGGTTATATGGCGCTTGCGCCGGACCTGTTTGTGCGTCAGGGCGATCCGACCAAATACAACTCGATCGCCGAACTGCAGAAAGAACTGATTTCCAAGGTGCCGGATGCGCAGGTGATGAGCGATCTCGACGCCGTCGTTGCCTGGGCCGCAGCCAATGGCGGTCACACGAACAGACTGGGTATCACGGGATTCTGCTGGGGCGGGCGCATTACGTGGTTGTATGCGGCGCACAATCCCAAGGTCAAGGCCGGCGTCGCCTGGTATGGACGACTGGTAGGCAACAAGACCGCTTTGCAGCCAACGTACCCGGTCGATATTGCTGCCGATCTCAAAACGCCGGTACTCGGATTGTATGGTGGGCAGGACAGCGGTATTCCCGTATCGACCGTGGCGGAGATGCAGGCCGCACTCAAACGCGGCAACAGCCATTCCGAATTCGTGGTGTTTAAGAACGCCGGCCATGCCTTCCATGCCGACTATCGCCCGAGTTACAACGAGGCGGATGCAAAAGCCGGCTGGCAGCGCTGCCTGGGATGGTTCAAGACACATGGCGTGTGAAAATATTGCGCCTTGTGCAAGCGCGGCTGTCGCAAGACCGCCGCGTTTTTTATTGCCGGAAAGGACGCCTTGTGTTCTAATTTGCAACCTGGTTGCATTCCCTTGAGATTCAAATTAATTCCACCCTCGTTTCCATACTGCTGACGACCGCCATTTCAGGCGTGTTCAGCATTTCTGCGGCGGCGCTGTTTTCGTTCTCGCTGCTGTCGCGCATCGTCGATCGCATGGTCAGCCTGTCGGTCGGGATTCTGCTCGCGACTTCGCTGTTGCATGCGTTGCCGGAAGCGTTCGAGTCCGAAGCGGATGCACATACCTTGTTTGCCATCCTGCTGGGTGGTTTGCTGGGCTTTTTCCTGCTGGAAAAATGCGCGATTCTGCGTCATTCGCATCATCATGAACACGATGGGCATGGTCATCATCATGGACACGACAAACGCGAAGCCGGGACAGCAGGCTGGATG
>NZ_CAJYMD010000018.1 GCF_913776015.1 uncultured Oxalicibacterium sp. | reverse complement strand
TGCCGCCGCCGGTCTGTTCAACGAACTGGAAGCCAAGCCGCTCGCATTTGTCGATGTGCTGCAAGGTGGCCGTCAGGCACTGGTCGATGCCAATAGCGAACTCGGTCTGGCCCTTTCCGAAGACGAGATCGATTACCTGCTCAATGCCTTTACGACGGCCAAGCGCAATCCGACCGACGTCGAACTCATGATGTTCGCCCAAGCCAACAGCGAACACTGCCGCCACAAGATTTTCAATGCCGACTGGACCATTGATGGCGAAAAACAGGACAAATCCCTGTTCGCCATGATCAAGAATACGCACCAGCTTGCACCACGCGGAACAGTGGTCGCGTATAGCGACAATTCCTCGATCATCGAAGGTGCGACTGTCAAGCGCTTCTATCCGCGCGGTGCGGCAGCGGGCAATCTGTATGCCGAATCGGAAGAGCTGACGCATATTCTGATGAAGGTCGAAACGCACAACCACCCAACCGCGATTTCGCCATTTCCTGGCGCATCGACGGGTGCCGGCGGCGAGATTCGCGACGAAGGCGCAACCGGCCGTGGTGCGAAGCCAAAAGCCGGCCTGTGCGGTTTCACGGTCTCCAACCTGATGCTGCCGGATGCGATCCAGCAATGGGAAAACCGTCATGACGTCACGCAAGCGGCGGAGCAGGGTGCCGAGTCTGTCGCTTATGGCAAGCCGGACCGCATCGCTTCGCCGTTGCAGATCATGATCGATGGCCCGATTGGTGCCGCCTCCTTCAACAATGAATTCGGTCGCCCCAACCTCGGCGGTTATTTCCGTACCTACGAGCAGAATGTGGCGGGCACAGTGCAGGGCTATCACAAGCCGATCATGATCGCCGGTGGTATCGGCAGCATTTCGGCCAAGCACACCAAGAAACACGATCTGCCGGTCGGCAGTCTGCTGATCCAGTTGGGTGGCCCCGGCATGCGCATCGGCATGGGCGGCAGCGCCGCGTCGTCGATGGCAACCGGCGCCAATACGGCCGATCTGGATTTCGATTCCGTACAGCGTGGCAATCCTGAAATGGAACGTCGTGCGCAGGAAGTTATAAACGCCTGCTGGGCGATGGGCGACCACAATCCTATCCTGTCGATTCACGACGTCGGTGCGGGCGGCCTGTCGAATGCCTTCCCCGAAATCACCAACGATGCCAAGCGCGGCGCGATTTTCGATCTGCGCAAGGTACCGCTCGAAGAAAGCGGCATGGCGCCGAAGGAAATCTGGAGCAACGAATCGCAGGAACGTTATGTCCTGGCGATTGCACCGGAAAGCCTGCCGCAGTTTGAGTACCTGTGCCAGCGCGAACGCTGCCTGTTTGCGGTCGTCGGCACGGCTACCGAAGAGCGCCAGCTCAAGGTGATCGATCCCCAACACGGCAATGAACCGGTCGATATGCCGATGGACGTACTACTCGGCAAACCGCCAAAAATGCATCGCGATGTAAAGCATGTGCAACCGATTCTGCCGGCGCTCGACCTGACGGGCATCGATCTGCTGGAAGCGTCGATCCGTGTCTTGCGTCTGCCGACCGTGGCGGACAAGTCTTTCCTCATCACCATCGGCGATCGTACCGTGGGTGGCATGACGGTGCGCGACCAGATGGTCGGCCCATGGCAAGTGCCGGTGGCCGATTGTGCCGTTACCACCATGAGCTTCGAAGGTTATCTCGGCGAAGCGATGGCAATGGGCGAACGCACGCCGCTGGCCGTCATCGATGCGGCCGCATCCGGCCGCATGGCGCTGGGCGAAGCGCTGACCAATATTGCCGCCGCACCGATTGCCGATATTTCCGATATCAAGCTGTCGGCCAACTGGATGGCGGCATGCGGCCAGCCGGGACAGGACGCCGCGTTGTTCGATACCGTCAAAGCCGTTGGCATGGAATTGTGCCCGGCGCTCGGCATCAGCATCCCGGTCGGCAAGGATTCGCTGTCCATGCGCACGACCTGGAAAGAGGAAAACGAACACAAGGCTGTTGTCTCGCCGGTTTCGCTGATCGTCTCGGCCTTTGCACCGGTCACCGACGTGCGCAAGGCGCTGACGCCGCAACTGCGTACCGATGCCGGCGACACTTCGCTGATCGTGATCGATCTCGGTCGCGGCAAGAACCGTCTGGGCGCATCGTCCTTCGCGCAAGTGATGCAGCAGATCGGCAACGACGTGCCGGATGTTGATAGCGCGGAAGACCTCAAGAATTTCTTCATCGCGATCCAGCGCCTCAATGCCGAGGACAAGCTGCTGGCCTACCATGACCGTTCGGATGGCGGCTTGTTCGCCACGCTGTGTGAAATGGCATTTGCCGGTCATGCCGGTCTGTCGATCAACCTCGATATCCTGACGCTCGACGGTGCCGCCAGCGACGAAGGCGATGCCAAAAACTGGGCAGATCAGGTCGCAGAGCGTCGCAACGACATGACCTTGCGCGCTCTCTTCAACGAAGAACTGGGTGCCGTCATCCAGGTGCGTGAAAGCGAGAAATCGGATGTCATGAACGTGCTGCGCGAGTATAACCTCGGCGCCTGCAGCCACATCATCGGCACGCTGACTAATGAAAACAGCATCGAATTCACGCGTGATGCCAAGGTGATCTACAGCCAGTCGCGTATCGATCTGCATCGTTTCTGGAGCGAGACAGGCTGGCGCATTGCACGCCTGCGCGACAATCCGGATTGCGCGGACGAAGAGTACAAACGCCTGCTCGACAAGCTCGACCCCGGCATGACGCCGCTCGTCACCTTCGACATGCAGGAAGACATTGCTGCGCCATTCATCGCAACCGGCAAGCGTCCCAAGGTTGCGATCCTGCGCGAGCAGGGCGTCAACTCGCATATCGAAACCGCCTACGTCATGCACACCGCCGGTTTCGACGCGGTGGACGTCCACATGAGCGATCTGATTGCCGGCCGTGCTTCGTTGACCGATTTCAAGGGCACCATCGCCGTCGGTGGCTTCTCCTATGGCGACGTGCTGGGCGCGGGCGAAGGCTGGGCCAAGACCATCCTGTTCAATACCCAACTGGCCGATGAATTCGCCATGTTCTTCGAGCGTGCCGATACGTTTGCGCTGGGTATCTGCAACGGCTGCCAGATGATGAGCAACCTCAAGTCCATCATTCCCGGTGCACAAGCCTGGCCGAAATTCACGCGCAACAAGGCCGAGCAGTTCCAGGCCCGCTTCTCGATGGTCGAAGTGGCGTCCTCGCCTTCGATCTTCTTCGACGGGATGGCTGGCACGCAAACGCCGATCGCTGTGGCGCACGGTGAAGGCTTCGCCGATTTCTCGCAGACCGGCGATATCGAAAAAGCCATCGTCGCCATGCGTTTCATTGACAACAAGGGCAATGCCACCGAAGCATATCCATACAATCCGAATGGTTCGCCACAAGGTATTACGTCGGTGACGACACCGGACGGACGTTTCACCGTGATGATGCCGCATGCAGAGCGCGTGTTCCGCACCGTGCAGCAATCGTGGCATCCGGCAGAGTGGGGCGAGTATTCGCCATGGATGCGCATGTTCCGCAACGCGCGCAAATGGATCGGCTGATTACAGCCGCATCAAACAAAAAGAGAGGCCACACGGCCTCTCTTTTTGTTTGAGCGATCGCTTTTATTTGTGCCTGTCAGGACAGCACTGCTTTGCTGTCGTTTTGGTTGTGAGCGAATCAAAAAAGAGTGGTACGTCTTTTGGCAAGACCTCATAGATGAATGCTTGTGGGCGGCAAGTGAAAGGAAAAGAGATTGGCCCCTTGCTTCATACGCTCCCAACATGCCGTTTCCGATACGCTGCTTGCGTCGACTCCGGTATTCATGAGGGCGATTCGACGCCATCTTTGGATATGAGAAGAGAGTATTTCTTGACTGCGCTTTAAGCTAACACGCAGCAAATAAAAAAGCGCTCCGAAGAGCGCTTTTTATCGATGGTGCATTCAGCTTACTTGATGACAGCCTTGGCACGCAGTTGCTGCTGATACGCTTGCAATTTTTTCTGTTGCAGCGATTCGGCGATTTGCGGTTTGACTTCTTCCAAGGTAGGAATCTTGGCGGTACGCACGTCGTCAAGACGGATCACGTGGTAGCCGAACTGGGTCTTCACCGGGGTTTCCAGCAACTGGCCTTTTTTCAGCGAAACCATGGCGTCCGAGAATGGCTTCACGAATGCCGATGGCGCTGCCCAGTCCAGATCGCCGCCGTTGGCAGCCGAACCTGGATCCTTGGATTGCTTGGCCAGGTCTTCGAACTTGGCGCCGCCCTTGAGCTTGGCGATGATGGCCTTGGCTTCATCTTCGGTCTCTACCAGGATGTGGCGAGCATGGTATTCCTTGTCGCTGGCTTGCGCGCGGAACTTGTCGTACTCAGCCTTGATTTCGGCATCCTTGACCGGATTTTTCTTGAGGTAATCGGCAACCAGAGCGCGGATCAGGATGGACTGGCGGGCGATTTCCATTTGTGCCTTGACGTCGGCATTGTTGCCGAGGCCCAGCTTGTCGGCTTCCTGGATCAGGATTTCACGGTTGATCAGTTCTTCCTTGACCATGGCACGCAGTTCAGGCGTGTCTTGCTGACCCTGGGCAGCCATTTGCTTGATCATGACGTCGGCGCGCGACGAGGGGACAGCTTTGCCGTTCACCACGGCGAGGTTTTGTGCCATCGCTGGCACGGAAGCGGATACGAGTAATGCGACCAGCAAATGTGCGGGTTTGATCATGTTTATTCCTAAGGAAATATGAGTGTCGTTATTGTTAGCAACGGAAGGCGATGCTGGAAAGGCGCATGTCAAACTTCGGATGGCGCCAGTGCCGTAATGGCCAGTGCGTGGATGTCTTTCTTCATCATGTCACCGAGGCAATCATACACCAGCCGATGCCGGTTAACGCGACTCTGATTTTCAAATTGCGCTGAAACAATAGTGAGCTTGAAATGCCCGCCACCGGATGCAGCGCCTGCATGGCCGGCGTGTAGCGCCGACTCGTCTTCAAGTTGACAGACCGATGGTGCAAAAGTTTCAACAAGGCGGTTGCGGATGAGATCGATACGGTTGCTCATGAGTATTTATTGTTCCTTGATGTACTTGGAAAGCATCAGGCTTTGGGCGACGATGAATACGAACATCAGGCCCATGCCGCCAAACATCTTGAAGTTGACCCAGACATTGGTCGAAAAAGTATAGGCAACGTAGATATTGAGCAGGCCCATCGTCAGGAAGAAGGCGACCCATGCCAGATTGACGCGTCGCCAAATACCTTCCGGCAGAGCCATCTGTTTTTCGAGCATGGCGCGCACGATGTTCTTGTTGAAGAACATCTGGCTGAACAGCAGGATGGCGGCGAACGCCCAGTACAGCACGGTCGGCTTCCACTTGATGAAGGTTTCGTTGTGGAAGTAGATCGTTGCACCGCCGAAGACGGCGATGATGACGAGCGATACCCACAGCATCGTATCGACCTTGCGGCGACGCGCCAGCAGGTAGCCGATCTGGCCGATCGTGGCGAGGATGGCGACGGCGGTGGCGAGCAGGATCGGTGCTTGCGTGGCGGTCACCATGCCGTCCGAAACGAGGCTGGACAGATATTGCTGGCCGAGCGCCTGCGCGGTTTCGGCATTGCCTTCACCCCACTTGAAAACGCCGAAGAAGAGGATGACGGGGAACAGATCGAACAGAAACTTCATGATGACTCGTGCTGAGGTTGGGGAAAGTTAGGTCAATACCGTTACTTCAATTCAGGCATGGGCGAGAAACGCAGCGCGCCGGAATTGATGCAGTAGCGCAAGCCGGTCGGTGGCGGGCCGTCATTGAATACGTGGCCGAGATGGGCATCGCAGATATTGCAGATGACTTCGGTGCGCACCATGCCGTAGCTGTAATCGACTTTTTCCTTGACCGTGTTGGGGTTCAGCGCCTTGAAGTAGCTGGGCCAGCCGCAGCCGGAATCGAACTTGGTGTCGGATGCGAACAGCGGCGTGTCGCAGCAGACGCAGGTGTAGATGCCGGCTTCGTGGTGATCCCAGAAACGACCGGTGAAGGGCGGTTCGGTAGCGGCGTGGCGCGTGATGTCGTACGAATCGTCATCCAGGAGTTCACGCCATTCGGCATCGGTCTTAACGACTTTTTCAATCATGATGAGCAGCTCACTTCAAGATCGTTGGCCCAATCGGGCGGGAGGTCGGCATAGTGATCGTTTTCAGGCTGTTCGTCGAACGGTTTTTCAAGAACGGCGAGTAAACGTGCGACTTCGGTGAAATCTTTCTGTTCCGCCTTTTCGATGGCGGTTTGCGCCAGATAGTTGCGCAACACGTATTTGGGATTGACGGCGTCCATTGCAAGCTTGCGCGCCGCATCGTCGCTGGCTTCAGCCTGCAGGCGTGCGGCGTATTGTAGCGCCCATTCATCGAAGGCGGTGCGATCAAGAAAGAGATCGCGCACACTGTCGGCTTCGCCGGGTGCGGTCATCTTCAGTTCGCCCAGCTTGCGGAAGAAGCGCGTGAAATCGACGTGGCTGTCCTGCATGATGTTGAACATATGATCGAACAGAGCAGCATCGTCGTTATGGGCGGTTTGCAGCCCGAGTTTGGCGCGCATCAAGTCCATGAAGTGTTCGGCGAACGCTGGTTTGTAGATACGCAATGCCGCCTGCACGTCTTCTACCGTACCGATCAGCGGCAGCAGCGCCTGACCCAGCGCGAAGCAATTCCATTCGCCGATCTGCGGTTGGCGCGCATAGGAATAGCGGCCTTGCTGGTCGGTGTGATTGCAGATGTGGTGCGGATCGAAGGCTTCCATGAAGCCGAACGGGCCGTAGTCCAGCGTCAGGCCGAGAATCGACATGTTGTCAGTGTTCATCACGCCATGCATGAAACCGACCGCCTGCCAGTGCGCCATCAGGCGGGCCGTGCGTATCGTGACTTCGGTCAGCAATGCCTTATAAGGATTTTCGGCCTGTTGCAGCGCCGGGTAGAAGCGCGCCAGTACGTAATCGGCCAGCGTTTTCAGTTCATCGTGCTTTTGGTTGTAGAACCAGTGTTCGAACGAGCCGAACCGCACGAACGTCGGGGCCATGCGGGTGACAACAGCGGCGGTTTCCGGGCGCTCGCGCAGCACCATTTGATCCGAGCCGGTGATGCAGAGTGCGCGCGTGGTGGGAATGCCGAGTGCAGCCATGGCTTCCGAACACAGGAATTCGCGGATCGACGAACGCAATACGGCGCGACCATCTCCCATGCGCGAATACGGCGTCAGACCGGCCCCCTTGAGTTGCAATTCCATGCGGTGCGGCACGTTTATGTTGTTGTCGCCGCTTGCCGCAGGGTTTTCGGCGGCAGGCACATCGCCCAACAGAATCGCACGCCCATCGCCCAATTGCCCGGCCCACACGCCGAACTGGTGGCCTGAATAGACGGCCGACAGGGGCTGCGCATCGTCCGGGATGTCGTTGCCGGTAAACAGGTCGATCGCTGCCTGGCTTTGCAAGGCAGCAGCGTCAATGCCGATTAGCGCGGCGGCATGCGGACTGACGGCAACCAGATAGGGCGACGGCAAAGGTGTGGGTTGCAGTCTGGTGTAATGCGCGGGCGGCAGGCTGGCGAAATCGTTGCCGAAGGTGAGTGTATCGATGTCAATGATATGCGTCGACGTGGAAAGCGGAGAAGTCAAAGGCGGTATCCCTTCGCAGCTCGGCTGCGTGGTCAATGAAGGAAACAGCATTGTGACAGAGACGAACAGACCTTGTCGGCAAGGCAAAAAACGACAGATCATTACCATGAATATGGTATAAACCGCCTCACTTGTTATTTGAAAATTTCTTCACGATTTCATGAAAGTTATTTCACCTCTTCGCGCCTGGAGGCACCTGGCTGCCGCGCTTGTTCTGTGTAGTTCGGTGCCTGTGCTGCATGCCGAAACCATCAAGATTGCCTTTATCGATCCCTTGTCCGGTCCGTTCGGGCCGGGCGGTGTCAACGTATTGCGCAGTTTTCAACTCGTTGCCGATGTGGCCAATCAGCAGAAATGGGCTGGCAACCGCAGCATCGAAGTCGTGGGTTTCGACAACAAGGGCAGTCCCCAGGAAGCCCTGATCCAGTTGAAGTCGGCCATCGACAAAGGGTATCGCTACATCACGCAAGGCAATGGTTCCGGGGTGTCGCTGGCGTTGATCGATGCGATCAACAAGCACAATGAGCGCAATCCCGGTAAGGAAGTGCTGTTCCTGAATCATTCGGCGGTCGATCCTGCGCTGACCAACGCGAAATGCAGCTTCTGGCATTTTCGCTTCGATGCGAATTCGGATATGAAGATGGAGTTGCTGACTTCATACATGGCATCCAGGCCGGAAATTCGCAAGGTGTACGTGATCGGCCAGAACTACGCGCTCGGACAGGAAGTATCACGCTCCGCGCGTGCCTACCTGCAGCGCAAGCGTCCCGATATCGAGATCGTGGGTGATGATCTTCATCCAATCGGGCAGGTCAAGGATTTCTCTCCCTATATCGCCAAGATCAAGGCGTCCGGTGCCGACAGCGTGATCACGGCCAACTGGGGTGCCGATCTGTCGCTGCTGGTAAAGGCGGCACGCGACGCCGATCTGAAAGCCAGTTTCTACACCTTCTATGCCAGTACGACTGGCGTGCCGACGG
This sequence comes from uncultured Oxalicibacterium sp., assembly GCF_913776015.1. Lineage (GTDB taxonomy): Bacteria > Pseudomonadota > Gammaproteobacteria > Burkholderiales > Burkholderiaceae_D > Oxalicibacterium. The sequence goes on along the minus strand of NZ_CAJYMD010000018.1, from coordinate 27,078 downwards.
CAATCGGCGATGCGGGACTGGATCGCGTGAAGTACATCGGTTACTGGAATGCTAATAACGAGGGGTATGTCGGACGTGACATCGTCGAGCAGTTCAAGAAAAAGTACAACGACGATTACTACGCGATGACGACTTATACGATTCTCGGCATGCTCGGCAAGGCCATGACGCAAACCAACTCGTCCGATCCGGTGCGCGTCGCGTATGCGATGGAAGGCATGAAAATCAAGAGCCTGAACGGCGAAGTCGTCATGCGGGCCAGCGATCACCAGATTCAGCAGCCTTTGTACATCGCCACGTTCGTGCATCAGAACAAGAGCGATGTCCGCTTCGATGCCGAAAATACAGGTTTCGGCTGGCGCACCGAGCGTAAAATTGATGCTTACGTCGCTGCGCAACCGACTTCCTGCCAGATGAGTCGTCCGTCTCGCTGATATCGTCGAGGCGCAGGTTGAACGGTGGGCGGCGCAGGATGCTTGATCTGCCTGCCTTTCGCAAATGACCGTTCCTGCGCAGCGACCGTACTTCGATCGACTGTCGAGAATCTATCTTGGAATTCTTCCTGATTTCCCTGCTCAATGGCGTGAGCTACGGCTTGCTGCTGTTCATGCTGTCGTCCGGCCTGACGCTGATTTTCAGCATGATGGGCGTGCTCAATTTTGCGCATGCGAGCTTTTACATGATCGGCGCGTATTTCGCCTACGCGATCAGCGATGCCATCGGCTTCTGGGCAGCGCTGGTGCTGGCACCGCTGGCGGTCGGTGCGCTTGGCATGCTGGTTGAACGCTACGGCCTGCGCGCTGTGCATCGTCACGGCAAGACGGCCGAACTGCTGCTGACCTTTGGCCTCTCGTATGTGATCGTTGAACTCGTGCAACTGCTCTGGGGCCGCATGGCTGTGCCGTATGCGGTGCCGACGGAATTACGCGGCTCGCTGTTCACGCTGTACACGACGACCTTTCCGGTTTATCGCGCCTTCATGATGGCGATTGCCTTGCTGATGATGGCGGCGATCTGGTTTCTGCTGCGCCACGCGCGTATCGGTCTTGTGATTCGTGCGGCACTCACGCATCCACAGGCGGTGGAAGCGCTCGGGCACGATGTGCAGCGTATCTTCATGTGGGTATTTGGCGGCGGTTGTGCGTTGGCCGGACTGGCAGGCGTCATCGGCGGTAATGCCTTCGTGACCGAGCCCGGCATGGCGCATGCGCTTGGCAGCATCATCTTCGTGGTGGTGGTGATTGGCGGCATGGGTTCGCTGGGCGGGGCATTACTGGCTTCGCTGCTGGTGGGCGTGTTGCAGACGTTCAGCGTGGCACTCGATTACGGCATTGGTGATCTGTTTGCGTGGTTGGGTGTGCCGGCTGGGAATGGTCCGCTGTGGCGCCTGACGCTGGCACAGATTGCGCCTATCCTGCCTTATCTGCTGCTGGTGCTGATTCTCATCGTGCGGCCGCGCGGTTTGCTGGGCACGCGGGAGGCATGAGCGTGCAGAGCAAACGCATGCATTCGCGCGGACATCCGTGGCCCGTATGGATGTTGTATGCCGCAGTGCTGCTGGCTGCCCCTTTGCTGTTTGGTGGCGGTGCGTCGATTTCTCTGCTCTGCCAGATGGGGACCTTCATCCTTCTCTGCCTGTCGTACAACATTCTGTTGGGGCAGGGCGGCATGCTGTCTTTCGGTCATGCGATCTACTCGGGGCTGGGGGCGTTTTGCACGGCGCATCTGCTCAATCATGCAGCAGCGCAGGCATGGCCGCTACCCGTTGCGTTGTCGCCGCTGTTCGGCGGCCTGGCCGGCATGGGATTCGGCATGCTGTTCGGTTATCTGACAACGCGCAAGGCAGGAACGAGCTTTGCCATGATCACGCTCGGCATGGCTGAACTGGTGTTTGCCAGTGCGCTGATGTTCCCCGGATTCTTCGGCGGCGAGGGCGGCATCATGACCGACCGCGTGGTGGGTGCACCGTTACTGGGACTGACGTTCGGGCCGCAGATCGAAGTCTATTACCTGATTGCTGCATGGCTGTTCGTCTGCACGCTGGCAATGTATGGCTTCAAGCTGACGCCGCTTGGCCGCATGCTCAACGCCGTGCGCGACAATCCGGAACGTGCTGCTTTTATTGGCTACGATCCCAAGCGCGTGCGTTATCTGGCGCTCATCATTTCGGCATTTTTTGCCGGGATTGCCGGTGCCTTGAGTGTCATCAATTTTGAAATCGTCAGTGCCGAGAATCTTGGAACGGTACGTTCGGGGGCAATCCTGCTGTTCACCTTCATCGGTGGTACAGGCTTTTTCTTCGGGCCGGTGATTGGCGCGATCGTTGGTGTTTTCCTGACGGTCAGCCTGTCCGCCTATACGGCAGCCTGGCAACTGTATCTGGGGCTGTTCTTCATTGGTCTGGTATTGCTGGCGCCGTCCGGTATTGCCGGGGTGTTAATGCAGGCGCGTGTCGGCTGGCAAGCCGGAAGGCGAGCGCAGGTATTCGCCTTTTGCATCGCCGGCATGTTGATTGGTATGTCCCTGCTTGGCGGCACGGTGCTCATGATTGAAATGCTGTATCACCTGCGGCAGAGCGATGGCGGTGCCGGCATGCAGTTTTTCGGGATGAATGTGCATCCGCGCCACGCTGTGCCGTGGCTGGTGGCGGCGACACTCGTGACCAATGGTTTGGTTGGATGGCATTTCATGCGGGGTCATTTTCTTGACTCCCACTCTTCACGGAAGATGTTCTTTGGCATGACCAAGGAGGGCGCATGAACAGCGTTTCTTCGATTCCTCCACTGGCGATCCAGCAGCTTTGCATGCAATTTGGTTCGACGACCGTACTCAATGGCATCGATTTGCAGATAGCTGCAGGCGAACGGCTTGCCGTGATCGGGCCGAACGGGGCTGGCAAATCCACCCTGTTTCATCTGGTGTCCGGCAAGTTGCAACCCGGCAGTGGCGATATTCGCCTGCGTGGCGAGAGTATTGTCGGCCGTACCCCGCAGGAAATCTATCGTCGCGGTCTGGCGCGTAGCTTCCAGATCACGCAACTCTTTCCGCGCCTGAGCGTGGCGGAAAACCTCCAATGCGCGACGTTGTGGGCACTCGGTTACCGCTACACATTCTGGCGTCGCTTGTGCGGCCTGACGGATGTACAGCAACGTGTGGATGCGCTGCTCGAACGCTTTGGTCTGACAGCACGGCGCGATGTCGCTGCTGGCGCGCTCAGCTACGCCGAACAACGCACGCTGGAAATCGGTATTGCCATGGCGGGTGATGCCGATGTGATTTTGCTGGATGAGCCCACCGCCGGCATGAGTCGCTCCGAGTCGGAAGCGGCAGTACGCCTGATTCGCGAGGTCACAGTTGGCAAGACCTTGATGATGGTGGAACACGACATGAGCGTGGTTTTCGGATTGGCGGATCGCATCGCGGTGCTGGCTAATGGCGAGCTGATCGCCTGCGACATCCCTGACAAGATACGTTCCGATGCACGCGTGCAGGAAGCCTATCTTGGCGGTTTAATGGAGTCGTGCACATGAAGCCTCTACTCGAACTACGCGATTTGCACGCCTGGTATGACAAGAGCCATGTGCTGCATGGCATCGATTTGCAGATCGGTGAAGGCGAGATTGTCAGCCTGCTTGGCCGTAACGGTGCGGGGCGTTCGACGCTGGTCAAAGCCATTATGGGTTTGGTGACAAGCCGCGGCAGCATCCATTTCCGGCAGCAAGCGATTGCGGGTTGGCAAACCAGCCGTATCGCACGTGCCGGTATTGGCTATGTGGCGGAAAGTCGGGATGTCTTTCCCACGCTGACGGTAGCGCAGAACCTGTTGCTGGGTGAGCGTGCCGGAGAAAAACCGGGTTGGACGCGGGACGACATGTTGCGCCTGTTTCCGCAGCTGGCTGCCCGGCTGGAGGTGCCGGCTGGTGTGCTGTCGGGAGGCGAGCAGCAAATGCTGGCTCTGGCGCGCGCCATGTTGGGCAATCCGTCATTGTTGCTGGTGGACGAACCGACGGAAGGGTTGGCACCGCAATTGGTGGCATTGATCGCCGACTTCCTCAAGGAAGTGGCGGATCGTGGCACAGCGGTGCTGCTGATCGAGCAGAAGCTGTCGATTGCGTTGTCGATTTCCGAGCGGTTTTACCTGATGGGGCTCGGTCGTATCGTCCATCAAGGCACGCCGCAAACGCTGCACATGCATGACGATCTGTGCCGTGAATGGCTGGCCGTCTGACGCGTTGCCTGTTTTCTAGCCGCATTTTCTCGGCAAATTTCCTTTTTTCCGCCGTCGCATAATCATCAAAGCCAGTATTCAAAGCGTCGCGCAAACCATTCACGCAGGCGATCCTGTGCGGGGCGTTTTTCCCATTCTTCGGTCGTGATTTCGATGGAGTTTCGCAAGTCTTCCTGGAAGGCACTTTCCATAATCTTGCCGAATTCCAGATCGAGCGCGATCAGGTTGACCTCGCTGTTATGCAGAAAGCTGCGCATGTCGAGGTTGGTTGAACCGACCGTACACCAGTAACCGTCGATGACGGCGGTTTTGGCATGCAGTACCGATGCCTGCAATTCAAAAATTCGCACGCCCGACGCCAGCAATTCACTGTAGAACGAGCGGCCGGCATGCATGACGAGGCTGGCATCCGACATGCCGGGAAAGACCAGCTTTACGTCCACGCCACGTTTGGCAGCGCCCGTGAGTGCTTCGATGAGCTGACGATCAGGGACGAAGTAGGAATTGGTGATGTGGATGGTTTTTTTCGCTTCCTGCAGTGCCAGCACATACGCCTTGTACACCTCGTAATCGCCGCCCGGCTCACTGGCGATGACACGCACAATCTTGTTGCCGGCCGCCGTCAGCGGCGGGAAGTAATTGCGATCGGACAGATTGTCGTTACGCTGGCTTACCCATGTCTGCATGAACAGCCACTGGAACGAGGCCACTGCCGGGCCTTCGACACGGATGTGCGTATCGCGCCATCCCAAATCTTCGTGATTCTTGTTGCGTGATCGGAAGAGGGAACCAGAGGAATATTCGTTGGTGATGTTGATGCCTCCCGTGAAGGCGATCTTGCCATCGACCACCAGAATCTTGCGGTGATCGCGGTTGTTGAGTTTCCAGCGCCCGAAGCGGGCAAAAGGGTTGATGGGATTGAATTCCACCACAGCGACACCCGCATCGCGCAGCCGGCGGAAGAATTCGGGCGGCGTGCTCATCGAGCCCACGCTGTCATAGATCAGATTGACCTGCACGCCTTCTTTCTGCTTTTCGATCAGCAGGTCGGCGAATTCCTGCCCCAGACCTTCCTTGCCGAAGATGTAGGTTTCGAGATTGACGTGGTCCTTGGCCGCACGAATGGCAGCGGTCATCGCCTTGATGGTTTCGGGGCCGTCGTTCAGCAGGGTCAGTTCATTGCCGGCGATAAGCGGGCTACCGGTAGCGGCTTCTTCAAGCGCTGCCAGTTGCGGCAGATCGACCTTGTCGCGACGCAGACGTTTGGCCAGCAGCGATTCGGCCTTGGTATCAGGGAGGGCGCCGCTGGCCGTCTTGATGGTCGGCGTGGCTTGTGCATCCAGACGTGTATTGAGATAACTGACATCGGGCAGTGAGGCACAGGCACTGATCGACAGGCACACCACGACCGCGCACAGCGAAAGCAACATGCGTCGGCAAGAGTGCGGAATCGGAAGAGGGTGGGCGGCAGACATGGTGGGTCCTGTTTTCATTCTGGTGCGTGTTTGCAAGTGCGATCAAATGCGGGCAACTGCGCTGGGCACGTGTTGTACTGGCAGTCCTATGTATACGCGCGCGTACGGAAGAGTATTTACCGCAAAAGGTTGATGCATGGATAAATTTTTGATGTCGGATGTGCGCTGCCGTACATCCGCTTGCTGCGCCATAAAAGAGGTCGTTGCGATCTATTGCGATTGCCTGCAATACCCGGCATGATCGGTAACGGTTTTCGAGGTTACCGCTATTTCTGCGTATGACCTTCAGGAAAACGTCAAATTGCAACACGGTTCGCCGTGCCACTGCAGTCATGAGAGTCAGCAATAGGATCAAGAAGACGGAGCACACTGTGACAGAAACACCGGAATCGATACTGACCTTCTGGTTCGGCACCAGCAAGGATGACGCGACGACTGCCGAAGAAAAAAGCAAGCTGTGGTGGTCCAAGGACGAGCACGCGGATCAGGAAATCCGTCGTCGTTTTGAAAGCAGTACGGAAGCTGTCGCACGTGGCGATCTGGACGACTGGGCGGCGACGCCGCATGGGGTATTGGCAATGGTGCTGCTGGCAGACCAGTTTCCGCGCAATATGTATCGCGGCTTGCCGGAATCCTTTGCGTTCGACACGCTGGCATTGCGCTGGACACTGCATGCATTGGAGCGCGGCATGGACAATACCTTGCGTCCGATCGAGCGCGTGTTTCTTTATCTGCCGCTAGAACATTCCGAATCGCTCGCCGATCAGCAGCGTTCAGTATTCCTGTTCGAGCAATTGCTGCGTGAGGTGCCTGAAGAGCAGAAGAAAACCTTTGCAGGCTTTGTCGATTTTGCGCAACGTCATCGCGATATCATTGCGCGCTTTGGACGCTTCCCGCATCGCAATGCGATTCTGGAGCGGGAATCCACTGCGGAAGAGCAGGCGTTTCTGAAGCAGCCTGGCTCCTCTTTCTGAATGCCTGTAGCGCATAAGTGGATAGCTGCCAGAGCATCTCCATGCCGAGACAGACTGCCCAAACGATCCACAGACTCCACAAGTTGTGCGTAAGGAAATGTGCGCCGCGCAGCATCTGTATGGTGCCCATCAAGCTGCCCATTGCCAGACCAAGCCACAACATGATCGCCGCGATACGCGGATGTGTATCGCGTGCGGCAAACCAACCGGCTACCAATGCGAAGCCGGCAGAAGCATGTCCACCCGGCCAGCAATGACCGCCATCAGCACTCAGGCTTACGTTATCGAGTAAGGGAAACCAGCTCGCCGAGCCACCGAATTCAGCCAGATCCCAGGGACATGCATGCGGACTGGCTGCCTTAAGACTTTGTATGGCCCAAGCTGCCATGCCGGCATACAGGATGAATTTGAAGAGTGCCGTACGCCAGCCGTGCAAGTGACGCAGCCACACACTGGCGAGGGCAATCGGCATGCAGAGCAGCCAGGCGAGTGTCGTCAAATTCTTGAGCCACGCATGTCCGTACACGGCCAACAGCGGGACATCGCGTAGCGGGAATGTCCCGCTGGGCAGATCGAACGCCAGTCGCGCCAGATAAAAATCCAGCCGTCCATCCCGACTTAACAGAATCAGCGCGATTGCCGCAATGACAAGCGCATTCACATGCCGGCCGAAAAATGGGATTAACGGCGACGCGGCTTTATCTGGGCGCATGGTTGGTTTGCCTAATCATCAGTTGCAGTGCCTTAGATGCAATGGCTGCGAATGAGAAACGTGCGGTTGTTCATGATGGTACGGACAAGCTCAGGCATGATCGGCTCTGCAAGCGGCAAATGCATCCCAGGCCGGGTCGTAATAACGCGACTCGATATGCAATAGACCCAGTAGTGTGTGAAACAGATGGTCTTGCGAGATCGCCTGAGTCGCGCGTTGCGTAAGGCAATCGCGATGGATGCCGAAATCGCTCATGAATTCTGGCGACATCCACATCACCATTGGAATTTGTGTCTGCTCTTTCGGTGCAATCGAATAGGGCAGACCATGCAGGTAGATGCCGTTCTCACCGAGCGATTCGCCATGGTCGGACAGATAGAGCATGGCGGTGTCGTAACGTTTTTGTGTTTTCAACCAGTCGATGGTCTTGGCCAGAAAGTGGTCGGTGTACTGCACGCCGTTGTCATAAGCGTTGATGATTTGCTCACGCTGGCATTTGCCGAGATCGGCCGTATCGCACGCCGGCGTATAGGTCGCCATTGCGGCTGGATAACGTTTGTAATAGGCCGGACCATGGTTGCCGAGTTGGTGCAGCACAAGGAATAGATTGCCATCCTTGGCTTCGCGTAGCTCGGCATCCAGACCGTCGAGCATGATTTCATCGAGGCAGCGCTCACCATCGCATAAGGCGGATTTCTGGTTGCTATCAAACTGGCGCAAGGTCAAGCCATCGCATACACCCTTGCAGCCGGATTGATTGTCGCGCCATACAGTCGGGATGCCTGCATGGTCGATGATATGCAACAAGGATTCATGCGAACGGATCGTGTCTTCGTTGTAGTTGTGTCGGCCATAGGGCGAGAACATGCAGGGAACCGAGACTTCGGTATTGGTGCCGCACGAGGTGGCTCGACTGAAATTGAATACATTGCGCTTGCCAAGTTCGGGCGTGGTGTCGCGTGCATAACCGTTCAATCCCCAGTCGGCGGCACGCGTCGTTTCGCCGACGACCAGCACGAACAGCATGGGTTTGCGCTGTTGTCCCCAGAAGGCACCGAGTTTTGCGTCTTCACTAATCGGAATGCGTTTGCGCGTAGCGGCATTGCCATCGCTGGCGAGGACGCGTGCGAACGAGGTGAGGTAGGCACCGGGCATGATCAGGAAGCGCGCTTCTTTCTGGTTGCGCATGATCGAGGAAAAATCCTGGAACACGGCTAGTACGGCGACGACGGAAATCACGACCGCCACCACGATGCTGGCGGGACGAATCAGCCATGTGCGCTTCCACGGTCTTTGCGTGAGTTGAACACGCCAGACCAGTAATGCGGGCAAGCCGCCCATGATCAGGATATGCACGAACATGTTCAGCGACAGCAGTTCGGACGCTTCGCGCACATCGGTTCGCAAAATATTACGCACCATCTCGCCATTGAAGAAGATGGTGTAACGGTTCATGTAGTACGCGGCAGCGGCTGTTGCCAAGAGTAATGCGCTGACAAGTATCTTGGCATTCCAGCGTGCCAGCAGGCATAGCAAGAGTGCCGTGTGTGCGGCTGTCACGGCGATGAATAGACACGCTGCCAATAGCCAGGTTTTCGGCGCAGACCAGCTAGCCTGTTCGAAAACCGTGTGGAAGAAAAGATGGTTGGCCGTGAGGCTGAAGAACAGACTGGTCAGCACGGCCAGCCATTCGACCGACATGCTGGGGCGATAACCAAGCCAGCCACGACTGGTCGTGTCAGCAAGAAGAATCCGGGCAGAAAAAGTGGACGATTTCATGTCGGGCAAACGTCAATGACGAAGCCCGTACGCTATCGATGCCGCCGTTAATGGGGCGTTAAGTCGAATACGCTAATGCAAAAAATGACTTACTTTTTTGGCCAGGCCTGCATGGCCGTTTTGACAATGGCAAGTAACTGGTCGCGGTCACCGCCGGTATCGCGCGCTTCGGTAGACAATCCCTGCAATATGGTATTGAAGAATGCAGCAAGCACACCGGCATTGGTGTCATTGGGGAGTTCGCCATCAGCGATCGCCTGATCAAGACGGGCACGGATCAGGCTGGTCATGTCTTCGCGACATTCGCTGACCACTTCCTGTACGTGTGCAGCGGAAGCCGAGCAATTCATGGCTGAAGAAGCAACCAGACAGCCGGGAGGATGGCTGGGGCAGGTCATTTCGATGGCCGCGCTTTGCAGCAGTCGTTCGATGCCGTCGCGTGCCGTGGGCGCTTGTGCGAACAGGCATTCCACCGTATGGCAATTGCGCGCCGAATAACGTTCGACGGCTTCCAGATAAAGTTTTTCCTTGTCGCCAAAGGCCGCGTAAAGACTGGGCGGCGTGATGCCCATGGCGGAAGTCAATTCCTGCAGCGAAGCGGCTTCGTAACCGAAACGCCAAAACACCAGCATGGCGCGTTCGAGCGCAGCCTCACGGTCGAACGACAAAGGTCGGCCGGACTTTTTGCGTGGTTTTTGGGTCACTTCTTCCATTTTCATAGCGATCGTTATAAAACTTCTTGACAGCTTAGTTCAGGCTGACTAAAGTCTCAAGCATATTTCGTAGTGATCAATACGAAATATGTGAATGTACGCTGCAATTTTTGTCATTTCAGGCAGTGTGCCGAGGCGAGAAGGGGTTTTTGCCGGTATCGGTTACTGCCATTTACATTCAAAACACAGTCGAGGTAACAGGTCGTTGCGGCATCTTTCCTGTTGGATAACATGCTGCAGCGCAATTGCCGGGGAGCTTCAAATGAAAAAGAGAATATACCAAGTTACGGCACTCGCTGCCGGTTCCTTCCTGCTTTCCGCTGCCGTGCGTAGCGGTGAAGTGACGGAACTGTTGTATGACAGTGCGTTGAGCGGTGGTTCGCTTCAGGCTGCCGCGACCATTTCGCTGGGCAACCTCGGCCAGTTGTTGATGAACGCCGCGCATTGATGGTCGGATTGCCCAACATGTCTGCCAACGCTTTTCGATGTCGCATCTAGCCTACTTTTCCTGATGCATCGATGACGCCCTGCGCGCCATCGATGTACTGCTGATTTCCTAATGTTTCTTTTCTTGGCTTGCCCCTTTATGGCACGCCTGGGTCTCGCTTTGCCTTTTTCTTTCTTTGCATTGTTTTCGACAGGATTCATCATGCCCAACAAAAATGCTCCTTCGCGACTGATTTCTTCCCAATTTTCACGTCGCACCATCGCTATTGCCGTCAGCCTGTTGCTGGTGGCTGGTGCCGCCACGATTTCCTTTTCCGGCCATGCGGAGAAAAGTGCTGCGGCAGCACCGCCACCCGTAACGGTGACCGTTGCCAACGTGATTGAGCGTTCCGTCACCGAATGGGACGATTTCTCGGGACGCGTGGAAGCCATCGAACGTGTCGAGATTCGTCCGCGTGTATCCGGCACAATCGAGGCCGTGCATTTCAAGGATGGTCAGCTCGTCAAAAAAGGTGATCTGCTCTTCACCATCGATCAACGTCCGTACAAAGCCGAACTCGCACGTGCCGAAGCTGCACGCGCAGGTGCGCAGGCACGCGCAGCCTTGGCGCGTACAGAACTGGATCGTACGCGTCGCCTGATCGAAGACCGTGCCGTTGCCAAGCGTGAACTCGACGAGCGTGAAAATGCGCATCAGGAAGCGGAAGCCAACCTGAAGGCAACGGAAGCTGCCGTACAAACCGCACGTTTGAATCTGCAGTACACGGAAATCACGGCACCCGTTGCCGGTCGTGTCTCGCGTGCAGAAATCACAGTCGGCAACCTGGTCGGTAACGGTGGCACGGCACCGGTGCTAACGACCGTCGTATCGGTGTCTCCGGTCTACGTCAACTTCGAAGTCGACGAGCCGACCTATATTCGTTACGCCAGTGCCGGTACGGCAGGTAATTCCGGCGTGCAGCGCATTCCGGTGGCGATCGGCCTGACCAGCGAAGCCGGTTATCCGCGAATTGGTCACGTGCAATCTTTCGACAATCGTCTCGATACGGGTTCGGGCACGATTCGCGTACGCGCCGTATTCGACAACGCCGATGGCACGCTGATGCCAGGCATGTACGCACGTGTGCGTACCGGTGATGCGAACACCAAGAACGCCTTGCTGATCGATGACCGCGCAGTAGGTACCGATCAGGACAAGAAATACGTGATGGTCGTTGGCGACGACAACAAGGCCGTCTATCGCCAGGTTGTGCTTGGCCCGATGACCGAAGGCTTGCGTGTGGTACGCGATGGTTTGAAGAAGGATGAGCGCATCGTTGTCAACGGTCTGCAACGCATTCGTCCGAACGACACCGTCAATCCGGAAACAGTCGCCATGGATGCGCGTGTCGCCGGTTTGCAAGACATCGGTCCTGCCAAACCGGCACAAGTTGCCGTTCCTGTGCAGGCCAAAGCGGAACAAGCCACCAGCGCACAGTAATTGTTACGCCTGATCTCGAATTGAAAAGAAGAATCCCATGAACATTTCTCGCTTTTTCATTGATCGCCCGATCTTTGCGGGCGTGCTGTCGGCCATCATTCTGATGGGTGGCTTGATCGCGATGCTGAATCTGCCGATTTCCGAGTATCCGGAAGTCGTACCACCTTCGGTCGTCGTCAAAGCCAACTATCCGGGTGCGAATCCGCAGACCATCGCCGAAACCGTCGCCACACCGTTGGAAGAACAAATCAATGGTGTCGAAGGCATGCTTTACATGGCATCGCAGGCAACCTCAGACGGCCTGATGACCTTGACCGTGACCTTCAAGCTCGGCACATCGCCGGATCTTGCACAGCAGTTGGTGCAAAACCGTGTGAACCAGGCATTGCCGCGTCTGCCGGATGTCGTGCAACGACTCGGCGTGACAACGGTCAAGAGTTCACCCGACATGACGATGGTGGTTCACCTCGTCTCGCCGAACGACCGCTATGACATGACCTACCTGCGTAATTATGCGGTGTTGAACGTGAAGGACAACATCGCGCGCATCCAGGGTGTGGGTTCGGTGCAGCTGTTCGGGGCTGGCGACTATTCGATGCGTATCTGGCTCGACCCGCGCAAAGTGGCGGAGCGTGGCCTGGCTGCAAACGACGTGGTCGAAGCGATTCGCGAACAGAACGTCAATGTGGCAGCCGGTGTCATCGGTTCATCGCCTTCGGTTCCTGGCGTTGACTATCAAATCTCGGTCAACGCACAAGGTCGTCTGAAAACTGAAGACGAGTTCCGCGACATCGTGATTCGCACTTCGCTGGACGGTGTCGTCACGCGTCTGCGTGATGTGGCGCGTGTCGAACTCGGTGCCAGCGAATATGCATTGCGCTCATTGTTGAACAACAAGCCAGCCGTGGCGATGCCGATCTTCCAGACGCCAGGTTCGAATGCGCTCGAAATTTCGGACAACGTACGCAAGCTGATGGCTGAGCTGAAAAAGGATATGCCGGAAGGCGTGGACTACAGCATCGTCTATGATCCGACGCAATTCGTCCGTGCATCGATCAAGGCCGTCGTGCACACGCTGCTTGAAGCGATTCTGCTGGTCGTGATCGTCGTGATCGTGTTCCTGCAAACATGGCGCGCATCCATCATTCCTTTGCTGGCGGTGCCGGTTTCCGTCATCGGTACCTTTGCCGTCATGCTAGGACTTGGATTCTCGATCAATGCCTTGAGCTTGTTCGGGCTCGTGCTTGCGATCGGTATCGTGGTCGACGATGCGATTGTGGTGGTGGAGAACGTCGAACGGAATATCGAAGAAGGGCTTTCGGCACGAGAAGCGACTTACAAGGCGATGCGCGAAGTGTCCGGCCCGATCGTGGCCATCGCGTTGACGCTGTCGGCCGTGTTCGTGCCGCTGGCCTTCGTTTCCGGGTTGACCGGTCAGTTCTTCAAGCAGTTTGCGTTGACGATTGCGATCTCTACCATCATTTCGGCGATCAACTCGCTGACGCTGTCACCGGCATTGTCTGCCTTGCTGTTGAAAGGACATGGCGCACCGAAGGACAAATTTCAGCTTTTCATCGATCGTCTGTTTGGCTGGTTCTTCGTTCGTTTCAACCGCTTCTTTCATCGCAATTCGGAACGATATGGCGGTGGCGTACAAGGTGTACTCAAGCGTAAGTCAGTATCGCTGGTCGTCTACGCGGTGCTGATCGGTGCAACGATGTTCCTGTTCCATACGGTGCCGGCCGGTTTCATTCCTGGTCAGGACAAGCAGTATCTGGTCGGCTTTGCGCAATTGCCGGATGCGGCTTCGCTCGATCGTACGGAAGACGTGATTCGAAAAATGTCCGACATCGCGATGAAAACGCCGGGCGTCGAATCGGCTGTGGCTTTCCCGGGCTTATCGATCAATGGCTTCGTCAATAGTCCGAACTCCGGCATCGTGTTCGTCACGCTCAAGCCATTTGATGAACGCAAGAGCAAGGACTTGAGCGGTAACGCGATTGCGCAGCAATTGAACATGCAATACGCGGGGATCAAGGATGCGTTCATTGCGATGTTCCCGCCACCGCCTGTGCAAGGTCTGGGAACGATCGGCGGCTTCAAACTGCAGATTCAGGATCGCTCCGCACTCGGCAAGGAAGCGTTGAACGACGCCTTGAAGGCGTTCATGGCGAAGGCCTATCAGACACCTGAACTGGCCGGCATGTTCTCGAGCTATCAGATCAGCGTGCCGCAACTGTATGCCGATCTCGATCGTACGCGTGCACAGCAGCTTGGTCTGTCGATTCCATCGGTATTCGATACGTTGCAGGTCTATCTGGGTTCGCTCTATGTGAACGATTTCAATCAGTTCGGGCGTACCTTCCAGGTGCGCGTACAAGCGGATGCACCGTTCCGTGCCCATGCAGAAGATATCGGTCTGCTCAAGGCACGTAACAAGAATGGCGAGATGGTGCCGTTGTCATCCGTCTTGAAAATGACGCAGAGCTATGGTCCCGATCAGTTCGTTCGTTACAACGGCTTCCCGGCCGCAGATGTGAACGGTGGACCGGCGCCTGGTTACTCGACCGGGCAGGCACAAGCGGCAATCGAACGCATTGCAGCCGAAACGCTGCCGCGCGGTATCAGCTTCGAATGGACCGAGATCACGTACCAGGACAAGATCGCCGGCGATACGCTGTTCATCATCCTGCCGTTGGCGATGTTGTTGGTGTTTTTCGTGCTCGCTGCACAGTACGAAAGTCTGGCCTTGCCGCTGGCCGTGTTGCTGATCGTGCCGATGGGCTTGCTGTCTGCCATCTTCGGTGTCTGGCTTACGGGTGGCGACAACAACATCTTCACCCAGATCAGTTTGATCGTGCTGGTCGGCCTGGCGTGCAAGAACGCGATTCTGATTGTGGAGTTTGCGCGCGAACTCGAACATCACGGTCGTAGCACGTATGACGCTGCCATCGAAGCTGCTCGTCTGCGTCTGCGGCCGATCTTGATGACATCGATCGCCTTTATCGCGGGTGTTGTGCCGCTGATTCTGTCGACAGGTGCCGGTGCAGAGATGCGGCAAGCCATGGGTGTGGCTGTGTTCGCGGGGATGATCGGTGTGACGGCTTTCGGCCTGTTCCTGACGCCAATCTTCTATGTACTGCTGCGCATGCTGGAGAAGAAATTCAAGCCTGAGCACAAGAAAGAAGACGTGGCTTACGGTGCGCATCCGGCTCCGTTGGGTGTCGAGGCACCACATCATTACGAAGGTTAATC
Organism: uncultured Oxalicibacterium sp.; assembly: GCF_913776015.1. GTDB lineage: Bacteria > Pseudomonadota > Gammaproteobacteria > Burkholderiales > Burkholderiaceae_D > Oxalicibacterium. The sequence continues at coordinate 12,015 of NZ_CAJYMD010000018.1, read as the reverse complement.
ATGAAAAAGACATCGTTTCAAAAAAGTGCTCGGGTAAGTGCCTTATTGGCAGTCTTGATTCTGGCTGGCTGCTCGACGGCACGCCCACCCGAAAAGGTGGAACTGGAGGCGCCTGCACAGTATCGTGAACAGGCTGCGCAATTGGATGGCGCATGGAAGGTGGCCGTGCCTTCTGACTACACCGATCGCGGTAACTGGTGGCGCGTCTTCGGCAGCACAGAGTTGAATGGACTGATCGATTCTGCAACCGAGTCCAATCCCAACCTGGCAATCGCCTTGGCGCGTGTGAAAGAGGCGAGGGCCGCCGCCGGCGTGACTGACGCTGATCGAGGCGTACAGGCTAGCGTTGGGGTCGGTCCGACGCGTAGCGGTAACGCAGAAAGTGCATCGACGACGTATCGCGCACCGCTGTCGTTCTCGTACGAAGTCGATCTGTTCGGTCGACTCTCGGATGCCAGCCGCGCCGCACGTTTGGATGCGCAAGCGCAGGAAGCCGCTTATCGCTCCGTCTTGCTTGCGTTGCAGGCAGATGTCGCACAACTTTATTTCACCATCCGTGCGCTGGATGCGGAAATGGACGTGCTGCAAAAGACCGTGACCCTGCGGCAGGAAGCGCTGGATCTGGCGCAGCGTCGCTTCAATGCCGGCGATACCAGCGAGCTGGACGTAGCGCAAGCGCGCACCGAATGGGCAACCACGAGTGCCGAGCTCGAAGGTGTGACGCGCGATCGCACACAACGCGATCATGCACTCGCCATCTTGCTGGGCAAGGCACCCGCCGAGTTCACGCTGGTTTCCTCGCCATTGAATGCGCCGTTGGTGACCGTGCCTGCTGGTTTGCCGTCCGATCTGCTCGAACGTCGCCCTGACATTGCGCAGGCGCAGCGCCAGTTGGCAGCAGCCAGTGCCCGCATCGGTGCTGCAAAAGCGGCATTTTTCCCGCGCCTGATATTGACGGGTTCGGCTGGTTACGAATCCAATGAGTTGCGCGATCTGTTCAAGTGGTCGAGTCGTAGCTGGGTACTTGGTCCGGTGGTTGGCACGATGCTGAGCATGCCGATTCTGGATGGCGGTCGCAATCGCGCCAACCTTGCACGGGCCGATGCTGGCTACGAAGCCCTGGTGGCAAACTATCGTCAACAGGTGCTGACGGGCTTCCGCGAAGTTGAAGACAATCTGGCTGCCTTGCGTACGCTGGATCGTCAGATGGCGTTCGAGGATCAAGCCATTTCTTCGGCACAGTTGGCAAGCCGTCTTGCAGACTCGCGGTATCGCAATGGTTCGGCCAGTTATTTCGAAGTCATTGATGCACAACGTTCGAATCTTGCTTCGCAACGTGCGCGCGTGCGCAGTGCAGGGCAGCGTGCGGTGGCATCGGTCGGTTTGATTCGCGCACTCGGCGGCGGCTGGGGGGCATCTTCTGCGTCGCACGTCGCACCCGCCATTCCGGAAACCTGAAAGCACGCGCGGTCAGCACGCGTTGACTGAAAGTGAAATAATCATGGGCCGGCAAATCTTTCGGGATTTGCCGGTTTTTATTTTCTTTTTCGGCTTCGTCATGCGCAGCCTTGGTTTTTCATGCGTCCCACTTTTTTCAAACATGCCCTCGTACTCGGCCTGCTTTCGGCAATCGGTCCGTTTGCCATCGATATGTATCTGCCGGCATTGCCTTCCGTCGGCCAAAGCTTGCAGGCTGACACTGGAGCGGTGCAAGCCAGCCTGATGGCGTTCTTTCTCTCTCTGGGTATCGGGCAACTTTTTTATGGGCCGATCTCGGATATGGTTGGCCGCAAGCCACCACTCTATTTTGGGTTGCTGTTGTTTGCCGTGTGTAGCGTCGGTTGCGCATTGGCACCCGATATCCAGACACTGATCGTGCTGCGTTTTCTACAGGGGCTGGGAGCAAGTGCCGGCATGGTGATTCCGCGAGCGATCGTGCGCGACTTGCATACGGGGCACGATGCTGCACGCCTGATGTCGTTGCTGATGCTGGTGTTCAGCGTGTCGCCGATTCTGGCGCCACTGACGGGTAGTTTCTTCATCGAGGCGTTCGGCTGGCGCAGCGTATTCTGGGCAGTGACCATGGCGGCTGTGATGGCACTGGTTCTTCTCGCTACCGGGCAAAGCGAAACACGTTTGCAAGCTGAACGCGCAGAGAGCAGCGTGGCGAGTGCCTTGCGTGCGTATGCTTTGCTATTGCGTGACTGGCATTTTCTGGGGCTGGTTTTCATCGGTGCATTTGGTATCTGCAGTTTTTTCGCCTATCTGGCGAACTCCGCATTTGTCCTGATTGACCATTACGGTTTGACGCCGCGTCAATACAGCATTGCCTTCGCTGCCAATGCCGCAGCCTTCATCGGCGTCTCGCAACTGACGGGCAGGTTGACGCGTCGTTACGGCCTGGTACCGCTGGTGCGCGTTGCAGTGTGTGGTTATGCATTCTGCATGATTGCCTTGCTGTCACTGAATCTGGCAGGCATGGTGCGTTTAGACGTCATGCTGGCAATGCTGTTTATCGGCTTTGGGTTTTTGGGTCTGGTGATCCCGACGACAGCTGTATTGGCGCTCGAAGAACATGGTGCGATTGCCGGTACCGCATCGGCCTTGATGGGGACCTTGCAATTTCTGAGCGGTGCAGTCGTGATGGGTGTGACGGGCTTGTTTGTCGATGGCAGTGCGCGGCCCATGATTGCAGCGATTGCCGTATCTGCCATGCTGGCAGCCCTAGTTGCCTGGCGAACCTTGCCGCATGTGCAGCATCCGCATTAGGCGCGCTGTTTCATGAATTCGAGCGTCACCCTCCAGCGTTCTTGAAGGAAATGAGACTGCATGCATCGATGCCTTTATCGAATGCGTATGAGCACTTATCTTCAGGTTATATCGCTCTTCGAGCTGCCTCGCGGAAGGCAGATTGAATGACGATCAGGTGTCCGACCACTGTCGCAACAGATTGTGATAAACGCCACTCAGTTTCAGCGTGGCACTGCTTTCAGGTTGTTCTCTTGTCAGTTGCTGAATGGCGGTATCCATCTCATAGAGGATCGTCCGTTGCGTATCGTCACGCACCAGACTTTGTACCCAGAAAAAGGCCGCGAGGCGTGTTCCCTTCGTCACCGGTCGGACATGGTGCAGGCTTGTACCCGGATAAAGCACCATGTCGCCAGCCGCCAGCTTGACGGCATGTTCGCCATACGTGTCGTTGACGACCAGTTCGCCACCTTCATAACTATCGGGATCAGACAGAAATAGTGTTGCTGAAATATCGGTACGCACCCGATGCGGTGTGCCGGGCACGCTGCGGATAGCACTGTCTACATGATCGCCATAAGTGCCACCGCCTTCATAACGATTAAACATTGGCGGCACCACCTTGAGTGGCAGGGCAGCAGACAGAAATAGAGGCGTTTTGCCCAGCGCCTGCAGAATGAAGTCGCCAAGCTGCGTGGCTACAGGATTGTCGTGCGCGAGTTGCAAATTCCGCTTTACGCCGACTGCCAGATGACCGGCCGTCTGCCTCCCATCTTCCCAGGACTGTGCGTGCAATGCTTCGTTGAACTGCCGAACCTGTTCGAAAGACAGGAAAGCAGGAATCTGCAACATCATGGATTGCTCCGTTCGAAGTGCCGTTTGCGTTTAACACGGCATCCAAGTTGTAAAAAAGGAACATTCTACTGGCTCTGAAACCGCTTCCCGACACGTTTTGAAGAAAGTGTGAAGAAAACGTTAAAAAATAATAAGTAATATTAATGAGAAGTATTACTATTACGTCCTGTCGCATGACATCGCATTCATTTCAATAACGATTCAACCAAGGGACATGCATGAAAGCCGTTCACGTTTTTCGTCTGACGCCGGTCGCGTTGGCGATTCTTTCCATGGGCGCTTACGCTCAAACCGCATCCGGTAACGCCATTACCACCACCTTGCCTGCCGTGCAGGTATCCGCTCATCAAGAGCGTCAATCGTCGCCCAAAGCAACCGCACCGCTGGTCGATACGCCGCAAACGGTGCAGATTATTCCCAAGGAAATTTTCAACGAGCAGGGCGCACGCAACCTCACCGACGTGCTGCGCAATACCACGGGCATCAGCTTTAATGCCGGTGAAAACGGCTTCGGCAGCAGTACCGCCAACTTCAGCCTGCGCGGCTTCGACACCAGTGCGAACATCTTCGTCGATGGTTTCCGCGATTCCAACAGCTATAACCGCGATACCTTCAATCTCGAACAGGTTGAAGTCGTCAAAGGTCCGGCGGCCGATAACGGCCGTGGCGGTGCGGGCGGTTACGTGAATCTGGAAAGCAAGTCACCCAAATTGCAGAATTTCACCAATGCCACGGCCAGTTTCGGTTGGGATGAATACCAATCCGATAACCGTCAGCGCATCACCGCCGACATGAACCGCATCCTGAGCGACACGTCGGCATTCCGTCTGAACCTGTTGACTGAAGACAGTGGTGTTGCCGGTCGCAAGCATGCACAAGTCAATTCGCTGGGTATTGCCCCATCGATCGCGTTTGGTATCGGCACGCCAACGACGGTGACCTTGTCTTACCAGCACGTCACGCAGAAAGATCGGCCGGACTTCGGCACTCCGGCAGCGTCGATTCCCGGCATGTTTGCCTACGATCCAAGAGCAGCAGGAGCGAGTCGCGATAATTTTTATGGATTCCTCTCGGACTATGACGATACGAAGTCCGATTCCTTCCTGGCGAAAGTCGAACATCGAATCACACCGAACATCACGTTAAGCAACCATACGCGCTGGGTGCAAACGGATCGTGATGCCAGATTCGCCGTTTTCCAAGGACAGCCTTATACGCCAGCGACGCAAACAATTACAACCAATCGCGCCGGTTATCAGCGTAAAAATACGTCGATCGCCAATAACACCAATCTATCCGTTCATCTCGATTCTGGTGGCGTAAAACATCACTTTGCAATGGGTGTGGAACTGTCGCGTGAAGAAGCCGATGGTCGCCGTTTTGAATTGGGGCCGAATAGTGCGACTAATTTGTTTAATCCAAATCCGAGTCGTACGGCTGCAAATCTGGCGACATTAGGCAACACCAATGTCAAAGTCGATACGGTGGCTCTCTACGGATATGACACGATCGAATTTAATCCGCAATGGCAATTGACGGGCGGTCTGCGTGCTGAGCATTACAAAGTAGCGATCGGGAACATCAATGCAAATGGAACGCCATCAGATGGTGATGGCTACAAGGTTTCGGAAACTACGTTTGGCGGCAAACTGGGTCTGGTGTACAAACCTGCAACCAACGGAAGCGTTTATGTTTCGTACGGTCAGTCAGCATTGCCGCCGGGCTCATTCCTCTCCACACCTGATATTTCGCGCCCAGATGCCAATGCCTTTCCTGGCTTGATCGGCCAGAACAACCAAGGTTCCAAGGTGCAAAAAGCGACGAACATCGAACTTGGCACCAAATGGGATTTAATGGAAAAACGGCTTTCAACGACTGCCGCAGTATTCCGCACTGAGCGTAGCAATATCGGCATGGGGCGCACAGCATTTGTTGGATATGGCAAGCAAATTGTGCAAGGTATCGAGCTCAGCGCATTGGGCACTGTCACGAAAGCCTGGACTGTCTCGGGTGGTGTGACGCTGCTGGATACCAAACGCAAGCATAGTGCGGCGATTGACAATAATCTGCGAAACACTGGTGATTACGGCACGGCCTTGTCTACCAACGGCGATGAGTTGGCCTTTACGCCAAAGGTTACGGCTAATTTGTGGACCACCTATCGTATCCAGGAACGCTGGACAGTCGGCGGTGGTGTGCAGCATGTTGGAACAACCTATGTTGGTCGTCCCGATAATGCAGATCGTGTGATCAAGAACGGCCTGTATGGAAAGATACCAAGCTATACGCTACTCAATCTGATGACGTCATATCAAGTCAATCCGAAATTGACATTGCGCTTCAATATCGACAACGTGACGAACGAAACCTATGTCATGGGCTCAAGCTGGAATGGGCGCCGTGTGATGTTGGGCGCACCGCGCACTTTCCTTGTCAGTGCCGATATGAAATTCTGATTAAGATTCGCCTAATCAAAAGCCTCTTCAACGAAGAGGCTTTTTTATTTTTCACTGCAGGTTGAGTTCAAGCGTACAGAGCATGAAATGGTCGACTTAGCGCAAAGAGGTTTGTCCTGCATCGGGCGCGGACGACGTGATTGCCGAACGCAACTCCCGCAGTTTCGATTTCACGATCTGCGCATTTTCCACGCCGATACGCAGCATGATTTTCTGACCTGCCGAACGCTTTTCCAGATCGGGATCGACAAACTGGTAAAGAACTTTTTTCTGTACGAGGCGAGGTGCCTCGATCGGCTCCGGTGTTGCCAGAAGATCGTCAATGGCGACGACCAGTCTGTCATTGAAGTAGGCATCGGGATAGCCCAAATCGGCATAAGCACGTTGAAACAAGGGGTAGTACTGGCGATAAAGCGCTGCCAACCGGCTGATGGAAATGTTTTGTACGACTGTCATATAGGCATCGTAGCGCGCGGTATTGGTGGGCGAGATGATCAGGTTATCGTCATTGCCTGTTGTTTCCAGCCAAGTGCCTCCTGGGTGTACCGGCCATAATTTTGCTGACGCTTCACTACGCGGGAGATTATCGATTGTCGTGACAATTCGGCGAATGATTTCTTCGGGATAGAAAAGATCCCGCCAGAGATCTGTGCCGATCAATGCTTTCAACGCCGGCGTGATCAGGCTATCGCTGTCTTTGACTGCTAGCAGCGGTTCCGCTTGGGTAACAGGTTCGAGTGGATGTTGTATCGGCTTGGGTTCGTCAAGCGATGGCGTCGCCGGCACTGGCGGATTTTCCTGCGTGTTAGCTGGTTCAGTTTTTTCTTGTACTGCAATGGCTGGCGGTGGTGCGGCCTGTCGTGTAGACCATAGGTAATACGCGGCTACGGCGGCGACAATCAAAATAAGGGGAAGGATAAAACGAAAGGCAGACTTCACGGGCAGCTCCTGGATGAATGCGGCATCGTGTCATGTGAATACATTCAACGATGCGAGATGAGCGAGGAGGAGCATCCCAGTCTACAGAATCTCATCGGTTCATGCAGCGCAGGTGTAGAACCTTGCCGGACTGCATGATGAAATCTGTTTTCAGGCGAACAGTAGTTTAGTCCGTGCAATGGCTTCGGTGGTGAGCTGTTGCACGGTGAGCGATTCACCATCCGCCTGAGAGACGGCAATCGTGAAAACTGCGTAATCCGATTTGCGCGTCGTGCCATCTTCTTCATAGAACGTGGCGCCGAGTTTCACGAGATAGCCGGGCGTTAAGAGATCGTGATCGATGGAGATGAGTTCGAGTTTCATGACGGCCTCGTTTTTCTATTGTTATGTGTTGGGCTACAGGTTCAGGCAGAAGTTCAGCACGCCGAAATTTGTTGCTGCATATTTGCCGTCTTCAATGCTGTTTATCAAGTTCACCCGGCATGATCGGATTTTCATGCTTCGCATCGGTATGACGTTCTTTGGACGTATTCATGCGATTACTTTTCAGCGCCATAAAGAATGCTATCGCTGCACGTAGCGCAGAAAAGTCCCGCAAATACGGGATGTTGCCTTTCGGCATGTCCACCTAAGATGCGGTTTTCAATAGCGACATGACGAATATGAAAACGGTGCCATCCGATTTACGCCACGCCTTGCATGCATTGTTCCTATTGATCGGCCTTTTGATGGGCGCCATCGCCCACGCGCAACAGAAGCCATCAAAACCGCCACTCATGTTGGCCAATCTTTATCATCCGGGTATTCATCTTGACGACTATTGGGTGAGTGAAAAATATGATGGCATGCGTGCCTATTGGGATGGAAGAACGCTCACGACGCGTGGTGGCGAACACATTCATGCGCCGGACTGGTTCATCAAAAATTGGCCATCCGTGCCGCTTGATGGCGAGTTATGGGCAGGACGCGGAAAATTTCAGGAAGTCATTTCGACGGCCAGAAGCCATGAGCCGAATGCAACAGCGTGGCGCAATGTGCGCTTCATGGTGTTCGATCTGCCAGCGCATGGCGGTGTTTTCGATCAGCGCTTGGTGAGTTTGCAAAATTTGTTGAAATCAACGAACTCGCCGTGGTTGCTTGCCGTACCGCAGCAACGGATTGTCAGTCATAGTCTTTTGCAAAAGCGGTTGCAGGAAGTGGAGAAAAAAGGTGGGGAAGGCTTGATGCTGCATCGAGGCAGTTCGCTCTATCGCGCAGAACGCAATGATGATCTGCTCAAGATGAAATCGCACACGGATGCCGAAGCGAAGGTTGTTGCGCATCTGCCGGGCAAGGGAAAGCATGCAGGGCGGCTTGGCGCCTTGCTGGTTGAATCACCTGACGGGATGCGTTTCAGACTCGGGACGGGATTCAGCGATGCGGTACGTGAAAATCCACCACAGATCGGATCATGGGTAACGTATCGCTATCGCGGTTACAACCAGAGTGGCATTCCCCGCTTTGCCACTTATGTGCGGGTACGCAGTGATATGCCAATGGCAACAGATGCAGTAAAGTCTCGATAATCCTGCATGCTCTTGCATTGATCCTTTCTGTTTCCGGAGAACGTTCATGTCATCTTTCATATTGCCGCGATTGACTGCGGGTCTGGTTCTTTTTGCTGCGATCTCCTTTGCTGGGGCGCAGTCGCTCGCCGATCTCAGCAGCAAGGATGCAACGAGCGGCGTGAAAACAGCGCTCGAAAAGGGCGCAACCGTGGCGGTTGCCAAGCTGGGTGTGGAAAACGGTTTCCTGAACAACGACAAGGTACGTATCGGTTTGCCAGGCTCGGTTGAGAAAGCGATGCCGGTCTTACGCATGATGGGGCAGGGCAAGAAGATCGAGGAGTTGCAAACTTCGATGAATCATGCCGCTGAAGCGGCTGTGGCGCAGGCCAAGCCTTTGTTGCTCAATGCCGTCAAAACGATGAGTGTGAACGACGCCAAGAATATCCTGACCGGAGGAGAAACTTCGGTGACCGATTTCTTCCGTCAAAAAACAGCGACACCGCTGAGCGCGCAGTTTCTGCCTATCGTGAAAAACATCACAGACAAGAATGGCTTGTCCGCGAAATACAATACCCTGATGAGCAAAGCCGGATCATCGGGCTTGGTCGGCAAGGATGAAACGACTGTGGAAGCTTATGTCACGCAGCGTGCGCTCGATGGTCTGTACACCATCATTGCAGAAGAAGAGAAAGCCATTCGCGCCAACCCGGTTGGTACCGGCAGTGCCATCCTTGGCAAGGTATTTGGCGCAATCAAATAAGGAAGTTGCATTGCTGCGCGTGCCTTGTCGCGCGGGTAATGTTTAGCGAAAGACTTGTTCCAACCCGCACTCGCAGGCGTTGTGCATGCATTCACAGTGGCAGATCATGCGTCATCACTTGACTGCCAGTACCATTGAATAGAGATGTTGACGGCATTGCATCGATACTTGCCTGTTTTTGCAGTTGCCGTTCGTTCTTTCGATATTCACAAGGCGAGATCGACAAGTATTTTCGAAACAGTTTCGATACATGCTCGCCGTTTAGCAGCCCACAGCGACGTGCAATCTTGTCGACCGGCAGGTCGGTCTCTGTCAATTGCTGTCGCACAGCCTCAAGACGTAGATGCAGTAAAAAACCATGTGGCGTCCAGCCTGTTTCACGTTTGAAGAGCCGCTGAAAATTGCGTTCACTCATTGATACGGCTTGTGCCACATTGGCCACACTGATCGGTTCGGTCATGTGTTCGAACAGCCAGCGCGAGGCTTGCTGGATTTTGTTGTTCCTTGACGTATCGCGATTCTTGGCCGGGCGTACCGGAATGTCCTTTTCGTATTGACGTGGACAAATCGACAGACTCTCGGCAACTTTCTTTGCCACGCTGGGACCGATGTCCGCTTCGAGAAAGTTCAAAGCCAGTTCTGCGGCAATACCAACATCGTTAACGGTGTAAATGCGTTTGTCTTCGCAGAATGCACTGTCACGATCGAGCTGTAATAGGGGAAATTCGCGTTCGAGTTTGTCTTGCAGTGCCCAGTGTGTGGTGACACGCATGTAATCCAGCAGGCCCGCTGCAGCCATGACGAATACACCGGTCGCAATACCTGCCATGCGTGGAATGACACGATTCTGTTGCAGCCATGCGAGCAGCATGGGATCACGATAGGCTTCGAAATTGCCGGTGCCGCTGGCGATCATCAGTGTGTCGAAATCCTGTTGTCGATGATCGATCAACGGCAAGGTCATGATTTCAACTGATGCCGAAGAACGTACCACGCCGCCATACAACGAAAGCAGCGAGACCGCATAGCCTGCTTCGCCTGCAAATACCGAAGAGAGAAGTTTGTTGGCGACCGTGAAGACATCCGCTGCACCGATGACATCGGCAAGGATTACGCCGTCGAAAACCAGAATGCCAATGTGCTTGATTGTTGCCTGACTGCCGGTGGCAACCGGCATGCCTCGAGAAAGCTGCTCCATTTTTTGCTTCTCCCAGTAATGCGCGACTGGATTTTTCCGTGTGGAAACATCTCTGTTTCACACGATTTTTTCTGGCTTCTTCTTCAGTAAGTACACCTTAAATCCGGCGCCGTCAAATGTTACGCGTCGATGATGCAACTAATTTTCTTCTTGTGAACCGTTCTCACGCAGCTCGCGCAATTGCGCATTTTGCAGAGAAAGATCGGCGACGATTTCCTTGAGTCTTGCGTTTTCTTCTCGTAGACATCTCATCTCGTGCGTGAAGCCGGGCAGGGCGCCGTACTGTTTTTTCCAGCTCAGAAAAGTATCTTCCGTAATGCCTGCCTGACGAATGACATCCTGTATCGGAATGCCAAGCTCTTCCTGTTTCAACGCAACCGCAATCTGCTTGTTGATGATCGGACGTTTCATGATGCGCTCGCTGAGTAAGTGTCATAGGAAATCACTTGACTGCGGACAGATCGGGTAGCGGTTGCAGGCCCATGCGTTTGCGCACGATAGGATCCGAATAACGTTCGGTATCGGGCTGTAATGTAACGGGGTATGCCGTCGCATTACCTTGTCCTTGATTCTGCGGTTGGGGCGATGGACAGAAGCGGCCAGTCGCTTCGACAGCCTTCCGATTGGCTTCGCTTTGGCAAAGCAAGGCCAGAGCCACATCGTTCATTCCCATGGCGCGGAATTCACGTGAATCGAGACGACGCACGCACGCTTCATCGACCATGGTGACGCCACCGCTCAAGCCAAAGCCGACGGCCGAGACGCCCAGCGATACCGATCCCATGCACGTATCCGACAATGTGGTTGTCAGCGAAGGGGATACCACGCCCGGCACATTCTTGACTTCATAGCTGCCGCCATAATCGACGGTGGCCTTGGTGTTGTAAGCACTGCTGCCGGCGGTGCCCACTTCGCCTACTGCGGCTGCACCGGGAGCGCTGCTACTTCCGCTGCCATTGAGAACACTGACATTAACATTCGACGCGCCACCGGTTGCATTACCGCCCGTGGCAGAACCGCCTGTCGCAGCGCCACCTGTGGCGGTACCACCGGCACCACCGGCGCCGCCCGTCGCCGACGAGGAAGATGTCGAACTTGGCGTTGGGGCAGTGCTCGCGACGGAGGCGCCGTGAGACGGACGTTGTACATTTCCGGCCCATGCCGGCATGGCGAGTATCGATGCCATGAGTACACAAACGAGATCGGTTTTCATCACTGCCTCCATCCTTTGTATCCTGAATGACAGGAAGGATTCGACCTTCCTGTCATGCGTGCTGCATTGATCGATCCGTGAGGATCAATGTGCAATGGCCGTTGCGTTGCCGCCATTGCCGCCATCACCACCACTGGCTTTGCCGCTGCTGGTGCTGCCACCGATCGTGACGGAAAGAGCCGAGCCGGCACTGTTGTGATTGCCGCTTGCCGATGCATCGGCAAAGCCGGTGTTGGCCTTGGTGAATGCGCTGGCGGTGGCATTGCCGTTCATTTTTTGTGTGTTGCCGTCGGTGTTGC
>NZ_CAJYMD010000017.1 GCF_913776015.1 uncultured Oxalicibacterium sp. | reverse complement strand
CTCCCGACGGACTGACCGGCCGGCTGTACGCTGCCTGCCTGCCCGAACTTTCACAAAAACCGTACCTGGCAGACTTTGTCTCCAGCACACGTGAAAGCAGTTACCTGAATTTGGGTAGTGTGGAGTTGCTTTGACCTCACGAACAGCCATCTCCTCAAACAATCAAAATTTCCGACCATTGAAAAATAACAACCATTCTCATTTTTACGAGTTTTATAATCCTGCCTTCACATTTTCTTAGCCAGCCAAAGGACGCGTCCTCCAGCCAGCCAATAACTTTTCCTTGGTTGGAATCATGCGTACCCTCTCCTCTCATGCACTGGCGGCACTCGCCATCCTGGCGTCACACACCGCATTCGCACAAACAGATGAAGCAGCCTTGCCGGCTATTTCCGTCACAGCAGACAAAATCGACAGTGCAGCACAAAGTGCCCATCAAGCGCGCCACGATTCACCGAATCAAAAAACCGTCATTGATGCCGAACAATTGAATCAATTCGGTGATCAACCGCTTGGTGATGCGATGCGACGCTTGGTCGGCGTATCGTTTGAAGGTGCCAATCGCGCGCGCGAAGTGCAATTGCGCAATATCGGCCGCGAATACACGCAAGTCACTGTCAATGGTCGCCGCATGCTGGATGGCAATGCAGAGCGCACTGTGCAAGTAGATCGCATTCCCAGTTCGATGGTCGAGCGTATCGAAATCATTCATACGCCGCTCGCCAGTCAGGATGCGCAAGGTGCGGCGGGTACGGTCAACATCATTCTCAAGCAAGGAAACAAGGCCCTGCCTAATGAAATCAGTGTTGGTGCAGGTGCCCTACAACACAATGGCCCGATTGGCGACGCCACCATCCATTACGCGCTAGGCGACGAGAGAATCCGCCTGACGCTTAGTGGCGGTATTCAGCAGCAGCGCCGCGCAGAAAATAAGGATGCCCTCAGTTACAACGCTGCCGGTGCGGCCAATGGCGGTTCGCGCAACATCAACCAGCGTCGCTTTGAGCAAGCCAACTTCACTCCTCGCATCGATATCAACATCAATAAAGACAACAGCCTCGTTATTGAACCGTCTTATCTACGCACCACTGAATATCGCGATGATATCAAGCGCACGCTCTCGACAAATCAACAAACTGTCACCCAGCTTGAAGATGAAGACCGCAAACGCACGCGGGAAAATAAAGGGCTGTACGGTGCATGGAAACATCAATTCAGCAGCAATACGGAACTGAATACTTCCTTCGATCGCCAGCAAGCCAGTGAAGATACGATGAGGGATTCGGTGCGCTACAACGCCTCTAACGTCATTGACCAACGTCGCAAACGACTGGAAAACATTGATCTAGACCTCCTCAAGGTGAAAACCTTTGCACGAACAGCAATCGACAAGCACACGTTTGAATATGGCATTGGCCGTTCAGAAGAAAAGCGGCGCGAAGACAATAGTGGTTTTAACCTTCTTAATGGAACGCCCCTATCAACCACACTCAATCGTCGCTACAACATCGAAGAAGATATCACCAGCTTGTATATTCAAGACACTATGCAGTTATTCCCTGGCAACCTACTGACAGTTGGTGTAAGGCAAGAACGTTCAGCAACCAATACACGCGATTTTTTTGGCAATGCAACAGATAAGAAATACAACGCGTTACTTCCTTCGCTCAGCCTGAGACAAGCATTGAACGAAAGCACAGATCTCCGTATGGGTGCTGCGAAAACATTTCGCCGTCCGAGTTTGCGAGAACTATCACCAACAGTCAGCACAGTCACAGGCAATAATTTTGCCACGCCAGATAGCGGCGGCAATCCCGACGCAACACCGGAAACCATCCTTGGTTACGACATCGGCATCGATCATTTCCTGGCAGGACGACAAGGTCTGCTGAGCGCCAAGGCTTTCCGCCGCGAGTTTTCCAACAAACTGGAAAACATCACCACACTGGAAGGCACACGGTATGTATCGCGGCCGCAAAACACGGGCGATGGCAGCATGGTCGGCATCGAACTTGAAGCCCGCATTCCGCTCAATCTGATCGGGGGCTCACGGGATGTGACACTGTGGTCGAACCTGACTGCGGTCAAAACCAGTCTCATTTCGACACAAACAGGAGAAAAACGGCGTTTTCTGGATCAGCCGGATCGCATTGCCAACATCGGCCTCGACTGGTTTGTGCCTTCAGCCAAGACAACGTTCGGTGCCAGCCTCAATCTATCGAGCGGCTTCGATCAGCTTTACCGGCAATCCAGTGGACTGCTCGCCCGCAACAAGGTCGATTCACTTAAGCGATTTGACATGAGCGCACGCACGCAGCTGACACCACGAACCTCGCTGAATGTCTCCGCACTCAATTTATTCGCATCGAAAGAAAGGCGCATGGATCAGGAGTTTTCAGCAGCGGATGCACTAACCAAAACAACTTATACAAACGAACCGACTTATCGCTCCATTTACGTGCGTCTTTCACATCTATTCTGAATCGACGAAGTATCTATCCTTGGATAGCATGCCTTGGAGATTGCAGCAGGATGTACAAGGCATGCTGTTTTCCATGCAACGAAATCGCCAAAAATTCACGCCCGTCCTCGACACAAAGCCAATCCATCCTGCCCTTGTGTCAGACATCAAAGCAGCAATCCAAATAGAGTCGAATTACTGTAACCTCCCGCACAATCCGCAAACAGATATCTGGATACACGCCTTTATGTAGGCATGTATCCCTGGAATTATTAATTTTCCGTTAAGAAAAATAAATTCGTTCACAATCGAATTTTTTCTTTCAAACGCCCGTCTGATGCTCACATACGTAAGTCTCGTGAATGCTCAGCGTGTCACGATGCTTGCACTTTTTCCTCACCTAACAATAAGAATCCATCATGTCCCCGCACATCCTGCCCCCGCTGCTACTGCTCGTGTCGAATATCTTCATGACCTTTGCCTGGTACGGTCATCTGAAATTCGAAAACCGACCGCTGTACCTTGTCATTCTCGTGAGCTGGCTGATTGCGCTGGCTGAATATTGTTTCGCGGTGCCGGCCAATCGGATTGGCCATACGGTCTATAACGCGGCCGAGCTCAAGACCATGCAGGAAGTGATCACGCTGGTCGTGTTTTCCGTGTTTTCCGTTCTCTATCTGGGTGAAAAGCTGACGATCAACCACCTGCTCGGTTTTGCCTTCATCTGCGTGGGCGCCTTTTTCGTCTTCAAGGGTCCGATCGGATCGTAAGCCATGGGCTCCGGCGAAACACGGTCAAGCCGCATCTGGCTTCCGGCCCTCAACTTTTTCGTCGCCGATGTACGCGACGGGCTTGGTCCTTTTCTGGGTGTGTTCCTCATGGGACACGGCTGGAAAGCGGACGATATTGGCTATGTCATGACGATAGGCGGCATCGCCGGCATGCTGGCGACTACGCCGTTTGGCGCACTCGTCGATGCTACGCGAGCCAAACGTATGCTATTGGGCGTGGCGTCGGTGCTGGTCGTGATCGGTTCGCTCGTCATATTGCTCTCTCCCTCTTTTCTCGTAACCGCTGTCTCGCAAGTCTGTACCGGCATCGTCGGCGCCGTGATCGGTCCGGCAATCGCCGGCATCACACTCGGACTGGTGGGGCAACAACGCTTGCCCGCGCAGATCGGTACCAATGAAGCCTGGAATCATGCAGGCAACCTGACGTCGGCCGCCTTGGCTGGCATGCTTGGCTACTATTTCGGTCTGCCTGCCGTGTTTTTGCTGATGGCCGTGATGGCAGGGGCATCCCTGATCTGCATCTGGCGCATCCATCCGATAGAAATCGACCATGACGTTGCACGCGGCGCAACCGAAAACGGGCTGCAGCAACCACAAAGTGCCTTGAGCTTGTTGCGCACGCCTACGCTGCTGCTGATCGCCTTGACCATGATGCTGTTCCATCTTGGCAACGCTGCCATGCTGCCGCTGCTTGGACAAGCGATGGTGTCTCGCCACATGGTAGAACCGGCTACCTTCACCGCAGCAACGGTGATCGTGGCGCAACTCGTGATGATTCCGGTTGCCGTTGCGGCCGGACGTTATGCGTCCAAGCACGGCTACCATCTGCTGATCCTGATCGCGCTGCTGGCGCTGCCACTGCGCGGCGCACTCGCCGGGGCCTGGGATTCGCCATGGGCCTTGCTGCCAGTGCAAATCCTCGACGGCGTCGGCGCCGGCCTGCTGGGCGTGGCATTGCCGGGCATCGTGGCACGACTGCTCAGCGGCAGCGGCCATATCAATATCGGGCTAGGCGCTGTCATGACGGTGCAAGGCATCGGCGCCGCCCTGAGCACGACACTCGGCGGCTTTATCGCCGCCCGCTATGGCTACGACAAGGCATTCTGGCTGCTTGGCGCAACCGCCAGCATCGGCTTGCTGACCTGGGCCTTGTACCTGCGCGTCGAACCCGGCAGGCACACAAGCACGACGTAGACTGCCACGCACAAATTGATGCGCCGGGTGGCATAACGCACCGAACAGGAAGACGCCACATTGCATGATGCATTCTCGTCAAGGAGATCATCATGCCAACCTCGATTTCGCTCATGCGTCTCGCCGGAATCAGTCTGTTCTGTCTGGCATCTGTTTCTGCACATGCCGACGTCATCAAGTGCAACGCCCCCGATGGCAGTGTGACCTATACCGACACGCGCTGCTCCGGCACGTTAATCGTGGCCGACCTGCCGCCCGACAATCGTTATCTGATCGCACAACCGATCAAGCACGGTTCACAGTGGGCCGAAAAAATCGCGCCACGACAGGTGCGTACCGATGTGGAATCCGTACGCTCTGCCTACGATGCACTCAAACGTCGCGATGGCGCCATGCCAGTGGCGGAAACCGCCAGCCGCTAAATAAAAAAACGCACGATATTGCTATCGTGCGGTTTTTTGCGTTTTGCTTCAAAACAGGCGACGTACTACCGATCAGGCAGCCTTCTCGAAGCGCAACTCGCCTTGTACGGCATCAATGACCACCTTGTCCTTCGGACCAAAACGGCCTTCCAGAATCGCCTTCGACAGCGGATTCTCGATCTGCTGCTGGATCGCACGCTTGAGTGGGCGCGCACCATACACAGGATCGAAACCGGCTTCGGCAATCTGCAGCAACGCCGCATCCGTCACTTCAAGTGCCATGTCCATACGCGTCAAACGCTGCTCCAGCGTATGCAACTGAATCTTGGCAATCGAACCGATATTCTTCGCATCCAGCGCATGGAATACCACGATCTCGTCGATCCGGTTGATAAACTCTGGCCGGAAATGTCCCTGCACTTCGGCCATCACAGCCATTTTCACCAGTGAAGGATCGCTGTCCTCCATCGACTGAATCTTGTGCGAACCCAGATTCGATGTCATGACAATGACCGTGTTCTTGAAATCCACGGTACGTCCCTGTCCGTCCGTCATGCGACCATCGTCCAGCACTTGCAGCAAGACGTTGAACACATCCGGATGCGCCTTCTCGATCTCGTCAAGCAGGATCACGCTGTACGGCTTGCGACGCACGGCTTCGGTCAGATAACCGCCTTCTTCGTAACCCACGTAACCCGGCGGCGCAC
>NZ_CAJYMD010000016.1 GCF_913776015.1 uncultured Oxalicibacterium sp. | reverse complement strand
CCGAACAAACCCGTGGCAAAACCACCGCAGGCATCAACGGCCGCTATGCCATCGACGAAGCGTTTCATCTTGCACTGCAAGGTAGCGGGCTCAAAGCAGAACGTACGGCGAACGGCGGCTATGCCTTGCGTACGGCGACCATCGAGCAATCCTCCGCCCTACCGGCGGTCACGGTGGTCGGTACGCACGATAAGGAAACAGCACTAGGCCCGGTCAAAGGCTATGTTGCCAACCGCAGCATCACCGCCATGAAATCCGATGTACCGCTGATCGAAACCGCGCAAACCGTCAACATCGTCACGGCCGATCAGATCGAAATTCAGAATGCCGAATCGCTGACGCAGGCCATGCGCTACATTGCAGGCGTGCATGCAAACGGGGCCGACAACACCACCAGCGATGGCATGGTGGTGCGCGGCTTTAATGTGACAGGTGCCGCACCGATGTACCTGAACGGCTCCAAGCTCGCACGCAATACCTTCAGCGGCATCGCCGAGCCGTATGCGATGGAGCGCATCGAACTACTCAAAGGTCCGGCATCGGTCCTGTATGGCAATGCCGCACCTGGTGGCATCATCAACATGGTCAGCAAGCAACCGCAGGCAGAAACCTTGCGCGAATTGAAATTCCAGTTGGGAAGCTACAACCGCAAACAGGTCGCCGGTGATTTCGCCGGCAAACTCACGGATGACGGTTCACTGACCTATCGCCTGACCGGCCTGGTTCGCCGTAGCGATACGGCAACCGATTACATCAATGACGATCGCAACTTCGGTTCTGCAGCGATTCGCTGGCAACCAAGTGATGCCACGTCGCTGACGCTGTTCGCCAACCACCAAAGCAACGAAACCGTCTATGCCTACGGCCTGCCATTCGAGGGAACCGTACTGCCGAATGCGAACGGCCAGATAGCACGCAAGCGCTTTGTCGGCGAGCCCGGCTTCAACAACTTTGATTCGTCCAACGGCACGCTCGGCTATCTGTTCAGCCATCAACTCAACGAACAACTGACCTTTCGTCAGAACCTGCTGTATTCCCGTAGCAAAACCGATTATTCGGATATCTGGATCGATACCTTCGATGCTGCCCAGCGAAACATTTCCCGCGGTGCTTATCGTCGGCTCGACAAGGATCAATCGCTCTCCATCGATAATCAGCTGGAAGCGAAATTGCAGACCGGAAACATCCAGCATACAACGCTGGTGGGGCTCGATTACACCCGCCAGAATTTTGATCGTACGCAATACAACGGCAGCGTGGGTGCACTGGATTTATACACACCAACTTATGGCGCACCCGTAACGCTTGCGCTCGGTAGCGATGGGCGCAACCAATCCCGCCAGTTGGGACTCTATGCACAGCAGCACATGAAGCTTGACGATCAATGGGTACTGACGCTGGGCGGTCGCTACGACAAAGTCGATGCCAGATACAAGAATCGACGAACCGGCACCTCCGAGACATCCTATGACGATAGCGCCCTCACTGGCCGTATCGGCCTGGTGCGGCTATTCGATAATGGCTGGGCACCTTACGTCAGCTATTCCCAATCTTTCCAGCCATCTGAAGGACGATCCGCCGCTGGTACTGCATTCAAACCGACCGAAGGCGAGCAAGTTGAAATCGGCGTGCGTTATCGCCCTCCCGGCACCCGCCATTCCTTCACGGCATCGGTGTACGACCTGACGCAGAAAAACGTCTCGACCACCGATCTGGCCAACCCAACTTTCCAGATACAGGAAGGCGAAGTGCGTTCACGCGGCCTGGAACTGGAAGCACATGCCCAATTCGATAATGGCTTGAACCTCCTTGCCTCGTACGCCTATATCGACAATGCGGTCACGAAGAGCAATACCGGCACGGAAGGCAACCGCTTCGGCGGCGTACCGAAACAAATGGCTGCGCTGTGGGCTGACTACAAGATGAACAATGCAATTAGCCTGGGCGGCGGCGTTCGCTACTTTGGCAGTTCCAAAAACTATGACAACACCATCGATATACCCAGCTATACGGTAGCCGATGCGGTCATGAGCTATCGCTTCTCCCCGCAATGGCTACTGGCGCTGAACCTCACCAATCTGTTCGATCGGCATTACGTCATGTGCTCTTATGCCTGCTTCTACGGCACGCCACGCTCGGCAGTGGCGACACTGACCTATCGCTGGTAATCCATCCGATACGGAGGATACTGACGCACCACAAAGTAAGCAAAAAGTAAAAAGCCCCCGAAGAATCGGGGGCTTTTTCAACACAAGGAGATACTCAAAGCAGCTTGAACACCAATTGCATATTGATATAGACCGAATCCAGATCAGAACGTACCTTGTTCAAGGGATGTCCGACATGAATCTCGAAATTGATGCGTGGATCAAGCTGGAAGTTCATCCCGCCACCGACACTATCCAGACGATCTGGCTGGATGAAAGAGGTATCCACCTGGCCGTAATCGTAGAAGCCAAACAGCGTGGTCTTGTCGTTGGCACGATAGTTCAGTTGCAAGTTGCCGTACAAACCGCCATCGCCCGCCAGTTCGCCCTGGCGATAACCACGTACCGTGGCGGCACCACCGATCTGGAATACCTGGCTAGAAGGCAAACCTTGCTCATGCGAGTACTGCCACGCGCCGGAAGACGTGAGGAACCAGTCCGTGTTCAGGCCTTGATAGAACTGCCAGTACCCCGTCCACAAATCAAAATTCTGGCGACGTGTCGTACCACTGACCTGACTTGCGGCACGGCGGTAGCCGGCACCAACACGCAAGGAACGATTCTCGGCAAGATACAAGGCGCTGAGATCGGCCTGCGTCGTCTCGACGCGATTTTCGTTGAGGAAAACCGTGGCGATATAGTTTTTCGAGCGTTGCTGACCGTAACTCAGATTGCCGCTCAACCACCAGTCGTTGTTGCTCCAGAGTGGATGGCTGAGGAAGACCTCGGCGTTTTCCGAATCGCTGACCGAGTTCAGTGCACGGAATGGCCCGTTGATGACTTTTGCGCTACTGGCACCGACACGCGCACCAAGACGGCCGCCCAAACTGTTTATCGGAAAATCATACGAGAGCGAACCCACGCTCGCGCCACGTGAACCTGCACCGAAAATCGACAGCAAATCGTCACGACCCAACAAGCCGTAATGGCGGAACATGATCCCGCCCTGCGCCTCGCCGGTGGATTCGTAACCGTGATTGTTGATGAACAGATCGAGACTGGTGCGCTGTGGTTCGGTGACAGCAACGTACACATCCGTCTGCCCGTATTCTTTGCCCGGTTGCAGCGAGGCACTGACCTTGGCAGCACTACCGCGATTGAAGCGTGAAAGTTCGGATTCGAGTTCACGCGGCTGCAACAGCACGCCTTGTTCAAGCGGCAAACGCGACAGGATGAAATCCGTATTCATGTAGCTATTGCCTTCTACATGTACCTGCCCGATTTTGCCTTCCACCAGTTCAACACGCACATGGCCTTGCTCGATACGCTGTGGCGGCAAAACCGCGCGTGCCGTCATGAAGCCTTTTTCGTCGTAGAGACGATTGATGTCAGCAACGATCTTTTGCAACTCCGCAAAGCCGATCGTCTGTTTCAGATACGGTGTCACGATGGCATCGAGCGTTGTCTGATCGAGAATCTCGGATGAGGAAAACGTCACCGATTGCAGTTCAAAACGAACACTCACATCTTGAGGCAAGGTCTGGCGGCTGGGTGCGGGCGCTTCCAGCACGCTCTCGCGTCGCTGCTCCAACTGGCGTTGCATCTCCAGACGTTCGGTTTCGCGCTGCTGCTGGCGCAGCAATTCCGAACTGATGGTTTCCGGTTGCGGCGCAACTGGCGCGGTCTGCGCAAGACTTGCCGATCCGGCCAGCAAACCGATCGCCGTCACGATGGCAGACAAGCGGCCATGCGGCCCTTTGCGTGTATTGAGATTACCTTTAATCGGCATGGGCACTGCTTTCCTTATCGAGGTTGACCGAGACATTGCCACTCGTCAGATTGGATTTAAATTCCGGCAATACGCTCTTCCATTGCATGGTCGAGAGCGCGAGTGGCGTGCCATCGCTACGGCCCGGCTCCGCCTTGAAATCGCGGTTGAATTGCGAACGTGCCAGATCGAAGGCAGCATTGCCGCTCGTGACGAAACTGCGCGTATAAACACCGCGACGTGCATCGAACCACATCGGCGCGTGCGAGCTGTCTGCGCCCATGTACGTCAGGTCCATCGCAAACTTGCCGGGCGGGATGTAGTACTGCAGATCGTGCGTGTAACGCAGTTTCGGCGTGGTGTTATCCATGAGTGCCGTCAGGAAGGCCGTCGTCAGATTCATTTCTTCTGCGATATAGCCTTTCGCCACATTCACACGGTTGGCATTCGTACGCAGATCGGCCTGGCGCGATGCCAGATCTTCAAAGCGAACGTAGGGTGCACCGGCTACTTTCATCGTGATCTGGTCGGCAGCCAGACCATTCACACCCGTGGCCCACACGCGCAACGGCGTAGTCTGCTTGGTCTGCGTGACGTTGGCACGGATTGTTTCGGCTTGCAGGCCCAGATCACGCGCCACACGTACATCGTTCAGATCCAGATCGATGCTCGCCAGATTGCCGTCGCCATCGCCGACGATATACGCCGAACCATCCAACGCATGTACACGCTCGGCCTTGGCTTCGCGGTGCAGATGCAGATGCACGTCGCCTTCCGGCGTTTCGGCATTGAAACGGCCGGTATCCAGGCGCATGGCCACACCGTTTTCACCGATGCCGGTTGCCGCGACCAGATCGACCTCTCCATCGGTTTCGTCGGTCGTACGAATGACTGCATTGGCATCGGCCATGCGAATCGCGCCCACATCGGATTTCAGACGCGTTGCACCATCGAGCGTACTGTTGGCCATCGTCAGATCGCCTTCCTTGGCCGTTACCGTCGCACCAAGGCCAAACAGGCCCAGCGAACCGCTTTGCTGGACGACGTCGAACGGATCGGCCAGCGTACCGATGTAACCCGAAGTATTGCCATTCGCGTCCACGGCACGCAGGTTGACCAAGCCACCATTGAGCAAGGTGTGATCACCCAGAGACGAGAAATTGCCGCGATTGGCCGTCACGTTCGTCGTGCCGGCAACTTCGAGCTTGCCAAGCACCACATCACCTTCCAGCACGACCACATCAGCGGTACCCGGCGCAACCAGACGATAGATGGTGACCGGATTGTTGCCGTTGTTGGTGACCTGAATCGGATTATCCGGCGCACCGATATTGCGGCCGGCATCGATATACAGTCCACCCGTACGTGCGCCGGCAATACCGGTAGCGGTCTGATTGACCACGTCGCGCCCTGCGTAGACGTACAAGGTGCCGCCCACCGTGATGTCTTTGAGAATCACGTCTTGCGAGGTACTGACGTGATAATCGCCCACTGCATCGATGACCACCGGATCGCGTGCTTCCACCACTAGATCGTTACGCGGCTTGAGCGTGACTTTCATCGTATCGCCATCGACCTGCTCGGCCACCATCGTGCCCGGCTTTGCGGCTGACAGGAACGCCAGCAAATCGTTGGACGCGTAGGTTTTGTCATCCGATGCCGACAACTGCGTCACTACGGGATCGTAGCCATTGGTGCGCTTGATGGTGAACACCAGTGTTGCCGAAGCAGGCAACGGCTGGGTCGGATCGTTGTTCAGGCGGATCGTGCCATTGGTTGCCGACACGTTCGGCAAGGCACCGGTGGACGGACGCGTACCAGCTTCAGCACCCGCATTGATCGAGGTACCGAGCATGGCCTTGCTCCAGACAGCACCATGCGTCATCTCTGCATACAAGGTAGAACCCGTATCCAGCGTGTACTGGAAATTATCGGCACGTTGCGTCAGCAAGGTCGAACTCAGGCCCGGCGTACCGTTCAGGAATGCCTTGGCTTCCTGATAGCGCGCACTGATGACGGTATTGATTTCAGCATCGGTTGCTGCATGGCCCAGCACGGCAGAAATCTGCGCACGGAACAGGGACAGGCCAGCCGTCGTCAGGCTGAAGTTACCGTCCGGGTTATTGGCTACCTGACGAATATTCCAGTAATCGCCGTAGTAACGCTCAACACGATTCTCATAACCATTGACGGTGCTCGCTGCATGCGTGCTGTCAGTCAAGCCCATGCTTTCCCAAAGTGCGATCTTTTCCTGCTGCTGCGCATCGTGATCGGCACCTTTAGGTGCTGCGCCCAGAATCTGACCAGTCGGCGTGTTCAGCACGACATCACCCGCCCGCGATTCGATCAGCCCAACGTTCATGTGACCCGTCGCTTGCGTCAGCGTGACGGAACCCGGTGCCGAGGCATTGATCTCGTTGCTTTGCGTCACCAGTGCCTGTGTGCTCGATCCGATGGAACTACCCGAACCCGAATGCAGATTCAGCACATCGCCCGAAATGGACGCACCCGTCGCATCCGCATGCTGATAGATACCGCCTACGGCGTTCACCGTGACATCGCCAGTGGTCTGAATGGACTTGGCATACAGGTTGCCATCCGTATTCAGATAAATGTTGCCCTGACTACTTGCACTGACGGCCGCACCGGCAAGACGCGTATCGATGATATTCAATGCACTATCGGCACGACCGATGCCACCCAAGGCATTCAATTGCAAATCCATTGCCTGCACCGAACCGCCCGCATTCAGTAATGCGCCAGTGATATCGAAGCGCGTGGTGCCCACGTCGTTACGCAATACACCACCGACGAGGACGTTGGAATTGGCATCCACCTGCAATTTGGATTGCGTGTTGCCGACGAAGCGGATCGGAATGGCTTGATCGGCTTTGACGCTATTGGTGACCGTCATCTTGATGTCGGTCGCAAGGTCAAAGGTGGTACCTGCGTAGTAGCCGCCCCATCCACCACCATTGGAGGTCACATTCACTGTAGTGTGCTGGATATCCGCATTTGCCCACTGCATGAATGCCTTGTCGTTACCCGTCACGGCACGTACGACCACATCGCCAGCACTCGTGGTGTAAGCCTTTTGATCAGAGGTGGCAATCTGGCTCACCCAATTACCAAGATTCTCTGGAATATCGCCATATTCACCGTCAACAGCCGTAGAGCCCTTATACGCGCGTGTAATGTGATAATTTTGCGTCCACTCGTAACGCGCGCCTGCTTGCGGGTTGTATACGAAATCACGTCCGCTCGTACCTGACAGGCTTGCGCTGTCCAGAGCCGTTGCACCATTCGCGTTGTTATAAACCGAAACACTATCCTGCCCCGCTTGATTTACATACCACCAGGTTTGCGCACGACCATCGCCCCACGTCTTTAACGTATCGGTAATGCGCACCACGCTTTGGCCGCCTTTGCCCAGATCGATATCCGTCAGCATCATGTCGCGGCCGGTGGTGTTATTGATCTGCACATCGCCATAACCAGAATTAACGACGATATTGCCCAGCGTATTGGTATTGATAATGTTGCCGGTCAAGGAAACAGAACCACCGCCAGAAGCATTGATGCGCTGCACCTGAATACGTTGATTGTTAGAGTCCCAGTAGACGACTGGTACATCATCCAGACCATTGCCATCCGCGATGGCCGTCACATTATTCAAGCGCACCAAGCCATTGCCATTGGCAATGCTGGCAATCTCGGTTGCAGCTGCGCCCCCCAGATTGAGCGACCAGTCGGTACGAGCACCCACTTCAATACCGGCATTGATATTGATGTTCTTGGCATTGATCGCCAATGCACCGCCGACACGCAAGGCACTCTGTGAAGAGCCGGATGTATCCGACTGGCTCAAGGTCGCGCTATTTTGCGTCTTCAGCGCCTTGATCATGGTGTAGGTCCAGTCCCATACGCCCGTGTTATTGGTCAACCAGTTATGGTCACTAGCCGATTGGTTACCGCTGTACTGATAGATGGTGCCCTTGTTCCAAATTCGATTCGATGTGTTATCGGACGTGCTTTCCCAATAACCGCGCTCCAAACCCTTGAGAATGACTTGCTGATCCTTACCGTTGCCTACACCGTAGTTACGGATCAGGTAATCAGTGAAATCCTCTTTCGTTGTGAACGTGAAATCGCGGTTGTAATACACGTTCGCCGCAAATTCAGCAATGGAATCAGGCGTATTGCGGCCGCTCGCATTGGTCGGATCAAGGCTAGCAATCAGCGCAGCCCATTCTGCCTGCACCGAGGCCAGATTCCAGCTGCGCCCCGGCAAGCTCACGTACAGATCACCATTCGGTACGTTCATACTCAACTGGTAGCTTTCAATCGTGCCAAACTGCGAAACATTGCCCGAAAGATTGCTGATCGCCGTATTGCCTTTGAGATTTTCAATATCGCCGAGCAGCAAAAGATTTGGCGCAATGCCTGTATTACCCGGCAGATTAGTGTCGTAGGTATTTTCGATCACGATCGAAGGTACGCTTGGCCGCTGCGTCGCATCATAGTAGTCTGACTGCGAACGCTTCACTTCCGTCAACGTCGCGCCGCTGCTTGCCACCTTCGCCGCACCGATCGACGTAATACTGCCGCTACCCGCAGCGGATACGAGAATACCGTTCGTGACCAGATAGTCATCCGAGCTGTTGTGAATAATGACAGTCGGCGCACCATAGGCCGTCAGATTAGCGCCCGATTGCTGAATATGATCAGCACCGACACGAATGTCACCGGAGCCGGCAATGAGATCCTTGACTTCCAGCGTATCGACGATCGCCTTGCCGTTGGGAGCCACGCCCAAGGTGAGCGCTGTACTGTCTCGCTGATTCTGAAGAGCAAGAATCTCCGTATTAAGCGTGTTGTATGCTGAGGAACCCGGAACAAGGGGCTCAAGTTGCGCCCTCTTTGCCGCCAATTGCAGATCAAGATCAGCAAGCGGCTGGTAATAGGTCGCCGTCTGACCGACAGGTACGAATTTCACTTGTAAGTCATCCAATGAGGACACCGTACGCAGCGTCGTACCATCCCAATACACTTCCTGACGGTTACCTGCACCCGCAACAATCTGCGAGTTGGCTAACTTGACGGTAGCCTGACGATTCACACGATTCGAACGCATGGTTTGCTCGGACGAGAACAAGGACAGGTAAGGATTCTTGCCCACGCCATTGCCATCTGCCGTCACATTGCCGTTATCGGCCACCAGATCTACATTACGTACCGAACGAACACGGTCGCCGCTACCCAAAATGAGATTGTTGGTCGTGTTAACGGTTGCATCTGCATCAAGAACCGCCGTTACCGGAATCAAGGTGTTATTGACGACAACCGTGCTACCCACAGCACGAATATCATTCGCCAGGCTGCCATCAGCACTCTGACCAGCACGCAGGCCAACGCTTCCGTAACCCAGCACATCGACGTTATTGCCCAGACGAACCAGTTGATTCGCAACCAAATCAATCTTCGATTCGCCACCACCGGCACCGACCAGACCATAGACATCGACACGCGCATTGGTCGCCGCACGTGTATCGCTGTAAGCACCTACCTGCAATAAGCCACTGCTGCGCAATGCCACGTTGTTACCAACCAGTACTTCATTCGTAACATCCACATCCATCTCCGTACCGGCATACGGCGCGGCAATCGCGCCACCGGCAGACAGACGGCCTGTGTCGCTGACGCGCATGGTGTTGTGCGCCGTCATGCGTACGTGGCCCTTGTCTATATTGAGTGGGCTGCCAAACGTACCGATCAGCGCGCCGTCGCCAATGATGATGCGGCTTGCGTCGCGCAATACGTTATCGACCAGAACAGCACTGCCGCTGAAGACACCGCCAGAACCGGAATAGGCCGTTGCACCGCCACGTGTATCACTATGCGCTTCGATGTCGATGCCGTCTTCCGCTTTCAATTTGGCACCAGCACCGACGTTGACACGTGTATCGCTAGCCAGATCGACGTTAATGAAAGTACCCGATGCGCCTACCATCGACGCCTGCAGGGAGCTGCTGTCACCCGCATAATCAAAGCGATGTTCGGATACCACGTCGCTGCGGCCGGTCATAATATCGGTGCTCGACAGCATATCGACCGTGGTCGTGCTATCGGCATTCAGGCTCAATGTAGAAGCACTACCGGCAATCACACCACCGCTACCGGCAACGGCATCGCCAGTCACCTTGTTGTTACCCGTCGCCGAAAGCGTCAGTGTGCCGGCCACCACACCAGAAGAGCCGAAACGCACACGCTGATTGGCATCAATGCTGGCGTTGCCAATGTTGGCACCGACTGCCAGCAAGCCACCAACCGCGATACCGGTTGCGTCGGTCTTGACGCTGGTGGCATCGCTGGCCTTGATCGTGGCCTCATCGCCGACGACCAATACGCTGCCCTGACCAAGTTGAGTCAATACATCGCTACGTACGGTGGCATTGGCAACCGTGGCATTCAAGCCTGCCAGCACACCACCGCTAGCACCGACTGCACGCGCTTCGGCACTTTCTTGAGCGGAACGACGTGCTTCTGCCGACACGGTCAAATCATCGCCCGCTGTCAACGTCGCGCCATCTGCACCAGCCGTCACCTGCGTATCGACCGAAGCGACCGCTACACTGGCGCCCACTGCTCCTGCGCCAATTGCGGCACCGAAGGAAAACGCGCGTGCCATTGGATCTGTGCTGGCTTGCAGACCAATATCACCCGTGGCCGTCAAGCGGCTACCGGCACCAACCCAGCTACGCGCTGCGGTGCGATCACTTGCTGTCGCAACCACGGCATTGCCGGCCACGATACCGCCACTCACGCCGATGGCTTCCACGTCATTACGCGAAGCGGCATGCGAATTGATCTGGATATTGTTTGCCTGAACGATGACGTTCTGACCTAGTTCAGCCGATGACTGGCCTTGCGTTTTTGCGGTGGCGACGGAAGCGCCGACTGCCACACCGCCCACGCTGACGCCAATCGTTTCTGCGGACAAGGCATGCTGAAGATCGGCATTTACGGAAAGATCCTGCCCAGCTGTAATCTGCGTGCCATCGCTGATATGTGCCACCGCCGTGCTGGATTTTTCAGCCACGGCAACTGCTGCGCCCAATCCCAGCAATCCACCACCACCAGCTCCGGCAGTCACCTGCGTTTCGCCGCTCTGCCCATCTTTGGCAGACAGCGTTACATTGCGTCCCGCGTTGATCGTACCGGCCAGCTCGGCCAAGGTGCGATCACCCGCATTGACAATCGCCACACCACCGCCGGCACCAGCCAAGCCAGCCGCTACACCTACGCCTTTACTGCTGATATCGGTGCGATTTGCCGCACCGACCAAAATATCCCTGCCGGCCGTCAGTACGGCCCCCGCACCAACCTTTGCAGCCGCCGAATAACTGGTCTGATCTGGCGCAGTATTGAAAGCCGTATTCGGGCTAACCTGTTGCTGCTTGCTGTTAATAGACGATTGCAGACCTTGCGAACCCGAATAATCGTTACCCAGTTGGCCATTGAGACCCGAGTTGCGTCCCACCGACTGCGCATTCGACAGACTGCTATCCAGACTGGACGATGCATCCGACGATGCACCCGATGCCACGCTGACTACGGAAATACCGGCACCCGCACCGACGAAACCGCCGCCTGCGGCTGCAACCGACAGCGAATTAATGTCGCGCTGGTTATCTGCCGTTACCTTAATATCACGGCCAGCCTTGACGTTGGCATTCTGTCCCACTTCCGCAATAGCACCGCTACGAATCACCTGAATATCGGCACCTGCACCGACACCTGCTGTGCCACCGACACCCAGGGTGCCCAAGGTACTACGCGTATCGATTTTGTCGTCAGCGTCTACCAGAACATCCTGCGTCGCACCGGTTGCCTGATCATTCACTTTACTTCCGGCACCGATTGCTGCCTTCGTTTGTCCGCTAGCCACCAATACGTTGACGGTACCGGCCACACCTGCCGTACCGCCACCCGCGCCAGTCATACCGACAACGTTCACATCCTGCGATGCTGCCGCTTGAATACGCGTCTGACCCGTGGCATTCAATACGCTGGCACCCTGCGTGTAAGCATTCGTTTGCTGGTTCAGTGTTGTGACGATTACCGTTGCGCCGACGCCAGCCGTACCACCACCAGCTACACCGCCGGCGATGATATCGAGATCGTTATCGGCCTTGGCATTGACATCGATAGCTGCCCCGGTCAGTGCGCTGCCATCCACGCCAGCAATCACGCTACCTTCCAGCGTCGTTACGGCGACCGAGCCATTTACGCCAGCAGTGCCACCAATGGCTGCTCCCACAACGACCACATCGATATCGTTATGACCATCTGCCTGCATGGCGACATTGCCAGCAGCAGCAACATTTGCAGCATTACGCACGCGCGCACTCGTGTCATGGCTGATGATATTCGTACCCACCGATACGCCGACGCCTGCCGTACCGCCACCAGCACCAGCACCATTACCACTAGTCAGACTCGCATCGTGTTTGGCTTTTACCAAAACACCCTGCTCGGCAGCGGCTCCCGCTGCTACGCTGTTGACAGAGTTATTGAGTTTGGCACCATCAATTTCAGCACGCGTTGCACCGCCCATCATGTTGACCGTTACGGCGCCTGCCACACCAACCGAAGAACCTGCACCAACGCTCACAGCGAATGTCTTGATCGTATCGGTGCTTTCAGCAGTAACCGCGACGCCACGCACACCGCTACCTGCCAAGGCTGATCCCTGTCCACGTGCCGTCAGGAATGTATTACTACCGGTTACTTGCGCAACCGTCGTGCCATCCAGTTGATTGACAGCGACCGAACCTGCCAGACCAACGCTACCCAATCCCACACCTAAGGCACCTGCGATGGTCTGGATACTGCTGTCGGATGTTGCATCAACCAGAATATTGTTCTTGGCATCGGCAACCACACCGCTTGTCATTTCGGCCAGCGTGGAACCAGTCACTGTATTGACAGCAACCGAACCCGCGACACCAACCTTGCCACCACCACCAGCACCTGCTGCCAGCGTTTGCAGTTCCTGATCTCGTTCCGCCGTTACATTGATGGATCCGTTTGCGGCGCTCAAGCTGCCACCTTGCGCACCCGCGTAGATTTGACCGCCGATATCGTTGTACGAACCGGCAATACCGATACCAGCTCCTTGCCCACCATATGCAAGTGCGCCAGTCAAACTGCGAATACGCGAAGTATCATCTGCATCGATATTGATCGCACCGCTCGTTGCCGTCAGCTGCGCACCGACGCTACGCGCACTCGTCTCGTTATCGATGATATTGATGGCAACCGACCCTGCTACAGCCGAACCTTGCGTACCTGCTGCTCCACCGGCCACCAACGCATCGATATGTGCATTCTGATCGGCATCAATACGCACATTGGCTGCACGTGCCTGGCTATACAAAACCTCGGCGCTTACCTTGTCCGCAATCGTGTTGTAGCCAAAGCTGGCACCCATTGCAGAAGAACCAGCCGCCACCGCGCCTGAAATCGTTTGAATCGTGCTGTCATTCTCGGCCTTGACCTGCACATCGCCGGTGACATCGATATTGCTGCTATCCACGATGGCAGCACGCGTCGTATGCTCGACTTCATTGATGGCAACCGCGCCGTCAAACGCATACTTGTTGGAATAGCCCATCGCCGCTGCAGCAGAAACTAGTTCGCCCTCGCTCTTGGCATTCAGCGAGAGTCCGCCATTGGTATGCAGACTGCTGAGGTTTTCCGCAACAGCTTCCGTGCTACCCGTGATGTGATTGATCGAGAGACCGGCACCGATGCCTGCCTTGCCACCTTTGGTCACCGCACCACCAACAGCGACGATGCTTGAATCGTCGCTGGCACTGACATTCACCGCCTGATCGGCGCTGATTGCACCATCTGCTAGGCGCGCACGCGTCACGCTATCAATCGCGTTGACGCTGACCGAACCAGCCACTTGATAGCTACCGGTCGATGCGCTGGCCGAAACACCGGCCGAAATCGACAGGATATCGGCCTCATTATCGGCAACGATATCGATGCGCTGTGCAGCAACCGTACCGGTCGCCGCCAGCTCGGCTTCAACGCGCGCATCAACGGTATTTTGCGTGTAGGCACCTGCCAACCCGACACCGCTGCCGGTGTTGGATGAAACGGCAGCACCGCCAGCAATGGCATGCAATCCCGTATCGTCACGTGCATCCACATTGACATTCACTGCCTGCAGCGCGAGATCATCCGTAACTCGTGCACTGACACGATTCTTGATAAGGTTGACTGCAGCGGAGCCCGAGACGTTGATGCCAAACGCCCCTGTCCCTTCACGCGATTGCGAAGAGGCTTGCTCTTCAGGTGTCGGCGGAGCGGTCATGGCAACAGACAGTGCGTAGTTGCCGATCAGGCCACCGCTGCCTGCGCCCACATTCAGGTCGCCAGCGATAACGGCATTGCCCGCCGCCAGATTAGTATCGCGATTACCGAGCCAGGCTTCGGTTTCACGATCGAAATCATGCACACCGGCAGCCGCACCCGCAGCACGCGTGGACGATTTGACGACGCCGCCCGTGATGGTCAGGCTATCGGTTTCATCGCGCGCCGAGATCGACAGATTGCCACTGCCGCCATTACTGTTGCTCAGCACAAGATTGGCACCATCATCGATACCGGCACGCGTGACATTCTGCAACATCGAAACAGCAACCGAACCGCTCAGGGCATTGGTGCCACCCTTGGAACCAGCCACTGCATAGTTGACCATATCCACGTCAGTGACGGCGCTGACATTCAATTCGTTGGCGTAAAGATTGACGGCGCCAACCGTGGCTTCGGCCGTGTTTTTATACGTGCCGACGATCACGCCGGCACCCATGCCATTCTTGCCGCCGCTGCTGTTAAACACGCCAGGATCAGCCGCCACGTTGACCATTTGCGCTTCGGTCAGGGCATTGATATTGACGGTCTGCTTTTGACCGCGATACGTCGTGTCCTGATTGATCTTGACGCCATCGGCAACATCGATCTTGGCACTCAAGCCCATGTTGTTGATATCGACCATGCCGCTCAGGGTCGTGCCATCATCCTTCGCACCGTCACCTGAAACCGCCGTGGCTGCATCCACCCAGGTACTGAAAATCTGATCGCCGGATGTCACCGTCTCGATGAAATCGTCGAGGTTATCGCTGCTGAACGATTTGATCAGGTTGGACAAGCGGCTTTGATCCAGCCATGGCAAGCTGGCCTTGGCAAACATCGTCAGGTTACGTGCCGCATCGAGTTCGGCACCCGGGCGAACTGTCAGCACGGCACTGTTATTTTGCGAACTGATCAGGATGGCAACCGAAGCGCCATTTTTCTTTTCGGTATTTTCGGTATTGAAGCTGAAGGGCTTGTCAGTCGTCTTCTTATCCGACACCTCTGTCGAGACTGTCGAATTGAGTGCATCGGTAACCTGCACCTCGAGGTTCGCATCGCGTCCCGCCTTGACCTTGGCCTGGCTGCCAACATTCAAGCCAGCCTGATTATCATGATCGATATAGGCGACCGCGCCAGCCAAACCGATTTTCTTGAGGAAGCCGCTGCTTTGCTCGTCACCGCCGCTCTCCTCCCCTTTCTTGGTGGTTTTACCCAGCAAGGATTTGACACCCTCCATCAGTTTGTCAGTCGCATCATCCTTGAACTTCGCCACACGCGAACCAAGGTTATCGCCCAATAGAACCGAGGCTTCATGCTGGTTCTGAAGCGTATTGACTGCTGCCCCTAGGTTCGCATCACGACCAGACTGTAACGTGCCGTTGAAATCGGTATTGGCATTCAGATCCGAAATTGCCACCAGAACGGCGACGCCGATGGAACCATCGCTATCACCGGCCGTGGCAGCAACTGCGAAGGTCTTGTTCTGCTCTGCCGTGATGCTGCCGTCCTGCGCTGCCTTGATCAGCGAACCGGAACCGACGGTTGTGTTGGCATTGCCTTGCGTGTAGGAAATGTTGGCTGTCAGCGTCACCGGCATCTTGGAAGAAACCTGCATCGCTTCAACTTCGGTTTGCACGATGCTATCGGACTGGCTCTTGAGTTTGACATCCCCATTGAGCGACTCGATGTGTGCATTCTGACCAACGTTCAGTTGCGCATCCGTATTCGTCACCGACACCACGGCACCGATGTGCAAACCTGTAACTGCCGCAGTGGCATTGGTACTGGCGTGTGCAGCAATATTCACGTCATTGCTGCCAATGATGGTTACGCGATCACCGATATTGATCTTGGCTTGTGCATCCAGCACTTGCACGCCCGCCAGCAAACCATTACTGAGCAAGGTATCCATCATGTCGTTGAAGAAACCTTTTTGGCCAGTTGATGCCTGCCCTTCCGTAATGGCACCGGATGCAAGCAAGGATTGGCGCTGGGTTTCCATCTGCTCATCGGTCAACACTTCGGCAATGGGATTGCCTTGGGCATCGTAGCTGTTGTAAAGCCCTTGCTCGGAAAGACTGTGCGTCAGCGCAGTAGAAGACTCTGCGGTAATCGTCACTTGCTTGCCGCGCAATTCCGCGCCCTGCTTCAGCGTGATTTCCGTCTTGTTGCTGCCAACGCCGACTTGCACGCCGGGCGTAATCAAGGCACCTTCCGTCGCAACAGCCTTAAGCGTGATATTGCCAGCCTGATAGCTGCTGGTATTGGTGTGCGCGTAGAGCTTGGCATCCTCGCCAACCACAATGGTCGGCGCTTCCAGCGTGATATTGCCCGAATCGCCGATCGATACGGCATCACGATGCTGCTGCTGGGTAGCCGTCTGGTAGTTGGCAATATTCCGGGTCGAGACCATCACGCCATCGGCAATGTTGATGGTGTTCGATGCCTGCAAGGTGTAGTTGGCACCACCCAAACGCTGATCTTCAACAATATCGATATTTTCAGGATCGATCAGCACCTGACCGGCCTTGCCACCAGCACCCGCATTGGCTTGCAGACTACCGCCCCAGGTAACGGACTTGTCGGCAGACAGCTCGACGAAACCGCCATCACCGCTAGCACCGGCATTGGCAGCAACCACGCCACCTTTGTCGAGACGCGTCGTTTGTGCAGCCTTGATCACGACCGAACCGCCATCGGAATGCGCGCCCCGACCGGAAGCCGATACCTGCGCGCTATCCGCCAGGCGAATATCGACACCGGCACGGATATCGACCGTACCTGCCGCTTGTCCACTCATACCATCGGCGCGTACCTGTCCGGCAATCGTCACATCCTCGGCCGCCACGATACGAATCGTGCCATCACCTTCGGCAAGCGCCACACCGCCAGACAGCCCTTGTGTATTGACCAGTTGCGCAATGCGCGGCACAGCTTGCCGGCCGGCGATGATCTGCCCGCTGGTGCTGACTTCGACACTCTGGGCCGACACAGTGACAGCATTGGTGGCATTGACCTGTCCCCGGATGGCGACAAGACCCGAAGAAGATAGCGGAATATTACCGGCCATCAGTTGTGCCACGGCTTGCGCGCTGATTTGCCCGCCCTGCCCGATCAGTTGTTCGGCAAAGGCTTGCGTCGGTGTGCTGATGGTCAGCGAACCGACATTGAGCACACCCGACTGACCAACTACCATGCCATGCGGGTTGACGAAGTAAACGTCACCACCGATCTTGCCTTGCTTATAGCTATTGAGAATGCCGTTGATCTCGGAGCGCTGATCGCGCACCACGTTGACCAGCGCATTAGCCGCATCCGGCACGTAGAGATTGGCAACATCGCCACCAGCGACGCTGAACCGTGAGAAGGAGTTGAAACCGACGCCACCCTGAATCGTATTGGTGCGTACATCGGTCACATTGCCGGTTTGCGTGAGCGTCGTATTCGTCCGGCCATCCGTGACGATGTTCTGCGCAAAAGCCGCTGGGCCTGCACCTGACAGCAGTGAGCCCATCAGCAGTATGCCGGCACCATCGGTCAGCTTGACGGATTTGCTCTTACCGCACGAGCGTGCGTTTTCTCCCGCAACTTGCCACAGTCCCTTGGCACGATTCCAGACGATGTTGTAGATACGATTCATTGATTTGCTCCAGCTTGAACAGGCCGAAAAGTGGCCGCACGCAGAAATGGCACGATGACCATTGAAGCAAATGAATATAGCGAAGACTCAAATCGCCAAGCTAAGCAAACCTAAGCAGGATTGAAGATAGGAAAAGGTCTGACTGCGCCAAATTGACAATCAACTAATGACCGACGTTGGTGTTCCACGAGGAATGCAAAAACGAAAGCACACTGCTTCGTCGCCCCCGGCACTGGTCAAGGTCACGCGACCGCCCAGTTGCTCCGCGATACGGCGAACCAGATACAGCCCCAGCCCTGCACCAGGTCGATGCTGGGTATTTTGACCACGATAGTATTTTTGAAACAAGCGTTCCTGCTCGGCCGGTGCGATGTATTCACCGACATTAACAACATCAAGGCACAAGCTTTCGCCCTCTTCGCTGACGTTGATCCGAATCACATCGTCCTGCGGCGCATAACGATCCGCGTTGGACAGCAGATTGCGCATGGCGATACGTAAAAGCGAGGCATCACTGACAAGCTCACCGGGTACGTTCGCCGACACACAAACAATACGATCTGCTGGAAATTCCTGTATCAATCCCGACAACAGAACATGAATATCGCAATCGGTAGAACGCACGACCGAACTCACCTCACGCATTCTGTCCTCGGACAAATACTCGTCCACCAAGCCCAACAATCGCATCGCTGCCTCACGAATGTTGTTGCAGCGGGCCAGATTCTTTTCTACCGAGGCCGACAGATTACGGCCCAGTTGCTGCGCCGATGTACCAATAATGGCCAGTGGCGTCCGAAATTCATGTGAAACCATTGCCACAAAATCGCGCTGCTCGTCACGCACTTTGCGCTCCAGCTCCAACGAACTGCGCAGTTCACCTTCCAGCAATTCGCGCCGACGAATTTCTTCGCGCAATTCGGCCGTACGCGACTTCACCTCGCGCTCAAGCTGTAGACTGTGCTGACGCGCGAGATTCGCCGCAAAATTCGCCTGCCGCCGTTCTTTCTCGCGTCGCTGCCTCTCGTGTCGCCCAATGATGTAAAGGCTGAGGAGCAGCATATGCAGCATGCCGCAAAACGTCGCCACATTTTCAGTAAACCAATTGACCGGCAACATTCCCAAATTACGTAAAAAAACGATGAAGATGCTTGCGTAAAAAGGACCGAAAACCAGCAAAAAGAAACGTGCCGGCCGCCATCCTCGCCAACATAGATACCCAGACAGAAGAAAAAATCCCATCGAGAGCAGCAAAGCCAATGGCTGCGCAATCTGCATCCCGCTACCGTAATAACCGAGCAAAACCAGCAACAAACTTAGCGCAATCAGCACACCGGATGACAGGATCGTGAATCGCACAAATCGCGGGTAAAGTCTGGCGAGTTCGAGCTGCCGGAACGCAACGAATACAGCCGAAAAGATGCTGAGCGCGATACCACACCCCAGCAATCGATCACTCCAGCCTACTGATATATGCGTGATTTGCTGCAACAAACCAAGAGAGAATGCTTCATTGAATACACCGGTACCCATATAAGCAAGAAACAACCCGCTCATGGATGCCCGCGTCGCGCTCCAAAACACAACATGCAAAGCAATTAGCAGTAAATAGAAACCGAAATACAAGCCGTAGAACAAGGTTTCGCGTCGTGTCGCATTGTCGAACGCCAAACGCGGCCAAACCTCAACCTGGGTAGCCAAGGCATTCTTCGTTTTCAGGCGCATCAGCACCACCTCGGTGCCAGTAAATTCAGGGAATTGGAACGCGGCACTGCGATACTCAAATGGCCACGCTGAACGCGTCACGTCTTCGCCACTCGCGCCCAGCAACGTCCATGGCCCACCATCCTTCCCGATGTACACCTTGACGTCGTCCAGCAGCGCATTACTAAAGCGCAATATCCATCCGCCATGTGGATGGATATCGGCAGTGATCGTCAATTTCAGCCAGATCACATCGGAAGTAAAACCGACGTTGACGCCGGCGGCTAAGGCCTTCCAGCCCGCAGCATCTGCCGCATCTTCGACACTGAGCGTCGAAGCAGAGTCACGTAACAGAGAAAGATGGCCCGCGGCATCGAAATGATTGCTGCCTTGATCCAGCTTTAGCGGCTCTGCATGCGCCGTCATGAAAACGAAGCAAAACAACACAACCGTAAAAAACTGACAGACAAACCGGAGCATGTGATGGCAATACATGAAATAACGGCCTTTTACCGAATGACATTCAGCCAACAAAAAATGCCACGCCGAAAAAATCGCGTGGCACTTTTCCCTATTTGCAACACATTAGCAGCGGATTAGTCCGCTGCGCGCACAGATAATCCATTTTACCGAGGGTGCCTATTATAATAATTTGCCACAACGAAATTTGTTCCGCTTTTACTTCGTACGCTGCCACGCCATGATTAATGTCATTCTTCTCGAAGACGAACCCGTACTGCGTGAAGAGCTTCGTGATTTTCTCGAAGAACAAGGCTATATCCCGCATTGCGTGGCGAACCTCAAGGAATTCGACCAATTATTCGATGCCAAACGACACCGCCTGGCGATCATCGATATCGGTCTTCCGGATGGAAACGGCTTGCAACTGATCCAGCGTTTGCGGGAAGCTCAAGACCCGATTGGCATCATCGTCTTTAGCGCACGCAACACCAGTAACGATCGTGTCAACGGACTGAATGTCGGTGCCGATCATTATCTTGGCAAAGGGTGCGATCTCGATGAACTCATCGCAACACTCACTGCGCTAGCGCGCCGCTTGAAACTGTCCTTACCTTCGCCCGCTGGCTGGCAACTCGAACTGGGGCCACGCCGCCTGCTACCACCTTCGGCCCAGGCCGTGCCGCTCTCACAGCAAGATCTGGTCGTTCTGCAATGCCTGATGCGTCAAGCACATCACAACGTCAGCCGTCGTGAAATCATCCATGCCTTGGGTGCAGAATTTCTCGACTACGATCTGCGTCGTATCGATACACAAATGAGTCGTCTACGCCGTCGCGTACACGAGATCAGTGGCGTCTCCCTGCCCATCAAAACCCTGCGCAACGAAGGCTACTGCTTTTACCAAGCCGCGCAGATTCGCGCCTGATTCATCTAATCAATTCGATCGCATCCAGCAATATGCATAGCCGCCAGATGCGGCGCGAGGGAACCAAAGATGGTTCCCTTTTTTTCAGTCTAGTCCGTCACAACACAATCGCACACGCCGCATCGAACGTCAGGCGCGGCAGACGCGGTTTGATCTTGTCGTGATCGCCATAACCGATGCTGCACAGGAAGTTGGCCTGAACCTTGGTGCCAACGAAGAAAGTCTCATTGACCTTGTCGGCATCGAAGCCGGACATGGGTCCGACATCCAGCCCGATCGCACGCGCAGCCAGCATGAAGTACGCGCCTTGCAATGACGAATTGCGGAAAGCGGTTTGCTCGGCCAGCGCCGGATTTGCATCCATCAGGGATTGCACATCCATCGGCGGATACAATTGCGGCATCTTGCGCGCGAAGGCCATGTCCATGCCGATGATGGCGGTGATGGGCGCGCTTTTGACTTTCTCCACATTCCCCGGCGAGACGCAGGCTGCCAGCTTTTCCTTGGCTTGTGGCGACTTGATGAAAGCAATCCGTGCCGGGCTGCTGTTGAATGCCGTCGGACACCATTTCATCAATTCGTAAATCTCGCGCAACTGGCCGTTGGTCACCGGCTTGTCGAGCCAGCCGTGGTTGGTATGCGCTTTCGTGAAAAGCGTATCGAGGGCTTCCTGATTCACCATGTTCGATTCCATTCTGTTGTTAGGACGACGTGCACGCCGTTAAAGCGGCTATGGTAACGGAAACCGCCGCTGCGGGTATGCCATGGCCGACGTACAATAGCGGCTGATCGCCCTTCGCCGCTTTTGCCTCCGACACTCATGTTATTTACACCTTCGCAACACGACGTGCGCCGCTTCTTTTGCGAAACCTATCG
This sequence comes from uncultured Oxalicibacterium sp., assembly GCF_913776015.1. GTDB lineage: Bacteria > Pseudomonadota > Gammaproteobacteria > Burkholderiales > Burkholderiaceae_D > Oxalicibacterium. The sequence goes on along the minus strand of NZ_CAJYMD010000016.1, from coordinate 9,471 downwards.
CAAGAGCAACGACAACACCATCCTCACGCCGCTGGAGGCAATCGCGCGCGACTGGCTGGTGCAGCACCCGGAGTATGCGAACGATTTCGCCAATGTGGAGGAAGCGCTGGCGCGCGATTACTCGGTGGAAAACGGTCAGACCAATCCCTTTCTGCATCTTTCAATGCATCTGTCGATTGCCGAACAGATTTCGATCGACCAACCGCCGGGCATTCGTGCCGCTTTCCAGAATCTGTCACGCCGACTGGATTCCGAACATGAAGCGCATCACCGCATCATGGAGTGTCTGGGACAAATGTTGTGGAAGTCGCAGCGTAGCGGCACGCCACCGGATGGTATCGAGTACATTGACTGCATCAATCGCTGCGGAAGCTGATCGGACTGACTCTCGCATTCCATAAAAGCGGAATGAAGTTGCTCGCGGACGACGACACAAAAGCGGTACTGTCATCGATTTCATGCAAATAACCGTCGCAATATCAAGCTCTGCTTAAAAGCACCCGCAATTTCAGGCACTGAATAAGAAATGCCGCTTGAAACAAGCGGCATTTCTTTTTGACGTGCAACTGCGGTTCTATTTCCGCAACACCAGCGTCCCCGGCAAGCTCGACAGATATGCCGCGATATTCTCGATATCCTGATTCGACAGCTTGCGCGCTTCCGGCACCATAATCGCATTGGCACGCCCGTTCGTGCCTTCGCCACCACGCTTGTACGCCGTCAAGGCATGCTTGAGGTAATCGCGGTGCTGCCCGGCCAGATTGGGGTACGCTGGGTCGATCGGTGTCTTGAAATCAGCACCGTGGCATTGCGCGCAGTTGAATTTGGCGACTGCCGCCTTGCCAGCTTCGATACGTTTGTCGGCATGCGCAGAAAAAGGCAGCAGGGCCGCCAGCGAGAATGCCGTCAATGAAAGAATCGTCTTCATGTCTGCGCTCCCTTATTTCTGCTGCGAGTAATACGCAGCCACATCGGCAATGTCCTGATCGGACATGCTTTCGGCGATACCGCGCATGGTCGGATGCGAACGCTCGCCCTTCTTGTAGGCATTGAGGGCATTGATGATGTACTTCGCGTTTTGCCCGCCGATCATCGGCACCTGATAAACCTCGGGAAACGTCGCCTTATAGCCTGGAATGCCGTGGCATCCGATACACATGGCTACCTTGTTTGCCGCTGCCTTGGCATCACCAACAACTTCAGCCGAAACAGCACTATTGGCGAGACTCGCTAACGCGAGCACTGCAAATAATTTTTTCATGTTAGCTGCGGATAAGTTAGTCGAGACTGCAGGATGAAGCGTTGTGCGACGGGATGAAGATGAGGCGGTGTCGCACGGAAAGGCGAGTTGATTCTACATCAAGAAAAATATCCGTCCAACCTTCCGTAAAAGGCATTGTTGCAATCAAGGCAACCTGTTTAGCCACGAGATGGCGGTTCGTCCGCATCGCTATCGCTGGCAACATCCTGCGAATCGCCGGCTTTCACTTCAGCGATGGTACGGCGATGCAGACCGATGGGCAGGAAAAAAGTCAATGGTGACAGCGTGATACGCCGCAGAACCGAACGATACACAACGCGCCGCACCCGACGCGACACGTCCCGCGCACGCAAAGCCAGCATCAGCGCGCACGTAAAGGCCACGCCAACATTCAGCAACCCGATCGCCACCAGACCGCCAAACGCGAGCCAGAACTCTGTGGTCAACAATACCGGCCATCCCAGGCTGATCGTCGCCACCGCCAGCGTAGCTGCAGACAAGGCCACATGCCGAATCTCGACCGGCAAACCGAAGAAATGGGCGATAGCTGGGACCATGCCTAGCAAGATGGCGAGCGACAGATTCCCGACAATACTGGCGACATTGCGTTCCAGCCATGCGGCAAAGCGCTCGGCACGCGCCGCGCCCATCGCATGCACGAGACGTCGATGATTCGCCAACGATACCTTCAGGCGCCGCAAGGCAAACCAGTTGTCGGCATAACCAGAAAACAAACTGGCAAGCCACAGCAGCAGTCCGGTAAACGCAGCAAACAAAGGCGTCAGACCCACCACCGACAATGAATGCAAGGCAGCGTGTGCAGAACCGGGGTTGATCAACGGTCGCTCCATCATCAACAGCATGGCAGCGCCCATGCCAACGATCATCAGCGTCACGGTGAATACATTGCCAAACACGGCAGCCGCCTGCGAACGCAGCAAGGCCGCAATCTGTGTCAGCAAGGAACGCAACCCTTCTATCGTATCCAGCGCCCCCATCTTGGCCGCCATCGCCGATGCCGTGATGACGGGCTGCCGTGCCGCCAGCACGCCGCCAATGGCGGAAACCAGCAAAAAGCCGACCGCAAAATTCAGCGATAGGAAAAAGCCTTCGAAGAATTCGGCAAAGCGCGCGCGATCGATGCCGAACTTGAGCAAGCCCGTGAAGGCCAGCACCAGACCGCCCAGCATCGCCGCCTTCAGCATGCGGCCGTATTCGCGGCGATCGTTGGCGATGTAGAGTTCGCCGTGATACGCCGTGCGTTCGACGATTTTGCGCGCCAGCAGCGAAAAACTGCGACGAATCAGATCGCGCACCGATGAACGATGATGGTGCGCCGTGATCAGATCGACCAGTACGGCCTGTATCTGTCCCGAGCCCGATTCCGAATACGGCGCATTGCGCAGTTCCAGCAGCCGGCCGATGCGATGCAGTTGCGCGCGCATGCGTTCGAGGTGATACACCAATCCGACCGACATGCCGAATTCGTCCAGATGCGCGTAGATGCGGTCGGTCTGCGCCTGGCATACCGCCAGCAACATGCGCACGCTGCGCAAGGCGGCCTGATCGCGCGTATTGGTGATCAGGTAATGCTCGAGTTCGCGCCGCAATGACATGAACGGCGTTGCCAGCAATTGCATGCGCGGTTCCAGCCGCTGACGGAACGCCGGACTGATGCCCACCGCCACCACCATCTGCACCAGATACAGCATCGCTTCATCGATCTGCTGGCGATAGCCATGCGCGATGCCTTCGTCCCCGCAGAGTTTCCACAAGCGCGCCATGGTGCGGTCATCGAGTTCCAGCAGCCATTCGGCATCCGACACGTCGGGAAACATCAGCGTGAACAGCGTGGATAGATCATGCTGCCCCAGCGGCTTGGGCAGAAACAACTTGAGCAAGCGCTCGGAGAGTTCGGAAAAGAATGCCGATTCGCGCGGCATGCCGGTGGACGAGAACAGCTCATGCCCGGTCGCTTCACGCAGTGTCTTGCGCAAGGTCGCTTGCACGGCCTGCCGCGCATCGCGATGCGCATCCAGCCAATCCAGCAAAAAACGCAGGCGATAGTGCTTGAGTCGCCGCCATTCATCACGGCCCAGCAGAGATACCTTGGGTTCATGGCGCAGCCAGTCGGCCAGATCGATCATCCAATTGGCGCGCGCATGCCAGGAAGCGGCAGGATCGGCGCGGCGCACCAACGACTCGATCTGCGGCACGTACTGCGCATGATCGGCCTGACGGCGCAGCGCACCACGGCGAAACCTGCGCCAGACGGCGCAGATTCGTAAAAACGATATTTTCATTCTATTGATTGCAATCAGGCGCTGATGGGAAGCGCGGCAACAGGATGCCGGTTTGCCGTTTGCAAAAAGTCATCCCCGCTCTCGCATATACTTCGTCTTCTCTTCCTTGATCTTTTTTTTCTGACAACTGCCATGCGACACGATACACGCTTCGAAGGTTCCCGCAATTATGTGACGACGGACGACCTGAAACTGGCTGTCAACGCCGCGCTGACCCTGCAGCGGCCTTTGCTGATCAAGGGTGAGCCCGGCACCGGCAAGACCATGCTGGCCGAAGAAGTTGCGGAAGCGCTGGGCATGCCCTTGCTGCAATGGCATATCAAATCGACCACGAAAGCCCAGCAAGGTCTTTACGAATACGATGCGGTTTCGCGCTTACGCGATTCGCAACTCGGCGATGAACGCGTCAAGAACATCGAGAACTACATTATCAAGGGTGTACTGTGGCAAGCCTTTACGGCGGAAGAACAAGTCGTGCTGCTGATCGACGAGATCGACAAGGCCGATATCGAATTCCCCAACGATCTGCTACGTGAACTCGACCGCATGGAATTCCACGTCTACGAAACGCGCGAGATGGTGCGTGCCAAACATCGCCCGCTCGTCATCATCACGTCCAACAATGAAAAGGAACTGCCGGACGCCTTCCTGCGCCGCTGCTTCTTCCACTACATCAAGTTTCCTGATGTGGAAACGATGCGCCAGATCGTCGCCGTGCACTTTCCGCAGTTGAAGCAGGATTTGCTGGTGCATGCGCTAGACGTGTTTTACCAGTTGCGCGAGATTGGCGGACTGAAGAAAAAACCCTCGACGTCCGAACTGATCGACTGGCTCAAGCTGCTGCTGGCCGAAGACATTCCAGCCGAGGCGTTGCATAGCGGCGATACACGCATCAGCGTGCCACCGCTGCATGGCGCCCTCTTGAAGAACGAGCAGGATATCGGCCTGTTCGAGCGCCTCGTACATATGGCGCGCACCAATCGCTGATGCACCTTCGCGCTTGCCATCCATGATCGCCCGGCCATGCTGATCGACTTCTTTTACACCCTCAAGGAAAACGGCGTTCCCGTTTCGATCAAGGAGTTCCTGCTCCTGCTCGAAGCGCTGGAGAAGCGCGTGGTCGATTGCTCGTTCGATGACTTTTACTATCTGGCGCGGCTGATGCTGGTCAAGAACGAAGCGCATTTCGACAAGTTCGACCGTGCCTTCGCAAGTTATTTTCAGGGCATCGAAGCCAGCTTCGACGAGAAAGCGGCAATTCCGCTCGACTGGCTGGTCAAGCGCGCGATGCGCGAACTGTCGCCGGAAGACAAGGCACGTCTCGAAAAATTCGGCTACGACAAGCTGCTCGATCGACTCAAGGAATTGCTAAAGGAACAGAAAGAGCGCCACGAAGGCGGCAGCAAGTGGATCGGCACCGGCGGCACGTCGCCTTTCGGGCACGGCGGCTACAACCCGGAAGGCATCCGTATCGGCGGCGAAAGCACGCATCGCCGCGCCGTCAAGGTGTGGGAAGAGCGCCAGTACCGCGATTACGATACCTCGCGCGAAATCGGTACGCGCAACATCAAGGTTGCCCTGCGCCGTCTACGCCGCTTTGCGCGTGAAGGCGCCGCCGATGAGCTCGCCCTCGACGACACCATCCGCGCCACCGCCAGCAATGCCGGTTACCTCGATCTGCGCATGCGCCCCGAGCGGCGCAACAATACCAAGGTGCTGATGCTGTTCGATGTGGGCGGCTCGATGGACGATCACATCCAGCGCACCGAAGAACTGTTTTCCGCAGCGCGAACCGAATTCAAGAACATGACGTTCTTTTATTTCCACAACTGCGTCTACGACCATCTATGGCGTCACAACAGTCGCCGCGGCAGCGAACGTTTCGATACGTGGGATGTGCTGCGCACCTATCCGCCGGATACGCGACTGATCTTCGTTGGCGATGCCACCATGAGCCCCTACGAAATCCTTGCCAAGGGCGGCGCGATCGATCATCACAACGAGGAAAGCGGTGCCGAGTGGATCAAGCGCTTCACGCAGGCGTTTCCCAGCCATGTATGGCTCAATCCCGAACCCGAGCATCTGTGGGACTACCGGCAATCGATCGCCATCATGCGCAAACTGATCAGCGACCGCATGGTGCCGCTGACGCTCGATGGCCTCGAACGCGGCATGCGGCTGTTGAGCAAGTAGCCGATGGCCCGTCAGATTACTGTCTGCCAACCATCCAATCGGGCATATTCATCGGCTTGCGCCCGGCTCCACGCCATGAAAAGCCCGTCTTTTCCCGCCTGTATCGGGAACCCTTTGCCATCCTTGGCAGCCATATGCCCGGATGGCGCGGCAGACCATGTTTCTTCTTTGCAAAGCCGGGCGGCCCCTTTTTTATTAGAATGCACAAACCTTAATCTGGAAAAATGCCGGCAAACCCGGTTCCCGACTCACTTAGCACCTTCGCAAGATTGAATGGCAACGAAAAAATCCCCAGCAGACTATAGCGAATCGTCCATCCGCGTTTTGAAGGGACTGGAACCCGTCAAGCAGCGCCCCGGCATGTACACCCGGACCGAAAATCCGCTGCACATCATCCAGGAAGTGATCGACAACGCCTCCGATGAAGCGCTCGGCGGCTATGGCAAGAACATTCAGGTCACGCTCAATGCCGATGGCAGCGTCAGCGTGGAAGACGATGGCCGCGGCATTCCAGTCGGCCTGCATCCTGAAGAAGGCGTGCCAACGGTCGAAATCGTCTTTACGCGCCTGCATGCGGGCGGCAAGTTCGACAAGGGTTCGGGCGGTGCCTATGCATTCTCGGGCGGCCTGCACGGTGTCGGCGTATCTGTCACCAACGCATTGGCCAAGCGCCTCGAAATCACCGTGTGGCGCAAGGATGGCAACAACGGCGTGCATACGCTGGCCTTCTCTGGTGGCGATGTGATCGAGCCGCTCTCTTCGCGCGGCTATCAGCGCGACGAAAAGCGGAACGGTACGCGCGTAACCGTCTGGCCCGATGGCAAATATTTCGATTCGCCCACCATTCCATTGGGCGAACTGCAACGCCTGCTGCGTTCCAAGGCCGTGCTGCTGCCGGGCGTGCGCGTCAGTCTGACGCAGGCAAAAACCGGCGAAACCCAAACCTGGTTTTACGAACAAGGCTTGCGCGGCTATCTGACCGAAGCGCTGGCGCAGACCTCCGGTAGCGACACGCTGATCCCGCTGTTCGAAGGCGAACAGTATGCTGGTGCCGATGCCGACGGCTTTGCCGAAGGCGAAGGTGCGGCATGGATAGTGGCATGGACCGAAGATGGCCCGGTGGTGCGCGAATCGTATGTCAACCTGATTCCCACCTCGAACGGCGGCACGCATGAATCCGGGCTGCGCGAAGGCTTGTTCGGCGCGGTTAAGAGCTTTGTCGAAATGCATTCCCTGCTTCCCAAGGGCGTCAAGCTGTTGCCGGAAGACGTGTTTGCGCGCGTCTCCTTCGTGCTGTCGGCCAAGGTGCTCGATCCGCAATTCCAGGGCCAGATCAAGGAACGCCTGAATTCGCGCGATGCGGTACGACTGGTTTCAACCTTCTCGCGCCCTGCTCTCGAACTGTGGCTGAACCAGCACGTCGATTACGGCCGCAAGCTGGCCGAACTGGTCATCAAGCAGGCACAGAGTCGCTTGCGCTCGGCACAGAAAGTCGAGAAGAAAAAATCCTCCGGCGTAGCCGTGTTGCCGGGCAAGCTGACGGATTGCGAATCGGACGATACGTCGCGCAACGAACTCTTCCTCGTCGAGGGCGATTCCGCCGGCGGTTCCGCCAAGATGGGCCGCGACAAGGAATTCCAGGCCATCCTGCCCTTGCGCGGCAAGGTACTCAACTCGTGGGAAACCGAGCGCGACCGGCTGTTTGCCAATAACGAGATTCACGATATAGCGGTCGCCATCGGCGTTGATCCGCATGGCGTCAACGATGAGCCCGACTTGTCGGGTCTGCGCTACGGCAAGATCTGCATCCTGTCCGATGCAGACGTTGATGGTTCGCACATTCAGGTCCTGTTGCTGACGCTGTTCTTCAAGCACTTCCCCAAGCTCATCGACAAAGGTCACATCTGCATTGCACGCCCGCCCTTGTATCGCGTCGATGCGCCGGCACGCGGCAAGAAGCCGATCCAGAAACTCTATGCGCTTGACGATGGCGAACTGACGGCCATCGAAGACAAGCTGCGCAAGGATGGCGTGAAAGACAATGCCTGGTCGATCTCGCGCTTCAAGGGTTTGGGTGAAATGAATGCTGAACAGTTGTGGGAAACCACGATGAATCCGGATACGCGTCGTCTGTTGCCGGTCGCGCTTGGTGAATTCGATGCGCCGGTTTCCGAGTCGCGCTTCAACATGCTGATGGGCAAGGGTGAAGCAGCAGCAAGGCGTAATTGGATAGAAGAACACGGCAACGAAGCCGAGGCCGACATCTGACGGTTCACATAGCGGGGCGATGACGGCGTTGCGAAGCCCTTGCCGTGCCACGGCACTGCCAGCGGGCCTCGCGCCTTGTCCTCACCGCGCTATGCGAACCGTCGCAACCGCCATGTTTTCCGATACGTTGGATGCACCTGAGAAAAACGAATGACCGTGATGCGCTATGTCTCTGCATCGCGCCATGCCACGAATAACTTTGCAAGAAAACGATGACGACTGATCAAATCAATCTTTTCGAAGAACCCGCTGCACCAAACGATGGCGAATCGCTGACGCTCGCGACCTTTGCCGAGCGGGCCTATCTCGACTACGCCATTTCCGTCGTCAAGGGGCGTGCGTTGCCTGATGTGAGTGATGGGCAGAAGCCGGTACAACGGCGCATTCTGTATGCGATGAGCGAACTGGGGCTGGATGCCAGTGCCAAGCCGCGCAAGTCCGCTGCCGTGGTAGGCGACGTGCTGGGCAAGCTGCATCCGCACGGCGATCAATCCGTGTACGACGCGCTGGTGCGCATGGCGCAGGATTTTTCGTTGCGTTATCCGCTGATCGATGGTCACGGCAACTTCGGTTCGCGCGATGGCGACGGGGCGGCAGCGATGCGTTACACCGAAGCGCGCCTGACGCCGATCAGCAAGTTGCTGCTCGATGAAATCGACATGGGTACCGTCGATTTTCAACCGAACTACGATGGTTCGACCGATGAGCCGCGCCTGCTGCCAGGCCGCCTGCCGTTCGTGCTGCTGAATGGCGCATCCGGTATTGCAGTGGGCATGGCAACGGAAATTCCTTCGCACAATCTGACCGAAATCGCCAAGGCCGCCGTTGCACTGATTCGTAATCCCAAGCTGTCGCATGCCGAACTGATGGAGCTGGTGCCGGGTCCGGACTTTCCCGGTGGCGGCCAGATCATCACGTCGCCAACGGCAATCAGCGATATGTATGCCAGCGGCCGCGGCAGCCTCAAGGTGCGTGCGACGTGGAAGATTGAAGACCTGGCGCGCGGCCAGTGGCAAGCCATCGTAACCGAACTGCCGCACGGTGTGTCGGCCCAGCGCGTGCTGGAAGAAATCGAGGAACTGACCAATCCGAAAGTCAAACTCGGCAAAAAATCGCTCTCGCCTGAACAGCTTGCGCTCAAACAAACCGTATTGTCGATGCTCGATACCGTGCGCGATGAATCCGGCCGCGACGCGCCGGTGCGTCTCGTGTTCGAACCCAAGTCCCGCAATCAGGACGCAACCGAATTCACCAATTTCCTGCTCGCGCATACCTCGCTGGAAACCAGCGTCTCGGTCAACCTCGTGATGATCGGTGCCGATGGCCGTCCGCGTCAGAAAGCACTGGGCGATATCCTGCAGGAATGGATCGGCTTCCGTTTCGATACCATCACGCGCCGTACGCAATTCCGTTTGCAGAAAGTCGATGATCGCATCCACATCCTTG
>NZ_CAJYMD010000015.1 GCF_913776015.1 uncultured Oxalicibacterium sp. | reverse complement strand
AAGACCCGGTACGCATGGCACATGCCATGAAGCTCGGCATCGACGCTGGCCGCAATGCCTTCCTCGCCGGTCGTATTCCACGAAAGTTTGCTGCTTCGCCATCGTCGCCGATGGCTGGGCGCGTGGTCTAAACGCACATCGTTTGAAAAGACAAGTTTGAAAGAGACAAGCATGAGCAACACTTCTTCTTCGCTCAGGGGCCTGTATCTGGTGACGCCGGATTGGGACGACACACGCAAGCTGCTGGAAATCACCGAACTCGCGCTCAAGGGCGGCGTGAGTCTGCTGCAATATCGCCACAAGACGGCCGATGCTCCACAACGTCAGGAGCAGGCCGAATGTCTGCTGGCGCTCGCTCGCAGCTACAAGGTGCCATTCATCATCAATGACTTTGTCGAACTGTGCCTGAGCCTGGATGCCGATGGTATTCACGTTGGCGGCACCGATGCGGCGGTAGCCGACGTGCGCAAGCAAATCGGCCCGGAAAAGATTCTCGGTGCATCGTGCTACGGCAGTCTAGAGCTTGCGCAATCGGCGCAGACGGCTGGTGCCAGCTATGTGGCGTTTGGCGGTTTCTATCCATCCAAGGTCAAGAAATATCCAGTGACGACGCCGGCAACCATCGTCAGCGACTGGAAGCAGCAGGGCACCGTTCCCAGCGTGGTGATCGGTGGCATGACGCGCGACAATTCTGCGCCGCTGGTTGCCAATGGCGCCGACATGGTTGCCGCTATCAGCAGTGTGTATCTGGCAGGCGATCCGCAGGCAGCGGCACGCGGCTTTACGAATCTGTTCGCGTAATTCAGCTTGTCATATCCGGACCGCTATCGCTGCAATGCGATAGCGGTCTTTTCTTTTTCAGGCATGGCGCATCCTTTGTTTTGCCGTCGTGAGCGTCACGCTGAACGTGACGGCAAACACAGCGTGATGGCGCGCCGCCTTATAATCCCCGCATGCAAAATCTTCTCCACAATCTCAATCCCGAACAACTGGCTGCGGTGACGCTGCCGGCGCAATCTGCGCTGATTCTGGCTGGTGCCGGTTCCGGCAAGACGCGCGTGCTGACCACGCGCATTGCCTGGCTGATCCAGACCGGGCAAGTGTCGCCAGCCGGGATTCTCGCTGTCACGTTCACCAACAAGGCGGCCAAGGAGATGATGACGCGGCTGTCGGCGATGATGCCGATCAATACTCGCGGCATGTGGATTGGTACCTTCCATGGTCTGTGCAATCGTCTCTTACGTGCGCATTATCGCGATGCCGCCTTGCCGCAGACGTTCCAGATTCTGGATTCGTCGGACCAGTTATCGATGATCAAGCGTCTGCTCAAGGCGCACAACGTCGATGATGAAAAATTCCCACCGCGCAATCTGATGTACTTCATCAATGGTGCCAAGGAAAACGGTTTGCGCGCGCAGGATGTCGAAGCGTTCGATGAGTACAACCGCCGCATGGTCGAGTTGTATGCCTTGTATGACGAACAGTGTCAGCGTGAAGGCGTGGTGGATTTTGCCGAACTGCTGTTGCGTACATATGAATTGCTGAGTCGCAATCAGCCCTTGCGCGAGCATTACCAATCGCGCTTCCGTCATATTCTCGTCGATGAGTTTCAGGACACCAACAACCTGCAATACAACTGGCTCAAGCTGATGGCGGGTACGCAGGCTGCCGTGTTTGCCGTCGGCGATGACGACCAGAGCATCTACGCATTCCGCGGTGCGAATGTCGGCAACATGACCGCATTCGAGCGCGAATTCAAGGTGGAGAACCTGATCAAGCTCGAACAGAATTATCGTTCGCACGGCCACATTCTCGATACCGCCAATACGCTGATCGCCAACAACACGAATCGCCTTGGCAAGAATCTGCACACCGACGCAGGGCATGGCGAACCTGTGCGTATTTATGAAGCCACCAGCGATTTGCAGGAAGCGCAATGGATCATCGAGGAAGCCAAGAGCCTGATTGCCGAGGGCAGTACGCGCAATGAAATTGCGATTCTCTATCACTCCAATGCACAATCGCGCGTGATCGAACATGCGCTGTTCTCGGCCGGCATTCCGTATCGCGTTTACGGCGGCCAGCGCTTCTTCGAGCGCGCCGAAGTCAAGCATGCGATTGCGTATCTGCAGTTGATGGACAACCCGCACAACGATTCGGCCTTCCTGCGCGTGGTGAACTTCCCGACGCGCGGCATTGGCGCACGTTCGCTCGAGCAATTGCAGGATGCCGCGCGGCAGTACAACATTTCGCTCTATGCAGCCGTGCCGTATGTGACAGGCAAGGCGGGTTCTTCGCTCGGCGCCTTCGTCAAGCTGATCGAGGCAGCACGGTTTGAAACGCAGCAGTTGCCGCTGCCGGAAATGGTGCAGGTGGTGCTTGATGCCAGCGGTTTGATGACGCACTATCAGAACGACAAGGATGGCGCGGACCGCATTGAAAACCTCGAGCAAGTCGTCAGTGCCGCGACCTTGTTCGTCACGGAAGAGGGATTCGGTCGCGATGCACCCGCACAACTCGGCCCGCGTGCGCAGCCGACGGCCGGGCAAGCCATCACGACCGAAGATGGCATCGAGATTCTGGATGCCGATGCACCGCTCGCTACCGTGATGTCGCCGTTGTCGGCCTTCCTTTCGCATGCTTCGCTGGAGGCTGGTGACAATCAGGCGCAAGCCGGGCAGGACGCCATGCAATTGATGACCGTGCATTCGGCCAAGGGACTGGAGTTCGATGCCGTCTTCATCACAGGTCTCGAGGAAGGTTTGTTCCCGCACGAGAATTCGCAGAAGGAACAGGGTGGTGTCGAGGAAGAGCGCCGCCTGATGTACGTCGCCATCACGCGTGCGCGCCGTCGCCTCTACATCAGTTTTTCGCAGACGCGCATGCTGCACGGTCAGACGCGTTACAACATGAAGTCACGCTTCTTTGACGAGATGCCGGAAGAGTCGTTGAAGTGGCTTTCACCCAAGGTGCAGCAACATCACTGGTTCGCTTCGCCCAAGGCTGCGTGGGACGATGCACCGGAAACCGGTGCCAATCGTATTGCGCAAGGCATGGGCAAGAAAGACGTCGGCTGGCGCATCGGTGAGTCGGTCGCACACGCCAAGTTCGGTGAAGGCGTGATCGTCAACATCGAAGGCAGTGGCGGTAGCGCGCGTGCGCATATCAACTTTGGACGGCATGGCATGAAGCTGCTGGATTTGAGTGTGGCGAAGCTGGATCGTGTATGACGCATCATGCGATGTGAAAAGCCAATAAAAAAGCCTGCATGTGCAGGCTTTTTTGTTTTTGCGTTCGCTCAAGGCGCTGGCAGCGGATCGGGCGGTGGTCCGAACATGCGTGTGTAGGTTGGGTAAAACGAGCAATACATGATCACCGTCGCCAGCACCGAAGCCGGTAACAGGATGAACAGCGATGCCTGTGGCGAGCCGAGCAAGACGCCGAATACCGTGCTGACGACGACCGGCATGACGACGCCCAGAGTGGCCCATGTGAGGCCGTAGATCAGGAATGCCATGCCGGCGCGCTTGACCGCGAAGAAGCTGTAGAAGACGGCTTTGCCGACGCCCATTTCCTGCCAGGCGATCAGCGGTGCGGCATACCAGAACGCCATTGCGGCGGGAATGTAAACCAGGCCAGCGAACAGCATGGCCAGCGTCATGTTGGAGCTCTGCACGGTTTCGGCATCGAGTTGCAACTGACCGCTCATGGCTTGCAGGAAGACCCCACCATCCACCATGCTCGATGCCGTCACGGCGACAATGGCCGCGACCAGATACAGCGTGCCAAGCTTGATCAGATTGCGAACATGCTTGGACTTGAAGCCGACCATTAGCAGATTCGGATACACCTTCTGGCCGCGTTCGACTTGTGCACAGGCGTGCATGAAGGTCATTGAGAACAGCGGCACGATGATCATCGGAATCAACTGACCGACGATCGGCAGAATACCGACCAGCAGCATGATGAACATATAGCCGAAGAACAGCGTGATCAGTTCGGTCGGCTGCTTGCGGAACAGCGCCAGGCCTTCCTTGGCCCAGAGCCAGCCGTCGATTGCAGAAGGTTTATCCATGGATCAATTGTCCTGAAAGAGCGGTGGCGCAGCGTGCGCGATGCGCAACTGCAGAATGCGTTCGAAATGGCCGGGATCGTGCGGGGTCAGCATCTCGGCATCGCGCGGCATGTGGAAATCATACAGACGCGAGAGCCAGAAACGCAAGGCACCGGCGCGCAGCATGGTTTGCCAGCCAGCTTGCTCGATAGCAGTGAACGGGCGAACGGCATGGTAGGCGTCGAGCATGGCGCGGACGCGGGCAACGTCGAGTTCGCCGGTTTGCAGATCGATGCACCAGTCGTTGACTGTCACCGCGACATCGAACAGCCAGGTATCACAACCGGCGAAGTAGAAATCGAAGAAGCCGGTCAGTTTTTCGCCGTCGAACATCACATTGTTGCGGAACAGATCGGCGTGAATCGGGCCACGCTGCAAGGCGGCATAGTCTGCCGATGCGGCGTAGGCATTTTGCACTTGCAGCTCTTCGTCCAGCAGTGCCTTGCGCGCATCGTCGAGATAAGGCATGACGACCGGCGCTGTTTCATTCCACCACTGGATGCCGCGCAGATTTTCTTGCTGCAAGGGAAAGTCACGTGCCGCCAGATGCATGCGCGCCAGCATCGCGCCGACAGCAGCGCAATGCACGGGGGCGGGTGCCAGTTGCGATTCGCCTTCAAGCTTGGTGACGATGGAAGCAGGTTTGCCGTGCAGCACGTTGATGATCGTGCCTTCATGGTTGGCAACCGGCGCCGGCACGCTGACGCCACGATCGGCCAGATGACGCATCAGATTCAGGTAGAACGGCAGTTGTTCGAAG
>NZ_CAJYMD010000014.1 GCF_913776015.1 uncultured Oxalicibacterium sp. | reverse complement strand
AAACAGTACCGTTGCAAATCGGTGGCGTGACGGGCACTGGTACGATCATCGATGATGACAATGCACCGACGATTCAATCTGTTACCAACGACAGCAAGACCGAAGGAACGGACCTCGTTCACACGGTGACCTTGTCGAATGCATCGAGCACGGACACAAGTTTCGCCTTCACCCTGGCTGGCAACACGGCCAGTGCAAGCGATTTCGGCTCGCCGACGTTCAGCAACGGTGTGACCTTGAGTGGTGGCAACCTGATTGTTCCTGCTGGTGTCACCAGCTTCACGGTCACGATCCCAACGGTCAATGACAACATTCATGAAGCCAGCGAGACACTTGATCTGTCTGTGGGTGGTGTAGCGGCAGTCGGTACGATTCTCGACAACGATGCAGTACCAACGATCAACACGATTGGCAGCCCAAGTACGACCGAAGGTGGAGATTTAACCTATGCGGTCACGCTGACGAATCCATCGAGCACATCGACGACCTATTCATTTACGCTCGGCGGTGGCACGGCAGGAACAAGCGATTACGGCACGCCAACATTCACGAATGGTGTGACTTATGATCCAGTGGCCGGCACGATCACGGTGCCAGCTGGTGTGACCGGTTTCAATGTCATCGTTCCAACCACGCAAGACAGTATCGACGAACCGGATGAAACCGTACCGCTGCACATCGGTGGCGTCACCGGCACCGGTACGATCATCGATGACGACAATGCGCCAACGATCCAGTCGGTCACCAACGACAGCAAGGTCGAAGGCAACGCATTGGTGCATACCGTGACCTTGTCGAATGCATCGAGCGTTGATTCGAATTTTGCTTTCACACTGGGCGGTGGCAGCAGTAATGCCAGTGCCGGCGATTACGGCACGCCAACGTTCAGTAATGGCGTGACGCTGGTTGGTGGCAATCTTGTTGTGCCAGCTGGTGTGACCAGCTTTACCGTGACGATCCCGACGGTGGATGATGCATTGCCGGAAGCAAATGAAACGTTGGCGATTTCCGTGGGTGGTGTCAATGCGGTCGGTACGATCGTCGATAACGATAATGCACCGAGCTTCTCGATCAACGATGTGAGTGTCAACGAGGCGGCAGGAACGGCGACCTTTACAGTAACCCTGTCGGCTGCATCCGGTCAGACCGTGTCGGTCAATTACAGCACGGCAGATGGCACGGCGATTGCCGGTAGCGATTACTCGTCGGTCAACGGTACGTTGACATTCAATCCGGGTGAAACGATCAAGACCATCATTGTTCCTATCACCAACGATATCCTCCATGAAAACAGTGAAACCTTCACGGTCAACCTGAGCAATCCGGTCAATGCCATCATTGTCGATGCGCAAGGCGTGGGCACGATTGTCGATAACGATCCTGTGCCGGTCATTTCTGCGATCAACAATCCGAGTACGGCAGAGGGCGGCACGCTGGTTTATAACGTCAACGTCAATGGCACATCGAGCATGCCGACGACGTTCACGTTCGTTCTGGGTGGCGGTACCGCGACCGCGGGTGCCGACTACAGCACAAGTGCGCCGACCTTCAGCAACGGTGTGACGTATGACAGCAGCAACGGCACGATTAGCGTGCCTGCCGGCGTGACCAACTTCACGGTTAGTGTACAAACGATTGACGATGCCATCAATGAACCGAGTGAAACCGTGCCGCTGGTTATTGGCGGCGTCACTGGCACCGGCACGATCACAGACAACGATGCGCAACCGAGCCTATCGATCAACGATGTGAGCGTGAATGAAGGCGCAGGCACGGCAACCTTCACAGTCACGCTTTCGGCAGCATCCGGCCAGCAAGTCACGGTTGGCTACAACACCAGCAATGGCACCGCAATGGCGGGTAGCGATTACACCGCCATCAGTGGCACGCTGACATTTGCACCGGGTGAAATCACTAAAACCATCACGGTACCAATCACCGACGATACCTTGAGCGAAGGTAGTGAAACATTCAACGTCAATCTGACGGGTGCCACCAACGCCACGATTTCTGATAACCAGGGCGTGGGTACCATCGTCGATAACGATGTGGCACCAAGCCTGACGATCAATGATGTATCCGTCAACGAGGCCGCGGGTACGGCGACGTTCACGGTGACCTTGTCTGCGGTATCGGGGCAGTCTGTTACCGTCAACTATGCTAGCGCTGATGGCACCGCAACGGCCGGTAATGACTATGGATCGGTCAACGGCACATTGACGTTCGCGCCAGGTGAAACCACCAAAACCATCACGGTACAAATCAATAACGATGCCGTGCATGAAGGTGATGAAACCTTCAACATCAATCTCACCAATGCCGTCAATGCGACGATTGCCGACAGCCAAGGCGTTGGCACCATCGTCGATAACGATCCGGTACCCGTGATCAATTCGATCAACAACCCAAGTACTGGCGAGGGCGGTACGCTGGTTTACAACGTCAGCGTGACAGGTACGTCAAGCACATCGACCAGCTTTGCTTATCAACTGGGCGGTGGTACGGCGACGGCAGGATCGGATTACAGTACCGCTACACCGACCTTCAGCAACGGTGTCACGCTCAGTGGTGGCAATTTGATTGTGCCTGCCGGTGTGACCAACTTCACGGTCACCGTACAGACGCTGGACGATGCCATCAACGAACCGAATGAAACTGTGCCACTGCAAATTGGTGGTGTAACGGGTACGGGTACGATCATCGATAACGATGCGCAACCGAGTCTGTCGATCAATGATGTCAGCGTAAATGAAAGCGCAGGCACGGCAACCTTCACGGTTACTTTGTCTGCAGCTTCCGGCCAGCAAGTCACGGTTGGTTACAACACCAGCAACGGTACGGCCACGGCCGGTAGCGACTATACGGCTACCAACGGCACCCTGACTTTTGCGCCGGGCGAAACGACGAAGACCATTACGATTGCGATTAGTGACGACACCGTCTTCGAGGGCAATGAAACCTTCAACGTTAACCTGACGGGTGCGACCAACGCCACGATCAGTGACAACCTCGGTGTGGGTACCATTGTCGATAACGATGCCGCACCAACTATCGGTAGTATCAGCAGTCCGAGTGTCAACGAAGGGTCTGCACTGGTCTACACAGTGAATGTGACGGGCACGTCGAGTACATCGACCAGCTTTGCCTACACACTGGGTGGCGGTACGGCTTCGGCGGGCGATTACGGTACGCCAACCTTCAGTAACGGTGTCACCCTCAGTGGCGGCAATCTGATTGTGCCGGCCGGCGTCACCACCTTCACGGTGACGTTGCCGACAGTTGATGATGCGCTGAACGAACCGAATGAAACGGTGCCGCTCGTCATTGGTGGCGTGACTGGCACTGGTACGATTCTCGATAACGATGCGGCCCCAAGCCTGTCGATCAACGATGTTTCGGTCAACGAATCTGCTGGCACGGCAACCTTCACCGTCACCTTGTCGGCCGTATCTGGCCAGAGCGTTACTGTCAACTACGCCAGCAGCAATGGTACGGCGACGGCCGGCAGCGATTACACAGCAGTCAATGGCACACTGACGTTTGCGCCGGGTGAAACGACGAAGACGATCACGGTTCAGATCACCAACGACACAGTCTATGAAGGTAATGAAACCTTCAATATCAATCTGAGCAGTCCGAACAATGCGACGATCAGCGACAATTTGGGCGTTGGCACGATTGTCGATAACGATCCGGTCCCAGTTATCAATTCGGTCAGTAGTCCGACCGTAACGGAAGGAACGTCGCTGGTGTACACGGTTAACGTGACAGGCACATCAAGCACGTCGACGAACTTTGCCTACACGTTGGGTGGTGGTACGGCATCCACGAGCGATTACGGCACGCCGACCTTCAGCAACGGCGTGACATTGAGCGGCGGTATCTTGAGCGTACCGGCCGGCGTGACGAGCTTCACAGTCACGTTGCCAACAGTGGATGATGCGCTCAATGAAACGAGTGAAACGGTCCCGCTTGTCATTGGTGGCGTGACAGGCCTCGGCACGATCAACGACAACGATGCGCAACCGAGCCTCTCGATCAACGATGTGAACGTCAACGAAGATGCCGGCACGGCCACGTTTACGGTCACTTTGTCGACCGCTTCCGGCCAGCCGGTCACCGTCGGCTACAACACCAGCAATGGCACGGCGACGGCTGGCAGCGATTACACGGCTGTCAATGGCACGCTGACGTTTGCCCCGGGTGAAACTACCAAGACCATCACCGTGCCGATCATCAATGACACGGTGTTCGAAGGCAATGAAACCTTCAACGTCAATCTGGTTTCGCCAACCAACGCCACCATCAGTGACAATCTTGGTGTCGGTACCATTGTGGACAACGATGCAGCACCGGTCATCGCCTCTATCAGCAGCCCGAGCGTCAATGAAGGTACAGCGCTGATTTATACGGTCAACGTCACCGGTACATCGACGACAACAACCAACTTTGCCTACACCTTGGGCGGTGGCACGGCCTCCACCTCCGATTACGGCACGCCAACGTTCAGCAATGGCGTGACATTAAGCGGCGGTATCCTGAGCGTGCCGGCCGGTGTGACAACATTTACCGTTACGCTACCCACAGTGGACGATGTGCTGGATGAAGCCAACGAAACCGTGCCATTGATCATCGGTGGCGTCACGGGTACCGGCATTATCCTTGATAACGATCCAACGCCGAGCCTGTCGATCAACAACGTTTCGGTCAATGAATCGGCTGGTACGGCAACCTTTACGGTCACGCTGTCTGCCGCATCGGGCCAGAACGTCACGGTCAATTACGCCAGCAACAATGGCACGGCAACCGCTGGTAGCGATTACACGGCTGTCAGCGGTTCGCTCACGTTTTCTCCTGGTCAAACGACTAAGACCATCACGGTACCGATCATCAACGATACGGTTGCCGAATCGTCCGAAACCTTTACCGTTACTCTCAGCAATCCAGGTAATGCAACGATCGCGACCGCAACTGGTACGGGCACCATCATCGATAACGATCAGCCACCAGCGATCGACCTTGATGGCAACAATTCCACCACAACGGGCAACAACTATGTAACGAGTTACACGGAAAACGGTGCGGGTATCAGCATCGCTGATACCGATATCGCCATCACCGATGTGGACTCAAGCACATTGGCAAGCGCTACCATCACGCTGACCAATGCCCAAGCCGGCGATGTAATGACGGTGGGTACGATGCCTGCCGGTATCACGGCTAGTGTCAATGGCAATGTCATTACGCTCAGCGGTAATGCCTCGCTGGCGAATTACCAGACAGCGATCCGTGCGATTACTTACAGCAGCACCAGCGAAAATCCGAGTACTACGCCGCGCATCATCAACGTTGTGGTCAACGATGGACAAAGCAACAGCAACACGGCCGTTGCCACGATCAATGTAATTGCCGTGAACGATGCGCCAGTCGGTGTGGCTGATAACTACAACGGCAGCAATAGTGTCGTCGAAGGTAAGACAGTCGTGCGCGGCAACGTGCTGGCCAACGACACCGACGTTGATTCGACCACGCTCACCGTCGCGCAATTTGCGACCAATAGCGGCTCGACCGCTACTACCGTCAATGGCAGCAACGCCATTACTACAGCGCTGGGTGGCACGGTCGTGATGAATGCCGACGGTACGTTTACTTATACGGCACCGATACGTAACCATGCGGACAACATTTCGGACATCGACAGTTTCGTCTACCGCGCTTCGGATGGCAGTCTTAATTCGGGTTGGACCACGGTGCAGATCAATGTTACCGACTCGGCACCGGTTGCTAATCCCGATACGGATAGTGTCGGCATCGGTTATCGCGATCAATCGACAAATAGTGTGGCAAGCGTGGCGGGTAACGTCATCACGGGTGCCGGTGGAACAGGTGGGCCGGATATGCTAGGTGGCGATGCCGCTCGCGTATCGAGCATCGTCTTTGGCGGTACGACGTATAACCTCACGTCGTCGAACACCACGATCACAACGACGAACGGTACGTTGGTTATCAACGATACGGGTGCCTACACGTATTCGTCGAATTATCAGAACAAGGTGGTGACTTCTTCGTCTGCGACGGCAGCGACAATTGCCGGCTGGAGTGCGGCCGGAATCTCTTTGTTTGGCTTCGACGGCACATCGCCGCTGACCAATGGTAATAACAACTTGAGTCTGTCTGCCTTAACTGGCACAGCATCTGGCATCGTGCGTCAGCGTGATAACAGCGGTACTAACAACGATGGTGTTGGTGTCGAAAACTCGAATAACACAGGAAATAATAATGACCGCATTGAGAATGGTGAGCATCTTGTCTTGAATCTTGGTATGGCTAGCCGTAGCACCAGTATCACTTTGACGGATCTATCTGCAGGTGAAACTGCGCAATGGCGAGCTTATGATGCAAATGGCGCACTAGTTGTTTCGGGGACGATTGCCGGAGTTTCAGGCAATATCGCCAGTGCGACGATCAGCGCAAATTCGCCTTTTCAGTACATTGTGCTCTCGGGTACCAATGGTTCTGCCTATCGCGTCAACGGACTGACCGCCACGCCAGATCTGACGGCTGTTACACCGGATCAGTTCACTTACACACTGACTGACGCCGATGGTAGTGCTTCCACCACGACGCTTACGGTCTCTACCGATAGTGTGGTGACGGCAATTGCGGATACTGCCACGGTGTACGAGTCCGGCCTTGCCGGTGGTACGCAGGCAGGTAATGCTGCATTGCCTGTGACGGCCAGCGGCAATCTATTCGACAATGATGCCGGCGTGACACCGAGTACCATCATTACCAGCGTCAACGGCGTGACAGCATCCAACGGCACCATCACGGTGACCGACTCGATCGGAACACTGGTTGTTAATGCCAATACAGGTGCCTATACCTATACGCTTGTAAGCAAGACGACAGAGGGTGTCAATGATCATCCAACGTTCAATTATGTCGCGCGTGACACTTTCACGAACCAGACGACGAATGCCACGATGACGGTGAATATCGTCGACGATGTTCCAATCGGTGGCGATATTGAGCAAACGCTTCAGGCTGCATCGACTTCGCTCACGTATAACCTTGTCATCATTCTGGATCGTTCGGGCAGTATGGCCACGGATGCTAACGGCAATTACTCGTTCCAGTCTGGCTACGATCCTTCTACGGTGAGGATGGAAATTGCCAAAGAGGCGTTAGCCAAATTGATCGACCGCTATGATGGCTTGGGCAACGTGAACGTCAAGATCATCGATTTTTCCAGTACGGCGAGTGGTAGCGCGGCAGTCAACGAAACCGACTGGTTCATGGATGATAAAGGCAACGCGGTCAGTTACATCAACGGTATCCAGTCGTCTGGTGGTACCGAGTATTCGACTGCACTGAATGAAACGATGAATGGCTTTACCAAGCCGGCAGCAGACAAGACCTTGTTCTACTTCATTACCGATGGTGAGCCAAGTTCAGGTTTCGCCGTAAATGCCACGCAGCAGACACAGTGGCAAAACTTCGTTGCAGCCAATGGTGATGTTGCTTTTGGTATCGGTATCGGAAGTGCTTCGTTGAATGCGTTGCTGCCGATTGCGTATCCGAATACGGATGCCGATGGCAATGGCGTGGAAGACTATGCGATCAAGGTTAACAACGCGGCGGATCTGGCCGACACCCTGCTGGCAACTGTGGGTTCCGGTCTGGTAACAGGCAACCTCGGCGTCTTGAGTGGTAATGCTACACACGGGTTCTTGCTCGGGGCCGATGGTGGCGCGATCCAGAGCGTCACAGTCGATGGTCAAACTTATACTAATAATGGTAGCGGTTCTGTTTCCATTGCGACCAACAAGGGTGGCGTACTGGAGCTGAACTTCGTGACAGGTAGTTATACGTACACGTTGGCAGTCAACAAGACCACACAGAACCAGCAGGAAGTTTTCCAGGTAACGGCAGTCGACGGCGATGGGGACGCCAAGACCATCAACCTGAAGGTCAATCTCGATTACATCGCCAACCTTGATGCCAATCGCGATACGATCCTGACCAATGTGCAAACTGGTACGGCAATTACGATCTCGTCGGATGCGTTGTTGCACAACGATGCAACGGGCACCAGTGCCACCGTGACGAGTTCGCAGAACGCCGTCAATGGTTCGGTCAGTGGTAGCGGTACGATCACCTTTACACCGACTGCTGGCGCGAGCAGCGGCACGGCGATCAAGGTGACGAAAGAAGCCTTGCTGGACAATACGCAGGGCGGTCAGACGCCAATCAACGATGATCGTGCCAATGCGTTCGAGATGTTGCGCGAAGGATTCGGCACGGTCTTGCCAGGTGGTCAGGCCTGGGCGGTGGATGTGGCAGGCAGTACGCAAGTCTTCAGCGGCACGATCAACAATCGTTCGAACACCGTGCGTGACAGCGACTACGTCAAGATGGCTTTGTTTGCCGGAGAGCGTATCTTTGTCGATGTTGATAACCAGACTGCGGCCATGAATGCCTATGTCGAATACTATGATTCGCTGGGCGTGTTGCAGACGGTACAGATTACCAATACTGGAACCGGCACGGGCTCGGCACCGAATGGCTACTTTGTCGCACCGACCGACGGCGAGTTCTATATTCGGGTCGAAACCGCAACGATTTCCACCAACAGCAACACGAATTACAACCTGCTGGTGACGCTCGATCAGATACAGGGGCCATTGTCCGAGTCGGCGCAGTTTGATTACACCGTGACGGAAAATGGTGTCACGTCCTCTGCTACGGCCGACATTTATCACGTCTCCGGTACAACCATCCACGGTACGGATGCCGATGAAATTCTGATCGGCGGCAGCACGGATGACATTCTGTACGGTGGTGCCGGCAATGACGTGCTGATCGGTGGTGCCGGTAACGATACGCTGTACGGTGGCACGGGCGCGGATCGTCTTGATGGCGGCGCGGGTAACGACATCTTGAATGGCGGTGCGGGTAACGACATCCTCATCGGTGGTGCCGGCAACGACACGCTGACGGGCGGGCTCGGTGCCGATACCTTCAAGTGGATGCTGGCTGACAAGGGTGCGGTCGGTGCGCCTGCCATCGATACCATCACCGATTTCGATAGCGTGACAGGCGGTGACAAGCTGGATCTGCGCGATCTGCTGCAAGGCGAGATCGGTCAGGGCGTGGGTACCAACCTGACCAACTATCTGCATTTCGAGACAGTCGGTTCGGACACCAAGGTCCACATCAGTAGTAGTGGCGGTTTCAGTAACGGTTACAACGCCGCCAATGAAGATCAGACCATCATCCTGCAAGGCGTCAATCTGCTCAATGGCATGAGTGGCGATCAGCAGGTGATTCAGGATCTGATCACTCGCGGCAAGCTGCAGACGGACTGATCAATATCCGGCCACAAAAAAGCCCGTCACAAGACGGGCTTTTTTTATTTTCTCTGCGTCAGACTGGGGATCCGTCAAAGCGAAGTTCACTTGTTTACAGCTTTAACGCACGGCAGGCCCTGTTGCACCATCGAAATCCAGTGTACGCAGTATGCTCAATTCGGCTTCAGTGGATACGCCTTCGGCAAAGATTTGCAGATCGATCAGATGCACGATGTTGATCATGCCTTTGAGGAAAGCATGGTTGCTGGCATTGGTATCGAGTTCGCGGATGAAGCTTGCATCGACCTTGAGGTAATGGAATTCGAGTTCGTGCAGTTTGCCGATCTGACTGAACTGGCGGCCGAAGTGCTCAATGCCGACGCGGCAGCCATGCTGCGCGATGTCGCTACAGAAGCGACGGAATGCCGCCAAGTGTGCGAGCACGCCGTATTCAGGGATTTCCAGCAACAGACGCTGGCTAGCAAGGGGATGCTTGTGCAAGAGCGCCTTGATGTTTTGCAAGAACGTGGCATCGTGCAGCGATTCGCCGGACAGATTGATGGCCAGTCCGGGCAGGGCTTGGTCACGCGCCAATTCTTCCAAGCCGTGGCGTACTGCGATCAGATCCAGTACGCCAGTCATGCCGAGGCGTTCGGCAATCCACAGGAAGCGGCCAGCCGGCAGCCATTCGACTCCATCACTAATCTGAATGCGCAAGGCACTTTCGCGATGCACCACCTGATTGTGATTGTCGAGTACGGGGAAGAGGGCGAGCTTGGTGCGGCCATGCTGAATGGCTTCGTTGAGCGTCTTGCTCCATTCTTCAGCATTGCTTGGCAACGACTCCATACCGACTGTCGTACTTTCGTGAATGCCGTTGGTATTGGTTGCTTCCACCTTGGCGAGTGCATGGTCCACGCGTTCCAGCAAGGTACCCAGCATTTCGCCTTGTTGGAACGAGCCGATGCCGATGAAAGCAATTGCCTGATCCGGTACATAGACGGAAGCGGTGGCGACTAATTGCTGCAGCAGTTCATCGGCTTTTGTTCGTGCGTCCCATGCATCGGGCAGCATGATGGCGAAGTCGGCGCCATTGAGACGAGCGCTCAATGCACCGGGCAATGGAGCGCAGAAATGGTCGATGGTGGTGCCAATACGTTGCAACAACGCGTCAGTGGATTCACGACCAAGTTTGCGATTGATGTCAGCCAGGTGCGCGATGCGAATCAGCAGCAGATGACCGCGGTGTCCTTCATCGACATCGAGAAAGGCTTTGAGTCCGGCCATGAAGCGCGTGCGATTGAGCAGGCCTGTCAACGCATCGTGATTGGCTTCCCGTTTGAGTTGATCGAGACGTACGGTTTCTTCATCGAACATGCTCTTGAGACGCATAACGGATGAGTTCATCGCAGCCACAAGCTGGCGTAGTTCCGGTACCTTGGGTTCCGGTGTGGTGAGGAAGCGGCGATCACTGATGGCACGTGCCTGTTCGACGACCTTGTCGAGCGGCTTTTTGATGCGACGCAGGATCAGTGTGCTCAGATATGCGCCGACCAGGCCTGCCAACAACAATGCCAGTGCCAGTTGCTGGGTCGATGACCACAAGGTGCGATATACGAAAGCATGCTGACTGGTCACCTGCACGGTGCCCAACTGTTTCCAGCCATCGCTGATGCTGGCTTGACCTGCCGGCGCGCTGATCGGGAGTGTGTGAATGAACCACGCTGGCGCACCAGCATCGAGATCGCCTGCGGTGCGTTCAACAAGCATCTCGCCGCGTGGGCCGACGATGCGAATGGATTGGAAGTAACCGCTGTCGAACAGCGCTGCTGTCGCCAGTTCCATTTCGATCGTATCGACCCCGCCGCGACTGAGCGAAAGCGCCAGCGCTGTTGCTGTGTCATTGTTCTTGAGCCGCAACTGTTCTTCCAGATAGGTGCGTGCACTCAGCGTGGAGGCGAGAAAACCGCCGATCAGCGCAAGTGCAGTGCTGAGGATCAGAGCCAGCCATAGTTGACGATACATCGACATGATTTTTTCCTTCGTCTTTCCTGAGTCACATACGTTGCGTTATTCAAAAACCTTGTTCGCGTGCGCGCTGCAACAGATCACTCCAGCGCGAGAGTTGTTGCACACCGCCGCTGCCTACCGTGGCATGGCCTTCCACGCCGGCGAAGATGCCTTGGCTGTTGAAGCTGAACACCGGTTGCAGGTCGCTGCGGCGTGAAGCCGGGCGAATGTCGGTGATCAGATTGTCGAGTACCAGTGGCTCGGCGTCGGGAGAAGGGTAGTAGGCCAGCACCATGTGTGCCACTTGCACATTGCTGGCAGTGCCGCCAATGCGTGCCTTGACGTAAATGAGTCGCAACTGTTCGACAGGAATGCCGAGATGCAGCAGGGTGAAATATTTGGCGATGGTGAAGTCTTCGCAGTCGCCGGCACCCTTGGCCAGGGTTTCGAGTGGCGTTGCCCAGTAATCGCTTTGACGCCAGATTTCCATGTCGCTACGAAACTGGATGCGGCGATTGAAGAATTCATTGATGCGTCGCAGTTTGTCATTCGTACTGAAAGCCTGGCTTTCTTCCATCACGCGTTGCCAGTCGATGACATTCTGCTTGTTGCCGCCGAGTGTTTGCATCGCTTGTTGCAGGCGCGTGAAATCGATTGCCTTAACATTTCCATGTGGCAATACAAAGCACGCGATCAGCATCAGTGCAACGAGATGCAGCCATGCCATGCGAGACAGGCACTTGTTCAAGGGCGATTCACTAAGGAAGGAAAAACGATTGTGACAGTCATTTTGCCAGAGAGAAAGCAGCGTGATTTATGCCACACATTTCCATGTGGCAACCCTATCTTCGCAGACTTTAACAAAAATTTTCATTCGTAAATTTAAAACCTTGTATAACGTAATTTTTGGCAACACTGCTCGTGAGAAACAATTGAAAATGAAAAAGATTTGTTGCGGATTACTCTTGCTCGCACCTCTTGCCGGGCATGCCCAGACATTGAAAGAAGCAGCGCAACAGGCAGTGTTATCAAACCCGGAAATTCGCGCACAAATGCATGCGTTTGAATCAGCGGATGCAGAAAAAGATGTGGCATTCGGTGCCTTCCTGCCGCGCGTCGATGTGAATGCCGCTGTCGGTCGCGATCGTTATCAGGAGCCGATAGCCGACGAACGCAATCGTCGTACGACCAACGTTACGCTGACGCAACTGATCTACGATGGTTTTGCCACGAGTAACGAAGTGGCACGTCTTGATTATGCGCGTCGCGTGCGTCTCTATCAGTTATACGACATCACCGAAACGACGACGCTTGAGGTCGTGCGAGCCTATGCCGATGTCATGCGTCAGCGCGAGCTGGTCACGTCGGCAGAAGAAAACTATGTGCGCCATCGTGCCGTCTACGAACAGATTCAGCGCAAGACGGCCGCCGGTGTCGGTCGCCGTGTCGATCTTGAACAGGCCAGCGGCCGTCTGGCATTGGCCGAATCCAACCTGCTGGTCGATACCTCGAACTTGCACGATGTCAGCGCACGTTTCCAGCGACTGGTCGGCGCGGTGCCCGGCAAGGACATGATCATGCCAACCGGATTCGAGCGCGGTTTGCCTGCCGATTTGCGTACCGCCTTGAATGATGCCGGCAGCAATCCTGCCTTGCTGGCTGCAATGGAAAACGTGCGTTCGGCCAATAGCGCTGCCAAAACGCGCAATGCCGCTTTCCAGCCACGTTTCGATTTCCGCCTGCGTAATGATCGCGGCACCAACGTCTCGGCCAGTACCGGCCCGATCGGTGAAAGCCGCATCAATACCGCAGAAGTCGTGATGAGCTGGAACATCTTCAATGGTGGCAGCGACCGTGCACGTGTTCGTCAGTATGCAGAGCAGATCAATACTGCGCGCGAACAACGTGACAAAACCTGCCGCGATCTGCGCCAGACACTGGAAATCGCTTACAACGATACGCGCAAGCTGCGCGAGCAACTGACGTATCTGGATCAACACCAGCTTGCCATCGAGAAGGCGCGCGATGCCTATCGCAAGCAATTCGATATCGGCCAGCGCAGCCTGCTGGACGTACTCGATACCGAAAACGAACTCTTCCAGTCGCGCCGCGCTTACACCAATGCGCAATATGATCTCGCCATTGCGTATGCACGCGCGCAGGCTGGTATGGGCAAACTGTTCCAGATGCTGGAACTGGCAAGGCCACAGACGACCACGTTGCCTGAACGTTCGAACGATGGCATGGAAGATGTGGTGGGTTGCCCACCGGAAGGCCCGGTGACCTACGTCGTGGACAAATCGGCGCTGGATGCGCGTGCCGAACAACTCGTGAATGAATCGATTCCACAAGGCGTGCAGCCTGCGGGTATTGCCGCGGCAGCGCCAACCCCAACCCCTGTAATGCCGAGCGCGCCGGTTTCGTCGGAAGCTGCCACCAAGGCGGTTACCGATGCACTGGATCGCTGGATTGCCGCCTGGGTACGTCGTGAACCAAGTGCCTATCTGGCTGCCTATTCGGCGGGCTTCACGCCTGCGAACGGTGTCACGCGTGAAGTGTGGGCAGAGCAGCGCACACGTGCGCTGGCCAACGCCGGCAAGATCGATTTGCGCATCGAGAATCTCAAGATCGATGTGAAGGGCAGCAAGGCACAAGCCACCTTCAAGCAAAACTATCGTTCGGAAAAATACCAGGACATCGTGCAAAAAACGCTGCAGTGGGAACTGGTGGAGGGACGCTGGCTGATTACCAGCGAAACCAGCAGCCCCGCAAAATAAGTGGCTCGCGCTCCCCGGATTTCATCCCCAAGGCCCACTTCGGTGGGCCTTTCTTTTGGCTGAGGCGATTTGTCGAATGTACGTGGCGCAAGACGGTGGGTCATAATAGGGCTTCCCTCCATCTTCCGTTCCGCTGATGTCACATTTCGCTCCGCTTCAGAACGACACCTTCCTGCGCGCACTGCTGCGTGAACCTGTTGAATACACGCCGCTGTGGCTCATGCGTCAGGCCGGGCGCTATCTGCCGGAATATCGGGCGACGCGCGCGCGTGCCGGTTCCTTCCTTGGCCTGGCGCAGAATCCCGATTTCGCAACGGAAGTCACGTTGCAACCGCTGGATCGTTATGCGCTGGATGCCGCCATCCTGTTTTCGGACATCCTGACGGTACCGGATGCGATGGGCCTCGGCCTGTATTTCGTCGAAGGCGAAGGGCCACGTTTCGAGCGGCCCTTGCGCGACGAAAAGCAGGTGCAGGCGCTGGCAGTGCCGCCAATGGAACGTTTGCAATACGTATTCGATGCCGTTACGCAAATCCGTACGACGCTGGCCGGACGCGTGCCGCTGATCGGGTTTTCCGGCAGTCCCTGGACGCTCGCCTGTTATATGGTCGAGGGCGGTGGTTCGGATGACTTCCGTACCGTCAAAGCCATGCTGTATAACCGCCCGGACCTCATGCGCCACATTCTTTCCGTGAATGCGGCAACGGTGGCGGCCTATCTGAATGCACAGATCGATGCTGGTGCGCAAGCCGTGATGATCTTCGATACGTGGGGCGGTGCCTTGGCTGATGGGATCTACCAGCAGTTTTCGCTCCAATACACGCGTGAGGTGGTGCAGGCGCTGCAAAAGGAAAAGAATGGTCAGCGCATTCCGAGCATCGTGTTTACCAAGGGCGGTGGCTTGTGGCTGGAAGAAATTGCCGATATCGGTGCCGATGCCGTCGGCCTGGATTGGACCGTGAATCTGACCAAGGCGCGTGCCGCCGTTGGCAATCGCGTCGCGTTGCAAGGCAATCTCGACCCAACCGTGCTGTTTGCCGGACCGGAACAGATTCGCCAGGAAGTTGCCAAGGTACTCGATAGCTTCGGCGCGCATGGCGCAGGTTCGGGGCATGTATTCAACCTCGGGCACGGTATTTCGCAATTCACGCCCCCAGAAGCCGTTGCAACGCTGGTGGATGCCGTGCACACCATGAGCCGTCCTTTGCACAAAGCCTGAGCGAGGTATTGACGTAAAGAAAATAAATGGCTTGACAAAGGCGCCGGTTTTCCGCCCCACACACCCATTTATGCACAGAATATGGGAGTGGGTAAGCACTATCATACGTGGCAACTTATGTGGGTTGACGTACGAAGGCGAATTTATAAGTCATTGATTCTATTGGTTAAAAAATCTGCTTTTTGTTTTGGCATTTTATTGAAACCCGCGTGGAATCGGGCTTGAGCGGGCGATTTGTTGAGTTACCCACAAAGTTATCCACAGGATTTGTGGAAGAGTCGAAAAACCTCTTAATAATCGAACAGTTAGCGCACGAGTTGAGAAATCACTTCAGATTGTTAACTTGCTTTCATCAGAACAGGCTGGTTTGCCGCAGTACTAAAAAGGTGAATATCACTGTGTAAAAATTGCCAAAAAGAATGTGTTTTGGCGCAAACCGCGAAAGCTTATTCACAAAATGGTGCATGCACATGGATAAGAACGGTTATCGTCTTCTGCATGGTTCATTTTCCGTAAACATGCTAATGCATTGAATATAAAAGAGAAAATTCGATTGTTTGATGGTTAGCAGAGCAGGGTCGTAAAAGTCTGATCAGGCGATTATCGATTACCATCCAGTTGTTCACAAAGTTATCCACAGATGATGTGGGTAAATGAAAAAGTGTTTGGAAAACCGTGAGTTAGCGCGATTTTCCCCAATGACGATCAGCTTCATGTGCGATTGCAACATTTGTGAGAGATCGGCGGACGCCATCTACAAAATCAATTGTCAGCGCTTGTTGATGGTTCTTTGTAAGAATTACTTTCAGGATAGGGATAGGCGTTACCTTCGTACTTACTTATGCACATAAATGAATTTGTCGAAAAGCGCCAAAAAATTTTTCAAGAAAATTTCTCGCCGCTGAAGAATGTTTCTAAGTCATTGATTTTTAAGGCGTCATTTTTTGCACGGCTTTTGAGCAATCTGTTGAAACCCGCACGTTTCCTTGCTGTTCCGTGTGTCAAGGTATGCTTATGCACAAAGTTATCCACAAAGGATGTGGATAGCTGAAAAAGCACTTATGAAACGTACAGTTAGCTCATTTCTTCAGGATTTACCTTAACTCGTGGACGCTCGCATTCTCCAGATCGCGCTCGATACCCCGCTTGACAATTCGTTTGACTACTTGTGGCAGCCCGTAGACGGTGTTGTGCCGCAGGTCGGGCAATTGGCGCTGGTACCGTTCGGACGACGTGAAACAGTGGGCCTCATCATCGGCATGTCGCAGGAAAGCGATGTGCCGCGTGAAAAATTGAAAGCCGCGTTGGCCGTGCGCAGCCAGATGCCGCCGTTATCGGCGCAGTGGTTGGACCTGTGTGCGTTTGCCGCCGATTATTACCAGCGCCCGCTAGGCGAAGTGGCCTTGCCCGGTTTGCCCAAGAATCTGCGCGGCATCAAAACCACCTCACTCGACAAGGCGCTCAAGAAGCTGGCGGCTGCCGCAGAGAATGCAGATGTGACGCCGCGCGATGCGCCTGTGCTGAACCGGGCGCAACAGACCGCCGCCGATGCCATTGCCGACTTGGCCGGATTCCAGCCGGTGCTGCTGTACGGCGTCACCGGCAGTGGCAAGACGGAAGTGTATTTGCATGCGGTTGCCCACATGCTGGCGAAGGCCGCAGCCGACGGGCAGGCAGCGCAAGTGCTGATTCTGGTGCCCGAAATCAACCTGACGCCGCAGCTCGATGCCAATGTACGCGCGCGTTTTCCGGGGGTGACGGTAGCCACGCTGCACAGTGGACTGGCCGAAGGCGAGCGTCTGCAGCACTGGATGGCGGCGCATACCGGGCACGCGCGCATTGTGCTGGGTACGCGGCTGGCGATCCTTGCTTCGCTGCCGCATCTGAAGCTCATCATCGTCGATGAAGAGCACGATCCCTCCTATAAACAGCAGGAAGGCTTGCGCTATTCGGCGCGTGATCTGGCGATCTGGCGTGCGCATCAGTTGGCGATTCCGGTGGTGCTCGGCTCGGCCACGCCCTCGCTGGAAACTTGGCAGCACGTGCAGTCGGGCCGGTATCGCAAGCTCGAATTGCGCGAACGTGCGGTGGCCGATGCCGTCCTGCCCAAAGTTGGATTGATCGATCTGGAGCGCAAGGCACCGCGTGAGCAACTGACCGAAGGCTTGAGTGCGACCTTGCTGGCAGCGGTACGAAAACGCATCGAGCGTGGCGAACAATCGCTGCTGTTTCTCAACCGCCGCGGTTATGCGCCCGTACTGAATTGCGATAGCTGCGGCTGGATCAGCAATTGCACGCGTTGCAGCGCTTTCATGGTGCTGCACAAGCGCGACCGTCGCTTG
The DNA here is from genome assembly GCF_913776015.1 of uncultured Oxalicibacterium sp. GTDB lineage: Bacteria > Pseudomonadota > Gammaproteobacteria > Burkholderiales > Burkholderiaceae_D > Oxalicibacterium. The sequence continues at coordinate 41,133 of NZ_CAJYMD010000014.1, read as the reverse complement.
CGCTGCCATCACTGTGGTTTCGAACAACGCATTCCGCTCGGCTGCCCCGATTGCGGCAATGTTGATCTGCAACCGCTCGGGCAAGGCACGCAGCGTGTCGAGGAAACCTTGCAGGCGATCTTTCCCGAAGCGCGTATTTTGCGCATCGATGCGGACTCCACGCGCCGCAAGGGAAGTGCGCAGCAGGCGTTCGATGCCGTGCATCGCGGCGAGGTCGATATCCTGATCGGCACGCAAATGGTCGCCAAGGGGCACGATTTCCAGAATCTCACACTGGTCGGCGTACTCAATCCCGATACTGCTTTGTTCTCACATGACTACCGCGCCAGCGAACGCCTGTTTGCACAATTAATGCAGGTCGCTGGCCGTGCGGGGCGCGCTGCACAGAAGGAAGACGGCAACGCGGCCGAAGTATTGATCCAGACGCGTTATCCGCATCATCCCTTGTACGCTGCCGTGCGTGCGCATGATTACGATCGCTTTGCGGGGGAGTTACTCGACGAGCGACGACAGGCGTGCTTTCCGCCATTCATGTATCAAGCCTTGCTGCGTGCCGAAGCACGCGAATTGCAGCAGGCGCTGGATTTCCTGCGTGCTGCGGTTGCCTGTGTGGATAACGCCGATATCACCGTCAACGATCCGGTGCCGATGACCATGACGCGTGTCGCCAATGTCGATCGGGCGCAGTTGCTGGTTGAATGTGGTTCGCGTCCTGCGTTGCAAGCCTTCCTGAAAGAATGGATGACGCATTTGCGGGCAATGAAAACGCGTGTGCGCTGGTCGCTTGAAGTCGATCCTGTCGATATCTGATTGAGAGATAAGTATGGCGATCAAACTGGGAAAAGAGACCGAAGAACGCCTGATCACGTCGATCCGGCGTTACTTCGATGCAAACATGGATGAAGGGATCGGTGACTTGCGTGCGCGTATGCTGCTGGATTTTTGCTTGCGCGAACTGGGGCCGAGCATTTACAACCAGGCCATTGCCGACGCGCAGTCGGCCATGCAGGAACGGATTGCGGAGCTTGACGTCCATTGCTACGAACACGAATTCAGTTACTGGAGCAAAAAATGAACGTTACGCGCATCGTTTCTACCGCATTTGTCATGTCCTTGTTCTGTGCTGCATCGATCGTGCCGGCGCAGGCAGAGGATGCCGTGTTGCAGGAGGCGCTCAAGGATTGCGAACGCAATCAGATGACGATGAATCTGTGCGCCGGCCATCGCTACACGGAAGCCGATCGCGAATTGAACCGCCAATACAAACGCACCATGGCAGCGCAATCGGGCGAACAGTCCAGAAAGCGGTTGCGTGATGCGCAGCGTGCCTGGATCACGTTTCGTGACAAGGATTGTCTGGCAGAAAATGGCCCGCGTGAACAATCCGGGTCGATCTGGCCGCTGTTACAAGCGACATGTCTGACGCAACATACCGAGCGTCGCACGCAGGATCTGGCGCGACAGGCATGCGGTATGGAAGGCTGTAGCAAGCCATGACAGCGGCGACGGTGCCGACAGCAGGCATGTCGATCGCATGGCAATGGGCACCGTTTGATGCCCTCGATGGCGTGACAGTCCATGCGATGCTGCAAGCCCGCCAACAGGTATTCGTACTCGAGCAGCAATGTTTGTATGCCGATATCGATGCGCTGGATTTGCGCGCCCATCATCTGCTTGGCTGGCATATCGTCGATGGTGTGAAAACGCTGGTGGCCTATCTGCGTTGCATTGCGCCCGGCGATCACTATGCGGAAATTGCCATCGGGCGTGTGCTGACTGTCGCGACCGTGCGGAATCAAGGGTTGGGTCTGGCGCTGATGACGGAAGGCATTCGACAAGCCGAGGCCTGTTTTCCCGGCCACTGTATTCGCATTTCCGCGCAGGCGCATCTTGCGCGTTTCTACGGTGCACTGGGTTTTGAGCGCACATCCGACATTTATCTGGAAGACGACATTCCGCATATCGCCATGCTGCGCGAGTGAAGCAATATCGATGGGGCCAATCTCGGCTGTTTAAACCGCTTTGCCTTGCCCGCACAATCATTTCATCAGTATTGATTCGAATTCGAATGATTTGACATGAATGAATGCCGGGCGTATAATGATTGTTCTTTTATAAACAGGGACATCAGAAAAACAGGAAAATGTGAGCTTGTTGCGAAACGGCACGGTTCTGGACACGACAGGGCAATATCGGATGTCGTACACTCCCGTTCATGAATGACACTGCTCCACTTGTTGCCGTTAATGATTCGATCCGCATCCTGCAAAGCGTTCGTCGCATTGCGCAATGTGTGGAACATCATTCGAAGCGTCTGGCCGTTACCCACAACATCACATCGCCCCAATTGGTGGCGCTTCTTGCCATTGCCCAGATGGGTCCCAGCACGCTCAAGGCAATCGGGCGTGCGATCCAGCTCAGTCCCAGCACCGTGGTCGGTATCGTTGACCGGCTGGAGGAAAAGGGGCTGGTCCACCGTCAGCGCGACACGCGCGACCGCCGCAATGTATTCGTGGCGGTGACGGCGGCGGGACAGACGATTCTGGCCAATGCGCCTTCGGCCTTGCCGAACGGCTTCAGTAGTGCACTCGGTGCATTGCCGGAACCGGAACGGCAAGCTTTGGTGGTATCACTTGAGCAATTCGCCACCTTGCTCGAAGCGAAGATTCCTGCAGAAGCAACCGAGGTATCGAGCAGCAAAACCGTTTGATTACCTTTGCTTCGGCGTTCGTCTAGCGTTTTTCTGATTTCCTTTTTTTGAGTGTAACTGCGGCAAACTTTGTCGCGGGGATCGCTTTTCTCAAAAAAGGAGAAAGCATGACCGCACGAGTACTTACACCGGCACCGACGCGTCAGACCGTTCTGCGCATGCCAGCCCGACGCGATGGCGCAGCTTTGCACGATCTGATCGCGCATTGCCCGCCTCTGGATCTCAACTCCCGCTATGCCTATCTACTGCAATGCGATCACTATGCTGATACCTGCGTAGTAGCCGAAGTGGATGGTCGTATCGTCGGTGCCATTACTGCCTACATCCCGCCGGGCAAGCCGGACACCCTGTTTGTCTGGCAGGTCGCGGTCGATCCCACCATGCAGGGTCAGCGCCTGGCGTCGCAAATGCTCGACAACCTCGTCGATCGTTGTCGCCAGCATCATCCGCTTCGCTACATCGAAGCCACGATCAGCCCAAGCAATATCGCCTCGCGCAAGCTGTTCACCAGCTTCGCTACGCGCTATGGCGTGCAGATTGCTGCCGGTCTGCACTATGCAGCGTCCGACTTCGGCAAGGGCGATCACGAAGAAGAGTGGCTGTATCGCATCGGCCCGTGGCCGTTGACGAACGAAGTTACTGCTTCTGCGCATTCAGCCCGTCGCTGATCCCTTTTTTCGATTTGCCGTTGCACGGTACGACTGTGCACGCCCCTTTATTTCCGATACAACCAGAACAGGAGAACGCCATGCGTATTTTCAATCGACTTGAATCAGAAGTTCGCGGTTATATCCGCTCTTTTCCCACCGTTTTTTCGAAAGCACAAAATGCCGTGCTGACGGATGAGGGCGGTACCGAATACATCGATTTTCTTGCCGGTGCCGGCACGCTCAATTACGGGCATAACAATCCCATACTCAAGCAAAGCGCCATCGAATACCTGAGCGAGGATGGCATCGTGCATGGTCTCGACATGGCGACCAGCGCCAAGAAACATTTCCTGCAGACCTTCGAGCAACACATCCTCAAGCCGCGCAAACTGCAGTACAAGATGCAGTTCACCGGCCCAACCGGCACCAACGCGGTAGAAGCTGCGATCAAACTGGCGCGTAATGTCACCGGCCGTCAAAGCGTGATCTCGTTCACCAACGGTTTTCACGGCGTGTCGCTGGGTTCGCTGGCGCTGACCGGTAATCGCAAGTTTCGCGATGCGGCTGGCACCGCGCTCAATGACGTACATCGCGCGCCGTATGCTGGTTATTTCGGCCAGAACATCGACACCATCGCCATGCTCGACAAGCTGATCGTCGATCCGAGTAGCGGCGTCGATCTGCCGGCTGCCGTGATCGTTGAATGCGTGCAGGGCGAAGGCGGTTTGAATGTCGCCGGCTTCAATTGGCTGAAGAAACTGGAGCAACTGTGCCAGCGTCACGACATTCTGCTGATCGTCGATGACATTCAAGCCGGTTGCGGCCGTACTGGTACCTTCTTCAGCTTCGAGCCGGCCGGCATCAAGCCTGACATTGTCACGCTGTCGAAATCGCTGTCGGGTTTCGGCCTGCCAATGGCCATCCTGTTGATGAAGCCTGAGCTCGACATCTGGAAACCGGGTCAGCACAACGGTACCTTCCGCGGTAACAACTTGGCGTTCGTCACGGCGGCCAAGGCGATCGAAACCTATTGGTCCGACAACAAATTTCAGGGCTCGGTGCAGAAGAAGGGGCAGACCATTGAGGCTTTCCTCGACAAGCTCGTGACTAGCTACCCGGATGCGCAACTGACGCGTCGTGGTCGCGGCATGATGCAAGGTATCGCCTGTGCCGATCCGGCATTGGCCGATCGCATTACCTCGATCGCTTTCCAGAACGGTTTGATCATCGAAACCTCAGGCGGTCAGGATGAAGTGGTCAAGCTGCTGATGCCGCTGACCATCGAAACCGAAAAAATGCTGGCCGGTCTGGACATTCTCGAACAGGCCGTCGCCGAAGCCGTCAACGAGAAAACAGCAAATGAAGTCGAATCGAATAGCGAGGTGACCGCATGATCGTACGCAAACTCAAGGACATTCTCGACACGCCGCGTGATGTAAAGGCGCCCACATGGTGCAGCCGCCGTTTGCTGCTGGCCGACGACAACATGGGCTTTTCGATGCACCACACGGTGATCTACGCCGGTACCAAGACGCACATCCACTACAAGAATCATCTGGAAGGCGTCTATTGCGTGCAGGGTACGGGGTCGGTCGAACTCGTGAAGACAGGCGAAGTGTTCAAGATTGAGCCGGGCACGCTGTACGCGCTCGACAAGCATGACGAACACTGGCTGCGTGCCGACGACACCGACCTGCACCTGATCTGTACCTTCAATCCTCCGCTGGTGGGTGACGAAGTGCATGACGAGAATGGTGTCTATGCATCGGCATCCGAATTCCAGCAGCAGGCGGCGCACAAGAGCGCCACTGCCAAGGCATAAGGAGAAACACCATGCTTTCACAAGATGCTTACCCCACAAGAACACCGAAAAGTGCCGCGATCCTGGCGCGTCAGGATCCCGTGGTCTATGCGCCGGGCGGTCTGAACGACAAACGGCTAAGCAAGGACCAACGTGCCTCGTATGAGCAAGATGGTTTCCTGTTGATGCCCGATCTATTCAATCAGGACGAAGTCGCCTTCCTGTTCGATACGATGCAGAACATGCGTGAAGAATTCACGCATGCCGGTCGCAAGGAAGTGATTGCCGAACCCGGTAGTGGCGAAGTGCGTTCGATCTTCAATGTGCATCGTCTAAACGACATCTTTGCGAATCTCGTTCGCGATCCGCGTGTGCTGAATGTGGCGCGCGAGATTCTCGGCAGCGAAGTCTACATTCACCAGTCGCGCATCAACTACAAGCCGGGTTTCACTGGCAAGGAGTTTTACTGGCATTCGGATTTTGAAACCTGGCATAGCGAAGATGGCATGCCGGCAATGCGTGCGCTGAGTTGTTCGATTTTGCTGACCGATAACAGCGAAGCCAATGGTCCGTTGATGGTAATTCCGGGCTCGCACCAGCATTACGTTTCCTGCATGGGCGAAACGCCGGACGAGAACTACAAGAAGTCCCTGAAGAAGCAGGAAATCGGCGTGCCCGATGAAATTCTGCTGCGCTATCTGGCCGATCTCGGTGGCATCAAGACGTGCACCGGCAAAGCCGGCACGGTGATCTTTTTCGACTGCAACACCATGCATGGGTCGAACAGCAATATCTCGCCGTTCCCGCGCAGCAATGTCTTCTTCGTCTACAACAGCATCGACAATCAGTTGCAGACGCCGATCAACGATCTCGTACCGCGTCCCGAATTCGTGGCGGCCCGTCAGGGGATCAAGGCACTGACGCCATCGCCGCTGGATATCGACTAAAGCCTGACAAGCAGTTACCGGTAAAGCCGGCGCCTTTTTCCGGCGCCGGCTTTTTATTTGACCTTTACTCCAGCATCTGATGGAAGATCCCTACCTGCGCTCGTTCGCGCTTTTTTTCGCCCTCTTCAACCCCTTCCTGATGAGCATTTATCTGCTCGACCTGATTCGGGGATTGCCGACGCAGGTTTTCTCACGCGTGCTGGTGCGTGGCAGTCTGATCAGCGCGATCGTTTTCATTCTGTTTGCCTGGGGCGGCGAAGCATTTTTCCGCGATTACCTGCAAGTACGCTTCGCCTCCTTCCAGATTTTCGGCGGCATCATCTTCTTGCTGATCGGCTTGCGCTATGTATTCTCCGGCGCGCATGCAATTACGGCCATGCGCGACAATCCGAGTGCAATGGCCGGTAGCGTCGCCATGCCCATCATGATCGGGCCAGGTACCGTCAGTGCTTCGGTGGTGATCGGCACGCGGCTGCCGTTGCCGGGTGCGGCTGCCGTCATCTTTGGTACATTGGCCTTGACGGTATTCATTCTGGTCGTGATGAAGGTGCTGCATGACCGTCTCAAGCAGCGCCATGCCGCCATGACGGATCGCTACATCGATCTGGTCGGACGTATGTCGGCGCTGCTGATCGGGACCATTGCGATCGACATGATCATTACGGGCCTGGCCAGTTCGGGGCTGTTGCCCGGAGTGACAGATTGACGGATTTATGGGCCAAAAAGAGCGGGCAGGGCACGGTAAGGCGCTTGAAAACAGCGCGTTCAGGCTGATGTGAATTATGGCAAGGCCGGCGCGGTGAGCGTAACCGCAATTGGTCGCCCGGCTCTTACTTTTCGCCGTCGATGAAATCCGGTGTCGATAGCGGATCGAAATCCACCCAGTCGCCATCGACGATCTGGCCTTGCGCACGTTCGAGGCAGGTGCCGCCCTGTTCGCGCAGTGTAGCAATCGCACGCTGTTCCTCGTCGGTATCGGTCACCGTGACAGCGACCAGCATGCCGGACTGGCGTATCGGCGGCATATCCTTGTCTTCATCGGTTTGCGAGAGCGACCCGATCAGCGATCCGATGTGCGCGCCGACCAGTCCACCGGCAATCGCGCCCAGCGGTCCGGTCGCAGGGGCCGTGATGGCACCGGCCGCGGCGCCTGCTGCACCACCGGCACCGATGCCGGCTGCGCTGCCTGCGTCAACATCCTCTGCACCCGGTGATTCGTCACGATCGCCGCCGACCGGATAGACGTCGTGCTGTCCCGGCGGGTTGACATAGAACGACGTGATTTGTGCGGCTGGTGCACCCGCCGCCTGTAATGCCGCGATGGCATCGCGAACCTGATCCTGCTGGGCGAAACGCCCGATGATGATGGTGGCCATGTCTACCTCTCTTCGATGCGTGCGTCCCCGCCCGTGCGCGGACCGTGTTTGCGCATCTTGGAACCGATGGCAGCGGCCTTCCGTTCGGTAGCGCACCGGCTTGCTGTTGCGAGCAGGCGACAGCAAGCCGGCCTAGTCCAGAGCGGCAGGCATGCACTGCGTAAATATTTTGCAGCGACCCATGCCATTTCCCCGAAGCCTGTGGAATACTCGATCGCGAAGGTGCAATGCCTTCAGATTTGCGACAAAAAATACAATCACAAGCTTTACCAACAATAGACAACGGAGGAGCACCATGAAGCAGATTCAACGTGTTTTCGCACTGGCTGTGTTCGCATCGGTTCTGGCAGGTTGTGCATCGACTGGTATGGACGAGAAAAAGGAAAGCAAGCCTGCGGCAGCCCCAGCGGCAGCGATGTCGAGCGCGGATGCAGCGACCAAGAAAGACGTGGAAGCCGCGATTGCCAAGGAGTCGCAGTTTGCCGGTAGCAAGATCAACGTGGCTGCCAAAGATGGCGAAGTTACGCTGACCGGCGAAGTCAAGAATGACTGGCTGAAATACCTGGCGGAAGACACCGCCAAAAAAGTGAAATCGGTCAAATCGGTGAAAAACTCGATCAAGGTGCCCGATTAAAAGGTAGCCGACTGAGCACGTTAGCCGTGTAGCAATAAAAAACGCCGGATCATCTCCGGCGTTTTTTTGTTGCTACGTATCAAGTTACATCGGCTGCGCCAGCCGGCCTTCTTCGGCCAGTTGGCGGATGACCTTGATCGTTTCGATATCGGCTTCGTGATATGCCGAGCGGCGGAACTCGTCGTAAAAGGCATCGGCATCGTCTTCGGGTTTGCCGTCGTCGTACAGAAAGCGCACGAACAGCGCGCCCGGTTGCGGTTCCTCGATCGTGACGACCAGACTGGAAGCCGGAATCTCACCCTGTGCCGGGACGTCGTAATGGACGCGCTCCTGCGGCGTGAAAGTAACTACATCGTGCACCAGCAGGGCGGCGTAGCGCAGCGTGCGTTGCAGGCCGGCATCGGTACGGGTAATCGTGGATTCGTCCAGATAGTCGACGAACAACTTGGGCATTTCGGCGCGCATGACAAGGCCGCGCCAGAGCTGGTCGCGGGTCAGCGCATCGATAAGGGGATTGAGCGGATCATTGATTTCAAGCAGATGTTCGAATTGCATGGGCATCCAGTACGAGCGGTGCGGGGCCTGCGCGGCAGGGCGGTTGACGGTCATTGTAGCGCGCACCCGCATTGACAGGAAGGCAAGTCGTTGCGGAAAGGTGAGGGCGGCGTGGTGATTCGGCAATCGCGTTTTGGCGCAACGGTGCGCGCTGCTACAATGTGCCGCTTCCATCGCGCCATTTTTGGCGCGCCTCGTTTGCCTTCCTGCCGAGCCGGTTCCTGTCGATGTCGTCTTCCGCTTCTTCCCGCATGCATGGTCTGAATACGCCGCAGCGCGAAGCCATCCAGTACATGGATGGCCCGTGTCTGGTGCTGGCAGGTGCCGGTTCGGGCAAGACGCGCGTGATCACGACCAAGATCGCCAGCCTGATCGAGGAACACGGCTACGAAGCGAAAAACATCGCCGCGCTGACCTTCACCAATAAGGCTGCGCTCGAAATGCAGGAGCGCATCGCCAAGCTGTTGACCGACCCCAAACAGGCCAAGCACCTGACGGTCAGCACCTTCCATTCGCTGGGCGTGAAAATCCTGCGGCAGGAAGCGCAGGCGCTGGGATTGAAAGATCGCTTTTCGATCATGGATAGCGACGACTGTTTTTCCATCGTGCAGGATCTGGCCGTCACCACAGACAAGCAGTTGATTCGCCGCATTCAGAATGCGATGTCGCTGTGGAAGAATGCGTTGGTCGATCCCGACACCGCCTTGCGCAATGCCATCGATGAAGATGAGGCACAGGCAGCGCGCATCTACGCCAGTTACGTCGCCACGCTGTCGGCGTATCAGGCGGTCGATTTCGATGACCTGATCCGTCTGCCGGTCGAACTGTTCCGCAACAACGAACAGGTGCGCGACAAATGGCAGCGCAAGCTGCGCTACCTGCTGGTCGATGAATACCAGGATACGAACACCTGCCAGTACGAGCTTGTGAAACTGCTGGTGACGGGGCCAGGCAAGAAGCCGATGTTCACCGCCGTGGGCGACGACGATCAGGCGATCTATGCGTGGCGCGGTGCCACCATCGAAAACCTCAAGCAGTTGCAGGTCGATTTTCCCGATCTGCGCGTGATCAAGCTCGAGCAAAACTACCGTTCCAGTACGCGCATCCTGCAGGCGGCGAATGCCGTCATCGGCAACAATCCCAAGCTGTTCGAGAAAGCGCTGTGGTCCGAACATGGCCTCGGCGATCCTATCAAGGTTGTCGCCATGCAGGATGATGATCAGGAAGCCGAGCAGGTCGCCATCCTGATTTCGGCGCACAAGTTCGAGCGCCGCGCCAAGTTTTCCGATTACGCGATTCTCTATCGCGGCAATCATCAGGCGCGTGTGATCGAACAGGCGCTGCGGCGCGAACGTATTCCGTACACGATCTCCGGCGGCCAGAGTTTCTTCGACCGCGCCGAGATCAAGGACATCATTGCCTACCTGCGCCTGATCGCCAATGAAGACGACGATCCGGCCTTCATCCGTGCCGTCACCACGCCCAAGCGCGGCGTCGGCCAATCGACGCTGGAAACGCTGGGCGCGTTTGCCGGCCAGTGGCAATGCTCGTTGTTTGAAGCCGTGTTCAAGGGCGGGCTGGAAGCCAAGCTGGCCGAGCGCCAACTGACGCCGCTGCGTGAATTCTGCAACTTCATCAATCATCTGGAAACGCATGCGCATCGCGAAGGCCATGCGGCGACGCTGCTCGACGAGATGATGAAAGAGATTAACTACGAAGCCTATCTGTACGATAACTTCGACGACCGGCAAGCGCAGTCCCGTTGGCAGAACGTGATCGATTTCACGATGTGGCTCAAGGAAAAAGGCAGCGGCGGCAAGGACGGCAATGACGATGAGCGCAGCCTGCTTGATCTGACGCAGATGGTAGCGCTAATGAGCATGCTCGAAGGCAAGGACGAAGAGCCGGATGCGGTGCGCATGTCCACGCTGCATGCTTCGAAAGGGCTGGAGTTTCCGCATGTGTTTCTGGTCGGTGTCGAGGAAGGCATCCTGCCGCACAAGGGCGATCCCGATGCGCCGGTCGATACGCTGGCCGCACGTATCGAGGAAGAGCGCCGCCTGATGTATGTCGGCATCACACGTGCGCAGCGCAGTCTGCACGTGACGTGGTGCAAGCGCCGCAAGCGCGCACGCGAATACATCAATTGCGATATTTCGCGCTTCATCAAGGAAATGAAACTCGACGAAGGTGATGCCGTGCCGACCGAGGATGAAATCATTTCGCCACAGGATCGCCTCGCCAACCTCAAGGCGCTGCTGCAAAAGCCGCGCGCGGCCTGAGAGAGCGATGGCACAGTTTGTGGCATGGATCATGCGTGATTTGCCGCATCCCGCGACGTCTGTTTGCGCTCCTGCTTTTTGCTGCTATCTGCCGATCTGATTGCCATGCCTGAATCGCCACGCCATCTCAAAAAACGCACGCGCCACGGGCGTCGTGTCTCGCGTCATTCGTGGCGTATTGCCGTTTTTCTTGGCGGTGCTGCGGTGGTGGCACTGTTCTCGCTCGGCTTTGCCTGGCTGGCCGAAACCATGTTGCACTGGAATCGCGAGATCACGCACGCGCATTGGTGGAGCGGTTTGCTGATGCTGCCGCTGGCATTTGCCGGCATTCGCTGGTTGACCATGCGCTACGCACCCGAAGCACGCGGCAGTGGCATTCCACAGGTAATCGCGGCCATGTCGATGCCGACAGGCGAAGAGCAGAGCCGGCTGGTATCGCTCAAGCAATCGTTGTGGAAGATCGTGCTGACGGCAGCGGGTTTGCTGGCCGGCGCATCGATCGGCCGCGAAGGCCCCTCGGTGCAGGTGGGCGCGGCCGCCATGCTGGCGTGGGGCAACTGGTGGCAGAAGCGTCGTCGCTTTGCCGTCGGCTTCCGCCCCGATGCGCTGATCGCGGCAGGTGCCGCGGGTGGTCTGGCGGCAGCATTCAATACGCCGCTGGCCGGTGTCGTGTTCGCCATCGAGGAACTGGGGCGCGGCAGCGTCGTGCGTTGGGACCGGCTGGTGATCGCAGCCGTCTTGAGCGCCGGTTTCATCGCGCTCTCGCTGGTCGGCAACAATCCGTATTTTCGTCTGGTCGCCATGATCGAAACCGCGCACGATGCCTGGGGCGCGGTGCTGGCTTGCGCCGTGCTCACCGGCGTGTTGGGCGGCTTGTTCGGCAAGACCTTGCTGGCCGGGCCGATGGTGTGGTTGCCGGTGCGCGCACGCGGCTGGGTGCAGGCGCATCCGATCCTGCTGGCCTTCGTGTGTGGCGTGCTGGTCGCCTTGCTCGGTTTGCTGACTGCGGGCGCGACCTATGGTACCGGTTATGAACAGTCGGCCGCCTTGCTCAACGGCCATCCGCTGGATACGGCGCTGTTTGGTATCGCCAAGCTGGGTGCGACCATTCTGTCGTATTTCGCCGGTATTCCGGGCGGCATTTTCACGCCCTCGCTGGCGATTGGTGCCGGCATCGGCGACAATATCGCCGCGCTGCTGCCGGGCGGTGTGGACGGCAGATTGATCGTGCTGTTGTCGATGGCCGGTTTTCTCGCTGCCGCCACGCAGTCGCCCATCACCGCTGCGGTGATTGTGATGGAAATGACGCGTACGCAGGAAGTGACCTTGCTGTTGCTGGCGACGACCTTGCTGGCATCGTTCGTCTCGCGTCAGTTCTGCCCACGGCCTTTTTATCACGCTGCCGCTCGCAATTTTCGCCGCGATGCCATGCACCGGCATCAGGTCCGGCAGGCATCGACCAACCCTACGGAAAAACCGCTTTCATGAACGAAGAACGCCTCGTCGATATCGAGATCAAGCTGGCCAGCCAGGATGATTTGCTCGATGTACTCAACAAGACGGTGTACGAACAGCAGAAGAAGATTGATGAACTCGAAACGCTGTGCGTTACGCTTGCACGCCGCCTGATCGAGATTCGCGAAGAAGTGCAGCAGAAACCGCTCAACGAACCGCCGCCGCACTATTGATGCGGCTTCATACCGAACAACCATGACGCAAAATGACAAAGAGCAGCAACTGCTGCACGCCAAACTGAATCTTGAAACCTCGCAGATCGCATGGAGCGAGTTGCTGCGCTATTTCGCCGGCGGCCATGTGGTGGTCGTCAGCAGTGCGCTCGATCTGGTCGATGTCGCCGCCCGTTTCACGGTGGACGATAAGGCGATGGTCGAACAGTGGATCAACGAAGGCCGCATCCAACGCGCCACGGACGAACAGGCGCGTGCGTGGCTGGATGCCGACGCGATGCTATGGGCGGTCGTCACGCGGCCGTGGATTCTGGTGCAGGAGAAAAAACCGGATCCGGCTGCTACCGTGCACTGAACGCAATTGTGTTGCTTGCCGGCATTGGCTAAGATGTGCTGACGAAACCATTCGTCCTTGCAACTTCGCCTTTCTCTTGCCATTGACATGCTTGCCTCTTCCAAGCCGGACATTCCCGACGGCTTTATTTTTCTCGAGCATCTTTACGACGCCGTCATGGCGCCCACCGGCTTTCAGTCGTTTATTGAGCAGTTATGCACGGTATTGGCGTTGCGTGCGGTCACCATGATCATTCGTCATCGTGACACGGGTGAGGTCAAGGCACTGTGGCTGACGGGACTGGAACCGGAGGCGATGGAATCCTATGCCTTGCAATATGCACGCGAAGACATTCTCGCCAGCCACATCATGCAGGCACCGATTGCGCATTTCTATGCCAGCAATCTGGATGTGCGTTATCCCGAATCATTTTCGCAAACCCAGTTCTATACCGAATGGCTGGTGCCGCAAGGCGTTGCCTACGCTGCGGGTGCCATTGTCTTGCAGGAAGGAAGCTGGGTTACGCAACTGATCGTGCAACGTCGTCGCGAACAGTATCCATTCGATCGGGAGGAGATGGGATTTCTCAACCGACTGGTGCCGCATCTTCAACGTGCCATTCAGATGCGGCAGCGTATGGAAGAGTCGCAGATTGATCGTGATCGGCTGACAAGTGGTCTGGATGCCTTGACTGTACCGGCTATGCTGTTCAACGAGCAGATGCATATCTTGTATGGCCATCCGCAAGCAAAAGCCTTTCTTGAAACCGCCGACTTTGTTTTTGATGGCGGACGCCTGGTACCACCAGCGCGTGCGGGTGCGCGGCAATTGGGCCTGCAGGTATCGACGGCGGTATCGGCCAGCCGGTCTGGTGGCGAACAGCAGTTGCACAGCATCCTGCAGATACCACGCAAGGACAGGGCACCGCTGACACTGATGATCTTGCCATTGCGTCCGGAAGGGGCCTCGCCGCAGCATGGCGTGGCCATGATGCTGGTGTTCGACCCGGAAGCGCGCGTGTCACTGGCAACAGAGCTGGTGCAGTCGCTTTTTCATCTCTCTGAAACCGAAGCGCAACTTGCGATTGCGCTTTGTCATGGCAAGACGCTGGACGAATTCGCCGCGGAACGCGGTACCTCGCGCCATACCGTCAAATCCCAACTCAAGAGCATCTATCTCAAGACCGGTACAAGTCGGCAGACGAATCTGGTCAGCCTGCTGTTGAGCAGTCCGGCATTCTTTGTGGCGGCATCATCTCGCACATGAAAGGCGTAATAAAAAAGGCCGCGAGAGCGGCCTTTTTCAAATCTGTTCAACAGCGGTGGTCAGAATGCGTAGCGCAGGCCAACGGAAAGCAGGTTGGTTTTTAGCTTGACGTCTTCTGCGGTGACTTTGCCATAGTTTTCATATTCGGCTACAACCGCCAATTCCTTGGTGATGTTGAAGCTGGCACCGATGCCGAACAGGGCATTGGTCTTGCTTTTCGACAGGGTGCTGCCGAGCACGCCATTTTCTTCAAAGCTTCCCTTGACGCGGGTTTGTGTCACACCCAGTTTAGCGAACAGTGCGAACTGTTCGTTCAGCGGCAGTGTTGCCGTTGCTGCGGCGTAGATTGCACGTGCCTTGAACGTGTTCGTGCCCGAATCGGTGCCGTCCACCCAGCTGTCAGTCAATTTGCCGAGCTGGGTGTAACCGCCCTCAAGACCAAAGTTCGGGTTGAAGTTGTAGCCAGCATACAGTTTGTAGCCAGTTCTGTTGTCCTTGGCGGATTCGCCATCAGCGTAGTTGACTTTGTGATGGGCACGACCGGCGTTGACGCCGACGTAAGCACCTTCAGCGAAAGCGGAGAAGGGCGCCGTGATGGCGATGCCAAGGGCCAGGATGGAAAGCTGCTTTTTCATATTGGTCTTCTTTCATGTGAGTAGAGCAATTGCTCGGCGACATGGTAGGAAGACCGAATTGATGCAGCTATCCTCCGTTTGGGGGATAGCTTTTTTTACTGCTTCGACTGGTGATGAATCGCAACGAACAGTGTCGCCAGCGTTTGCAGCACGGCACCGAAGTGCTCGTCCGGCTCGGTGTTGTCCCAGATGTAGTGGGCCATCACGGCTTCGAACTCCTTGCGCTTCTTCTTGGCCGTAACCGAGTGCGCGCGTGTGATCGCCTTGAGGAACTGGCGGCGCATGTTCGGTAGCACGGGAATGTGTTCGCTGTCGTCGAGGAACTCGAAACCCATGGGCAGCTTGCTGCCCTTGATCTGGAATTCCAGGCGTTCGTAGACGGCCGGTGGCAGGTCTTTCGCCAGTTCGCAGCCGTTTTCGTTGAGCTTGAGCACCATGCTGAAGCCGGGCGGATAAATCACGTCGTCGTCTTCGCGTTCCGACAGGAATACCGATAGGCGCAACGAGTATTCGGCGTTCGACGCATCTTCATGTGTGCTGGTGTCGCTGGTGCGCGTACGTGGCCAGAAAACCAGGGTGCCGGGCGTGCCTTCGTCATCGGGATCGGGAAAGAATTCGACGGCGATATCGTTGGCGGAGTCGCCGACGACCGACAGCATCTTCAAGACGGGTTCGGCCAGTTCGCCGAGAATGGAGGCGGCCAGTGCACCGGTGGTGGTAATGTCGGCGTTGCTGAGGTCTTCGACGATGTAGCCGTCGAGCGGGGCCAGTAAGGCGTGGGGATCGAGCATGGAAAATCTTCTGTGTACGGGTGAGGAAAGCATGCGGGCATGCAGAAAGTGCCCTGCACTATAACCGCACGCTGCCGAAAAAGACAGATCGGCAGCCGCATGCAACGTCTGTCATGATGGCTTGTCCATCGATAAGGTGCTGCGCATTCCGCTTCGACAGTGCGTTGTCGTCTTCATTCAACGAAAAAAGGAATTCATCATGTATGCATGGCTGTTGCCGACCGTCAAGGCGATCCTCCCGCATGTGGGCACCATCATTACTGCGGCGCAACCGATTTTCAAGAGCCGCAAGGTGGACAAGAGTGCGGGCACCGACGAGCTGATCCTGCAGGAGCAGATCAGCGAATTGCAGCAGGCCGCCTCGCACAACGCCGCGCATATCCGTGAACTGGCCGAACAGTTGCAACAGACGGTCATGACGCTGGAGCGCGCCGCCATCGAAAACGCCAAACGCACGCGCCGTCTAACGATCATGGCAGCGACGGCGCTGGTGTGCGCGGTGATTGCGTTGGCTGTGGTGTTGACGAGATAGCCGGACCGCATTTGTGTGACAGCGCACAGAAGTGTGCAAACAGGCAATGTTTCAATGCGATTTACCTGAACTCTGCCGTATGCGGCGGGTCTGTAGGGTAAGCGTATTGCATGAGTGCTATCTATTTGTGCAATGCCTCCGACTGCCGGGCACTTCGCTTCGGTTGATAACACAAGAACAGGAGTCACCATGATCAAACTCAACACTATCCTCGCTGGCGTGGCGCTTGCCATGTTCTCGCAATTTGCTGCTGCACAAGGTATTCCACCAGGCGCACCTGCGCAAACCGTGGTGCCGGCTGAGCAAGCACCGAAAAACCCTAACGATCCGGCATACACCGATCAGTCGCGCCTGAATCGCACCAACGATCCTTACGTGAAAAATCGCGTAGCGAAGAAAGAAGCCAAGGCTGAGTACAAGCACGAAAAGAAGGCAGCTCGTGACGAGTACAAGCAAGAGAAAAAAGCGGCCAAGCAGGAATACAAAGCCGAGAAAAAAGAAGCACGCGAAACCCGCCGTGAAGAACTGAAGGAAATGCGCAAGCAGCCTGCAGTCGATCCAGTGACGGGCAAGCCTTCGACGATGGATAGCCCGGTCGTTCCGGCTACGCCACGCTAATCAAGGCAATCTGAAGGTAATCGCCTGATCACCTGGTGAATGCATGCTCGAGGCTTGCGCAAGCAAGTCTCTCGCTGGTGCATAACCGATAAAGGGCAGTTACGAAAGCGGGACCGGCGACGGTGCCGCTTTTTTGTTGCCCGAAAGGAATGGCTATGGAAAGTGATGGCAACCATGTTGCCTGTGTTTTTATACAGTAAAATTCCTGCCAATTCCTTTCTTTTGCTTTCCTCATGTCTTTGCCGCGCGGTCCGATTGCCCATCTCGACATGGATGCCTTCTACGCATCGGTCGAATTGCTGCGCTATCCCGAGTTGCGCGGGCAAGCCGTCGTCATTGGCGGCGGCTCGGCCAGTGCGCCGCTGGAACGTCCGGACGGCACGCGGGAATTCCGTCGCCTGCGCGATTATGTCGGGCGCGGTGTCGTGACCACTTCCACCTAGGAGGCGCGTGCGCTGGGGGTGTTTTCCGCAATGGGTTTGATGAAGTCCGCCAAGCTCGCGCCCGATGCGATCCTGCTGCCGACAGACTTCACCGCTTACCGCCATTACTCGAAACTGTTCAAACAGGCTGTGACGCAGATCGCCCCGCGCATCGAAGATCGCGGCATCGATGAAATCTATATCGACCTGCGTGCGCATGGCGATGCTGCGCCCGATGTCGCCAGCAAGATTCGGCAGGCCGTGCACGAAGCGACGGGGCTGACGTGTTCCATCGGTCTGGCGCCCAACAAGCTGCTGGCGAAAATCTGCTCCGAACTGAACAAGCCGAATGGCATGACGGTACTGAGCGAAGCCGAGATTGCCACGCGCATCTGGCCCTTGTCGGTCAAGAAGATCAATGGCATCGGACCCAAGGCAACGCACAAGCTGGCAGCACTCGGCATTGAGACGATTGCCCAGCTTGCGGCTTGTGATGCGGGCATCTTGCAGGCGCATTTCGGCCGCAGTTACAGTGCGTGGCTGGCAAGGGTGGCCCAAGGCATCGATGAGCGCGATGTGGTGACGTATTCGGAACCCAAATCCGTCAGCCGCGAAACCACCTTCGAGCGCGATTTGCATGCACGTCAGGATCGTGCCGAACTGAGCGCGCTGTTCACCCATTTATGCGAACGCGTGGCGGGCGATCTCGAACGCAAGCAGGTGGTGGGGCGCACGGTTGGCATCAAGTTGCGTTACGCCGATTTCAGCACCGTCACGCGCGACTGCACGCTGGAGTGGCCGACCGATGATCCGGTGGCGATTCGCAAGGCGGCCGGCGAATGCCTGCGCCGTGTGCCGCTCGACAAGCGGTTGCGCTTGCTGGGTGTGCGCATCGGTACCTTGTCGCCTCGCGAGGTCGCGCCGCTGCGCATGCCGGTGCAGAGCAGCCTGTTCGATGCTGTTGCCGTCGAGGCCTGAAGGCCGCCTGCGAGTACGGAAGATGTTGGTGAGGTTCGCTGGCATGGTTGTTACCTCTTCGTTTCAGATGCCGTCCATGTGTTGATGGTCGTGCAAACGATGCGGTGAGCAAGCAGACAAGAGCATCCGCAATCGGCGATGCATCTCTTACCATCTTGGTCTGTCCGCACGTTGGATCGTCTGCAGTGCGCGCCAGGCCTGTAAAATGGCGCGATGTCTCGCCTACGTCTCTTTCCCATTGCCTGTCTGCTGGTGTTTGTCACCCTTGCGGCGGCATTGCTGCCGCCACTGTTGCACGCGCACGTACATGCACATGGCAAGGACGAGGTTTGCGAACATCTGGGTATCAAGCTGATCCAGACACCGAAGGCGATTGGCGATCTGGCAACAGGGCAGCAAGACCCGCAGCTTGAACATTGTCCTTATTGCCAGCACCACGCGCCGCATGGATTGCCCGTGACGCTTGCGTTCGAGCGTGCGCTGGCCAGTGTTGGCGAAGTCTTCGTGCCGCGTCTTTTCCTGCTGGCGCCCCGCCCGCTATTTGCGTGGCACATGCCGGCGTCGCGCGCGCCGCCTCTTTCCCTCTCTTGAGTATTGCTATCGCTCGACAAGGCATTCGCGTGTCTTGTCGTATCGCGCCATCACATGGATGGCTCGGATTTTCCATCTAGAGCGACGAACAAGACCGTTCGGACATCGTTGCTGCGCCTGGCCGTAGCACACGCGCTGTCTGCATGCCGCGCCCGACCATACGCTGCGCTAGATCTTGTTCGTCCTTCTTTGGGCGCCTGACGCCCTGCAAGAGAGTTTGTAATCATGAAAAGAAAATTACTGCCCATGGCAGTCACATCCGCGCTGCTTTCGTTCGGCCATGCCACGCATGCTGCCGATTCCGTCATCGTCCTTGGCGAGATTCCGGTTACTGCACAAGGAAACGGCACGCTATTGACGCGCAATATCCTGACCTCGGTCGATGTGCTGGGTGCCGATCAGGTGGAAGACAAGAATGTCGCCAACAGTTGGGAACTGGTCGGCCAGATGCCGGGTATCCAGCTCACCGAAACCCGCATGGGTGCCGAATCCGGCAAGGCGACTTTCCGCGCCTTCAATGGAGAGGGTTACATCAACGGTATCAAGGTGCTGATCGACGGTATTCCGAGCAACGTGAACAGCGGTAATCAGCGTTTCATCGACATGATCTTTCCGCTGGAAATCGATTACATCGAAGTCGTGCGCGGTACCAACGATCCGCGCTATGGCTTGCACAACATCGGCGGCAACATCAATATCGGCACGCGGCAGGGCGGCAACTATACCGATGCACGCGTGACGTACGGCAGCTTCAACACGCGCGAGGCGCAAGTCGCATTGGGACGCGAAGCCGACGGTTTTTCGCAAAACTATTTCTTCGGTGTGCAGGAAGCCGATGGCTATCGCGATCATGCGCATTCGGAAAAATACACAGCCGGTGCCAAGTGGTTCGTGACCTCGTCTGATGGTGATCTCAAGGCGGGCATCGTCGTGCGTGCCTATCATCAAAAGGCGGAAGAGCCTGGCTTTCTGACCGCAGCGGAAATGGCGGCAAACCGTCGCCAGTCACCCGCCAAGAATGCCAACGATGGTGATGATCGCGACATGGGCCATATCAGCGCACATCTCGACTGGCGCATCTCGTCCGATCTTTTCTTCAGCAACAAGCTGTACTTCAACAGCTATCGCGACGACCGGCGCGTGACCTTCACTAGCAATCCGGTCGGTAGTGCGCCGCGCCAGCGCCGACAGTGGGATGAAGACCAGACCGGCTTGCTCAGTACGCTGACATGGAACGCCAACGACATGCTTGCCCTGGAGGGCGGCCTCAATGTCGAGCGGCAGGACAATCACTACCGTCGCGATCGCTATACTTTTGCGACGCCGACCAGTTTTGCAACGCCCGTTCAGACACAGAACAATGATGACTACACGCTCAACAACGTCGGCGTCTATGTACAAGCGATCATCAAGCCGACCGAAAACCTCAAGATCATTCCCGGCTTTCGCGCAGATCGGTTCAGCGGCGATACCTTGATTCGCACCACTGGCGTCACGGCACCGTTGCAGGATTACGGCTGGATCAACCAGCCCAAGCTCAGCATGGTCTACAGCCCGACGCAGACGCTCAGCCTGTATGCAAACTGGGGACGTACTTTCCAGATCCTGACCGGCTCGCGCGATCCGGCCTACCTGACATCGGGGCAGCGTACATTTGCGCCATCGATCAATACGGGCAAGGAGCTTGGCATCAAAATCAAACCGACGGCGCAGAGCGATATGCGCATCGCGGTCTGGCAGCAGGACGCGACCGACGAGGTTGCCAACATGCCGAGCACCGGTACCACAGTCGGACTTGGGCAGACGCGTCGCAAGGGCATCGACTTTCAATTGTCGGGACAGGTGACCGACAAGCTGAATTTGTGGTTCTCGCATTCGCTGCAGGAAGCGAAGGTTATGCGTGCGTTCACCACTGGCGGTGTGGCCCTGGCCGGCAAGGAAGTCATTGCCACGCCGCGCCACATTACCAACATCGGTGCCGACTATCGTGCTTCCGACAAATGGCGCTTCGGCATGCAGGGGCGTGCGCAGGGCGATTACTTCATTGATGACTTGAATGCACAAGGCAAGTTCGGTGGCTTCGTGCTGTGGGATGCGAATGCGCGCTACAACGTCTCGAAAAATTTCAGCATCGATGTTCAGGTGAAGAATCTGACGGATCGTCAGTATGCCTACGTCTGGTATGACAACTTCTTCTGGCCGTCGGGTAGCGAGCAGCCGATGTATTCGCCGGGGGCAGGGCGGGCGGCGTTTGTGTCGTTGAATTGGAAAATGTAGGGAGGGGTGACTTGGTTGCATTGCTTAAGAGGTGATTTCTTCGAGCAGGCTTGCCGGGGGTAGCCCGGCGGCTACCTACTTTCTTTGCGTTCGCCAAAGAAAGGAGGCAAAGAAAGCCGACCGCGGTACGCAGCCCTTCGGGTTCCCGCTACTGCCACGCCCAAATCGGGAAACGGGCGAAACTCGCACTGCGTGCTCAGACAACGCCCGTTTCTGATCCGATTGGACGCGTCATCAGCGGCTGCGTACAAGCGGAATGTCGAGGCTGATAAAGCTGTCTGCATCGAAGAAAGTAAAACGATAGGCACCGTTCTTTACTTGCGAAATAAAAAAACGGCACTGGATTTCCAGTGCCGTTTTTGTTGAAGCGATGCAGTGATTACAGTGCCTGCATGGCCTTGTTGCTGCGGTCTTCCTTGACCGGTGCGACGGCAGGTGCCACGGCCGAAGGGTTGGCGGGGACTTGCAGGTAAGGCAGATTCAATGCTTCGCTGGTGTAGCGACGAATCTCGTTGGTCAGTGCGGGGCTATCGTTGAGTTTCTTGCCGTACGAAGGAATGATGTCCTTCAGGCGGGTTTCCCAGCTTGCAGCCATCTCTTGCGGGAAGGCTTGCGATAGCACTTTCAGCATGATCGGTGGCGAGGTCGAGGCGCCTGGCGATGCGCCCAGCAGGGCAGCGATGCTGCCATCCTTGTCGCTCACGATTTCCGTGCCGAATTGCAGAATCGCACCTTTTTCCTTGTCGCGCTTGATGACTTGCACGCGCTGGCCGGCGGTGATGAGTTTCCATTCGTCGCGCTTGGCTTGCGGGAAATACTTGAGCAGTTCCTTGTGGCGATCGTCATCCGACAGTGCAGCTTGTTGGGCCAGATACTTGACCAGATCGAGGTTCTCGCTGCCGACGCGCAGCATGCCGGCGAAGTTGTCATGCGTGACCGACGAGAACAGATCCCACCACGAACCTTCCTTCAGGAACTTGGTGCTTTGCAGCGCGAATGGGCCAAACAGCACGACTGGTTTGCCGTCGAGCTTGCGCGCATCCAGATGCGGTACCGACATCGGTGGCGAACCGGCTTCGGCCTTGCCGTAGGCTTTCACGTCATGACGATCGGCGATGGCCGAAGACTGGAAAGCCAGGAACTGACCACCGACCGGGAAGCCTGCATAGTCCTTCGATTCGGGAATGCCCGACATCTGCAGCAGCTTGAGCGAAGCACCGCCGGCACCGATGAAGACAAAGCGCGTTTTGATGGTGCGCTCTTTCTTCGCGTTCAGATCGTAGACGGTAACGTTCCAGGTTTTGTCGGCATTTTGATGCAGGCCGCGCACTTCATTGCTGAGGTGCAGATGGAAGTTGTTGTTACGCTGAAGCGCCGCCATCAACTGGTTGGTGATGACGCCGAAGTTGACGTCGGTGCCGATTGGCATCCAGGTTGCGGCAATCTTCTGGTTCGGGTCGCGGCCTTCCATCATCAGCGGTGCCCACTTGCGAATCTGCTGCTGGTCTTCGGAAAACTGCATGCCGTAGAACAGCGGATTCTTGACCAGGGCCGCCTGGCGCTTGCGCAGGTATTCGATGTTGTCGTCACCCCAGACGAAGCTCATGTGCGGCGTTGGGTTAATGAAATCGGAAGGCGTGTGCATGCGGCCGGCCTTGATCTGGTGTGCCCAGAACTGGCGCGACACTTCGAACTGCTCGGCGATGTTGACGGCACGCTTGGTCTCGATCGAACCATCCGGCAACTCAGGCGTGTAATTGAGTTCGGCAAAACCGGAGTGGCCGGTGCCGGCGTTGTTCCAGCCGTTCGAGCTTTCCAGCGCGACGCCATCCATGCGTTCGAACATGTGGACTTGCCAGTTCGGTTCCAGCTCTTGCAGGTAGGTGGCGAGCGTGGTGCTCATGATGCCGGCGCCGATGAGGACGGCATCGACGGGTTTGTCGTTTTCCGCTGAGGGGGCTGATTTTGGAAACAGCGGCCAGTAGAGGAACAGGGCAAGCGCGACCACCAGGGTCACGACGATGCCAATCAGGGCTTTGAGGGTCTTTTTCATGAGCAGAAGCTGCCGTTTTTTGGGTTTGAGGGGAAACGAGCGTATGCCGTGTGCGGGCAGAATAAACACCAAATCTGACTTGCTACTGACGCGCTTGTTCCGCGTGTTGCAAATCCGTCTTCGAGTGTGATGCTGTGCGGCAACACGGTGCCGGCAAGGCGCCGGCGCGAGCGGAATATTGTGGTGCTGCTGGGAACTGCCGTCAGTCACATCCCGGCATAGCCAGAGATGCACCTGACACGTGAAGGACTTACACGGCTTGCAGGGCCTTGTTGGCGGGATCGTCGCTGACGGTTGCGACTGGCGCTGACGACGTGGTCGTTAATTCGGCAGGCACTTCCAGATACGGCAGATTGAGAGCAGTGCTGGTGTGCTGACGAATCGCATTGGTCAGTTCGACACTGGTGTTGAGCTTCTTGCCGTACGAAGGAATGATGTCCTTCAGGCGCGCTTCCCAGCCGGCGGCCATTTGTTTCGGGAACGCCTTGGCCAGCACGTTGAGCATGATCGGTGGTGAAGTGGATGCACCGGGCGAGGCACCCAAAAGGGCCGCCAGCGTGGCGTCGCGGCTGCTGACGATCTCGGTGCCGAATTGCAGGATCGCACCCTGTACCGGATCGCGCTTGATGATCTGTACGCGCTGGCCGGCGGTGATCAGTTTCCAGTCTTCAGGTTTGGCCTGCGGAAAATACTTGATCAGTGCCGCATGGCGATCGACATCGGTCAGGCTGGCCTGCTGCGCCAGATATTTGACCAGCTTCAGATTCTGGCTGCCCACGCGCAGCATTGCCACCACGTTGTGACGATTGACGGACGACAGCAGATCGAAGCGCGAGCCTTCCTTGAGGAACTTGCTGCTTTTGAGTGCGAACGGGCCGAACATCACCGCAGGTTTGCCCTCTAGCTTGCGGGCATCCAGATGCGGCACCGACATCGGCGGCGAACCGGCTTCAGCCTTGCCGTAGGCCTTGACTTCATGACGTCCGGCAATCGCCGGTGCATCGAAGGCGAGGAACTGGCCGCCGACCGGAAAGCCCGCATAGTTGCGTGCCTCGGGAATGCCCGAGCGCTGCAGCAACTTGAGCGAAGCACCACCGGCGCCGATGAACACGAAGCGCGTGCGGATCGTGCGCTGCTTGTCGGTCTTCATGTCGGTCACGCCGACATTCCACGTGCGATCGTGATTCTGACGCAGGCGATTTACCTTATGGCACAGGTTCAAGTGGAAATTCGGATTGCGTTCCAGCGCGTGAATCAACTGGCAGGTGATCTCGCCGAAATTGACATCGGTCCCCAGCGGCATGTAGGTGGCGGCGATGTGTTGCGTTGGATCACGCCCTTCCATCATCAGTGGTGCCCACTGGCGAATCTGTTCGGGATCTTCCGAATACTGCATGCCGTAGAACAGCGGATTCTTCACGAGTGCGGCATGGCGCTTGCGCAGGTAGGCAATGTTTTCTTCGCCCCACACGAAGCTCATGTGCGGCGTCGGGTTGATGAAGCTCGACGGCGTTTGCAGTCGGCCTTCCTTGACCTGATGTGCCCAGAACTGGCGGGCCACCTCGAACTGCTCGGCAATATCGATCGCGCGCTTGGTTTCGATCGAGCCGTCTTCCAGTTCCGGCGTGTAATTGAGTTCGGCAAAACCGGAGTGGCCGGTGCCGGCATTGTTCCAGCCGGCCGTGCTTTCCAGCGCGACTCCGTCCATGCGCTCGAACAGGTGAATCTGCCAGCTCGGCTCCAGCTCCTGCAACAGGGTGGCCAGGGTCGTGCTCATGATGCCGCCGCCGATCAGGACGACGTCGGCCGGATGATGATGGTCTGCGGCTGCAGACCCTGGTAAGAAGGCGCGTTTAAGGTTCACGTTGGTGCACAGGTGAAGCCGGCTCGTCCGGCACAAGTCCCGCAAGGCCGGATGGAACAGAATTCCACGGCCGATACCATGCGGGACTTGCTTTGAGAAAACGCCAGTCGCATGACTGACGGGAAGCCCACAATTTTAGCGTTTGCGAGCCCGATCGCGCAAAGTTTTCCACGGCTGTAAGGTCCTGTAAGCCTTGGTTTGCGGCATATTTCTGGCGAAAACCAGAAGTAAAACGTTTATTTGGCCGGATTCGAACGATAAAACTGCACGCCAAATGCAA
Organism: uncultured Oxalicibacterium sp.; assembly: GCF_913776015.1. Lineage (GTDB taxonomy): Bacteria > Pseudomonadota > Gammaproteobacteria > Burkholderiales > Burkholderiaceae_D > Oxalicibacterium. The sequence goes on along the minus strand of NZ_CAJYMD010000014.1, from coordinate 15,849 downwards.
TCTTTTCACGTCCGTTTTCACGGCGGTGGCGGTTGGTGTCGCGTAATGAATACACGCAGCCGCAATATTCCTGCTGGTAAAAATCCTCGCGCTTGGAAATTTCGATCATGCGCGCCGAACCGCCTTTCTTGCGCCAGTTGTATTCCCAGTACAGCATGTCCGGGTACTTGGCCGCTGCCCGTACACCGCAACCGTTGATCTGGTTCATGTCCTTCCAGCGCGAAATGCCGAGCGAGCTGGTGATGACCGGAAAGCCATGCTCGTGTGCATAAAGGGCTGTGCGCTCGAAACGCATGTCGAAGCACATCGTGCAGCGCTCGCCACGTTCTGGCGAGTCTTCCATGCCCTTGGCACGTTCGAACCAGTTATCGGTGTCGTAATCGGCATCGATGAAGTCCACGCCGTGCTTTTCTGCAAAGCGGATGTTTTCCTCCTTGCGCAGCAGGTATTCCTTCTCGGGATGGATGTTCGGGTTGTAGAAGAAGATCGTGTAGTCGATGCCCGACGCCAGCATGGCTTCCATGACTTCGCCCGAGCACGGTGCGCAGCATGAATGCAGCAGCACCTTGCCCGGTTTGGCTGGCAGGGGAATCGGTTCGCGAAGAAATTCTTTGATATCGGTATCGGTGCTCATGGTGACCTCGGTACGGCAGTGTCTCGGGGTGACGTTAGGGGTATGCGTCAGCAGCAGCTAACAAGGCCCGGCGCGCGATTCTGGGTAAACACGACGGTGAAGACAATCTTGCGCAAGGTGAAATACAAGCGGACAAGTTGCTCCAACCGGGCCAGAAGGGTTTGTTAGCGGCTTGCGATCGGGACAGCCGTGTTGTTCAAGCCGCTATGGTAACAAACGCCCGCCCTGGCCGCAGGTGGCGTGGGGAGGATGCAACAACAAGTCGGGCGGTGAGAGCGTTGGGGCACCGTACGCTGGCATGCTTGCCCATGCAAGGCACTTCTGTGCGCAGGCATTCCGGCTAGAATGAGCGGCACTTGCTTGCCCCCGTTTCCTGCCGACTGTTTATCGATGAGCACTTCCGCCAAGCCGCGTTCTGACTCTCTTTCGCCCGATGAGCCATCGTGGCGTGCGCAGGAGCGCCTGCTGCTGGGTGAGGTCATGCATCTGGTCGGGCAAAGCCTGGCGCCCGAAGTCGTGTTTCGCGAAATGCTGCATCTGTTGTCGGAACTGCTGGGTTTGAATCGCGGCCGCATCGTGTTGATCGATGATCTCGAACGTGTGGGCAGCCCCGGGCGCTTGCCACCGAACCCGTCTTCCTCGATCCGTTTTTCCTATGGACTGACGCCCGAAGAAGCGGCCCGCGGTCGCTATGCGCATGGCGAAGGTATTACCGGGACCGTGCTGGCGACCGGGCAGGCGGCGGTAATTCAGAACATCGATGCCGAGCCGCTGTTCCTCGGGCGCGCCGTCGAGCGTGCACGCTTGCCGCAGGAAATGGTGGCCTTCATCGCCATTCCGATTGACATGAACGGAAGAACCGTCGGTGTGCTGGCCGTGCATCGTCTGCGCAAGCGCACGGCCTTGCTGTCCGACGATCTGGCCTTGCTGAAGATGCTGGCGACGCTGGCCGGGCAGCTGTTGCAGTTGCAGTCGCTGGTGGCCGAGAAAACGCGCGAACTCGAAGCGCGCAATGTCATGTTGTCGCGTGCGCTGGAATCGGCGGCGGCGCGCTACGGCATCATCGGCAGTTCGCCCGCGCTGTTGCGTGCACTCGACGAGCTCGAACGCGTTTCGCAAGCCACGGCCAGCGTGTTGTTGCTGGGCGCGTCGGGTACCGGCAAGGAACTGTTTGCACGTGCGTTGCACATGGCCAGCCCGCGTCACAATGCGCCGTTCATCAAGGTCAATTGCGCGGCGATTCCCGAGACGCTGTTCGAGTCCGAATTGTTCGGCCATGAGCGCGGCGCCTTTACCGGTGCGGCCAGTGCGCGTGCCGGCTGGTTCGAGCAGGCCGATGGCGGCACCATTTTCCTCGACGAGATCGGTGAGATGCCGCTGGCGATGCAGACCAAGCTGCTGCGCACGCTGCAGGAAGGCACCATCGTGCGGCTGGGCGGCAAGCGCGAAGTGCCGGTGGATGTCCGGCTGGTCGCTGCCACCAATCGCGATCTGGCGGTGGAGGTTGAGCAGGGCCGCTTCCGCAGCGATCTGTTCTATCGACTCAATGTGATTCCCATCCATTTGCCGTCGCTGGCCGAGCGGCGCGAAGACATCCGTTCGCTGGCCTTGCATTTCCTCAACCGCAACAACCAGGCCAATCAGCGCAATGTCCACTTGTCCACCGAGGCGCTGGATGTGCTCGAAACGCACGCCTGGCCCGGCAATATTCGCGAGCTGTCGAATGTGATCGAACGGCTGGTATTGCTGACGGACCAGTCGCTGGTCACCGCTGAAGAAATCCGACGGTTGTTGCCGCAAGCTACGGCACTGTCAGCCTTGCCATTTGCACGGCAAGTGGAATCGCCGTTGCCCTTGGTGCGTGATTATCTGCAGCACGATTCGCATTCGGCCGAGGTGCTGCGACAAGCGATGGCGCGCGCCGGCAATAACCAGTCGCGTGCGGCGCAGTCGCTGGGTTTGACGACACGCCAGTTTGCCTACCGCTGGCGCAAGCTGCACCCCTCTTCTTGAACGACACTTTGTCGACAAAATGTCGACAAAGTGTGTGAGCTTGCAGGCAATCTGGATTCCTTCATACCCCCTTCGCCCGCCACGAAAATCCGCCAAGTCTTTGTTATGAAAGCACTTTCCTGTTATTGGAAAGTGCTTCTCTGCGATTTGTGCCGGGTGGCACAGCGCTTGCAAAAAGGAGGATGTTCCTTCCCATCCACCAGGAGATTTTCATGACTGCAAGCACTGCCGATACCGTTCAAACCGTCAAAACCAGCCTGCGCCCGATCGACCGCGATGGCTTGCTCGCCTTTGCCGAAAAGGGCCGCAACAATCCCGGCTCGCGTGGTACCAACAAGGTTCATACCGTCATGGAAGGGCAATACCGTTCGTTCAGCTATGTGGCCGATCATCATCCGGTCGTGGTCGATGAGCCGTTGCATCTGTTCGGTCAAAACACCGCGCCGGCACCGGGCGAGATCGTGCTGTCGGGTCTGGGCGGTTGCCTCGCGGTCGGTATCACGGCGGTCGCCACGCAACGTCAGGTCAAGCTCTCGAAGCTGGAAATCTTCCTGGAAGGCGATATCGGCAATCCGGCTGCCTGGGGTGCCGGCGGTGCCCAGATGGCACCGGCCGACATGGGCTTTCAGGCAATCCGCGTGAAGGTGCTCGTCGAAGGCGATGCCTCGCGCGAAGAGCTGGACAAGATCGTGCAGCACGCCAATTTCTATTCGCCGGTTGCCAACACCATGCGCAATCCGATTCCGTTCGAGATTTCGCTCGCCGACTGAGCTACTGCGCAATACACAAGGAGCACGCGATGTCTGCCGTCCCAGAACGATTTGCTTCACTCTCGTCGGAGCAGGAAACCATGATGGCTGCCGTGCGGCAGATTGCTGCCGGTCCGCTGGCGAACATGGTCGAGGAGATCGACCGCCACGGTACCTATCCGCGCGCGATCCTGATGGCGCTCGGCGAGGTCGGTGCCTTCAAGCCGCACATGGCGGTCGGTGGCACCGATTACGGTACCGCCATCCGTGCCATGGCCGAAGTCTCGCGCGTGTGCGGTGCCACCGGTTTCATGATGTGGTGCCATGCGGTGTGCGGCTTGTACATGGAAGAGTCGGGCAATCCGGCCTTGCAGGGTGCGTTGCTGCATGCGCATATCCACGGCCAGACGCTGGGCGGTACCGGCCTCAGCAATCCGATGAAAAGCTTCGCCGGCATCGAAGCCATGCTGTTGCGCGCGAAGAAGGTGGAGGGCGGTTACCTCGTCAGCGGTACGCTGCCGTGGGTCAGCAATCTCGGTAGCGATCATTACTTTGGCGCGATTGCGCATGTCGAAGGTGAAGGCACGCATGAACTGATGTTCCTCGTCGATTGCGCTTCGCCGCAGGCCGAACTGCGCGATTGTCCTTCTTTCGCCGGCATGGAAGGCACGGGTACCTGGGGTGTGCGCCTGACCGATTACTTTGTCGGTACGCACAACATGATTGCCGATCCGGTGCGGCCGTTCATTGCCCGCATTCGCGCGGCCTTCATCCTGCTGCAATGCGGCATGGGCCTTGGTGTGACACAAGGCGCGATCGATTCGATGTGGGATGTCGAGCAGCAACTCGGTCACGTCAACCAGTTCCTCGAAGATCGTCCCGATACGCTGCAGGCCGAGCTCGATGCATTGACGACGCGTGTGATGGCGCTGGCACGCACGCCGTTCGAGACCGACACGGCTTATCTGATCGATGTACTCGACGTGCGCGCACATGCTTCGGAAATATCGCTGCGCGCCGCGCAGTCTGCCTTGCTGCATCAGGGCGCACGCGGTTACCTGATGTCGTCTGCCGTGCAGCGACGCGTGCGTGAATCGCACTTCGTCGCCATCGTGACGCCGGCGATCAAGCACTTGCGCAAGGAAATGGCGCGGCTGTCGACACAGGAGCAGCCGCAATGAGTGCCGCTCTCACGGCCATTGCCGGCACGCCGCCGTGGCGCAAGTTCATCTGCCGTGCCTGTGGATTGATCTATGACGAAGCCGAAGGCGATCCCGATAGCGGCCTCGCGCCGGGCACGCGTTTCGAAGACATTCCCGCAGACTGGGAATGTCCGCTGTGCGGTGTCACCAAGGCCGATTTTGAGCCGTGGCTGGCGGTGGAAATGCCGCGTCAGGCCGCAGCGGCACAACCGGTCGGCCTGCGTGGCAAGCCGGGTGTCGTCATCGTCGGTGGCGGTTGCGCTGCGTGGCAGATGGTGCGCAGCCTGCGCGAGCACGATGCGGCCTTGCCGATCACCGTGGTCTCGGCCTGTAGTGCCGATGTCTATGACAAACCGCTGCTATCGGTCGCGCTGCAAAAACGTATGGACATGGATGCGCTGGTGCGCGAATCGGCTGCCGATGCCGCGGCACGCTGGAATGTGCACCTGCTGCCGCAGACGCATGCGATCAGTGTCATGCGTGAGGCGTCGGCGTTGCGCACCACGCGCGGCACGCTGCGTTATACGCATCTGGTGCTGGCTCACGGCGCGTCTCCGCGCGCGCTACCGACATTGCCGGCGTCGCTCTGCTGGCGGATCAACGATCTGCAAACGTATGCACACTTTCGCAAACGTCTCGGCCCGGTCCGGCCTGATTTGCCGCAACGCGTGCTGATCGTCGGTGCCGGTCTTGTGGGTTGCGAGTTGGCCAACGATCTGGCGCTGGCCGGGTATCAGGTGTTGCTGCTGGATCAACAAACACGACCCTTGCAGTCGCTGGCCATGGAGGACGAGATTCGCACGCTGACCGATGCATGGCGCGGATTGCCTTTGCAGTTCTTGGGTGGCATGCGTATTGCTCGCGTTTGGGAGGAAAACGGGACGCGGCGCGTGGCTTGCGAAGACGGTCGAATGTTCGAGGTCGAGCATGTCATCTCGGCAACGGGTTTGCAGACGCCGAGCCGGCTGGCAACCAGTGCCGGGCTGGCCTGGCAAGACGGTATTGCGGTCGATGCTGACACCCTGCGCACGAATGTCGCCAACATCCATGCGCTTGGCGACTGCATCAGCATCGATGGCAAGACGCATCGCTACATCGAGCCGATCGCACGGCAAGCGGCATGTATCGCGGCCAATATCGTTGGTGCGCCAGCGGTGCCGTATGTCAGTCGCTGTCCCCCGATCAGAGTCAAGACGGGATCGCACGCCTTCACGCTTGCCGCACCGCCGCATTAACCGACAAGGTCAGCGACAAGACCCGCGGCAAGGCAAGCGACAGACCGGCGCTCCCGAACGAAAGGAAAGATCCATGCAAAACAAGTGGCACCCCTACTTTCAACGAGGATCGTCCGGCCGGCGGGAGGCTGCATGAGCGCCACCCCCGCCAGCATCCAGATCGATCTTCCCGGTCGCAAGCGCCTGTCGCAGGCCGAACGCGGTGCGCAGCTCTGGCGCGACCGTCTCGATCTGCTGCTCGAATCGACCGGCGACGGCATCTTCGGCGTGGACATGGATGGCAACTGCATCTTCATCAATCGCGCCGCTGCCGACATGATCGGCTACACGCCCGACGAAGCGTTGCATCAGAACATGCATCACCTGATCCATCACACGCATAACGATGGCAGCCACTATCCGGTCGAGCATTGCCCGATTTTCCATGCCTTCAGTCACGGCCTGCCATGCCATATCGAAGATGAAGTGCTGTGGCGCAAGGACGGCTCCTCGTTTCAGGCCGAATACACGTCGCACCCCATCATCGAACACACCGCCGATGGCGACATCATTCTGGGTGCGGTGGCGACGATCAAGGACATTTCCGAACGCAAGGAGTCCGAGCGCCTGCTCAAGCAGGCCAATGACGAACTCGAACGGCGCGTTGCCGAGCGCACCGAAGAACTGACGCAGGCGCTGGCCGATCTGCGCGCGCTGGCCGCCTACCTGGAAACCGTGCGTGAAACCGAACGCACGCGCATCGCACGCGAAATCCACGACGAACTCGGTTCGTTGCTGGTGGCGCTCAAGATGGACGTGAACTGGCTGGAAAAGCGGCTCGACGACCGGCCACCGCTCAAGCAGAAATGCGACAACATGGGCACGCTTATTGACACAGCGGTGGACAACGTCGGCCGCATCATCACCGATCTGCGCCCCAGCATTCTCGACCATCGCGGCTTGTGGGCAGCGCTGTCGTGGCAGATGCAGGAATTCATCAAGAGCGCCGAACTCGCTTCCGATATCCAGATGCATGTGGCAGCCGGTGTCGGCAATCCCGAGCGCGGCCAGGCCACTGCCGTGTTCCGCATCTTTCAGGAAATTCTCAGCAATATTGCGCGGCACGCGCAGGCACGCTCGATCACCATCCGCATCCTTGTCGATCAGCCGCCGGACCCGGTGCTGTACATCGAAGTGCTGGATGACGGCGTGGGTGCGCGCAGCGAACAACTAAATAGTCCGCAGAGTTACGGCGTGGCGGGCATGCGCGAACGCGCCGGCTATTTTGGCGGCAAGTTGACGATCAACGGCATGCCGGGGCAGGGCACTTGTGTGAAACTCGTGATGCCCTTGATGATGGAAATGAACGAGGAGGGCATGCCATGCACAGACAAGTGATCAAGGTACTGGTTTGCGACGATCATCTGATCGTGCGCCAAGGCATACGACAAATTCTTGCCGACGCCGACGATATCGACGTGGTGGCTGAAGCCGGCAATGGCGTCGATGCGATTCGCCGGGTGCGAGAACTGAATGAAGGCAAGACGGAAAAAACGCAGGGCATCGATGTCGTGTTGCTCGACATCGCCATGCCGCAGCGTGACGGGCTGGACATGCTCAAGCAGTTCAAGAACGAGTTCCCCAAGCTGCCGGTGCTGATCCTGAGTACCTACCCCGATCGCCAGTATGCCGTCTTCAGCCTCAAGCTTGGTGCCGCCGGATATCTGAACAAGAGCGCCGATTCGGAACAGATGATCGCAGCCATTCGCAAGGTCGCGCAGGGTGGCTTGTTCATCACGCCTTCTGTGGCGGAATTGCTGGCGTTCTCAGTTGGGGCCGGTCCGCTCGACAAGGGTGACAGGCCGATTCAGGAAGTGCTGTCCAACCGCGAGCATCAGGTTTATCAACTGTTGTCACAAGGCCAGAGCGTCGGTGAAATCTCGGTCCAGCTTTCGCTCTCGCCCAACACCGTCAGCACCTACCGTGCGCGCATTCTCGAAAAAACCGGTGTGCGCAACGATGTGGAACTGGCGCTGTTTGCGATGCGGCAATCGACGATGGCAGAGTAACCGCGCAATTGCTGTTCGTTCGTCATGCTGAGTATCAGCATCGTGCCTAGGCGGCTGCCTGTAACAGCGACAGGCGATGGACCAGCGGTATATGGACACGCACGATCAAGCCACCTAGCGGGCCCTCGTTCAGATCGATCTGCGCCTGATGCTGGCTGGCGATTGCGCGAGCAATGAAAAGACCCAGTCCGCTGCCGGTTTCATCGGTGCCTTCGCGTCGATAAAAACGGTCGAACACGCGGCTACGATCGCAGGCGGGAATGCCGGGGCCATTATCGGACACGGCAAGAATGCCGACGTCCGCCCGGGTTTCGAATGTCACATCCACACGACCGCCGCGTGCGGTATAGCGCACGGCATTGTCTATCAGATTACCAAGCAGAATGCGTAAGCTGTCTTCGTCGCCTAGGATCTGCAGCGCAGCGTCAACCGTTTCGTCTGAGACGACACCCAGATCAATTCCTTTTATTTCAGCCTGCAAGGCATGATCCGATACAGTATCGGCGATAAGTTGAGCAGGATCGAGCATCTTCATAGTGCCGGAGACGTATGGCTGTTCATGGCGTGCCAACACCAATAATTGATGCACCATATGTGTGGCGCGGTTCAGGCGATCGTGTAGTTTGCCGAAGCCCTGGGCAATGACACGTGGATTACGTTCCTTTTCCACCAGATGTAACTGGAATTTCAACGCGGCCAATGGGGTACGCAGTTCATGCGCGGCATCGGCCACAAATGCGCGTTGCGCATCTAGTGCGTCATTCAGGCGTGCTAGCAGGTCATTCAATGCCGTCAAAATTGGACTGAGTTCGGGTGGATAGCGATGGGTTTCCAACGGCGTCAACAAAGTTGGAGAACGACTTTTTACTTCCCATGCGAGTTCTTGCAGCGGTTGCAAGCTGCGTCCGACGACTGACCAGATCAGAAAAGCAAGAATGGGGATCAAAGCGACGAAGGGACTCAGGGCACGCATTGCCATCGCTGCGGCGAGTTTGTTCCGAATAGCGTTCGGTTGTGCGATTTGGGTGATGCGGCCGTGATCGTCTTCTGTGTACAAGCGCCAACCTACGCCATCGATGGAGATCGAAGAAAAACCGGACTTGCGGCTATAGGGCACGGTTTTGAAGGGGCCGGATGTAAAAATGAGTACGCCCCTGCGGTCCCAGATCTGTACGGCGGTCTCTTCATCTACTTCATTTTCGGCAGCGATACCATTCTCGGCTGTCATTTCATTCGGCAACGCGGCTGCAATTTGTTTCAGTTGGTAGTCGAACAGATCACTGGTGTCGTTACGTACTTCAATGTAAGTGGCAATGCCGGCGAGTACAGTAGCCGTCATCATGCCGACGCACAGGTAGATGAGTAGTTGCCGACGCATGGTTTTCATGTGTGGCTCGCGATCATGTAGCCAACGCCACGCACGTTCTTGATGAAGTCGGTGCCGAGTTTCTTGCGCAGGCCGTGGACGTAGACTTCGATCGTGTTGCTTTCGATTTCTTCGCACCAGCCGTACAGGCGTTCTTCGAGTTGCGATTTGGAGAGCACCTTGCCCGGCGCATCAAGTAAGGTCATCAGCAGCGTGAATTCGCGAGCCGAGAAGCTGATCGCCTGGCCATCGAGGGAGGCTTCGCGTGTTGCCGGATCGATTGTCAGGCCGCGATGCCGCAGTGCCGGGCTGGCGCGGCCATGCCGACGGCGACTGGTGGCACGAATGCGCGCGAACAACTCATCCGGCTCAAAAGGTTTGACGAGGTAATCATCCGCACCTTCGTCGAGTCCCTGCACACGATCCGTTTTTCCGTCGCGCGCCGTTAGGATCAGCACCGCCGCCTTGCCACCTTGCCTGCGATAATTTTTCAGTACCTCAATACCGGACTTGCCAGGCAAGCCGAGATCCAGCAAAAGGATGTCGTAGTCGTGAGCATAAATGGCAAGTTCGGCAAGTTTGCCATCTCGCACCCAATCGACAGCGTGCATTTCTTTGCGCAAGCCTTCTTCCAGACTTTCGCCAATCATCAGATCATCTTCTACAAGTAAGACGCGCATGTCGGACCCCTCCTGCCTCGCCAAAGGCAATCTAAGTGACGGGAAGTGTGGCGACGCACGCGTTAATAACAGGTGAAGTCCGCGAATGCGGATTCTCATTGCGCTAGATGTTCAGTCTGCACAAGATAAGCGCGTGATTATGCGATCGCAGTTCTTCCGGCGGGCTGGTCGCTTAATGCGGTTTGATCAACGAATAGCGTGTGCCGTGAAAGTAGACGGGGGCATTGCCAATCAGCTCGTTGCGCTCTACTGCGAATGGCGCCACATCCGCGGGTAGATGTCGACCTGCATCCGATTCATCCAGAAGGTTGTCGCGCGTATAGAAGTGCGCCGAGTAAGCAGGCTTGATGCGATAGGCGAGCGGGATATCGTTGTCTTCGATCTGATGGAATGCGCGCACAAGGTCGCGATCCGAATTGCCGCTGACATTGGTTTGTATCAGCTGATAGCAACCTGCCGCGGCAATGGTCAGTGCGAGGATGCCACCACCGGCGATGCGCGTGCCGGCGCTGGATGCGTTTTCCAGCCAGCGTGCGGCCAGTACGGCGAATGGCACGATGGAGGTCAGGCCGTAGGTCCAGATGATGTTGTGCGCGAAGGTGAAAAAGAGCAGCGGCATCAAGGTGGCGCACCAGAGGAAGCGCTCAAGCGGTTCGACGGCGTCGGCCCGCTTGCGCAGGAGTTGCCACAGTTGCATAAGGAACACGCCGAGCCAAGGCAAAATGGCCGCAGACCAGAACAGCCATATCGTGCCCAGTGGTTGCATGTGCGCGATGCCGTAGCGATCTCCCTTCCAGCCTGGAACCAGGAACCGCGAAAAGTGTTCGCCGACGATGAAGTAATTCAGAAAGCCCGGATAAGCATGTTCGGCAGCCAGATACCACGGCAGGAACAGGGCGATGCACAGGGCGATGCCGGTGCCGTCCATGAGCTGACGCAACAGGGCCAGTGGACGGCGTTCGACCAGTGCATATGCGATCAGCGGCATGCCGATCAAAGCCCAGTCTGCCAGGCCCTTGCATAGCGCACCGATGCCCACCATTACCCAGAAACCGATGCGCCAATGCCGACGTGTGCGGCGTTCGGCGGATTCGCCCTCAGCCAGCGGCGCAATCGCCCGCCATGCGCAATACAGGGCTGCCATGACCACGCTCATCTGGATGGCATCCGTCATCACCGCGCCAGCGCTGATGAAGAACAGCGGACAACTGGCGAGGATCGGAATCACCAGCCACGTCTTGCGGATGTGGTACGCCGCAGCAAATGCCATCGCGGTACGCACGGCAATCAGCGTGGCCAGCAAGGCCGGCAGGCGGGCGGCAAACTCATTGATGCCGAACAGCGCCATTGCACCGGCCGACGCCCAGGTCGAGAGTGGCGGTTTGGCAAAGAAAGGGGTCGTCGCATCGATATGCGGCATCAGCCAGAAACCATGCGTGACGGTCAGCCGCGCGATTTCGCCGTAGCGAGCTTCGGTGGTATCGGCCAGTGGCAACAGCCACATCAGCACGATGCGGTAGGCCAGCAGTAGGATGGCCGACGCGGCCAGCATGCCAAGGAATACCTTGCGCGAAGCGAATGGTGCAGGTGCTGCCGTGCGGATGTCGTGCCCGCGAAGAGTGTCGTTCAAGGCAGGATGCAACTTCATGCCATGCTCCTTTTCAGCGGCAGGGGCGCGTTACGGAAAAGCAGCGCCATCAGGCTGACCCACGCGATGGCCAGCGTCCATCCGGCCAGGATTTGCGAGGGGTAATGCAGCCCCAGATACATTCTTGCAACGGCGACAGCGCCCACTGCGACGATAACCAGTACGAACAAGGTGGCTAAAAGATAAGGCGACACGCGCGTGGAGGGTTGTTTGCTCATGAGGATCAGTACGCCGACTGCGAGCGCCATCGATTGCACGGCGTGGCCGCTGGGAAATGCGTAGGAAGAATGATGGGCGACCACTTCCCACAATTGCGGACGTTCGCGATGAAAGACGATCTTGGCAGCCAGTGCCAGCAAGGCCGATCCACCCACGCAGGCGAGGATGAATCCCAGCGCCTGCCAGGCGCGCTGCCACGCGAGACGGGCCAGTGTCAGCACGCTCAAGACCGTGACCGAGGCTGAAATCCAGAGCGCTAGCACATCGCCGGAGTGGGACGCGAAGCGATGTAGCCAGTGCAGGAGATCTGCTTCGCCCGACAGGGGGAGGCTGCCTTGGGTGACGAATGCGATAAGCAGGAACAACGTTGTCGCGCAGATGGCTGCTGTCAGGCAAGGCGATGTAAGTACCCGCTTTCCGCCGGGTGCTTGTATGGAGCTTGCCAGCGGAAAAGTCAGGTCGGGGGAAGGATCGTAATCGTTCTTGCTTAACGCTGTCATGGTGCACCCACGGGTCGTGACGAAATGGGCACAGCGTAAAAAGGAATTATTAAACGATCCTTAAGGTGGCAAGAAGAAGCTGCTAGTGGTTGAGGCTGCAGTGGCGAGGCAATGGCATAGGCACTACGGCATGCAGCCAGTCCATCGACGGCGAAAGTGCAACGCTATGCCGAGACTCTCCGTTTCCTCCTTGTCTGCACAGACTGCAGCTCTGCGTGCGCAGCCTGCTTCTGTGCATGCGGCGTTATCTATTTCGTCTTTGTAGTGCTACAACTACAAGCCACCGTATTCGCACTACAGAAATTCCATCGCCAGCACGATAGTGCCCACGGGCAGCACTTCCTAAGATGACACCATCTACTTCAGGGAGAGCGCCATGACCCGTTTCTTTGATCCTTACAACGCCGACAAGCCGCTGCATATCGGTTGCAGTTGCGGCAAGCACGACAGCCAGGAAGCCCACGATGCGAGCCGTGAGGCCGCCATCGCTACGCTGAAGGCGCGCAGTGAAACCGACGAATTCGAAGCCTATTCGAACGAATTTGTCGAAGCGACGCTGATGAAGGCGCTGTTCCCGCAGGATCATGTGCGTCGTAGTTTTTTGCGTGCCGTTGGCAAGGGCGCGGCAATGGCGGCAATTTCCAGTGTGCTGCCAGTAGCAAGCCTGCAGGCGATGGCACAGGAAAAAAACGGCTCGCTCGAGAAAAAGGATCTGAAGATCGGCTTCATCCCGATCACCTGTGCGACGCCGTTGATAATGGCGCATCCGCTTGGCTTCTACAGCAAGCAGGGCTTGAATGTGCAAGTGTTGAAGACGGCGGGCTGGGCGCTGATCCGCGACAAGATGATGAATCGCGAATACGACGCCACGCATTTCCTGTCGCCGATGCCGCTGGCGATTTCGATGGGTCTCGGTTCGAATGCACAGCCGATGAATGTGGCGACGATCCAGAACGTCAATGGTCAGGCCATCACGCTGTCGCTCAAACACAAGAACAACCGTGATCCGAAAAACTGGAAGGGTTTCAAGTTCGCGATTCCGTTCGAGTATTCGATGCACAACTTCCTGTTGCGCTATTACCTGGCCGAAGCCGGCCTCGATCCGGACAAGGATGTGCAACTCCGTGTGGTGCCACCTGCCGAAATGGTCGCCAATCTGCGTGCCGGCAACATCGACGGTTTCCTGGGCCCCGATCCGTTCAACCAGCGCGCCGTGTTCGAAGAGGTCGGTTTCATCCACCTGCTGACCAAGGACTTGTGGAATGGTCACCCGTGCTGCGCCTTCGGCACCTCGGCCGAATTCATTCAGCAGAATCCGAACACCTTTGCCGCGCTGTATCGCGCTGTGCTGACGTCGGCAGCGATGGCGCGCGACAAGAAGAATCGTGAACTGATCGCCAAGGTGATTTCGCCGCAAGCCTATCTGAATCAGCCGGAAGCCGTCGTTGCACAGGTGCTGACGGGACGGTATGCCGATGGTCTGGGCAATGTGATGAACGTGCCGGATCGCGCCGACTTCGACCCGCTGCCATGGGAAAGCATGGCGGTCTGGATGCTGACGCAGATGAAGCGCTGGGGTTACATCAAGGGTGATGTCAACTACAAGCAGATGGCCGAGAAGGTCTTCATGCTGACCGACGCCAAGAAGACCATGAAGGAACTCGGTCAGGACGTGCCGTCGGGCGGTGCCTATCCGAAGTTCACGATCATGGGCAAGCAGTTTGATGCCGACAAAGCCCCGGCGTACCTGAACAGCTTTGCCATCAAACGGGGCTGATCATGCGTACCGCCATTCCACTTCGACTGAAATCCGGCTTGCTGTCCTTGTTGGTACTGTTTCTGTTGGTCGGCATCTGGCATATCGCCACGCTGCCGACCAAGAGCACGGCGGCGAGCTTGACGCCGGATCAGATCGAATACGCCAAGCTCATGGGCAAGGATCCCGAACAGATGATGGCACCGGTCAAGTCGGCGTTTCCGACGCCGTCTGACATGGGTGCAACGATTGTCGAACAGTTGGCGCATCCGTTCTATGACAACGGCCCGAATGACAAGGGTATTGGCATTCAGCTCGCGCACTCGCTGCAACGCGTCGGACTCGGCTTCGGTCTGGCTGCGCTGGTGGCGATTCCGCTGGGGTTCGTGATCGGCATGAGTCCGCTTGTCTATCGCGTGCTCGATCCCTTCATTCAATTGCTCAAGCCGATTTCGCCATTGGCATGGATGCCGATTGCGCTCTACACGATCAAGGATGCGTCACTATCCGGCATCTTCGTGATCTTCATCTGTTCGATCTGGCCGATGCTGATCAATACCGCCTTTGGCGTGGCTGGCGTGCGGCGCGACTTGCTCAATGTGGCACGCACGCTGGAAGTCAGCCCCTTGCGCAAGGCATTTGAAGTGATCCTGCCTGCTGCCGCGCCGACCATCCTGACCGGCATGCGCATCAGCATGGGCATCGCGTGGCTGGTCATCGTGGCCGCCGAGATGCTGGTCGGTGGTACTGGCATCGGCTACTTCGTCTGGAATGAGTGGAACAACCTTTCTTTGACCAATGTGATCTTTGCCATCCTGATGATCGGACTCGTCGGCATGGCGCTGGACCAGATTTTTGCCAAGGCGCAGAAGGCGGTGACCTATGCCGACTGAAATCGACAACAACGCTGTCTCCTTGGATGTAAAAGCCGACAGCAAACCTTTCCTGCGTGTGGAAGGGCTGAGCAAGACCTATCTGGGTGGCACCGAACCCGTGTTCGACAGCGTCAATTTCGGCATCCAGCGCGGCGAATTCGTTTGCGTGATTGGCCACTCCGGTTGCGGCAAGACGACTATCCTCAACGTCCTTGCTGGTCTCGAAGAGGCGAGCGATGGCCATGTGCTGATGGATGAACGCGAAATCGTCGGCCCCGGCCTCGAACGTGGTGTGGTGTTCCAGGGCCATGCGCTGATGCCGTGGCTGACGGTACGCAAGAACATCGGCTTTGCCGTGCGCAGTCGCTGGCCTGAATGGTCGGCCGACAAGGTCAATCAGCAGGTCGAGAAATATGTGGAGATGGTCGGCCTGTCGCATGCCATCGACAAGAAGCCGTCCGCGCTGTCCGGCGGCATGAAGCAGCGTGTCGGTATTGCACGTGCCTTCGCCATCGAACCCAAGATGCTGCTGCTCGATGAACCGTTCGGTGCGCTCGATGCGCTGACACGCGGCACGATTCAGGATGAGCTGTTGCGCATCTGTGCCGAAACACGCCAGACCGTGTTCATGATCACGCACGATGTGGACGAAGCCGTGCTGCTGGCCGACAAGATTCTGCTCATGAGCAATGGCCCGCGTGCACGCGTCGCCGAGATCGTGCGTAACACCATGCCGCGTAATCGCCAGCGCGCCACGCTGCATCACGATCCTCAGTACTACAAGATTCGCAATCACCTTGTCGATTTCCTGGTGACGCGATCGAAGAACCTTTCCGGTGGTCGCGCGCCCGCGCATCCGCCGATTGTCGAACCCGGGCTCGTCGATGCTGTTTCCGATCCTGAGCCTGTTTCCCAACCTGTGAT
>NZ_CAJYMD010000013.1 GCF_913776015.1 uncultured Oxalicibacterium sp. | reverse complement strand
TCGAACTCGCCGATGACGCGCTGATCGCCGTCCTCAACGATGTGCTGCACAGCTTTTCACTGGATTCGGCCGACATTGCCACCCTGTGGCTCAGCGTTACGCGTCAGGTGGTGGTGACGGCTCGTCGCACACCGCTCAAATCCATCGAACGCCTGCGTCAGGCTGTCGCCAACGGTGCCGCCATCCTGTCCTCCGTCGAGTTACTCGTACATCTGCTGCACGATCAAGGCGATGTGCTGGTGCGCATCGTGCGCGAAGCCGGGGTGCGCGTGGATACAGCGGAAGACAACCTGCTGGCCGGACGCCTCGAACATCAACGCGGCAAGCTCGGCACCTTGCGTCGCATTCTGGTACGCCTGCAACGCCTGCTGGCGCCCGAACCGGCGGCGCTGTTCCGTCTGCTGCAACGTCCGCCTCACTGGATGGCGGAACGCGATGTGGGCGAATTGCGACAGGCGACGGAAGAATTCTCGGTCGTCCTCAACGACATGAGCGCGCTGCAGGAACGCATCAAGCTGCTGCAGGAAGAAATCGCCGCCGAGGTGAATGAAAAGAATAGCCGCAGCCTGTTCGTACTGACCATCGTGACGGTACTGGCGCTGCCCATCAACATCATCGCCGGCCTGCTCGGCATGAATGTGGGCGGCGTGCCGCTGGCAGAAGATCCGTTCGGGTTCTGGATCGTCGCTAGCATCGTCGCCAGCTTTACCCTCATCGCCGGCTGGATGGTACTGCGCAAGCAAAAGCAGGATTAGCCACACACCGCTTGTGCGCTTTGTTACCTGCGCGCAAATCTCGCATAGAATCATGTCGATACCGGCAGCCCTGCTGCCGCCTATGCCAGCACGCCCGATCATCCCCACGGAATGTCACTCATGTTTGCGAAGTTTCATGCGGTTGCCCAGCAGGTCGCCACCATCGTTGTCGGCAAGGATACGCAGATACGTCAGGCGCTCGTCTGTCTGCTGGCTGGCGGCCATCTGCTGATCGAAGACGTGCCGGGTGTCGGCAAAACCACGCTGGCACATGCGCTGGCGCAGTCGCTTGGCCTGCAATTCAATCGACAGCAATTCACCAGCGATCTGCTGCCGGCCGATATCGTCGGTATTTCGATCTTCGATCGCGACAAGAACGGTTTCGTGTTTCATCCGGGTGCGCTTTTCACGCAAGTATTGCTGGCCGACGAAATCAACCGCGCCACGCCGAAAGCGCAGTCGGCCCTGCTGGAAGCGATGGAAGAACGGCAGGTGACGGCGGACGGCATCACCCATGCGTTGCCGCAACCTTTCTTCGTAATCGCCACGCAAAACGCCTCGCATCAGCTCGGCACGTTTCCACTTCCCGAATCGCAGCTCGACCGTTTCATGATGTGCCTCTCGCTCGGCTACCCCGATCCGGCAGCCGAACGCGCGCTGCTGCTTGGGGAGGACCGTCGCGTATTGCTGAAATCGCTGCCGGCGACAATGACGCCACAGGATTTGCTGGATGCGCAAGCTGCACTGCGACAGATGCATATATCGCCATCGCTTGTCGATTACCTGCAAGCGCTGGCACAGGCCTCACGCGAGAACGGCATGTTCGTCGAAGGATTGAGTCCGCGTGCCATGCTGGCGCTATTGCAGGCAGCACGCGCCTGGGCGGCACTTGAAGGACGCAATCACGTCATTCCGGAAGATGTGCAAGCCGTACTGGTACCCGTCACCGCTCATCGCCTGCGTGTGATTCGTTCGGGCAGTGGCAGTGCGCTCAACAGCCGCGACATGGTCTTGCAACTCATGCATGCCGTCGCAGTTTGAACAGCATCGCGCAACCATGATGCGCCGCGGGTGCTGACGTGCAGGGATTTTCTTCCTGGCTGCAATCGCTCTTGCCATACCGCCGGCGGCCAAGCGAAACGGTACTTCTCGACCGTCGTCGCATCTATATCCTGCCGACCCGCGCCGGTTTGGTCTATGGCGTCATGCTCCTGATCCTGTTTTTGTGCGCGATCAATTACTCGCTGAGCCTGGGCTTCGGGCTGACTTTTCTGCTGGCGGGATGTGGCTTGGTCGGCATCTATCTGACGTATCGCAATCTGGTGCAGCTGTCGCTTGCCACCGGACATCCGCAAGCTGTTTTTGCCGGTGAGACCGCGCATGTTCCGCTGCATATACACAACCAGCGCTCATACCCGCGTTACGCATTGCACATCAGTTTTCTCAACGGGAAAACACCGGGCATCGATCAGTTGGCGGATGTAGGAGGCTCGTCTTCTGCCAGCATGCATCTGGGCATACCGACTTCACGGCGCGGCTGGCAGCAATTGCCACGCCTGCGTATTCACTCGCAATTTCCGCTCGGTCTGCTACGCGCCTGGAGCGACTGGCAACCGGCTGCACGCTTGCTCGTCTACCCCCAACCAGAAGCGGGCGAGCCGCCGTTTCCCGTATATTCCGGCGGCCGACAAACCGGTCATGGACTCGCCGGGCATGACGATTTTGCCGGCATTCGTGCCTATCAGAGCGGCGATTCATTGCGCCATATGGCATGGCGGCAGATTGCGCGCAAACCGGAAGGAACGTTCGTCACCAAACAGTTCGAAGGTGGTGCCAGTGGACATTGGCTGTTCGACTATGCCAGCCTGCCCGACAATCTCGATACGGAACAGAAACTGGCGCGCATGACGCGCTGGCTGCTGATGGCAGAAGCGCAGTCACAACCCTATGCGTTTGCGCTCGGCACGACACGATTCGAAGCAGCAAACGGCCCTGTGCATTTGCATGCGTGCCTGCAGGCGCTCGCCACATTCGGGCTTTCCGCATGAAGCCGCGCGTTCAATCCAAGGGCCAAGCTCAAAGCCAGCGCAAATCGGCATTTCGTATTGGCCATGCACTTCGTGGCTGGCCGCTTGCACGCGACAAGGCCGACACCCTGCTGTTGCTGGCCGCCTGCGCACTGGTGCTGGCACCGCACGGCATCGTGCTGCCGCTGTGGATCGGCGGCACGCTCATCGTTATGCTCGGATGGCGCGCATGGATCACCTTGCGCGGCAATCGCATGCCGCCACGCTGGATTTTGTTGCCACTGGCACTGAGCGCCATGGCGGGAATTTATTTGCAGTACCGCACGTTCTGGGGCCAGGAAGCGGGCGTGGCGACGCTGGTATTGCTACTCGCTTTCAAATTGCTGGAAATGCGCGCACGCCGCGATCTGTTCGTGGTGATCTTCCTCGCCTTTTTCCTGCTGCTGGCCGCGTTCTTTCATTCGCAAAGCCTGCCGTCTGCCGTCCTGACGGTTTGCACTGTTGTGCTGTTGCTGACAGCGCAACTCTCTTTCCAGTACACCAACCGTGCGCCGCCGCTTGGCCAGCGTTTGCGATTTGGCTCTACCATCGTTGCCATCGCCCTGCCATTGACCATCGTCTTGTTCGTGCTGTTTCCACGCATCCAGGGACCGCTGTGGGGAACACCGGATGCCGGCAGCATGGCACGCAGCGGACTATCCAGCACGATGTCGCCCGGCAGCGTGGCACAACTCGCGCTCTCGGACGAGATCGCCTTTCGCGTCCGCTTTCTCGACGGCGAACCGCCGCGCGATGCACTCTACTGGCGTGCAATCGTCATGGGCATGTACGACGGCCGTACCTGGCAACGCGATGCCACGCAAGGGCGAAACGCAGATCCAATCCGCTACCACTACGAGGGGCGTGGCTATCGTTACGAAATCACGCAGGAAGCCACGCGCCACCCTTGGTTGTTTGCGCTGGAGCTACCTGAAGCGACG
Organism: uncultured Oxalicibacterium sp.; assembly: GCF_913776015.1. Classification (GTDB taxonomy): domain Bacteria; phylum Pseudomonadota; class Gammaproteobacteria; order Burkholderiales; family Burkholderiaceae_D; genus Oxalicibacterium. Next base: position 7,340 of record NZ_CAJYMD010000013.1, on the reverse strand, counting down.
CCTTCTGTGCCCGGCAATCGCGTGCGCATGACGCCGGACATCCAGCTTGTTGCCACGCGCCCGATTACCGACCGCATCCGTTATGAAGTGCGTTCGTATCCCGCCTCACGATTGCAGGACGACGCCCGCGCCGATGCCATGCGCGACTGGCTAATCCTGCCCACGGCGCGACATCCGCAAACCCTTGCACTGGCAGCCAGATTAAAACAAACCCATGCAGGCACGACCGCAAGAATCGAAGCCGTACTGAACCTGTTTCGCACCCAGGCTTTCCGCTATACGCTCGAACCGCCGCTGCTGACGGGCGATACGGTCGATACCTTTCTCTTCACCACCCGCGCCGGTTTTTGCGAACACTATGCGAGCGCCTTCGTCGTCCTCATGCGTGCGATGGACATACCGGCACGTGTCGTCACCGGTTATCAGGGCGGACAAATGAATCCGGTGGATGGCTTCATGACTGTGCGGCAATCCGATGCCCATGCCTGGGCCGAAGTCTGGCTGCCCAACCGCGGCTGGCTGCGCGTGGACCCGACTGCCGCCGTGGCGCCGGAACGCGTTGAGCGACCGATGACGACCGACAGCACCATGCCCGGTGCATTCGGCGCGCTGCTTCAGGGTGATGGCGGCTTTTACACGGCACTGCGCAATGCCCGCTTTTATTGGGAAGCCGTGAACAACAGCTGGAACCAATGGATTCTCGGTTACACGCCTGAACGTCAAAAGAGTTTGCTCGACGCCTTCGGCTTCGGTAACATCGATTGGCAGGAAATGCTGTGGCTTGCTGCACTAGGCATGGGTGTCCTGATGGTGTTTGCCGGAATGCTTGCGCTGCTGCAACGCAAGCGACGCGATCCGGTCGAGGCATTGCATCAGGCATTTTGCAAACGCATGGCACAGTTAGGCTTGCCACGTCTGTTGCACGAAGGTCCGCGTGCCTATGCACAGCGTCTGAGGAATGCACCAACTCTGAACCGTGAACGCAAGACCGCCGCGCAGCAGTTCCTGATGCACTACGAAACCTATCGCTACGGCGACCGATTCTCGCAACAGCAGCCCGTCACACCGACTGTGCTGCGCGCTTTACTCAAACGACTTCGATGATATTTTCTCCGCTTGTCCGCCCTGTCCTGACCGCCTTTTCTCTCCTTTCGTTGCTGACCCTCGCTTCGTGTGCTTCGACCACCGAAGCCGGCAAGCAGGACAAACCCTCCGCCACGCCGGAAAAAACTGCCGTATCGAACGTTCCCGTCACCACCTCCAAAACGGTCACGCCCGTGCAAGGCGATGAATTTGCCAACTTCACGCAATGGCGTGAGGTGGATGGTTTCATTGACGATATGGTGAAGAAACACGGCTTTGACCGCAAAGCATTGCAAGAAACAATGAACAAGGTGCACTACGTTGATCGTGCGATCCAGTTGATGAAACCCGCGCCCCCAGGCAAGCCGAAAAACTGGGCAGCCTATCGCGCACGTTTTGTCGAACCGGTGCGTATCAAGGGCGGTGTCGCTTTCTGGAACAAGTACGCCAGCGATCTGCAACGTGCAGAAAAACAGTATGGCGTGCCGGCCGAAATCATCGTCGCCATCATCGGTGTCGAAACCGTCTATGGTCGTTACACGGGCAATTTCCGCGTGATGGATGCGATCACGACGCTCGCGTTCTCCTACCCCGATACGCCGAATCGCGTTGCGCGCATGGCGTACTTCCGCGGCGAACTCGAAAACACCTTGCTGTTCGCGCGTGACGAAAAGATCGATCCCTTCACTCTGCTCGGTTCCTATGCCGGCGCGATCGGCTGGCCGCAATTCATGCCGGGCAGCATTCGCAATTATGCGGTGGACTTCGACGGCGATGGCCATATCAATCTGCGCAACTCTCCGGTCGATGCCATTGGCAGCGTGGCGCACTTTCTAGTGGAGCATGGCTGGAAACGCGGCGAACCCGTAGCTTTCCCTGCCCGCGTAGACAACAAACGCGATGACTGGCAACGCTTTCTCAATCAAGGGCTGGAAGCGAAATACAGTCTGACGGAACTACAGGCAGCCGGCATTACGCCAAGCGCAGGTACGCCACGCGATATGCCGTTCGGATTGGTGGATTTGCAGAATGGCGACGGCCCGACCGAGTACTGGCTGGGCGCGGCGAATTTCTTCGCCATTACGCAATACAACCGCAGCTTCTTCTATGCGATGTCGGTCAACGAATTGAGTCGCGTCTTGCGCACCGAGCGTAATTTCTGATGTGACGAGCAAGGGTTGTTGCATCGCATCCTGCGGCAGGATGCGATGCCAATTTCAATTGCTGTCTTGGGCTGGTTTCAGGGTCGTCAAGGTCACGGGAATCGACGCGTCGTCTGCGGTAATCCACGCCTGACCATCCTGCACCGTGCATTGTAATTGCATGGTGCGCTGTGCCAGATGGCCCAGCGCCTGACTCGTCTCGGATGACAACTGATACACCTCGAGATTCTTCGCTCGCTCCACGCGCGAGGAGGTCTGCCCCCACCAGATATGGCTGGTAGCGCTATAGCTGTAAATGACCACGCGTTCGGCACGACCGCACGCTTTCATGATGCGCTTTTCATCCGGCTGACCGACTTCGATCCATACATCGATCGCGCCCGTCAGATCCTTTTGCCAGAGATCGGGCTCGTCATCGGCACTCAACCCCTTGCCGAAATTCAAGGCTGGATCGGCATGCAGGGCAAAAGCCAGAATCCGCATCATCATGCGTTCGTCCGTCTCGGAAGGATGGCGTGCGATCGTCAAGCTATGCGGTTCATAGTAATGACGATCCATGTCGGAAACCTGCAGATCTGCCTTGAAGATGGTGGATTTGAGAGCCATGAAAACCGCGTGAAAGTGTAAAGAAAGAGCCAAAAGAAAAAGGGGGAACAAGCAAATCCGGACGAATCCGGAAAAAGCGGACGCCAGCATAGCCGATCTGCCTGACGCACGCCACGCCTGTCCCCTACTGCAACAGTAAAGCGCGCCAGGCCACCCCTTACAATGATGGCTTCAGCCTCTTTTCATTTCGCACCATGCAACAGAATCTCGACAAGCAAACCATCATCAGCGACACACGCGTCTGGCTGGAACGCGCGGTGATCGGCCTCAATCTCTGCCCATTCGCCAAGGCCGTCCATGTGAAAGAGCAGATTCGCTATACCGTCAGCGAAGCAACCGACACCGATCATTTGCTGCGTGACCTCGAAACCGAGTTGCTGCTTTTACAGCAAAGTACGCCAGAAGACATCGATACTACGCTGCTCATTGCCCCTCTGACATTGCAGGATTTCCTCGATTACAACGACTTCCTCGATATCGCCGAGATGCAGCTCGATGTTTTTGGTTTGCGCGGTGACATTCAGATAGCCAGCTTTCATCCAAACTACTGCTTCGCCGATTCCGATATCGACGATAGTGCAAACTTTACAAACCGCTCCCCTTATCCCATCCTGCATTTATTGCGGGAAAGCAGTATTGATCGCGCCGTTGCGGCATTTCCAAATGCAGAACAGATCTATGAACATAATATCGAAACGATGCACAAATTAGGTGTCGAAGGGTGGAAATCCCTGTTTTCCCGAGAAAAATAATGTGATAAAAACATCTTGCAGTGCAACAAAAATCCCATACATAAGGTAAGTAGCACTACGTAGCAAACGATTGCGTGTTTGTTTGTGAATATGCAATTTTTACAATGAAAAGTTTGCAGCCAAGGAACTCCAAGCAACAAAAAACGCTCAGAATGGTTATAAAAAGCAAATAATCAGCATTGCCTTTCAGGAACTTGTTGCTATATTTGCCTCAGGGAGTTAATTTTTAACCATGTCAAAAAAGTAAGCTTTTTTTGCAACTTTACTTCATGACAAGACTCCAAAATTTTGCTGACGATGAATGCAAGCAAGATTGCTCTTCACCATCCTTGAACCCTTAACTGAAAAGATATGACTACTATGGATACTCAGACCACCAGTAACCGATTAGCCGATCAAGTCAATTACGACCCGAACCACCTGCTGGATTCGCTGATTGAAAAACTGCATTTGAAAAATGACGCTGCGCTGTCGCGCGCATTGGAAGTCGCACCGCCGGTGATCAGCAAGATTCGTCACCGCCGTCTGCCGGTTGGCGCGTCGTTGCTCATTCGCATGCACGAAGTCAGTGACTTGAGCATCCGTGATCTTCGCATTTTGATGGGTGATCGTCGCGACAAATTCCGTATCAGCGACAAGCAGTTCAAACCGAAAGATCCTGTGGAAAGCAAACCGGAAATCCCGGCACCACAGAACAATAGCTAATGAAAACGGACGCCTAGGCGTCCGTAATTTTTTGGTTTGGGCGCTAACAGGATCAGGCCGGAAATACGCCCGTGGAAAGATACCGATCACCACGATCACATACGATGAATGCAATCGTGGCGTTTTCCACGGTTTGTGAAATCCGCATCGCCACTTCGCATGCACCTGCTGCGGAAATCCCGCAGAAAATTCCCTCTTCAATCGCCAGGCGACGAGCCATCTGCTCTGCCACCGTCTGACTGATGTATTCGAGTTGATCGATGCGGCTTGCATCGTAAATCTTCGGCAAATACGCTTCGGGCCATTTGCGAATGCCGGGAATTTGCGACCCCTCTTCCGGTTGCACACCGATGATCTTGATATCGGGATTCTTTTCTTTCAGATATTGCGACACACCGATGATGGTGCCGGTGGTTCCCATGGCGCTGATGAAATGCGTAATGGTGCCACCTGTATCACGCCACAATTCAGGGCCGGTGGTTTCGTAATGCGCGCGCGGATTATCAGGATTGGCAAACTGATCGAGAATAATGCCCTCGCCGTTTTTCTGCATCTGATCGGCTAGATCGCGCGCATACTCCATGCCGCCCGTCTTGGGCGTCAATACGATACGTGCACCATAGGCTGCCATCGCCTGACGTCGTTCTTCGCTCAGGTTTTCCGGCATCAGCAAAATCATCTTGTAGCCACGCATGGCTGCAGCCATCGCCAACGCAATACCCGTATTGCCGCTGGTCGCCTCGATCAGCGTATCGCCGGGATTGATGTCTCCACGCGCCTCCGCATGTTTGATCATCGAAAGCGCAGGACGATCCTTGACCGAACCGGCCGGATTATTCCCCTCCAGCTTGCCCAGGATGATGTTGTTGCGACGTGTGGTTTCTTCGCAATTGAGGCGTTTGAGTTGCACCAGCGGCGTATTGCCGATCGTGTCTTCGATGGTCAGATATTGCATGGCGGACAGCGTTCTTGGATTGGGTAAAACGACCATTTTAATCGACCCGCGACTTGCCCGCATTGCCTGTCTTGCTCAAACAGACAAAGAAAAAGCCTCGCAACGCGAGGCTTTTTCTTTTGATGACACCCGAATGGATGGAAGACTGCATCGATTTTTCTTATTTCTTGTCATCCTGCTTTTTGGCTTTCACCGGGGCCGAATCTTTCTTTTCTTCCTTCTTCGCATCGGCCTTGACACCCGGCTTCGGTTGACCGTTGACGGTCAAACCGGCATTCGAGAATTTGTCGGAACTCTTGTCGCCAATTCCTTTTACGCGCGTCTGCAGATCGTTCCAGTCCTTGAAATTGCCTTTTTTGCGCTCTTCAAGAATGGCGCGCGACATGCTCGGCCCAATCCCCTTGATGCTATCGAGTGCGGCTTGATCCGCCTTATTAACATCGACAGCCGCAAACGCCATGCTCACTGCCGCCAAAGTGCCTGCCACCAACAACAATAATTTCTTCAACATACCGTTCCCCTTATTGAATTGCACTGCATGATTGGTGCGGATCATTGCTGATCCGTCCCGCACTATAGTCAAAAGAGGAATGCGTTTGCACTACCGCATTTTTGGTATTTTGGTGCCGGAGTTTTAATTCATGACATTCAGTTCTTCGGTGCGACGCGGGGGGTAGGTTTCCCATTTGCTGCAACCAGGGCATTGCCAATAGTACTGACGTGCCTTGAAACCACAGTGGCTGCATTGATAGCGCGCCAGTTTCTGCGTATAGCCATGTACGAGGTTCTGCACCATCGACAAGTCCGAACGCATTTCCGGTGGCGCACTCAGCATGCGCCCTTCCAGCAACTTGTCGAGACCAAGCAGGGTCGGCGTACGGCGCAACTCATCGCCCACCAACTGATTGGCAGCATCGACACCTTCCTGCTCCAGCACGGCCTTGAACACGACTTCCAGCAAGTCGATGGACGAGGCTTCGGCCAGATAGAAGCGCAGCAACTTGATCCCTTCCTGCGGACGTTCCACCGTACGATAGGCATCCATGATGCGTTGCGCGACCAAGGCAACGTGAGGCACGCTCTGCTGCTCGACGCGACGCCAGGTCAGCAGTGCAGCCTCGGCATCACCTTTTGCCAGCAAGGCATCGCCCATCATGATGGTTGCGCGCACATTGGTGCGGTCTGCACTCAATGCCTTGTCGAGCAAGGTAATCGCCGCATCGTTGTCGCTGCGCACCAGTTCATCTTGCGCCAGTTCGCAATAGAACTGTGCGATCTCGGTTTGCCGACCACCGGCACCGGATTCCTGCAATGCAAGCGCTGCCTCGATGGCGCGATGCCATTCCTTCTCGCGCTGATAAATTTCGAGCAAGGCACGACGGGCCTGCGCGCCATACAGTGTATCGACAAGCTGATTGAAGGTTTCCTCGGCACGATCCAGCAACCCGGCATTCAGATAATCCTGACCGAGTTCGTACTGCGCGTGTACCTTCTGGTCAGCAGGCAAATCTGCGCGCGTCAACAGATTCTGGTGCACGCGAATCGCACGTTCGGTTTCACCGCGACGGCGGAACAGGTTGCCGAGGGCGAAATGCAATTCCACGGTCTCAGGATCGAGCTTGACGATTTCGATGAAGGCATCGATCGCCTTGTCCGGCTGTTCATTCAGCAGGAAATTGAGTCCCTTGAAGTAACCACGCGGCAGCGTACGCGATTCGGAAACAAGCTGCTTGATATCGACGCGTGCAGCGATCCAGCCCAGCGTGAAAAAGGCAGGAATGGCCAGCAGCCACCAGGTTTCAAATTCCATGGATCGTCATTCAGAAAAATTGAGGTCGAAGAACGACCGGTCAGTAAGGCGAAATGCCATCGGGTTGTGGCGGTTGCGAACGTGCACGCGCTTCGTTTTGCGCATCCTGCTCCATCGTCAGGATGACTTTTTTCAAGCGCGCAGACTCCTTGCGTTATCGCAAGGAGTCTGCGCGCTTGAAAAAAGTCATCCTGACGATGGAGCAGGATGCGCAAAACGAAGCGCGTGCACGTTCGCAACCGCCACAACCCGATGGCATTTCGCCT
>NZ_CAJYMD010000012.1 GCF_913776015.1 uncultured Oxalicibacterium sp. | reverse complement strand
CGATCTTTGTCGTGAAGTCGGTCGATGGCCGTCTGTTCGAGGCGGCGCAGATGCTGGGCTGTTCGGGATCGTCGCTGTTCCGACAGGTCGTATTGCCGGCATCGATTCCTTCGATCCTGAATGGCTTGCGTCTGGGACACGGCTTTGCGTGGATTCTGATTGTCGTTGGCGAGATGACTGGCGTACCCGAAGGTTTGGGTGCCGTGATCATGGATGGCCGCATGTTGTCGCGTACCGATCTCGTGATCGCCGGCATGATCGTGATCGGCATTACGGGTTACATCACCGATCGCCTGCTGGTGCTGTTGAATAACCGCTTGTTGAAATGGAGCCCGCAACATCATGTCTGAAACCTATTCGGAACGCCGTCCGTTACCGGCGATCGACATCAAGGGCGTCGACAAGGTTTTCTCGATCGGCGGCAACAAGGTGCAAGCGCTGCGCGACGTCAACCTTACCATTAACAAGGGTGAGTTCGTCTGTCTGATCGGTGCCTCGGGCTGCGGCAAATCGACTTTGCTGCGCATCATGGCCGGCTTTGAAACGGCATCGTCGGGAACGGCCAGTATGTATGGTATGCCGATCGACGGGCCCAGCCCCGAGCGCGGCATGGTGTTTCAGGACTACGGCTTGTTCCCGTGGTTGACGGTCAAGGAAAACATCGGCTTCGGCCCCAAGCAGCGCAACCTACCGAAGGCCAAGCTCGATGAGTTGTCTGCCTACTACACCGATATGGTCGGCCTGACGAAATTTGCCGATTATTATCCGGGCCAGTTGTCCGGCGGCATGAAGCAACGTGTGGCGATCGCGCGCGTACTGGCAAACGATTGCGAAGTGCTGCTGATGGATGAACCGTTTGGCGCACTCGATGCCTTGACGCGCGAAAAACTGCAGCAGGATTTGCTGGAAATCTGGGAACGTACCAAGGTCACGGTCGTATTTGTCACCCATGCGGTCGAAGAGGCGGTGATGCTATCCGATCGCGTGGTTGTGATGACCGCCGGGCCGGGCCGCATCGAGAAGGATATTCGTCTCGACCTGCCGCGTCCGCGCGATATCACGGCAGTCGCTTTCAATGAAATCCGCCGCGACATGACGCAGTACCTGACCAGTCATGTCTCGACAAAGGTCATGGCATGAGCAGAGAGGCGATTTATCGCGGCATGGATCGGCCGACGCTGGATGCTGCTTACAATAACAGTCTGGCAGTTGCCGATAGTCCGGTATTGTTGCGTGACTTCGATACACGCAGCGCGGCTCTGCGCGATAAATATCCGCAACATCTCGATCTGCGATACGGCGCGGCGCCACGCAATCGCATCGATTACTTTGCAGCACTACAGCCCGGCCCTTTGCTGATCTTCATCCACGGCGGCTACTGGCAGATGCGGTCCAAGGAGACTTTCAGTTTTCTCGCCGAAGGGCCGTTGGCACAGGGCTTTCATGTGGCCTTGCTCGGTTACACGCTGGCACCCGAGCAAAGCTTGCGTGGCATTGTCGATGAGGTGAAGGCGGGCATCGGCTGGTTGCGTGAACATGCCGCAGCGTTGGGTGGCGATGTACAGCGCATGGTGGTTTCTGGTTGGTCCGCGGGCGGGCATCTGACGGCGATGTGCCTGGATGAAGCGGGCGTGATAGGCGGTATCGCTATCAGCGGTATTTACGAGCTGGAGCCGATTCGGCTCTGCTATCTGAACGACAAGTTGCAATTGAGCGATGCAGAAGAGCAGACCCTGAGTCCAGCGCGTTTGCCGTTGAGCGCCAAGCCGCTTGTCATTGCTTATGGCACGGGGGAACTGGCCGAGCTGCAACGGCAATCGACTTCGTTCGCCGCTTTGCGAGAGGGTTTGCCTGGCAGTCTGCTGGCGCTTGCAGAGCGCAATCACTTCACCATTCTCGAACAGCTTGCTGACGCGAATGGTGTCATCACGCAGGCGCTATGCCAGATGGTTAAATTGCCGTCGCGCGGTTGACCTTTTTTTGGTCGCTCGATGCGGTCGGGCGCTTTTGTTGTTCGGCATGCTCAACTGCAAAGCGATTTTCCAGGTCAGTCAGGTAGGCTGCCAGCGCACGTGGAATTTCCCGTATATAGAGATTTACATGCTTGGCGGAGAATTGCAGGCCGGCATGCATCGTACCTGCTGCGATCAGATGCAGCATCATGGCATATGACTCTCTTTCCGACGCGTCGCATTGCGGCAGGCGCGCCCTGAGCAGATGCTGTAGTGGACGGATGAACTCTTTTTCCTTGAACAACAGGGCGCGCTGGTGCATCACCGGTAGGTAGTCGTCATGTTGGCCAAGATAATCGACATAGGGCACGACGAGGCGATCAATCGCCTCGTCGGGTGTCAATCCCGACCAAACCGTATCGGCAGTGCTGCATATTTGCTCGTTGATCTTCCGTATGGCTGTGGCATGGCGCTCGAATAAAGCATCCACAACCTCTTCGCGATCACGGAAGAAATGGTAGAGCGATCCGATGGAAGTCTGTGCCCGCGCGGCGAGTGTATGCATCGTCATGCCGGCGATGCCTTTTTCCGCGACCAGCGCGGCAGCGGCATCCAGAATGGCATCCCTACGTTCCTGACCGCGTGCCTGTGCCGGCTTGCGAGGAGTGTTACGGCTGGCTTTCGGTTGTGTCGTTTTCTGATTGAACAAACAGTTGCCGGACATGGTCATTGCTCCATAATCGATCGTTGCTTTGCCTGAATAAGACAGGCATCAAGAGAAAATAGACGAATTCGTCTATTTCTGTGACACTAACCGAAATCCGCATATTGATAAAGTCTGTTTCGACGGCTTGTTCTTGGACTATCCATCTTTTTTGCTGCTGTGAAAACCTTCCCTCATCTTGTCATCTGCGAGCATTGCGACAGTGTGTATGAGCGCGCCGCGCTTGGTGCAGGGGAGGTGGCGCGTTGCGGGTGCTGTGATGCCGTGCTCTATCGCGCGAGTCGACTGGATGTCGATCGCTGGCTGGCATTGACGATTGCGGCAGCAATCGCCTTTGTGATTGCCAATGTCTGCCCCGTCGTGCGGATCAGTTTTCAGGGATTGCATAACGAGGTGACGATCTGGGAATCGGCAGCGGCGCTCGTGTATGGTCCGGTCGCGCCGATTGCGGTGCCCACGGCCTTGTCGATCATCGTGGTGCCGTTCCTGCAGATTGCGCTGTTGTTATGGGTGCTTGCCTATGCGCGTCTGTACCGACGTGCGCCGGGCTTCGAGTGGGCAATGCGTTTGCTGACGAAGCTGCGGCCGTGGAGCATGGTCGAGGTTTGTCTGCTTGGCATCTTGGTAGCGGTGATCAAGCTGTCGGGGTTTTTGCAGGTGGCACCCGGCCCCGGTATCTGGGCCACGGCCGCGCTGATGATCCTGATCACGCTGATCGCAAACCGTGATGTGCACTGGTTGTGGGAACTGACCGCGCCGCACCAACAGGCCGGGACGGCATCATGAGCGAGATTGCACGCGCCGCGGAGTTGGGTGTGGTTGCCTGTCATACCTGCGGCATGGCTTGCGAAGACGTGCTGGCGCAACAGCCACATGCACGGTGTCCGCAATGTGGTGCGGCCTTGCATCGACGGTTTCCAAATAGTATTGCGCGGGCATGGGCATTGCTGATTGCGGGCATGATTTTCTATATTCCTGCCAATCTGCTGCCCGTCATGTACACGAGCCTGTTTGGGCAGGGCAGTGAAAGTACCATCATGGAAGGCGTGGTGGAATTCTTTCGGTCCGGTTCCTACGGTATTGCGCTGGTGATTTTCATTGCCAGCGTTGCAGTGCCGTGTACCAAGTTTGTCGTGCTGATTACCTTGCTGGTAACGGCGCAGCGCCGCAGCAATTGGGCACGACGGGAGCGTGCGCGTTTGTATCGACTGGTGGAACTGATCGGTTACTGGTCGATGCTGGACGTGCTGGTGGTGGCAATCGTTGCTGCGCTGGTCAAGTTTCGCGGACTCAGCGATATCGAGCCGCGTATCGGTATTTTCTTTTTTGGCGTGGTGGTTATTCTCACCATGCTGTCGGCGATGAGTTTCGATCCGCGCCTGATCTGGGATGGTGAACAAGAATGACGGAAAATTCAGACAAGACAAATGGAACGCCCACACCCGCCGCGCCGGTGATTGCCCGACAGCGCGGGCGTTTTTCGCTGATTTGGCTGGTGCCGCTGGTGGCAGCGCTGATTGGTATATCGATGCTGGTCCATGCGTGGATGTCGGCAGGACCGGAAATCACGATTCTGTTTCGTACCGCGACCGGACTCGAAGCCGGCAAGACACCGGTCAAGTACAAGGACGTGACGGTCGGTGCGGTATCGGCGATCAACCTCAGCGACGATGGCGCAAATGTCGTCGTCAAGGTGTCGCTGGTCAAGAGTGCGGAAAGCTTGATCCGCAAGGACACGCGTTTCTGGGTGGTGCGGCCGCGTATCGGCATGGGGGGCGTCTCGGGTATCGATACCTTGTTGTCCGGTGCTTACATCGGGGTGGACCGTGGCGAGTCGGATGAGTCCGCCAAGATATTCACCGGACTGGAAACACCGCCCAGCATCATCAAGGGCATGCCGGGCACGACGTTCATCTTGCGCACCGAGGATCTCGGTTCACTCGACATTGGCTCGCCCGTCTACTACCGACGTATCCAGGTTGGACGGGTAGCCTCGTACGCGCTCGAGCCCGATGGCAGGAACGTCCGCTTGCAGATATTCGTCGATGCACCCTATGACAAGCTGGTCACGGCCAATACGCGTTTCTGGAACGCCAGCGGTGTCGACGTCTCGCTGGGTGCGGATGGACTCAAATTAAAAACGCAGTCCCTCGCCACCATCGTTGCGGGCGGGGTCGCGTTTGCTTCGCCGATGCGCGGTGGCAAAGAAGCGGCAGCGGCGGATACCGTGTACGTTTTGTCCAAGGATCAGGAAGCGGCATTGGCACCGCCGGATGGTCAGCCGCAATACCTGCAGTTGCGTTTCGAGCAGTCCCTGCGCGGCTTGTCGATCGGTGCGCCGGTGCAGTTCTCTGGCGTCGATCTGGGACGTGTGGTGTCCATGAATCTCGATTACGATCCGGTCAAGCGGCGCTTCCCTACCGTCGTCGGCGTGGTGGTTTATCCCGAACGCCTGGGGCGCGTCCTGGAGAAATTGCCCAAGATGGATGGCGATAACGAACGTCAGGCTGCCCAGTTCCTGCGCGTGATGGTCGATCACGGCTTGCGGGCGCAGGCACGGGCCGGCAATCTGCTGACTGGTCAGCTCTACATCTCGCTCGATTTCGTGCCCAAGGCGCCGAAAGTGGCGTTCGATGTCAATGCGCGTCCGCTGACACTGCCTACCGTCAATGGCGGCTTCGACAAGATGCAGGAGCAACTGGCCAGCATCGTCTCGAAGATCGAAAAAATGCCGTTGGATTCGATCGGAGCCAATCTCGATCGTACCTTGGTGGGACTGGACCGTACACTGGACCAAGTGAATCGCGATGTGCTGCCTGAAACAACGCGCACCATGCAGCAGGCGCAACAGGCGCTGGGCAGCATGCAGGGCGCACTGGGCGAAGATGCGCCATTGCAGCAGAACCTTGGTCTGACGCTGCAGGAAGTGCAACGTGCCGCACGTTCGTTGCGCACCCTGACCGATCTGCTGGGACGGCATCCCGAATCGTTGTTGCGCGGTCGTCCGGCCGATGCCTCGCCTGCATCGTCCGCCTTACCAGCGTCCCCATATCCGGCATCATCCGTGCCGCAGGAGGAAATCAAGAAATGACTTTGCCGATTCGTCTCGTCTCAGTGCTCGGTTGTGCGCTGTTGCTCAGCGCTTGCAGTTCTGCTCCGGTTCGTTATCACACCTTGTTGGCACCTTCGTCGGCGCCGCTGTCGGCGACGGCTGCGCGGGTGCCTTTCGTTGTCGAGGTGCTGCCGGTTGGCATTCCCGCCCAGCTCGATCAGCCACAACTGGTTGTGCGTCAGGATGCCAGCAGCCTGACATTGCTGGAAGGCGAGCGCTGGGCTGCACCGCTGGCGGATGAGTTTCGCCAGGCCTTGTCTGCCGAACTCAGTATGCGTTTGGGTACACAGGATGTGGCCGGCTTGTCAGCACCACCGGGACGAAAAGTCCTGCGCCTGAAAGTGCAGGTACGTCGTCTGGATGCCTGGCCGTCTCAGGCAGTGGAGCTGGAAGCTGATTGGCGACTGCGCTTTGCCGATGAACGCGAAAACGCGCTGCTGGTTTGCGGTGGTCGTTTCCGTCAACAAGCGGCAGGCGATTACGCGCAACTCGTCAAGGCGCAGCAGGCAGCGGTGGCCGCATTGGCCGAGCGTATTTCAGCCGATGCACGTCGTTTCGCTATCATGCGCGATGCGGCCTGCCTGTCGCCATGATGATCATCAGGGAGATATGCCATTCCACGCGTACACCGGGTTGCCTACTCTGTGCGTGCTGGTTTCGCACGGATCGCTGAAATAATTTCATCCACCGCATGCGTGGCCGGGAGCGCAGGGCGCTGCTAGCATAGCGACTGCCGGCATCGATTTCCGCCGGCTAGTCTTTCCTCTTACGGACCGGCCATGCTCGATACCCTGCTCACGCTGCTCATCTTTCAGACCATGGGCGAAGGTCTGGTGCACATCCTGTCGCTGCCGATTCCCGGTCCCGTGATCGGCATGCTGCTTTTACTGGCCTATCTCATCGTGCGCAAAGGCGTTGCCACCAAGCTGGCGCCGACGACCAATCAACTGCTCTCTCACATGGCCTTGCTGTTCGTGCCGGCGGGTGTCGGCATCAGCGTGCATTTGCATCGGATCGCCAGCGAATGGCTGGCGATTTCGATTGCTTTGACTGTCAGTACCGTGGTTTCCATCGTGGTGACAGCGCTGGTGATTCGCTTCCTGTCACGCAAAGCCGGTAAGGAAGAAACCCAATGATCCCGCATCTGGAACTCAATACGCTGTGGGTCTACATGGCAGGGTCGCCCCTGCTGTGGCTGACAGCGACCTTGCTGGCCTATCGGGTGGCACTTTTCATATACGACAAGAGCGGCCATAGTCCGCTCGCCAATCCGGTGGCGATTTCGGTCGCCCTGCTGGTGCTCGTCCTGCTGCTCAGCAATACGCCTTACAGCGTTTACTTCAACGGTGCGCAGTTCGTGCATTTTCTGCTTGGTCCGGTAACGGTGGCATTGGCGATTCCGCTGTATCACCAGTTGGAAAAGCTCAAGCGCAACTGGTTCGCCTTGCTGGCCGGTTCGCTGATTGGCGGTGCGGCCGGCATCAGTGTAGCGATGGGGCTGGCATGGCTGCTTGGTGCATCGCCCTTGACGATTCTGTCGATGGCGCCGAAGTCGGTGACGATTCCGATTGCGATGGGTGTGACCGAAAAGATCGGTGGATTACCGACCCTGACCGCCGTGATGGTGATGCTGACCGGATTGTTCGGTGCCGGCGTGGCGCACTACGTTTTCAAATTCCTCAAGATCGAGGATGACGCCACATGCGGCTTCGCGCTCGGTGCGACCGCACATGGCGTGGGAACGGCCCGCGCTTTCCAGATCAGTCACGAAATGGGGGCGTTTTCGGGCCTGGCGATGGGCTTGTGCGGCATTCTGACGGCGGTGTTGCTGCCGTTGGCATTGAAGTTGTTTGGCGTGATCTAGGCGGTACGAAAACACGGCCACGGTTATCGCAGCGCATTTCTCCTACGCTGCGGTGGGTACACGGTTTCCCAGGGATTTATGCAAAACCGTTTTCCTGGTTTTCTGCCACGCTTGCTTTAACCGAAAGCACCATTGGTCAGAAACAGATCGATCGCGCGCGTGAGGCTGAACAAGAAGCCCGTGATGCCGATGGCGAAGGTCAGCACCAGCAGCACGACGATTGGCCAACGCGACTGGCTTTTGTGCGCAGAACCGCGATTGAAGCGGGCATCCCAATGTTCATCGCTGGTCAGCCCGATCATGAGCGCTTCAATCCAGCCGATATAGATCGATACCGGAAACAGCGCCAGTACACTGACAGTCCATGAATGAGGACCGCGCGCAACAATCAGGGCGCAGATAAAGAGCAGCAGCGCTAACAGATAATTCCACGCCAGAAAATCGCGCTTGCCATGCAAGTAGAAGCGGTGCGCGCCTGTGCCACCCAAGAAAACAGCGAGCAGCATGGCAACGGTCTTGTTGCGATGTGCGTGTGTTCCTGGTGTTGTCGTGAGGCTGGGCGATTCGGTCGTCGATGTGGCATTCATGAGGTGTTCACAATCCTTCCTGAGAGCGGTATTGATTGACGTCGCGGGCACTGACGGCACTGGCCTGGTTGCCCCACGCATTACGAATGTAGGTGACGACGGCAGCAATTTCGTTGTCAGTCATCACATGCCCGAATGGCGGCATGCCGTAGGGGCGTGGATTGCCCGTCGTGCTTGCTCCGAACCCACCATGCAACACCAGCCGGATCGGGTTGGCCGCGATTGCCGCCGTCACGGCATAACTGCCTGCGAGCGCCGGATAAACGGATGCCACGCCTTGTCCTGCAGCCTGATGACAATTGACGCAGTGTTGCTCGTACAGTCGTGCACCGCTGGCGATGATCGCCTGTTTTTCCTCGCGCCGCAAATTGTCATCGATTGGCACAGGACCTTTATCGGAAGGCGGTAGCGCGCTCAGGTACGTTGCCATGGCTTGCACATCGTCATGGCTAACGTATTGCAGGCTGGTGGCAATGACCTCGGCCATCGGCCCAGTCGCGCTGCGCTCCGCAGTCAGGCCCGCCTTGAGGAAAGCGACGATCTCGGTGTCATGCCATTTGCCAAGACTGTTGGCGCTGCCATTCAGTGGCGGCGCATACCAGTTCAACGAAGAAATCATGCCGCCCGCCAGTTCCGCCTTGCCATCGATGCCGCCCCAGCGATCACGCGGTGAGTGGCAGGCGCTGCAATGTCCGAGCCCTTGCGTCAGATAAGCGCCGCGATTCCATGCAAAGGATTGCGTATCGTCGGCAACGAAGGTGCCGGCGCGGAAATACAATGCGCGCCACGCATACAGCAACAGACGATTGTCATAAGGCGCGCGCAGCTCGGGCGCACGATTTTCCTGTTTGACGGCAGGCAGGGTTTGCAGATAGGCGAAGATGGCGTCCGAATCAGCGCGCGAAACGCGCGTGTAGTTGGGGTAGGGGAAGGCCGGATAGAGCAGGCGGCCATCTCTGGATTTGCCATCGTGCATGGCTCGCCAGAAATCATCGCTGCTCCAGTGCCCGAGGCCGGTGTCTTTGTCTGGTGTCAGGTTCGAGGCATACACATTGCCGAACGGTGTCGGAACCGCGCGACCACCCGCATAGGACGCGCCGCCGCGCGCAGTATGGCAACTCATGCAATTGCCGATGCGAGCCAGGTACGCGCCCTGTGCAAGTTGTTGCCGTACATCGATGACGACAGTTGCGGGCTGGTCGAGATCAGGATTGCGGTTGGCAAGCACCAACCAACTGACGATCAGGATGCTGCACAAGAGCATAAACAAAAGCCCGCCAAGTAGCGTTTTTCGCAGCGCGCCTTTCATGGCGAGACTCCCTGTGGCACGCCACCGCATTCGCGTGGTAACAGCGGGAGCGCTGGGGCAGGAAGCGGTTGACTATCGGTCGGGACGGTTTGTGCCGCTAGCCAGGACGCTACCGCGCTGACATCTTCGGGTTGCATCTTGCTGACAATGTGCGCCATGCAATCCGGTGCGCTGGCGCGTCGTGTGCCAATCTTCCACGCACCGATCTGGCCGAGCAGATAATCGCGCGGCAGGCCAATCAGACCTGGAATTCCCGGTGTCACGCCGGTCATGCGCGTACCGTGGCAGGCGATGCAGGCAGGAATGCTGCGCTTGCTATCGCCTTCGTGCACGAGCTGTCGACCGCGCTCCAGTTCTGCCGGCGTGGCATTGCTTGGTTGCGGGGCAGGAAAGGGTGGATGCTGGCTGGCGAAATACGCAGCGATTTCGCGCAGATAGGCATCGGATAAGTTATCCAGCATGGCCGTCATGACCGGATAGTGGCGCTTGCCTTCACGAAAATTGATCAACTGGTTATACAGATAACCGGCTGGCTTGCCGGCGATACGCGGATAGTAGCCATCGCTGGCAGCCCGGCCTTCCTTGCCGTGACAGGCTGTGCAGGCCGCAACGCGCTGGGCGAGGGTATCGGGAATTGCCGTGGTGTCGGCTTGTGCGGTGGCATCGGCAAGGCACAGGAAAAGCGTGGCACCAAGCACGAGAATTGGAAGGAAGAGGCGAAGCGGCGAAAAAACACTGTGCAGGGGCATGGCAAATGGCTTCCTGTCGTGTTGCTGCATGGGCGAGATCGAACATCGCATCGAAACGACCTGACAGTCGTTCTGGCGCCATCATACCTGCGTTCGCCGGTACTGCTGCATTCGGGCAAGGCCATGAAGACGGTAAATCACAGCGGATGAGCGCACGAGTGGATTACAATGACGACCGAAGCAGGCCAAGACAACCGCTGGCCGTCATTTCGGTGGCGGCGGGAGGAAGGTCCGGACTCCATAGAGCAGGGTGACGGTTAATGGCCGTCCGCCGTGAGGCGAGGAATAGGGCCACAGAGACGAGCGTATTAAGTTACGGTGAAACGCGGTAACCTCCACCTGGAGCAATTTCAAATAGGCACGCGTTGATGTTGCTCGCGGAGCGTGCGGGTAGAAAGCTTGAGCCGTGCAGTAATGCACGGCCTAGAGGAATGGTTGTCATAGCAGCGGGCTTGCCCGTCTGCCGTAACAGAATCCGGCCTATCGGTTTGCTTCATCTTCTTTTCGATGGCGCGCTGGTCTCATGACTGCGCGCCGTTTTCCTTTGTGTGCGGTGTGAACTAGCGAACCGACGCGCCAGGGGCGCCTGTCGATCATGAAATCTCCCGGACGCAGGCTGCGTCTGTTTTCAAGGAGCTTCCCATGAACATCTCGCTTTCCATCGGCCCGCTGGTTTCGCTCATCGCCGGCATTTTGATTCTGCTCATGCCACGTCTGCTGAACTACATCGTGGCGCTTTATCTGATCATCATCGGTTTGCTTGGTCTCTTCGGTACCCGCTAAACGTTTTCTGTCCGGCTTGCTATAACGAAAAACGGTGACGACATTCGCACATCGAGACAGACAACATGACGTACGCAAGACAGATATCCGTTTTTATACTGTTTGCTCTGGCAAACGGCTTGGTCGTAGCTGCGGATATCTATCGTTGGGTGGATGAAAGCGGCCGTACGCACGTCTCGGACGTTGTGCCGCAGGCGTACAAGGGTAAGGCAGAGCGCATCGACACAGGACCTTCTCAGATTTCTCCGGAAGACCGGCAAGCGGCGCAACGAAGAGTCGAGCAGGAGCGCCGTCTACTAGAACAACGCGAGCGGGAAGCTGCCTCGATGAGCGAACGACCTTCCCCCGCAGCGGTACCGAAAGCCGGTGCCATGTCGCCACCGTTACAAAGCCTTGAAAATCCCGCTTGTGCCGAAAAATGGCGCGCCTATCGTGAAAGCCAGGAATGCTTCGCGCCCTTCATGCGCGGTGCGCGAACACGTCATGGACATAGACGGCCGGCGCATCTGAGTGAAGAGGCCTATCGTTACTGCACGCCTGTTGCCGATCCTTCCGCCGAGTGCCCGATTCCTGCCGAGCGTCGCTAGTATTTCCTGACTTCTTCTGACTGCTTGCTTCTTGCGCAGTATCTCCCTCTTCGTTTTGCCACGACATTTGTGCGGATAGTGCCGGTAAATGAGTGGAATTCCTACACAAGCCCTTATTTCACGCGCTTTTGCCATCAAACACATGTGTATAGATGAGGTTGCACTTTCAGAGTGCGTGATAAGTGCTTAATTTTGCAAGTTATTTCCACTTCAAGTTGCGTGAGCGTAATGCGCTAAGTCCTTGACTTCATTGAAAAAAATCTTGTTTTAGACCCTGAAATTCTCTTGACCGGTCCAATTCGTTCCTCTAAAGTGGGCAGCAGTGTGAAAAAGTGTTTTTTTGTGGGTTTTTTTGATCTGCGGCAAACACCAACCGATTTCACCAAACAGGTAACCAAACAAGGATTTCAGCGTGTTCCAAGGCGCTTCATCTCTCAATCTCGATGCGAAAGGCCGGATGACGATTCCGAGTCGGCATCGTGACGCGCTGCAATTGCAGTGCGAGGGACGCGTCACGCTGACCAAGCACCCTGATGGTTGCCTGCTCCTCTTCCCGCGTCCTGTGTGGGAAAGCCGCCGTGAAGAAATTGCCAAATGGCCGATTTCTGCACGTGCATGGCAACGGATTTTTCTTGGCAATGCCTCCGACGTCGAATTCGACAGCGCGGGCCGCATCCTGATTGCGCCCGAGTTGCGCACGGCGGCGGGCCTCACGCGCGATGTCATGCTGATGGGCATGGGCAGCCATTTCGAAATCTGGGATGCGGCAAAACTGGCAGAAAGCGAATCCGATGCGATCGCTGCCGGTGTGCCGGACGTACTCAACAATTTTTCCTTCTGACGCCCGTGACGAATGTAGAGGCGGTGCCGCAATACCAGCACCGGACAGTCCTGCTGAATGAAGCGATCGAGGCGCTTGCACTGACCGACGGTCGTCGGCAAGGCATCTACGTCGATGGCACGTTCGGGCGCGGCGGTCATAGTCGCCTGATTTTGCAGCAGCTTGGCGAGCGCGGTCGTTTGCTGGCGTTCGACAAGGATACGTATGCGATCGCCAATGCGCAGTCGATTGCGGACAAGCGTTTCGAGATCGTGCATGACAGTTTTGCGACTTTATCCGATGCCTTGGCTGCGCGCGGTATCGGGCAGTTGGACGGTGTGTTGCTGGATCTTGGCATTTCGTCGCCGCAGGTGGACGACGCGGCTCGGGGGTTCAGCTTTCGCGCCGATGGGCCGCTGGACATGCGTATGGATACCACGCGTGGCATGTCGGCAGCGGAATGGCTGGCAACGGAAACCGAAAAAAAAATCGAGAAAGTGATACGAGATTATGGGGAAGAACGGTTTGCTTTTCAGATTGCAAAGGCGATTGTTGCTCGCCGGTCAGTGCAACCAATTTCAAGCACACGACAGCTTGCCGAGATCGTGGCTGGTGCCGTCAAAACCCGCGAGAAAGGCAAAGACCCGGCCACTCGCACCTTTCAGGCTATCCGGATTTTCATCAATCAGGAGCTTGAAGAACTCG
This sequence comes from uncultured Oxalicibacterium sp., assembly GCF_913776015.1. Classification (GTDB taxonomy): domain Bacteria; phylum Pseudomonadota; class Gammaproteobacteria; order Burkholderiales; family Burkholderiaceae_D; genus Oxalicibacterium. The sequence continues at coordinate 6,639 of NZ_CAJYMD010000012.1, read as the reverse complement.
AAGTAGTGCTCGCAGAGGCATTTCGCCATCTGGCGCCGCAGGGGAGATTGGTCGTGATCAGCTTTCATTCGCTGGAAGATCGCATCGTCAAGCAGTTCATGGCGGGCAAGGCCAAGGTGGCCCAGCCCGACCGTCGACTGCCGATTCGTGCTACCGATCTGCCGCAGCCGGAGATGAAGCTGCTGGGTCGCATCATGCCGTCGGATGAAGAAGTCGCCGAGAACCCGCGCGCACGTTCGGCCGTGATGCGTGTGGCCGAACGTGTGTCGCTGCAGGGAGTGCCGGCATGAGCGGCCGTATCACCTTCGTATTGACTGCCGTGCTGGTGCTGTGCGCACTCTCGGTGGTCAATGCACATTATCAGTCGCGCAGCCTGTTCATTGCGCTGGAGCGCGAACAGGCGAAGGCGCGTCAGCTTGAAATCGACTGGACGCAATTGCAGCTCGATCAATCGACGCTGGGTGTGCATGGCCGTATCGAAGCCAATGCGCGTCGCGATCTGCGCATGGTCCCGGCGTCGCCGGCCAGTACGCAATATCTGAATCTGGGGGCGAAATGACGCGTGGCACGTCACGTACCGCTTCAGGCAAAGGCGTGCCTTATGTGTCCAGCCCGGTGCTGGCCGCCAAGCTACCTGCCTGGCGTTCGCGTGTCGTGCTGTTCGTCATCTTCGCAGCGTTCGCCACGTTGGCAGGACGTGCACTGTGGTTGCAGGGAATGTCAAAAGACTTCCTGCAGAAGCAAGGTGCATCGCGTTACGCGCGCACGCTGGAGTTGCCTGCCACACGCGGCAAGATCACCGATCGCAACAATCAGGTGCTGGCTTCGTCCGTGCCTGTGCGCGCGATCTGGGCCATTCCTGAAGACGTGATGGAAGCACCCAAGGACAAGCTGCGTCAACTGGCAAAACTGCTCGACATGAATGAGAAGGATTTGTACAGCCGTCTCGATTCCGACCGTACTTTTGTCTATCTGAAGCGGCAGGTCGAAATGGATGTCGTCGACAAGGTCGTGGCGCTGGGTATTTCGGGAATCAATACGCGCAAGGAATACAAGCGCTATTACCCGGAAGGCGAAGCGATGGCGCATATCGTTGGCTTCACCAATGTCGAGGACAAGGGCATCGAAGGCATGGAGTTGGCCTATCAAAAGACGCTCGCCGGCACGCCGGGCAGCCGTCGTGTGATTCGCGATCGTCTGGGGCGTGTCGTCGAGGACATCGAAGCCATTCGTGAACCGCATGACGGGCAAGACCTCACATTATCGATCGACAGCAAGCTGCAATACATCGCCTATTCGAACCTGAAGGCAGCCGTCGAAGCCAACAAGGCCAAGGCAGGCGGCATCGTCGTTCTTGATGCGAAGACCGGCGAGATTCTGGCACTCGCCAACATGCCGACTTATGACCCGAACAAGCGTTCCGGCTTGAGCGGTGCGCAATTGCGCAATCGAGTACTGACCGATACCTTTGAACCAGGCTCGACGCTCAAGCCGTTCTCGGTGGCGCTGGGGCTGGAGAAGCGCATCGTCACGCCGAACACGATGATCGATACTTCGCCGGGCCGCATGACGATCGGCACCGCGACGATTGGCGATGCCCACGCGGCAGGTGTGATCTCGGTATCGCAGGTGATCGAGAAATCCTCCAACGTGGGTACCGCGAAAATCGCCTTGCAGATGCAACCGCAGGAAATGTGGGACTTGTTCACATCGGTCGGCTTTGGTCAGCAGCCGAAGATCAGTTTCCCCGGTGCGGTTGCCGGTCGTGTGCGCCCCTACAAATCCTGGCGTCCGATCGAACAGGCGACCATGAGCTACGGCCACGGTATTTCGGTTTCGCTGCTGCAAATTGCACATGCCTACATGATTTTTGCACGCGACGGCGAAATCATTCCGCTGACCTTGCAGCGTTCGACCGATCAGCCGATTGCACAGCGTGTGATCTCTGAAAAGACGGCACGTGAAATGCGCAGCATGCTCGAAATGGCGGCTGGCCCGAACGGTACTGCGCCGCAGGCACAAGTGCCCGGTTATCGCGTTGGTGGTAAGACCGGCACGGCCTACAAGCTTGAAAACGGTCGTTACGTGAAGAAATACGTCTCATCTTTTGTCGGTTTCGCACCAGTTTCCGATCCGCGCATCATCGTTGCCGTCATGATCGACGAGCCGACCGCAGGCCGCCATTATGGTGGATCGGTCGCCGGTCCCGTGTTCTCTTCCGTGGTGGCGAGTTCTCTGCGTTCATTAAACGTCGCGCCTGATTCGCGCGTGACCAACATCATTATTCCGCGCGAACCTTTGCAGGAGAGCTTGTAATGGCGGCGCTCATGCATATTGCCGACATCGTCTCCTGGCTGCAGCAGCATGCGCCGCAGGCACAACTGACGGCGGACTCGCGCAAGGTGCAGGCCGGCGATGTCTTCGTTGCCTATCCGTGCGATGGTGCTGACGGCCGTGCCTATATTGGCGATGCTGTCGAGCGTGGTGCGATCGCCATTTTGCTTGAAGCTGATGGAAACAAGGCCGACGCATCCTTTGTCGATGTGCCGCACCTGGCGGTTGCCGACCTCAAATCGCTGGCGGGTGAAATCGCCGCCGCATGGTATGCGCATCCCGATCGCGCGATGCTGACGGTGGCGGTTACCGGCACCAACGGCAAGACCTCGTGTTCGCAATGGATAGGGAGCGCCTTGTCGCGCAGTATCGGTCCGGTTGCCGTCATTGGTACGTTGGGTGTGGGCATGTACCGCGATGGTGCTGCCGGCAATTTCACCGTGACGGGCTACACCACGCCAGATGCCGTGCAATTGCAACGTGCCTTGTCCGAACTGGCAAAACATGGTGCCGCCGCATTGGCGATCGAAGCGTCGTCGATTGGCTTGCATCAGCAGCGCATGAGCGGCTTGCATATCGATATCGCGTTGTTAACCAATTTCACGCGCGACCATCTCGATTACCACGGCGACATGCAGACGTATGAAGACGCCAAGACCATGCTGTTCGACTGGCCAGGTTTGCGCCACGCCATCATCAATTGCGACGATGCCATGGGTGAGCGCCTGATTGCACGACTGCGTGCGAATCGTCCCGAGGTTTCCGTGATTGCCTATGGCATGTCCGCTCGTGCGGTAGATGGCGTGGATACCTTGCTCGCCAGCGAAGTGCGTAGCAGCCAGAATGGCACGACTTTCCAATTGCAATGGCGCGATGAACGCAGCCAGGTCAAGACGCAGCTCGTTGGTGACTTCAATGTCAGCAACGTATTGGGTATTTTTGGTGTTTTGCTGGCGCGCGGCATTACATGGCGTGATGCCATCGCAGCCGTCGAAGCGCTGACGGCTGTGCCGGGGCGCATGCAGCAGGTTGGCGGTGTCGATGCCCCGCTGGTGGTGATCGATTATGCACACACGCCCGATGCCCTGGAAAAAGCACTGACGAGTCTGCACCAGGTTGCCGACGAGCGGGGTGGCAAGCTCTGGTGCGTTTTCGGTTGTGGTGGTGATCGTGATCCGGGCAAGCGTCCGCAGATGGGAAGTGTCGCGATGGCTGCCGATCATGTGATCGTGACGACCGACAATCCGCGTAATGAAAATCCCGAAGACATCATTGCGCAGGTCGTTGCAGGTATCGATACGTCCCATGCCGACATGCACATCATCGAAGATCGCGCTACGGCGATCCTGTGGGCATGCCGCAATGCCACGCGTCAGGATGTGATCCTGCTGGCGGGCAAGGGCCACGAAAACTATCAGGAAATCAAGGGCCGCAAACTGCCATTCCTGGACGCCGATCACGCAGCGCTGGCATTGTCGTCACGCGCCATGCAGGGAGCGCACGGATGAAGGCGACCCTGAAAACATTATTGCCATGGATTGCCGGTGCGACGCTGACGCGCGATGCCGAATTCGATGGTGTGACGACGGACAGTCGTGCCGTGGCCGAAGGCAATTTGTTCATTGCCTTACGCGGCGAACGCTTTGATGCACACGACTTTCTGCCGCAGGTGGCTGCGCACAAGGTTGCAGGTATCGTTGCCGAAAAATTGCCGGAAGAATGCGACGTGCCGTCACTGATCGTACCGAATACGCGCACCGCGCTTGGTCAGATCGGTACCGGCTGGCGTCGTCAGTTTGCCTTGCCGCTGATCGGCGTGACCGGCAGCAATGGTAAGACCACCGTCAAGGAAATGATTGCGGCCATCCTGCAGGCGGCATTCGGTGCCGATGCCTGCATGGCGACGCGCGGTAATTTTAATAACGATATCGGTGTGCCGCTGACGCTGATGCGCTTGCAGTCGGCACACCGCGCCGCCGTCATCGAATTGGGCATGAATCATCCGGGTGAAATCGCGCAACTGGCTGCGATGGCAAGCCCGACGGTAGGCCTCGTCAACAACGCGCAGCGCGAGCATCAGGAATTCATGGCCAGCGTCGAAGCCGTGGCCATCGAAAACGGTTCCGTGCTGAAGGCGCTGTCAAGCGATGGCGTCGCTGTATTCCCCGCGGATGACGAATTCACGCCGCTGTGGCGTGACTATGCAACACATTGCCGCAGCATGACGTTCGGTTTCAGCGACGATGCCGATGTGCGTTGCACGCATGTAGCGAATGTCTTCGGCAGCGATTTGCAGGTGACCGCAAATGGCCATTCGTTCCGTGTCGAACTGTCGGCCGCTGGTGTGCACAATGTGCGCAACGCCCTGGCGGCGATTGCCTGCACATTGGCAATCGGCATTTCGGTCGAAGCGATCGTGCGCGGCTTGCAGGCGTTCGCACCGGTCAATGGTCGCCTGCAACGCAAGACGGCGACCAACGGTGCCTTGGTGATCGACGATACCTACAACGCCAATCCGGATTCCGTGCGCGCTGCCATCGACGTGCTGTCCCAAGTGGCAGCGCCGCGCGTTCTCGTACTGGGCGATATGGGTGAAGTTGGTAACGATGGCCCGCGCTATCACGAAGAAGTCGGCGCCTATGCGCGCGAACGCGGCATCGATCGTTTGCTGGCACTTGGCGAATTGACGGTACATACAACCCAAGCCTTCGGTCAAGGTGCGGCGCATTACGACAGCGTCGATCAACTGAATCAGGCACTGGATACATTTTTCAACAACGAGGCAACAGCGCTGGTCAAGGGATCGCGTTTCATGAAGATGGAACGTGTTGTGCAGCATCTGCTCGGTCAACATCATCAGGAAGGCCACTAACATGCTGCTTTGGCTGGCACAGTATCTGCAGGAATACATCGGTCCGATGCGGATCTTCAACTTCATCACCTTCCGCGCCGTGTTTGCGACGCTGACGGCGCTGGCGATCGGCTTGTTCGCGGGCCCGGCGGTGATCCGTATGCTGATGCGTTTGAAGGTGGGGCAGGCAGTGCGTACCGATGGTCCGCAGACCCATCTGATCAAGAGCGGTACGCCAACGATGGGTGGCGCGCTGATCTTGCTGGCGATTGGTATTGCGACGTTGCTGTGGACGGACCTGACCAACCGTTTTGTCTGGGTCGTACTGATCGTGACCCTGGGTTTCGGTGCTGTGGGCTGGGTCGATGACTATCGCAAGGTGGTTTACAAAGACCCCAAGGGCATGTCGTCGAAGGAAAAATATTTCTGGCAATCGCTGATCGGGTTGTTTGCTGCCATCTATCTGGCCTTCTCGGTGTCGGCCCCGACCAATTCGCAATTCATCGAATTGTTTGTCGCCTGGGTGCAATCCGGCTTCAGCATGGATCTGCCGCCGAAGGCCGATCTGATCGTGCCGTTCTTCAAAACGATTAGCTACCCGCTCGGCGTCTGGGGCTTCATCGCGCTGACGTATTTCGTGATCGTCGGTACCAGCAATGCCGTCAACCTGACCGATGGCCTCGATGGTCTGGCGATCATGCCGACGGTTATGGTCGGTACTGCGCTGGGCCTGTTTGCCTATCTATCGGGCAGCGCCATCTATTCGCAATATCTGTTCATCCCGCACATCAAGGGCGCGGGCGAACTGATCATTTTCTGTGGTGCGATGGCGGGTGCCGGCCTGGCCTTCCTCTGGTTCAACGCACACCCGGCACAAGTGTTCATGGGTGACGTTGGTGCGCTGGCATTGGGCGGTGCGCTGGGAACGATTGCCGTGATTGTGCGTCAGGAGATCGTGCTGTTCATCATGGGCGGCATCTTCGTGGTTGAAACACTGTCGGTCATGCTGCAAGTGTCGTACTTCAAGTACACCAAGATGCGTACCGGTACCGGCAAGCGGATTTTGCTGATGGCACCGCTGCACCACCATTTTGAACAGAAGGGCTGGAAGGAAACCCAGGTTGTCGTGCGTTTCTGGATCATCACGATGATTCTCGTGCTGTTTGGTTTGTCGACGCTCAAGCTGCGTTGATATCGAAGAAAAGATGATGGATTACACAGGCAAGCATTTTCTGGTGATGGGTCTCGGCGAGTCGGGACTGGCGATGGCGCAGTGGCTGCACCGCTGCGGCGCTACGCTGCGCGTTGCCGATACACGCGAACAGCCGGAACGCCTTGCCACCTTGCAGTCGCTGATTCCTGAGGCCGTCTTCGTCGGCGGTGCAGTGGAGAGTCGTTTTGATGCGGCGTTGCTGGAGGGGATCGATGCGGTTGCCGTCAGTCCGGGCCTGATG
>NZ_CAJYMD010000011.1 GCF_913776015.1 uncultured Oxalicibacterium sp. | reverse complement strand
GGCAAAGCTTGGCAAGGCAGCCTGTTCGTCGGCTCGCTGGTATTCCGCAATCTGGAGCGGCTGGAAGTAAAAGACGGAAAAGTAGTGCAGCGTGAAAAATTGCTGCCCGACCTGAACGCACGCGTGCGTGATGTCCGCGAGGGGCCGGATGGCTATCTGTATCTGGCGACCGATGAGGCAGATGGTCGCATCATCAAGGTATTGCCTGCGGCAGCGCGCTAGCCCTACCGCAATACACACGTAGGCACCGCGCAACGCTCCAAATGGATTGTAGGTAATAGACGGAAAGACCGGCAACCGGCATGTGATCAAGCCGTCGCCGAAAACACGTTGCCCGATACCGTGGCGTTGGCCACTTCGGCATCGAAGCGGCCGTAAGTCTGTGCGAGTTGCGTGGCGATGCGGTTGGTGGCTTCGGTTTGCTGGCGAACGTTTTCCTCCACCAGCTTGGCTTCCGCCTGTTTGCGTTGATAGGCCATCAATTCCTGCAGGCTGACCGAACCGTCCTTGTTGGTATCGGCAGGCTCGGTATCTTTCGAAGCCGTCGATCCGCCACCTGCAGGCGGCACACCACCTAGTGGTGGCGCAGTGCCGGCGCTGGCCGCAGCCGGGTCGGCAGCATCCTGCTGCGCCGTCTGCTCGACGGCTGTCGTGAATTCGCTTTCGCTGATCTGATCGTTACCGTCGGTATCGATCTGCTTGAAAATCTGCTCGACGGCTTGAGCGTTGGCTTCCTTGTCCTTCGACATCTCGTCAAGCGCCGCCTTCAGGCTTGCGCGGTCGATATAACCCTTGTTTTCGGTATCGATGCTGCTGAATGCATTTTGCGCCGCAGTGCGCTGATCGGCCTTGTCTTCGTTGGCAAAACGCGTCTGGTCACGTTGCGCTGCCAGTTTTTCCGTCAGCTTGCGTTCCCCGGTGACAGTTGATGGATCTGCTGAAGCGTCTGTGGCATTCCGCCCGGCCGTCACACCATTACGCTCATCCGTCGCAACATCGGCAACCTTGCTCAGCAACTCGCTGGCTGAGCGAACAGAATCGCTCTTGCGTGTTGACCAATCGCTATTGATGCCGCTTTGTACGCTTCCGATCATGATATGCCCTTCCACAAACGCGCAGCCATCGTCCGGCTACGGCCTTTCATCTTTGCACATGACACGCAAAGTGCCAAGAAAAATTGCCTTGCGGCATGATTATTTAACGAAAAATTGAGATTATTACTCTGTCCCTTACAATAGCGGCTCTTTGCAACAGAATTGAGGAAATTGGCATGTTTGGAGAAACCATCGAAAACCTGCTGCGCCAGAAACGTGTGCGCCTGGGACTGGGCATTCTGTGTATTTTCTTTGCCCTGACGGGGGTTGTCCAATTGATGAGCGGTACCAATCCGAATGACTGGCTGCGCGGTGGCGGCAATCTGTTGGCTTGGGGTGGCTTTGCCGTGCGCAATTTTGGCAAAGCCACGGGGCGCGAAATCGGTGGGCTCAATATCCCGATCAATGTCGGCATCGTGATGATTATCGCCGGCTGGTTCGTTGGGAAGTAAGCGCACGCTCCCATGGAAAATTACGCCAAACAGTATCGGCACTTCAAGGGTGGCCTGTACAACTTTATTTGTGCAGCCCGTCTGGAGTCCGATCCCGACACCATCATGATTGTCTACACGGCTGCTGATGGCAGCTATTGGACACGCCCCGAACAAGTGTTTTTTGAACAGATCACGCATCAAGGACAAACCCTGAAGCGTTTCACGCCAGTGCCAGATACGCCGTGAACAAACTCGCCGAGGCGAAAATCGCACCGGCGTGTGGCGGATACCGCTTCAGTAGAGAAGGCGCTTAGCGCGCACGTTTGAAAGCAGCGTCGATCTTCTGATCGGTTTTGAACTGGCTCAGGGCATAGACCGCCCAGATGGTGGCTGGCAGCCAGCCGATCAGTGTCACTTGCAGAATCAGGCAGATAATGCCGGCAATCGGGCGACCGATCGTGAAGAAGGTCAACCACGGCAGAATCAGGGCAATCAATAAACGCATGGCGTCATTCCTTTCTTTTTGTTATTAGCAATTTGCAAAGCGTATCACTCATGGCAATTGCGTGTACAAGCGCGTGAATTCTTCATCTAGCGTATTGGCAGGCAAACTGCTGTTGCCGCGGCTGTACCAATAGCGCGCATTACCCAGATCGCCTTCCACCCGATGCAGGTAGCCGTGAATCTGACAGGACAACACATCCCCATGTACTTGCACGAGGGCGTGCGCCTCTTCCCAGTCGCCGGCTTTTGCCAGGTCCAATACCTTGCGGTGATCGCATGTCATCGTTTTTACCCTCTGTCTTGCCGCTGCAGCTTCAACCGAAGCGTTCCAGTTCAAAAATTTCGGCGTAGGGCGCATTGACGCCGCTGCCGGCCTGTCTGTTGACGGCCAGCACACGCTCGTCGAAGCCCTTGCCACGCGTATTCAGATTGCGCTGATGCTGCGAGCGATGTTGTCGCAACAAGGCAGCTTTCCATTCCGCCTGCTCTTCGTCAAAAGGCAGATAGAGATCAGTGCGAATCTTGATCGTCTTCGCATCCTGATTCAATACCGCCCACATCGTCCAGCCTTGTGTCAACACGACGTTGCGGAACAACGCGTAGGTACGTTGATGCGTCACATTGCTGTCGTTACCGTGAGGCATGAAGACAAGTTGCGGTGAGCGCTGGGCGAGATAGGCACGAATGCGCTCGTGGTTGGCCGCATCCAATGGCGGATTGCCACTTACATCCAAAGGCAGCGCCATGAACGTGATGCGTTCTGCAGGCAAGCCGAAAAGGGCGCAGCTGTCGCGTTGCTCGATCTCACGCAACGCACCCTTTTGCCCATCATTGATCGCATCGCCGAAACCGTCTTCGACACCACTGGCACCGGTGGTCAGTACGGCCAGATGTATTTCTGCACCGGCATCGTGAAACAGCTTGAGCGTCAATGCGATCGCATCGAAATCATCGGGATGCGGTGCCAGCACGACGATAACGGGCGGATGCATGGCCGATTCGGCCAGCGACAAGGTGCGCAGATCGAAAGGACGAGGTTCGGCAGGAAAATTCCACAAGGTACGTGTCATGCATATCTCCGGCGCAGTCGTCGCAGTTCAGGCAAACGCCGCATAAGGAAATCAGGGGAGTGGGATCGTGCCATGAATTCGCCCGCGCATCAATGCGGCAACTCACACACGGGAGGCGTGTTGCACATCGACATGCCGCATCTGCAAGCGACAATTCGCGCCACCACTAAAAATAGAGGCGATTGGAACGGAAAGATTCACATCCGATGCGATAACACGATCGCTAGCGCGACGCCTCCTTGTCATCCGCTGGTGCGGGCGGCAATGCCTTCATGTCGCGCAGGACCGCACGCACGATGGCTTCGCGCTTGTACAAATCATCCAGACGCTGCGGCGTATCGATATTCAGCGCAAAGAACACGGGGCCGCTCGGCCATTCCACCCAGCCAACCCACCAGCCCATGCGCCCTTCCCAGCCCGTTTTCGCGCGCAATATCCAATCGCGCCCGGCTTCGTTGATCATCACATCCTTGACCAGGCGCTGATGCTCGACACGAAACGGCAGCGTGTTGCGATAAAGCTTTTTCAGAAACGCGATCTGCTCATACGATGTGATTCGCAAATTGCCATCAATCCAGTAATCGCCACCGTGGTCGGTTGTCGGATCGGCATTGCCATAATCGATCTGCTGCAAATAACGCCGCGCTTTTTCCTCGCCAATCTGTTTCGCAAAACCCTGATATACCCAGAGCGTCGAATTGCGCATGGCAGAGCGTAAATCCTGATCCTGATTGTGTCCGGCAAAGGCACGCTTGACGCCATCCCAGCGAAAAACCTGGAACTCGTCGCGCAGCACACCGCTATCGAGTGCGAACAGCGTATGCGGAATCTTGAAGGTGGATGCCGGCGGATAAGGCTTCGCTGCACGCTTCGCGTCGAAGACGGAAATGGTTTCCGCCGTCTTACGCTGATCAGCAACGACGATGGTTCCACTGGCCTGATACTGCACAAAATACTTCTGCCAATCGGGACGTTCGGTGACTTTTTCTTGCGCACAAACTGAGGTTGCAAGAAGGGTAGAAAAACAAAAAATAAAAAGGCGATGAATCATGATTTCTCAGATGGTCAGGCAATACGGACAAGTCAAACACATTCCAAAAAAATAGGCACATCATGCATGTGCCTATTTTTTTATACAACGACAGCAATCCCTGAAATATCCACGATGGAGATAAGTCGAATAGTTTTCCAATCAGCGATGTTGATCAGAGAACATGACGTTCAAACCTCATGCTTGAGTGGAACATTTTCCAATACCTCTGCCTGCTTTCCAATCAACCCCAGATGCGTCATACGAAATGCTATTGCGTACTTAAGGCCGTAACCCAACGCACGATCGAAGCCGATGTGCGCGCACCAGATAACGCCGGCACAGGAAAGAACCGGCAGCGCAAAGACCGCACCAGCCACGAGACAGGCAATCGCACCGATATAAGAATGTGCCGCGTTATACATCAAGGCACCGACCTTCGGTCCTGCAAGATAAGCAAGGAGCGACAAATCGGGCAACAGAAAGAACAAGGCAAAATTGCCCCAGCCAAAACCGAGTGCCGGATAAAACAGCAACGCGGCAGCCAGCACGCACAAGCCTTCCACGCGTAACAGCCATCGTACGCCACCCGTTGTTTGTCCTGACATTTCCACTCCCGATTTCTTTGTTTCATGCTCGAAATACTGCCATCTGCAAAGCAGTTTCCGAGCTTCCCTGCACCTTGCTTATTTGCCTTCCAACTGCGGCTTCGACTCGGTATGCTCAGGATGATCCGCATGCCCGCCGCGATGCATCTTGCGTTTGAACCACAGCTCCAGATCATCGATATAGGTGAACACGGCCGGCACCACCAGCAGGCTCAGCATGGTCGATGTGATCAAACCCCCGATGACGGTAATTGCCATCGGCGAACGGAAGCTCGGATCGGCACCGAGACCGAGTGCCAGCGGCAACATGCCCGCACCCATCGCAATCGTCGTCATGATGATCGGGCGTGCACGCTTGTGACAGGCATCCACCAGCGCCGCAAACCGTTCCATTCCTTCACGCCGCGCCATGATCGCGTAATCGACGAGCAGGATCGAGTTCTTGGTGACGATGCCCATCAGCATGATCAAACCAATCATGGATGGCATCGACAATGCCTTGCCCGTCAGCAGCAGCAACACGAATGCACCGCCAATCGACAATGGCAAGGCAGCGAGAATCGTGATCGGCTGCATGAAGTCGCGGAACAGCAGTACCAGCACACCGTAGATACACAAGACGCCAATCAGCATGGCAATGCCGAAGCTTTCGAACAGCGCCTGCATTTCCTGCGCGTCGCCGAGTTCGGCAATGCGCACGGCGGGCGGCAGATTGCGCATCGAAGGCAGGGCACGCGCTTCCTCGTTGAGTTCGCCCAGCGAGCGCGATCCCAGTTCCACATCCAGCGTCACGTTGCGACTGCGATTCAGACGGTCGATCTGCGCCGGGCCGCTTTCCATTGTCACGGTCGCGACATTACCCAGCATGACCGGCCCGTTACGGCCCGGTACCGTCAAGCGCTCGATGGCCGACAGATCGGCGCGCACTCCATCCGGCAGCTTGACGAGAATCGGTACCTGGCGCTCGGTCAGATTGAGCTTGGGAAGATTCTGGTCATAATCGCCGGACGTCGCCACGCGTACGGTTTCACCGATGCTGGCCGCCGTCACGCCGAGATCGGCAGCCTTGGCCACATCCGGGCGCACGATGATTTCCGGGCGCACCAGCGATGCACTCGAACTCACGTTGCCAATGCCATGCAGCGTGCGCAATTCACGCTCCACCTTGCGAGCGGCTTCATTCAAGGCCACTGGATCGTCGCTGCGCAAAACGAGCTGCATCTTCACGCCGGTATCGGGTGGACCAACCGTGAAACGCGCACCGGGAATATTGGCAATCGCCGTGCGAATGCCACCCTCGATTTGCGACATGGTCTGTTTGCGATCGTTGCGGTGCGTGGTCGTTACCGTCAGCACCGCGCGGCGTGCCTCGGCCGCTGCGCCCGGTGCGAATGCATCGCCACTGGAACCGCCACCAATCGAGCTGAACACGCTGGTGATATTGGCATCCTTGGTAATCGCCAAACGCACACGTTCTGCCACCGCGGTTGTCTCCGCCAACGTGCTACCCGGTGGCAGTTCGATGTTGACCTGTGTCTGTCCGCGATCAGCCGATGGCACGAAACCGGTTGGCAACAGCGCCACCAAAGAGACCGATACGACAAAGAAGACTGCGGCTGCGATTACGGTGGTCAAACGATGACGCAAGCACCACTGCATCGTGCGCATGTAGCGCTGCATGAGCCAGCCATCTTTTTCTTCATGATGCGGTTTGGGTTTGAGAATGTAAGCCGCCATCATCGGCGTCAGCAATCGTGCCACCACGAGGGAAGCCAGCACCGCCAGCACGGCCGTCCAGCCGAACTGCTTGAAAAACAGTCCCGGAATGCCAGCCATGAATGCCGTCGGCAAGAACACCGATACCAGCGCGAAGGTGGTGGCGATAACGGCCATGCCGATTTCGTCGGCGGCCTCCATCGCCGCCTGCATCGGCGTCTTGCCCATCGCGAGATGGCGCGAGATGTTTTCAATTTCCACAATCGCATCATCGACCAGCACGCCAATCACCAGCGCCAGCGATAGCAGCGTGACGGTATTGAGCGTGTAACCGAAATAGTAAAGACCGAGGAAGGTCGGAATCACGGACAAGGGCAGTGCAGATGCCGCAACGATGGTCGCGCGCCAGTCGCGCAAGAACCACCAGACCACCAGCACGGCAAGGAAGGCGCCTTCATACAGCAGCTCCATCGAACCATCAAAGTTTTCCTCTACCGGCTTGGCGTTGTCGATGGCTTCCTTAAACACCACATTGCTGTGCTTGGCCTGCAATTCCTCGACTGCTTTCTTCGCACCTTCGGCAACGGCTAGTTCACTCGCCCCCTTGGTGCGGAAGATCTCGAAGCCGACCACGGTATGCCCATCTTGCGATGCGGTTGCACGACGCTCGGCAATCGTATCCGTCACGTTGGCAACCTGATACAAACGGATATGACGGCCGTCAGCCAGCGGCACATCAAGTTGCGCCAGCTCCTCTGCCGTTTTCACGGTCCCGATAGTGCGCACGGCCTGCTCGGCGCCGCTGACATCACCACGCCCACCCGGCGCTTCCTGCTGCACGAGACGCAGGCGACGCGAGACATCGACAGCTGACACATTCAGCGCTGCCATCTTGTCCGCATCGAGTTCGACACGCACCTGACGCTTGACGCCACCGACGCGCTTGAATGAGCCGACACCCGGTACGCTCAACAAACGCTTGGCGACCGTGTTGTCGACGAACCAGCTCAGCTCCTGTTCATCCAGATTGCTGCCCGGTGCGGCCGATGCGGTAAACGTCATCACCACGCGGCCCGCCGTCGATACCTTGGTGACGGCCGGATCGCGCAAATCGGCCGGCAGGTCGGCACGAATCAGCGCCACGGCATCGCGCACTTCGTTGACGGCATCGGAGATGTTTTTTTCCAGCACGAACTCGACCGTGATCGTGGCGACACCATCAAGCACCTTGGTATAGATGTTCTTGATGCCTGACAGCGAGGCGACCGAATCCTCGATCTTGCGCGCCACTTCGGTTTCAAGCTGTGCCGGTGCCGTACCCGGCAGGCTGGCCGTAACAGTCACGATCGGCAATTCGATATCGGGGAAGTCCTGCACGGCGCTCGCCTTGAAGGCCAGCAAACCTGCCAGCGTCAGCAGGATGAAGAGCATGATCGCCGGAATCGGATTCCGGATGGAAAGGGAAGAAAAATTCACGCCGGCTCCCGATCAGTTCTGCGGATTGCCGGGCGTGGCGCGCGGCGGATTGGTCACGGCATTGGCCTTGCTCTCATCGCTGATGACGGGCGCACGTGCCGGTGCCTGCGGATTGACTGGCACGGCAGGCACATTCTGCTGCGTCGCCGGGGTATTGACTGCCGGTGGTTCCTGCACGACGTTGACGAGATCGCCGTCATTGAGGAAGCCCGCGCCGCTTTCAACGATCACGGCATTAGCCGCCAATCCCTCGGTGACTTCGATACGTTCGGCCAGACGACGTCCGGGCACGATCTTCACCTGTGCCACGCGCTTGTCTTCCTTCAGCAAGAAGACGTAGCTGAAGCCGTCACGCACCACGATGCATTGCTGCGGCACCGTCAGTGCATTCGATGAGCCGAGTTCAAACGCACCACTGGCAAACATGCCAGCACGCACCGGCGCTACCTTCGCTGCCGTCGGCAGCAGATCGACATACACAAGCGCCGAGCGATTATTGGTATCGACGGTTGGCGCAATCATGCGGACCTTGCCTTTGACTTCGCTGCCGTTAGCTGCTTGCAGCGTGACCGGCGTGCCGGTGGCTAGACGGCCCAACTCTTCCGACGTGACTTCGGCACGCCATTCGAGGCGTCCCTGTCGGATCATGCGGAACAATTCCGTGCCCGCGCCTACTACGGCACCGACCGTGGCATTACGCGCCGAAATCACGCCATCATCGGGCGCAATGACTTGCGTCTGCGTCAGGCGCAACTCCTGCGCTTCCAGCGTGGCACGGGCAGCCGCAGCACGCGCCTTGGCAGTTTCCGCGGTAGTCAGATACTGGTTGATTTGCTGCGTGCTCAAGGCACCGGTGGTTTCCAGCGTCTTGGCGCGTTCGGCGTTATTGCGTGCATCTGCGGCATTGGCTTCGGCTTCCATCAGTGAAGCACGCGCCTGCGCGACCTCTGCTTTCGTCGAGGTTTGCGAGAAGGTCGCCAGTACTTGCCCGCGCTTGACGGTATCGCCAACATTGACGCGCACTTCCGTCAGCTTCAAGCCATTCGATTCGCTGCCGATGATGGCTTCCTGCCACGCCGTGATCGTGCCGTTGGCAACCAGCCGGATTGGCAACGATGCTTGCGACGGCTGTACCGTGGTCACGGTCAGGGCAGGCTTGGGGGCTGCCTCCGGTTTCTTGTGACCCGCGCCACCGCGCATGAAAAGCGCCACGATGACGATCAGCACGATGAGCGCCACGACGAGTGCAATGATCTTGTTCTTTTTGTTAAGCGTGATGCGTTTCATTTTTTCAGTCCGTCGCCAGGAAGTTCGGAAGAGGGGGAAAGGGAAGAGAAGACGCGCGTCTGCGCGGCGTCATCGGGAATCTGCCAGCCACCGCCGGCAGCGCGATACAAGGTCACCCAGGCTTGGCGACGCTCGCGTTCGAGCGAAACGGCATTGAGTTCGGCAGCCAGGCGCAAGCGGCGGGCATCTTCGAGTTCGACCAGGCTAGCCAGGCCGCTGCGATAGCGCGCTTCCGTCGCTTCGAACGACATGCGATAACCGTCCACCGCTGCACGTGCATCATCACTGCGCGCTGCGGTGCTTTGCAGATTCACGAGTGCTTCTTCGACTTCGCGCACGGCTTGCCGTACGGTACCGCGATAGTTGACAACGGCAGCCTCATAGTTGGCGCGCGCGGCATCCACGTTTGCAGCACGGCGGCCGCCATCGAAGATTGGCAGGGATAGCTGCAACGGACCGATGCTCCATGTCTGCAGATCGTTTGTCACGCCCGCAACCTGAAAGCGCGCTGCCCCCACCGAACCACTCAGCGTCAGGCGCGGATAACGCTGTGCCATCGCACTGCCAGTGTCGGCGCTGGCTGCAGCCACTTCACGTTCGGCGACAAACACGTCAGGGCGTTGCAGCAGGGTTTGGGCGGGCAGGCTGGCGATAGCCATCGAAGGTGTCACGGCAGGTTCCGACGAAGCGGCAAGCTTGCTGCGCAAGGTCGGCTCATCGATAGCCGTCAAGGCCACCAATGCCTTGATATCGATTTCGCACAAGGCCTGTTGCTGGGTCGCACGGCCATTGGCTTCGGCGGCACTGGCGCGCGCCAACGCAGCATTGGCTGGCGCCTCGAAACCGGCCTTGGTCGAAAGATCAGACAGGCGCGATGTCTCTGCGCGTGATGCTGCATCGGAACGCGATACCGTCACCAGCTTTTCGCAACTGCGCAGGCTGTAATAACGATTGGCGACCTCTGCCGCCACGGCCACGCGGGCATCGTGCCAGCTTGCCTGCGCGCCTTGATAACGTGCCACGGCAGCACGGTTGGTAGCGCGGTTGGCACCGAACAGATCAATTTCCCAAGAAGGTTGCAGGGCGGCCTGTGCATTCGTATTCATCGGCAATGGCGGCTGCGCACTGCTACGCGTGATGCTGGTGGTCAGGTTCAGTTGCGGCAACAGCGCAGCGCCCGCAGCCACCGCGGTGCTGCGCGATTGTTCGATGCGTGCGCGAGCAGACGCGATATTGGGGCTGACACCTTGCGCTGCATCAACCAGTTCGACCAGCAACGGGTCATTCTGCTGCTGCCACCATTGCGTCAGATCGCTCACCGTGCCGTGATGCGGCAAGGCGGCAACTGCTTCGGCATCGGCCGCAGGCACCTTGGAAGCGGAGGAAACCGGTGCATACCACTGCGATGCGGCAGGCGCTTCCACCTTGGCCGGGGGCGGCGTCAGCGCACAACCGGCAAGCCAGACAGGCAAGCCGAGACTGGCGAGAAAAGTAAATCGGTTCATGATGCGTGCTTGTTTTTGGTTATGGATTTCACCGCGGGTTTTGTGTCGTCCTCTGACCGACGCTGCGCAGCCACCGCCTGCACCATCGCTTCGGCATACAAGGCAAGTTGCGCGATCCAGCGATCAAGTTCTGCATCGACAGCCATCAGCGAAGGACGAAGCGCCTGCATGATGTCGTGGTTGATATAAATCTGCATGCCCATCCCGGCGATCGAAAAGGCAAGCCGATGAATTTCATCGTCCGCCTCGGTTTCCTGCAAATGGCGTAGCAGAAACGTCACCAGATCCTCATGCGCAGGCCGTATGCTGCGATCGATTTCTTCCTGCCACATGCCGGTCGGTTCCAATACTTCGCGGAAATGCAGGCGGATGACGAGTTGCGCCGTTTCGGATTCCCGCAGCGGTTCGAGGAAGTCCAAATAAAACAGATGCAAGCCTTCGCGCAGGGTCGATGCTTGCAGCATGGTGCTGTCCCATGCGGCGCAATCCGTCCCCATCGACTCCGTAAAAGCTGCGCGATACAGCCCTGCCTTGTCGCCGAAGTAATATTTGATTGAAGCAATGTTGGTTCCGGCAGTCTGTGCGATATCGCGCGTCGAAGTTTTGCTAAAACCTTTTTCGGCAAACAGTCGCAAGGCCGCCAGTAACAGACGCTGGCGCGCCTCGGCACCGTCTGTACGCTGACGGCGCGCATCGGCTTCCGGCTTATCGGTCGGATTGCGGGAGGGAAGAGATTTGGCGGCGGCATTCATGAACGCCATTAAACCACAAAAATACAATCAAATGATTTAATTAAATCAGTTGATTGAAAAATGTCGTGGCTTTGGCACGGTTTGGTCGCCGTTTAGTCCGACAAAAGTCGCTCAAAACGAAAACGGCCGACAAAGCCGGCCGCGTCATATGTGCTGCTAAAGCGAGAGCGATCAGCTACGTCCGGCCGCTTTCGCCAGCAACGCCGCGTATTCATCGATGCCAAACGGCTTCATCAACCAGCCTACGTCGGCCGGCACGTCGTCGCCGCGCGCGTAGCCGCTGGCTACAGTGATATCGACGTTGGGCTGAATGTCCCGTGCACGGCGAGCCAGTTCCAGACCCGACAGACCTGGCAAGCCGATATCGGTCACCATCACATCGAAGGATTCCTTGTTCAACAAATCGAGCGCGGCTTCCGCGGAAACACAACCATGCGCTTCGTGACCGAAGAAGCTCGTCATTTCAATCATGCCTTCCAATGCATCGGCATTGTCTTCCACCAGTAAGACCTGCAGGGGTTTTTCTGTTGTCATTTTATCTGCCTGATCAGCATGCGGGTTTCGCATGTTTCCATTTTTCAAGTGTGACGGATTGTACGCGTCAAATCCGTTTTACGGTGCCTTCATACGACGCAGCTTTCTGCATGCCTTGCGCATTCATCCGCAGTCGTAATAAGCGGCCTTGAAAATAGGACAGAACGAGCGACAACTTGTTCAATTTGAAAGATCAGCTGTGCTCGTCGCCTGCCTGCACAGGGAGAAACGTCATCATGAAAGCAGATACACACCCGATGCCCAGCAACACAGCAGCAAACTCATGCGACATGGCAAACCAGATGATTGCCAGCAGAACGCCAAGAGTAGAAATTGATTTGAAAAACCCCAGCATGACAACGCCCTCCGTCAATGATTCGGCCAATGCGCCGCTGTAGACGGCTCACAATGTCAAATACTGTTAAACACAAGGTCGTAATGTAGCCAGCCGGAAAACTCTTCCCTATAGGCATTGCGCCCGATCTTTCGTAGGAAAAAGCGTCAAAAGGCAGTCGTTGGGTATTTTTTATTCCAATAAATCAGTCACTTAACATTTCCACGAAGAAAGAAACATGGTGCGCCAATGTGGGCCGACGCACCGAAACACTTTTCGCGGCACGTTAGCGTGGTCATCGGATATTTTTGACTTCTTTCGACGCATGCCAGCTATGCGTTTTTTCCAAAGGAATACCATCATGACCCAAACCCATAAAGAACAATTGGCCGATCTGCGCAACAAGATCGAAGACGTCAAATTCGGCATGCTGACGACCATCGGTGCAGGGCAAGCGCTGTCGAGTCGCCCCATGACGGCGCAGCAAATCGATGAACAGGGCCAGATGTGGTTCTTCACATCGGACAAGCATGCGTTCACCGGCGATCTGGCGCATCAGCCGGAAGTGAATGTCACGTTCGCTGCACCGGATGAAAGCCTGTACGTCTCGGTTTCAGGACGCGCGGCGCTGGTCAAGGATCGCGCCAAGATCGAAGAATTGTGGAATCCAATGGTCGGCGCCTGGTTCCCTGGCGGCATGGACGATCCCGATCTGGCACTCATCTGTGTCGATATGGTTAATGCCGAATACTGGGACTCCGCATCCAGCAAGATGACCCAATTGTTCGCCATCGCCAAAGGCATCTTCACTGGTCAACGTCCAACCGACATTGGCGAGCATGTAGAAATCAAGCTCTAAAGCCGTCACACCCCTGCACCGTCATCTTCCATTCCTGACGAAACATGTGACCGCAATGGAAGATGACAGCGCAGATGGCCGCGACATCGCAACCCCCCACCCGCGTATTTGCCACGCTCAGGCTGCTTACGCAGCGTCATCCGGTGAAATATCGGTAGAATGGCAGCACTCTGACGCAACCGCGTCGTACTGACACCTTTGTGACGCCATGTCCACTCCTTCCCGTCCTGCCGGTACGTCGCCTTCCGATCACGCCCCATCTACTGCGCAGGGTGCACTTGCCACGCGTGCAAATCGCTACGAAGAATTATTGCAACTGTTCGTGCAGGCCCCGGGGTTTGTGTGTTTTTTCCGCGGCCCAGAACACGTTTACGAGCTTGCCAATGAAGCGCATGCGCAACTGGCACAGCACAAGGACATCATGGGCAAATCGGTCCGTGAAGCCTTTCCCGAACTGGCCGAGCAGGGTTACTTCAAGATTCTCGACGATGTCTACAACAGCGGTCAGGCTTTCGTCGGTCATGCGCTGCCGCTGGCCATCAAACCCGCTCCCGACATCCCTGCAGAGCAGCGCTTCATCGATCTGGTCTATCAGCCGATCTATAGTCAGGACGGCGAGGTCATCGGCATCTTTTCGCAAGGACACGATGTCACCGATCGCGTGCTGGCCGAAACGGCACTGAAAGAGCGCCAGGCCGAACTGGAACGTCTGATCGAAGAACGGACGAATGCACTGGGGGCGGCCAATGCCGCTTTGGAGCTGGCGCGCAAACTGCAGATCGACAAGATGCACCTGCTGCAATTGTTCGAACAGGCACCCGGCTTTACCGCCGTCATACTTGGAGCAGATCATCGTTTCGAGATCGCCAACCAGGCTTACTATCGCCTTGTCGGCGGCCGCAATCTGATCGGCCGCACGGTCCGTGAAGCCTTGCCGGAACTCATCGATCAGGGTTTCTTTGAACTGCTTGATCAGGTCTATGTCACGGGCGAACCCTACATCGGTCGCAGCATCGCCGCGACTCTGCAGGCGAACCCCGACGTACCAAGCGTGACCTTGTATCTGGATTTCATCTATCAGCCGATTCTCGGCGCTGATGGCAAACCGATCGGTATCTTCGTCCAAGGTAATGACGTCACCAGCCAGAAGAATGCGCAGGATGAAGTACGCCGCTACCAGAACGATCTGGAAAAAATGATCGCAGAGCGTACTGTGGCACTCGACGAAACACGGGCAGCGCTGGCCCATGCGCAGAAGCTCGAATCGGTCGGCAAGCTGACTGGCGGCGTGGCACATGATTTCAACAATATCCTGCAAGTCATCGGCGGCAATCTGCATTTGCTGCGCGCCATGACCGACAATAATCCGGCTACCACCAAGCGGCTGGAGATCGCGCTACGCGCCGTTGATCGTGGCGCCAAACTGTCAGGCCAGCTACTCGCTTTTGCACGCCGTCAGCCACTCCAGCCAGCCGTCATCAACCTCGCAAGAACCGTGCGCAACATGGACGACATGCTGCGTCGCGCACTAGGGGAAGCGATCGATATCGAGATCATCGGCGGTGGCGGTCTGTGGAATACGCAAGTCGATCCGGGCCAGCTTGAAAACGTGCTCCTCAATCTCGCCCTCAATTCGCGCGATGCGATGAATGGCTGCGGCAAGCTGACGATTGAAATTGCCAATGCCATGTTGGATGACGAGTACATCGCGTCCATTCCCGACATCAAGCCCGGTCAGTACGTCGTGCTGTCGGTATCGGACACCGGCGCAGGCATGACGCCCGATGTACTTGAGCAGGCCATCGAACCTTTCTTTACCACCAAGCCACCAGGCGACGGCACCGGCCTCGGCCTCAGCATGGCCTACGGCTTCGTCAAGCAAAGCGGCGGCCATTTCAAGATTTACAGCGAACCCGGCGTCGGCACCACGGTACGCATCTATCTGCCACGTTCGCTGGAACGGGAAGATGCCACGCCAGACGACATGGAGCGTGCAGTCGTCGGTGGCAGCGAAACCATTCTGGTTGTCGAGGATGACAAGGATGTACAACTGACGGTTGTGTCGCTATTACAGGAACTCGGCTATCAGGTATTGAAGGCCGATGATGCCGAAAGCGCGCTCAGCATTCTGAAAAGCGGCGTACACGTCGATCTGCTGTTCAGCGATGTGGTCATGCCGGGCAATCTGCGCAGCCCAGAATTGGCACGCCAGGCCAAGTTGCTGCTGCCGAACATCGCCGTTCTCTTCACCTCCGGCTACACGCAAAATGCCATCGTGCATGGCGGCCGCCTTGATCCCGGCGTCCATCTGCTGAGCAAACCCTATCGCCGCGAACAACTGGCGAAGAAGGTGCGTAGTCTGCTGGAAGACTGAAGCCTCGCCAGCTACCGTACACCAGCCTGACGCAACGCCTTACATGAACGATCCCCTTATCCTGCTCGGCTTCCTGCATACCTCCCTGCTGGAAATCACGTCCTTCTCGCTCGCCATCACGATGGTGCTGCTAAACATTCGCCAGTCACCGTGGGCTTGGTTATTTTCCATTTCATCCGCCGCCCTGTATGCCATCGTCTTCTATGACGCGAAGATTTACGCCGACATGTGCCTGCAATTCGTCTTCATCAGCGTGTCGCTATGGGGCCTATACCAGTGGCTGTTCGGTGGGCGCGATCGTCAGGGCGTGAAGGTATCGCGGCTATCGCGCAAGGGCTGGCTTATCGTGATCGCTATCTGGCTTCTCGCCTATGGCGCCATCACCACCATCCTGCACAACTTCACGGATAGCGATGTCGCGCACATCGATGCCTTTCTGACGGCCGGCAGTCTGGTCGGGCAATTCCTGCTGACGCGTAAAACGCTGGAGAACTGGCATATGTGGATTCTGATCGACACGCTCTACATCGGCCTCTACCTTCACAAGCATCTTTATCTCACGGCGCTGCTGTTCGGCCTCTTCACCATTCTTGCCTACCTCGGTCTGCGCGCATGGAAGAAATCGCTGCCAGCCGAACAGATAATCCTGCCGTGAATACACCTGTCATGCGCATTGCGATACTCGGTGCAGAATCGACCGGCAAATCCACGCTGGCGGCGGCACTCGCCGCGCACTATCACACGACCTGGGTGCCGGAATACCTGCGCGAGTTTGTCGAAACACGCCAGCGCACACCACGTGCCGAAGAACAACTTCTGATCGCCACCACGCAGCGCGAACGGGAAGCGGAAAGTGAACTACGCGCCAATCGCCTGCTGTTCTGCGATACCGCACCATTGATGACTGCGGTGTACAGCGAACACTACTTCGGCCACCCAGATAGCGCTCTCGCCACACTGGCTGCGCAACACGATTACGCCGCCACCATCGTCACCGCACCGACCACGCCGTGGGTCGCCGACGGCCTGCAACGAGAATCCGATGAAGTGCGTCAGCATGTACACGCACGGCTGATCCGCAAACTGCACGATGCGGGCATCCCGCATCTGCTCGTCGATGGTGATGTACAACAGCGCGTCATGCAAACGGTGCGCTACCTCGCGACGAAGCTGCCAGCAAGCGAAACGACATAAAAAAACCGCCCGAAGGCGGTTTTCTGTATTCGGACCGATCAGAAATCGAACTGGGCTGACAGGCGGAAAACGCGTGGCGCGCCAGGGATCAGGTAGCCGCCAAACGCACTCGATGCATCGCCCCAATAGAACTTATTGAACACGTTGTCCACGCCAAAGCGGAACGTGGTGGCCGTGTTGCCAAACTTAGTCGCATAACGCGCTCCAAGATTCACGACATGGTAGCCATCGACCTTCTTGTTCAACGCTGCAATCTCGTTGCTCGGCGCAAAAATCTTGCTGGTCGAGTAAATCCACGTCGCGTTCAGCTTGATGGCCGGCATATCAGGCAAGGCGTATTCGGTAAATACGGCTGACTTGAATCGCGGCACGTTCCCAACACGCTTTCCTTCGATGCGTGCATCACCCGTACCTTCTGCTTTTGCCTGCAATGCCGTGAAACTGGTGCCAAGCATCCAGTCACGCGTGACACGCCCCTGGGCAGCGAATTCCACACCGCGATTAACCTGCGTGCCAGCGACCACATATGTCGGTGTGGCATCAACATATTCATTCTTGCGCTTGATCTGGAACACGGCAGCCGACATGCTGAGATCCGGTGTGACATCTGCCTTCACACCAACCTCCACCTGCTTCGACTTGCTCGGATCCATGATGACTTCGGCATTGGTCGTGCCGGTCGGTGCTTCGCCACCAGGCTCCAGACCTTGCGAATAGGAACCGTAGATCGCCAGCGTCGGTTTGACGTTATAGACAAGCGCGACGTTAGGCAAAATGAAGTTGTCATCCGTGCGACGCGTTACGACACCGGAAGAATTGAACTGGTCACGCTTGAGTTGTACGTAACGCACCCCGGCATGCAACTTCAGCTGGCTCGTCAGCGCCATCACGTCTTGCACGAAGACGGCACGCTCTTCATCTTTGCGGCGCAAGTGAACGGGATTGACGCCGACCAACTGATAGTTGTTGTAATAAGCTGGATTGTAAATACTGCTTTCACCGACGTAATTGAAAACGTAATCGGCAAAATTATCGCGACGGTTCAGAGTAGAGACGCCAGTCGTCAAATCATGGCGCATCGTTCCCGTCATGAAATTTCCTTGCAACAGTGCTTGGGTTGTCATGATCGACCGCTTGTCGTTTTCACGACGTAAATCGTAGAGCGAGTAACTGCCATCGCTGCAATAGCCAACAATCAAGCTCTGCGTCTGGCAACCAGATGGCAAAGCCACCGCATCATCACGACGCAAGGTGGATTTATTGGCTTGCAAGGTAGTGCGCCAGTTGTCCGTCAACTGGTAATCGAATTTCAGACCGATATTGTCGCTGTCATCGATAACGGGGCGACTCCAACGCTGATCGTTGAGCATCTGCTTGCCGCTCACACCGGTTGGAATACGCTGCTCAGGGCCGAGCAATTGAAAACCCGGCACCGTCAGTTGCGATTTGTGCTGGTAATCGAGATCGAGTTGTAGCAGGGCACGTGAACTCAAGCGCCAATCGAAGGCACCAGAAATGAAACGACGATCGCCGGTAGAGCCTTTGACATAGGATTTGATATCTTCGGCAGCCGCATTGATGCGATAACCGAACATGCCATCTGCCGAACGCCCACCCAGATCGACGGCGCTATAGACAGTGCCGCGTTCACGCACTTCGAATGTCGCCGAACGAACCGGCACATCGGTAGGACGCTTGGTCACGTAGTTGAGGATGCCGCCCGACGAAGCGATGCCCGACTGCAAGCCAGCCAGCCCTTTCAGAATTTCGATGCGCTCCTTGTTTTCCATTGGTACCATCGCCTGCGCCAGAATCACCATGCCATCCTTGCGATAGCTGGCACCTTGATCGAGCACGAAGCCACGAATCGCGAACCAGTCTGCCAGACCGACCGCGTTATACGAGTTCTGCACGCTGGCATCCCATTTCACGGCATCGGTTGCCGATCGCACGCTGCGATCCTGCATCTGCTCCTGCGTGATCACATTAATTGCTGCAGGCGTTTCCAACAACGGCGTTTCGGAAAAGCCGCCGACGCTAGCATTTCGTGCCATGCCATCGGCAGGCGCAGAAGTCACGACGACTTCGGGCAACACGTTATCGCCGGATGGTTGTGCGTTCTGGGCAACGGCAGCAGGTGCGAAAGCGCAAGAAACTGCCAGTACGGAAAGTTTGTAACGGGAAGGAAAGACGGACATTTTTTGTTCACTCGCGTTGCGGACAGGCAGACGCAGGAACGAACAAAGAATCTCTGGGGAATGGACCTTGAGTGGCTTTGCGCTTCCCTACGCTGGCATTATCCAGATCAGGTTCAAGGGTTTCATCTCACCCGAAGCGCATTGCTTCAGGACCCCTAGCGTGGGTCGCATACTAACAAAGAATGTGAAGAAAACGCTAATTTCCGCGCTGCGAGCAGGGTTGGATGTTGCGTGCGACAGACAATTACGGGCCGCACAAATCCTTTCACTTCTGTCATAACACCGCCTCATCCCATATGGGAGATAGCCTCATTGAGTGAGAATGTGCAGCGGTTGGTCGTCATGGATCGTTGGTTGGAAAGCCCGACGACGAACCGCGTAAGAATCACGGATCGCACGGACGTTACAGAACCTAGTGAGCTGGTTACTTGTTTGCTCGTTGGTCATCGGCTTGCGTGTCGCCTTTTTTGCGCTCGACACTGTTTTGGTGATCATCATGCGCATCGACCTTTTCCGGCGCACGTTCGATGCGCGTAATGCCGGCATCGACGGAAATCGGATCGCTGGCAGGAAAGGTCATTTCGATAGCGTCGTCCAGCAGGGTCTCGGCGGCCTTTTCGCCTTGCGCATCTTGCTTCGCTCTTTTGCGCTCATCGCAATCCGCTGACGTACCGGCAACCGGATCGCTGGCGGGGAAGGTATCGGCTAATGCAGCATCGAGGTCGTCAGCATGACTGGATTCTTGCTCGGGCGTTTTCCGGTTCTTGCTTGCATCGTTCATGGCAATCTCCTTGACTTGACTTGGTATTGGTAGACGGTGATGCACGATGTGTCGTTAGTGACCATCGCCGCGTCGATCAAGAACAGCAGCTCACCGCGACATTCTGCGAACAACATGTTAGCGGCAACGACGTCTCAACAGCGCGCAACAATCAGACAGACGGATAACGCACGGCCACGATCAACAATTCCTGTTCGCCGCCCGGCGTTTCCAATTGCACGTAGTCGCCTTCTTCCGCATTCAGCAACGCTTGTGCGATCGGCGAGAGCCAACTGATACGACCATGCGCCGGATCCAGTTCATCGAGGCCGACAATCGTCACGGTTTCCTGCTCACCGCTTTCGTATGCAAACGTTACCGTGGCACCGAAGCGCACCGGATCGCCATCGTCATGAATGGTGGGATCAACCACCTGCGCGGTTTCCAGCCGCGTTTGCAGATAGTGGATGCGCTGCTCGCGTTCGCGCTCGGCAGCCGGCTCGGCTTGCGTATCTGCCGTTTGGCCAAGCAAGGCGCTTGCTTCATGTTGAAGCTGGCGAAAACCTTGCGGTGTGATGTAGTTGCGCACACCGCTTGGCATGGTCGGCAGCGGGATCACGCTGTCATCGTCGCCACCTTCCTTCACAAACGCCTTGTTCATGGCAGACTCCTACTGTTCATGTTCAGCATCGCGCGGCGTGGCATGCCGCGTCAGTGCGTTGCGTCACATACCGGTATTACAGCGCGAAATTACAGCGGCGAAGCATTGAATTTGCCGGCTTGATAATCGGCAATAGCTTGATGGATTTCT
Organism: uncultured Oxalicibacterium sp.; assembly: GCF_913776015.1. Lineage (GTDB taxonomy): Bacteria > Pseudomonadota > Gammaproteobacteria > Burkholderiales > Burkholderiaceae_D > Oxalicibacterium. The sequence continues at coordinate 9,116 of NZ_CAJYMD010000011.1, read as the reverse complement.
TCGACGGTATTCATGACGAAAGGACCGTGCGAGACGACGGGTTCGCCAAGCGGTTCGGCGTGACATAGCAGGACCAGCGCATCTTCGGTCGCCGTGATCTGCAAAGTATCACCATCCGCACCGAAGGTCGCCAGATGCCGCATGGCGACGTCGCGGCCGTTGACTTCGACACTGCCGCGCACGACGTAAAAGAAGATCGCCCGTTCCGCAGCAATCGTCGTGCTGAACTGCTGACCGGCATCGAGTTCGATCCACATGGTGGCGATGTCGAGCAACGGCTTGAAAGGACCGCGCTGGCCGTTCCACTCACCCGACACCAGATGCACGCGCGCACCGCCGGCATCCTGCAAAGTCGGGATCTCGTCGCCCTGCAAACCTCGATAGGCAGGCTGCGTCATTTTCAGGCGTGCAGGCAGATTGACCCACAGTTGCAAGATTTCCATCGGCCCGCCGTGCTGCTTGAATTGGTCCGACGAGGTTTCGGAATGAATCAATCCGCTGCCCGCCGTCATCCATTGCACACCACCGCCACCGATCACGCTTTCATGGCCGCCGGTATCGCGGTGGGCGATATCGCCTTCGAGAATGAAGGTGACGGTTTCAAAACCCCGATGCGGATGCGGGCCGAACGGCAGGCCGCGATTATGCTGGGGATAGACCTGATGGCCGTGGTGATTGAGAAAGAGGAAAGGATCGACCATGTCGATCTTCGACGTGGGCAAGGCGCGCCACGTGTGCAGATCGGCAATGTCGTCACGCTGGGCGGGGAAAACGTCTTGTACGGTGCGATTGGTCATGGCATCGGCTCTCGTGTTGATCTTGTTATTGAATAGTGGCAAGAGCAAGAGGGCCGACACCGGCCTCCTGCTATCAGGAAGCGTCAGACCACAGCTTGCCGCCAGTGGCCCAGTGTTCGCGCTTGACTTCGGTAATGATGATGTCGACCGATTCTGCGCTCGAACCCAGGGTTTGCACGGTGGCTTCCGTCACGGCTTTGACGAAGGCACGTTTCTGTTCGACCGTGCGGCCTTCGAAAAGTTGGACGTTGATGGTTGGCATGAAAAATCCTTTCTGATTGATGGAAAAAGTAATGGGGAAATTGACGGGAAAAATGAAAGAAGAAAGCGCTTTTTACTGCGCTCAGTCGCGGTAGGTCGGCGACACGACGTCGAGCTTGCGCAACAGCGCCGGCCATTCGAGAATGCCTTCGGGCGAACCGTCGCCCAGCAATTCCTTGTAGGTCTTGGCGCAGACCTCGGGCGAAGGCACATTGAGCGCGCCGCCGCCAGACTGCGCCTTGAGCTGGAATGAACAGGCCTTGTCCAGCGTATCCATCAGCGTGTACGCCTCGGCGACCGTGCGGCCGGCAATCAGCGTGCCGTGATTGCGCAGCAGCATGGCGGGATAGCTGCCGAGATTGGCGATCAAGCGGCTCTGTTCGGCAGCCGACAGCGCCAGCCCTTCGTAATCGTGGTACCCCATCTGCTGGTAGAACCGCAGCGCATGCTGCGACAGCGGCAGCAAGCCTTCCTTCTGCATGCCGACCGCTACGCCGTTTTCGTTATGCAGATGCATGACGCAGATCGCGTCAGGGCGCGCCGTATGCACGGCACCGTGGATCGCGAATCCAGTCACATTCACTCGTGCGCTCTGGTCGCCGATGATGTTGCCATTGATATCGATCTTGACCAGGCTGGATGCCGTGATTTCATCGAAACGCCAGCCGAACGGATTGATCAGATAACGCCCCGGCTCACCCGGCACCATGGCCGAAATGTGCGTGTAGATCAAATCGTCCCAGTTCTTGAGGGCGGCGAGCCGGTAGCAGGCCGCCAGATCGATACGTACCTGCCATTCTTCGGCGCGCATACCGGGAGGCATGGTGGCGGAAATCGGCTTGGAAGCGGGAGAATTCATGGAAAACCTTGCGGAAAATGCGGTTGGTTGCTGCCATCGCGTGCGCAAACGGCAAAAAACGAACAGAAATTATAAAGCCGTCACATTTCTGGCGCATTTTGCGCATGGTCGGCGCATTTTCAGACCCGCCTGCCGGGATCGGCGGAAGGCTGCATAATAGTCAATTCGCTATCCCACCTCGCTTTAACCTCTTGCAGATCGATAGTGAAAACAAATCGAAAATTTAAAACAAATCAATTATACAAATGATTGGATTGTCTTTAGACTTCGATCTTGTACTGATTTCTAACCCGAGTTTTCAACTCATTCATCAACCCAGTAAGGAAATACGACATGTCCCTTATCAATACGCAAGTCCAGCCGTTCAAGGCACAAGCTTTCCACAATGGCAAGTTCATTGAAGTTACGGAACAGTCGCTCAAAGGCAAATGGTCCGTCCTGATTTTCATGCCGGCAGCATTCACGTTCAACTGCCCAACCGAAGTGGAAGATGCCGCTGACAGCTACGCAGAATTCCAGAAACTGGGCGCAGAAGTCTACATCGTCACGACCGACACCCACTTCTCGCACAAAGTCTGGCATGAAACCTCGCCAGCAGTCGGCAAGGCAAAATTCCCGCTGGTTGGTGACCCAACCCACGCACTGACCAACGCATTTGGCGTTCACATCCCAGAAGACGGTCTGGCACTGCGCGGCACGTTCGTCATCAATCCAGAAGGCGTCATCAAGACCATGGAAGTGCACGACAACGCGATCGCTCGTGACGTTTCGGAAACCGTTCGCAAACTGAAAGCAGCGAAATACGTTGCTGAGCATCCAAATGAAGTTTGCCCAGCAAAATGGAAAGAAGGCGAAAAAACCTTGGCTCCATCGCTGGATCTGGTCGGCAAGATCTAAGTATCAAGCAGTAACGCAGTAACAAAGAAGTAGCACCGGTCCGGGCACGAAAACATGCCGCCCGGACCAGCAAGACCCTTATTCAATCCGTGAAGAAAGCAGAGACCATCATGTTGGATGCCAATCTCAAAACCCAGTTGCAAGGCTATTTGGAAAGAATCGTGCAGCCGATCGAGATCGTTGCATCGCTCGATGGCGGCGAGAAATCGCGCGAACTGCAAGAGCTGCTGCAGGAAATCGTCGTCTTGAGCGACAAGATCACCCTGATCGAACGCACCGACGATAACGAACGCAAGCCTTCTTTCATCATCAAGCGTCCTGACGGTCACGCCGGCATTCAATTCGCCGCGATCCCAATGGGCCACGAATTCACTTCGCTGGTGCTGGCCCTGTTGCAAACAGGCGGCCACCCGCTGAAGCTCGAAGAGTCGGTCATCGAACAGATTCGCAATCTGGATGGCGACTACACCTTCGAAACCTATATGTCGCTGTCGTGCCATAACTGCCCGGAAGTCGTGCAGGCGTTCAACGTGATGGCGCTGATCAACCCGCGTATCCGCGCCATCACGATCGACGGCGGTCTGTTCCAGGACGAAGTCAAGGAGCGCGAGATCATGGCTGTGCCGACGACCTTCATGAACGGCGCGCCGTTCGAATCGGGTCGCGTCAGCATCGAACAGATTCTGGCCAAGCTGGATACTGGCGGTAACAAGCGCAAGCAGGCAGAACTCTCCGCCAAGGAACCGTACGATGTGCTGATCGTAGGCGGCGGCCCAGCAGGCGCAGCCGCTGCGATCTACGCTGCACGCAAAGGCATTCGCACCGGCGTGGTGGCAGAACGCTTCGGCGGTCAGGTTCTGGATACGCTCGCCATCGAGAACTTCATCTCGGTGCAGGAAACCGACGGCCCGAAATTCGCCGTCGCGCTCGAACAGCACGTGCGCAGCTATGAAGTCGACATCATGAACGTGCAACAGGCCGTTGAGCTGGTGCCAGGTAAGCTGATCGAGGTCAAGCTGCGCGATGGTGGTTCACTCAAAGGCAAGACCGTGATCCTCTCAACCGGTGCCCGCTGGAGAACCATCAACGTGCCGGGCGAAGCAGAGTACCGTAACAAGGGCGTGGCATATTGCCCGCACTGTGATGGTCCGCTGTTCAAAGGCAAGCGCGTCGCCGTCATTGGTGGCGGTAACTCGGGCGTGGAAGCGGCCATCGATCTGGCCGGTATCGTCGGTCATGTCACCTTGCTCGAATTCGCACCGGAACTGCGTGCCGATGCCGTGCTGCAGAAAAAGCTGCACAGCCTGGCAAACGTCACGGTGATCACGTCGGCACAAACCAGCGAAATCACTGGCGATGGCAAACGTGTCAACGGCCTGGTCTATACGGATCGCAAGTCCGAAGAAACCAAAACCGTCGAACTGGAAGGCGTCTTCATCCAGATCGGCCTGGTGCCGAACACCGAATGGCTGAAAGGCACGGTTGCCTTGTCGCGCCACGGCGAGATCGAAGTGGATTCGCATGGCCGCACCTCGGTACCTGGCGTGTTCGCTGCAGGTGACGTCACCACGGTGCCGTACAAGCAGATCGTGATTGCCGTTGGCGAAGGTGCGAAGGCATCGCTGTCGGCCTTCGATCACCTGATCCGCAGTTCGGTGGATGACGAGATCGTCGCGACCAAGAACGGCGAGACGGTTGCCGCCTAAGCAGCGTGAATAGCAAGCACTAATCGCAATACGAAAAAGCCGCAGCGATGCGGCTTTTTCTTTGCGCGCGGCATTCGTTGCGGGCGTGTCGCTTGCGCTAACATGCAGCGAAAACCCTTTTGTGTTCACGATGCACGCATCTCACTACCGTTCCCATCTGATCGATCGTCTGCGCCATCGGCTGGATCGCCAGAGCTATCCGCGTCTGCAAATGAGTCTGCTGGTGATCGTAACAGGTGGCATGGGCTTTCTTGCCTCATCGCTGCTGTTACTGGCTGGCATGCAGACAATGTGGAGCCGCTATCTGCTGGCGCTGGCGATTGCCTATCTGTTCTTTCTCGGCCTGCTCTGGCTATGGCTACGTACCCGTGCTGACGATTACACGCATGCCGATCTGATCCCTACACCCAACTTCGCGCACAGCACACCGTGTGCGCAAGCGGATTTCACAGGCAAAGGTGGCACGTTCGATGGCGGCGGTGCCAGCGACAATTTCGATCACAGCTATACATCGACCATGATCAGCGTCAGCGATCATGGTGTTCTGCCGCACGATGACATGGGCGTGACAGAGGGTGTCGATACGATTGGCAGTGCAGATGAACTGGCTTTTCCCATCCTGGCATTGGTCTTTGTGGGCGGCCTGCTGGTATCGGCCTTTTTACTGATTCACGCCGCCCCGACCCTATTCGCCGAACTGTTACTCGACGGCGTGTTGGCAGCCAGCCTGTATCGCCGTCTGCGCAAAATGGATACTCGCCACTGGCTGGAAACCGCGGTACGACGCACCGCCGGGCCTTTTGCTATCGTGGCGGCCATGCTGGTACTCGCGGGTTGGCTGGCGCAGGTTTATGCGCCGCATGCCATCACGCTGTCGCAAGCGGTATTCGGGCACTGATTTTTTCCCTTCATACCGCAATCGCTACCTGCTCGTATCAAGACAAGTACGGCGCGATATTCGCCATCATGCGTTCGATGTAGTCCTCTTTCTCACCAACCGGTGCGATGTAATGCATGGCACTGCGCGCGGCATCGCATCCGGCCAAACGTGCGATCGTCCAGCCCGCCAGATATTGCGAAGCCAGACAGCCACCTGCCGTAGCGATATTGCCGGATGCGGTGAATGGCTGATCCAGCGTTGCCACGCCAGCTTCTTCGACCCACGGCTTGGTCGTCAGATCGGTACAAGCGGGTACCGCACCGAGCAAACCCAGCTTCGCAAAAATCAGCGTGCCCGAGCATTGCGCGCCCAGCAACTGGCGCGATGGGTCAAAGCGGAATTTTTCCAGCAATGCTGCGTCGTTGACGATGTCGCGTGTGCGCATGCCGCTGCCGATCAGCACGGCATCAGCGTTGCATGCCTCTTCCAGAGAAAGCTGCGCTTGCAACTGCAAGCCGTTCATCGATGTCACCTGTGCGTTCGGACTGGCAATTGCGACGCGCCAGCCCGGCTGCTTCGCGCGATGCAGCATGCCGAAAGCGATCAGCGAGTCGAGTTCATTGAAACCGTCGAAAGTCAGGATGGCGATGTGCATGGCAGCTCCTTGTGTGCATGTCGCAAAGACGACATGCGTGCGAAATGCATGAAGAAATGGATGAGGAAGCCGCATGCTAGGATGCAAAATCAATACAATCAAATAATTGTCATGGATACATTGCATGGGTTCCGCACGCTACAAGACGCTGGTTGATCGCTTTGTCGCCGATATCCGCGCCGGGCGCTTGCCGCCCGGCACGCGTTTGCCCACACATCGCAACCTCGCCGCGCGCGAAAAGCTGGCGCTGGTGACTGCCACGCGTGTCTATGCCGAGCTGGAAGCGATGGGCCTCGTCAGCGGTGAAACCGGGCGCGGCACCTTCGTGCGCGAAACGGCTTTGCCGCATGGCCTGGGTATTGATCAGCAAGCCACAGCAAGCGATGTCGTGGATTTGAACTTCAACTATCCGGCACTGCCCGGGCAAGCCGAAATGCTGCGCAACGGTTTGCGCCAGCTTGCGCATGCCGGCGATCTCGATGCACTGCTGCGGTATCAACCGCATGGCGGACGCATGCATGAACGCGGCATCGTGGCGCGCCACATTCTGACGCGCGGACTGACGCTGCCGCCCGAGCAAGTGTTGCTGGTGGATGGCGCACAGCACGGCCTTGCCGTCACGCTTATGGCCTTGCTGCAGGCGGGCGACGTGATCGCTGTCGATGCCTTGACGTATCCAGGCTTCAAGCTGCTGGCACAGGCACATCAGATGGAGTTGCTCGCCATTGGGGCGCAAGGCAACGGCCCGAATCTGGACGAACTGGAAACGCATTGTCGCCAGCGCCGGGTCCGCGCGCTCTACTGCATGCCGACCTTGCACAATCCGCTGGGTTGGGTGATGTCATTGCGGCGGCGACAGCAACTGGTGGCACTGGCGCGTCGTCACGATCTGCTGATCATCGAAGACGCCGCCTATGCCTTTCTTGCCGAGTCGGCACCGCCGCCGCTGACGGCACTGGCGCCCGAACGCACCGTGTATGTTTCAGGCTTTTCCAAGAATGTCGCCACCGGCTTGCGTGTCGGTTTCGTCGCCGCGCCTCCTGAATTGATCGGCAAACTCGAACGTGCCATCCGCGTCACGACCTGGAATACACCGGGTGTGATGACCGCACTGGCGTGCAACTGGCTGGAAGATGGCACAGTAGCGCAGCTCGAAAACGCCAAGCGCCAAGATGCCCGCGTCCGCCAGGGCATCGCGCGCGATGTGCTGGGCGCGCTACGGCCCATCGCCCATCCGGCTTCCTACTTTTGCTGGCTGCCACTTGGCGAAGAAGTACGTGCCGACCGCATCGCCATGGCCTTGCTGGAGCAGGGCATTGCCGTGTCCACCGCCGAACCATTCAGCACGACCTCGCACACGCCCCATGCCATCCGGCTGGCGTTGGGTTCGGTCGATCCCGATACCTTGCGCACGGCACTGCTGCGCGTGCGTGACGTGATCGCTGCCCATAGTTATTAGTACATCGCCATCTGCTTCCTCTTTCACCACGTCACTGCAGAAGTAATGACGTAGCGGTCGTTTACCGACCTGCGATGCTGCGCAACATGCCAAATACCTTGCTGCATTGCCATGCGGTATAACGTCGCTGCACCACATCGCATGCACCGTTGCGGTACGCATCACAGCTCTTGCGCCGTCTCAGTGCAAGTCTGCGGGGCGCTTGGCTTATACACCAGCGCCGCCTTTCTCACTCGCAGATCGCTTCGCTTTCAGAGATAAACCCCCATTTTTTATCCCGCACCAATCTTGTATACAAAGCTTGCACACAAGACTGGCATACATATTGCTGAAGTGGAGGCATGACAACCGATGCCCACAACAAGACCTCGCTGCAGATCGCCACACGGATCACCGAATCCATTCTGGCCAAACAGCTCGCACCCGGCACCCGCCTGGGCGAACAGCAACTGGCCGATCTGTTTGGCGTATCGCGCACATTGATTCGCGAAGCGCTGATGCGTCTGGCCGCGCGCGGCATCGTGCAGGTCAGCGCACGACGCGGCTGGTTTGTGATCGAGCCGACTGCTGCCGAAGCCCGCGAAGCCTTCGAAGCGCGCCGCGTGATCGAACTGGGTTTGCTGCGCCATGCGCGCCCGCTGACCAAGGCTGCACTCGCTAAACTGCATGACCATATTGCGCAGGAACAGTCGGCCATCGCCGGTGACGATGTTGGTGCGCGCAGTTATCTGCTCGGCGATTTCCACGTCTGCCTGTGTGAATGCCTGGGCAACAGCCTGCTGTCCGATACCTTGCGTGATCTCACCGCCCGCACCACGCTGACGGCAATGTTGCGGCAGTCATCATCGCAAGCGGTCGATTCCTGCGAAGACCATGTCCACATCGTCGCCGCCCTCGAACGCGGTGATATCGACGAAGCCGAACGCCTGATGCTCGATCATCTGGGCATTGTCGAAAGCACGCTTTACGACCTCGCTCCCAGCGATCCGCTCGGTGCACTGCGTACCGCACTGTCCCCTGTCAGCGCTGCCAAGGCGCGCCGCCCTGCCACTGCTACGGCCGACAAAACGATTGCCACACCCGCCAAGACAAAACGCGCTACGCGCCCCGTTGCCGCTGGCGGTCTCTCTCGCCCTGCCTCGCTGTCCCACGCTGTATCGCATTCCACTGGAAAGGAACTGAAGAAATGAAACTCGCCAAACTATTGCTCGGCCTGATGGCCGGTACGCTCTTGCTGACCAACGTTGCACGCGCCGATGCGCTGGAAGATATCCACAAAAAAGGTGTGCTGCGCGTCGCCGTGCCGCAGGACTTCCCACCTTTTGGTTCCGTCACTGTCGACATGAAACCGCAAGGTCTGGATATCGATGTCGCCGGGCTGATCGCCAAGAAGATGGGCGTCAAAGTCGAGCTGATTCCCGTCACCAGCGCCAACCGCGTGCCGTACCTGCAAACCAGGAAAGTCGATCTGGTGATTTCCAGCCTCGGCAAGAATCCCGATCGTGAAAAAGTCATCGACTTCAGCGCGCCATACGCACCGTTCTTCAATGGTGTATTCGGCCCGGCTGACCAGAAAGTCAGCTCCGCAGCCGACCTCGCCGG
>NZ_CAJYMD010000010.1 GCF_913776015.1 uncultured Oxalicibacterium sp. | reverse complement strand
CATTGATGGACGAAGCGGGACGGATCAGGCATTGATCGATTGGCAAGTCCGGGCCGCAGTGCCTGTGACGTGGCGCTGATCTATAATAGCGGCCCGCAATATCGCATCCCGCCTGCTGACAAACCATACACAGGCGACACTTCCGCACATCGCGGCCCACATTGATCGGCGACCATCTTGACGTACAGCGTAAAGGAAATGTTTTACACGCTTCAGGGCGAGGGCGCGCACGCCGGTCGTCCTGCCGTGTTTTGCCGTTTCTCGGGCTGCAATCTGTGGTCCGGTCGGGAAAGCGACCGCGCCAGCGCGGTCTGCCAGTTCTGTGATACCGATTTTGTCGGCACCGACGGCGAAGGCGGTGGCAAATTTCGCGATGCAGTAGCGCTTGCGGACACCATCAATGCCTTGTGGCCGACCAGCTACACGGCGAGCAAGTATGTGGTTTTCACCGGCGGTGAACCCTTGTTGCAGCTCGATGCGGCACTGATCGATGCCATGCATGCAGTCGGCTTCGAAATCGCGATCGAAACCAATGGCACCTTGCCGGTTCCCGCAGGTGTGGACTGGATTTGCGTCAGCCCCAAGATGGGATCGGAGCTGGTGGTGCAGAAGGGCAGCGAAATCAAGGTCGTGATTCCGCAGCAGGAACAATCGCTGGCTGCCTACGAACATCTGGATTTCCAGCATTTCTTCGTGCAGCCGATGGATGGCCCGCTGGCCGAACAGAACACGCGACTCGCGATCGATGTCTGCAAGCGCAATCCCAAATGGAAACTGAGCTTGCAGACGCATAAACTTTTACAGATACCCTGAGAACATCGTCATGTTGACCATTACCCGCAAGCTGGAATTTGACGCCGGCCACCGCATTCCCGATCACAAGAGCCAGTGCCGCAATTTGCACGGCCATCGCTATACGCTGGAAATTACCCTGATCGGCGAAGTGATCGATGTCGAGGGCAGTTCGGACAACGGCATGATCATGGATTTTTCCGACATCAAGACGCTCGCCAAGCAGCACCTGATCGATGTCTGGGATCACGCCTTTCTCGTCTATGAAAAAGACGCCACGGTGCGCGACTTCCTCGACAGCATTCCCGGGCACAAGACGGTCGTCATCAACCGCATTCCGACTGTCGAAAATCTCGCGCAGACGGCGTTCGAGATTTTGAATGCAGCCTACACTGACCGCTATGGCACCGGCTTGCGTTTGCACAAACTCGTCTTGCATGAAACCCCCAATTGCTGGGCGGAAATCACGGCGGATCGCTGATCCTCGCGCATTCCCCTCATGGACGAACAGTCTTCATTCATTAGCCAACCACATGCAGAGCGCGATGCCATCTTCATGCGGCAGGCGCTCGATCAGGCGCGTAATGCCTGGGCGCTGGGTGAAGTGCCAGTCGGAGCGTTGCTCGTCAAGGATGGCGAAGTCATCGCCACCGGTTTCAACCAGCCCATTGGCAATCACGATCCGACCGCACATGCTGAAATCATGGCGCTACGTGCTGCCGCCACGATTCTCGGCAATTACCGTCTGCCCGGTTGCGAACTCTACGTGACGCTGGAGCCTTGCATCATGTGTGCGGGTGCGATGATGCACGCACGCCTGTCACGCGTGATTTTCGGTGCCAGTGATCCCAAGACGGGTGCCTGCGGCTCGGTCGTTAATCTGTTCGCACAGGAACAACTCAACCATCACACACAACTGACGGGCGGCGTTCTGGCGGATGACTGTGGCAATCTGTTGCGCGAGTTTTTCGCAGAGCGCCGACGGCAGGGGCAGGCGGTGCGTCGCGCTTCGTTACCGACCAGTTAAAAAGCTTTATCTGCTTGGGTAAGACTGCTTACCCGCTCCATGAGTACATTCGTTCGCCTTTTTGTACGTGATATCTGCGACGTTTCTGCCGTTGCGATACGTACCCGACATACTTTCTCTGATTGCGCTTGAATGGGTGTTGTTTGTGCCGGCTGCTGCCTCGATTTTCCCCAAGGGCGATGGTATCTTGTCGTGAAGAGCGGCAATGCTGCTTTGTCGCGGTATCTCCGTCGAAACATCGAAAGCAAGAAGCAGGAGCGATGTATTTCCCGATACCTGCCAGTTTAGAAACACTGTTTTGAAAGACGACTGTTTTGCCAACTCTTCGCGTCAACGATCTCGATATCTGGTACGACACACAAGGTAATCCCGAACATCCGGCGATTCTTCTCGTCGTAGGCCTCGGCACGCAAGCCATCGCCTGGCCGGAAACGTTCTGTCGCGGTCTTGTGGAAAGTGGTTTTTACGTGATTCGTTTCGACAATCGCGATAACGGTCTGTCCACCAAGCTGCATCATCTGGGCAAGCCCAATACGCTGCTGGCCGTGTTGAAACTGGCTTTGCGGATGAAGCTTGTAGCTGGCTACAAACTCGACGACATGGCCGAAGATGCGATCGGTTTGCTCAATGCCTTGGGTATTGAAAGAGCGCATGTCGTCGGCGCTTCGATGGGCGGCATGATTGCGCAGATCGTGGCAGCGCGTTATCCCGAACGCATTCTTAGCCTGACCTCCATCATGTCGACCAGCGGTCGTCGCGGCTTGCCGGGGCCGACGCGTGCAGCGCGCAAGGTGTTGTTCGCTGTGCCGCCCGATCCCTTGAATCACGACGGGATCATTGATCATTTCGTGCGGACCATTCAAGTCATCGGCAGTCCCGGATATCCGACGCCGGTCGAAAGCCTGCGCCAGCGTATTTCCATCACCGTTAAACGTCACCTCGACCCGGTTGCCACCTCACGGCAATTGCTGGCGATCGGCGCTTCGGGTGATCGCGTTGCCTTGCTGCAGTCGATCCGGGTGCCGACATTGGTGATCCACGGTTTGGCCGATCCGCTGATTCCTCCCGAAGGCGGACGCGATGTTGCACGGCTGGTTCCCGGTGCGGTGCTACATGAAATTGAAGGCATGGGACACGATCTGCCAGATCAGCTCAATCCGCGTCTGGTCGCCTTGATTGCCGAACATTGTCATGCAGCGCAAGACGTCGTGGAAAAAGTGGCGGTGCAGGCGTGAATGCCGCGTGGTCTGCGATTAACGAAGAGGTTCGTTCGCTTCTGTGTGCGAGAGAAAAGATGCCATGCGTGGCCATCGTTTCGCCCAGTGGTTATGCACCCGATCCGGAAGCGGTTGTGCGCGGGATTACCAATCTCGAGGCGCAAGGTTGCCAGGTTCTCGACCTGACGGATCCCGCCAGCCGTCACCATCGTTTTGGTGCCACAGATGCGCAGCGTCTGGCACAGCTTGTGACGGCCGCGAGACATCCTGATGTCGATATCGTCATGGCACTTCGCGGTGGTTACGGATTGACGCGCTTGCTGCCGCAAATGGATTTCAACTTGCTGGCAAACAGCGGCAAGCTGTTCGTCGGCCATAGCGATTTCACCGCCTTGCAGATGGGCATGCTGGCGACCTGCGGTGCAATCAGCTTTTCTGCGCCGATGTTGTGCGACGATTTCGTGCGCGAAGAGCCCAGCGCTTTTTCCTTACGTAATTTCTGGCAATGCCTGACGCGTGATGGCTGCGTGATTGAAGGTGGCGCCAGCGGCAACCCGACGCTGGACGTGGCAGGCACCATCTGGGGCGGCAATCTTGCGATGCTCACGCATCTTGTCGGCTCACCGTGGCTGCCATCCATCGAAGGCGGCATTCTGTTCGTGGAGGATGTTAACGAGCATCCCTATCGGGTCGAACGCATGCTGTTGCAATTGGCGCATGCCGGCATACTGCAACGCCAAAAAGCCATCCTGCTTGGCGATTTCTCGGGGTATCGGTTGACCGATTACGACAATGGCTACGATTTTGAGCAAATGCTGCTCTGGTTACGTAGCCAGATTGATGTTCCCATCCTGAACGGCTTGCCAATCGGTCATGGGCGCGACAAAACCACCATTCCCGTCGGTGCGCATGCGCATCTGCAATCGGCAGATGACCATTTTGCTCTTACCATTTCTTCCTATCCGCATCTCCCCTGACTGACCAATGGCATGGCGCAATGCCAGCCACGGCCAGATCCCACGTGCGGGATGATAAAATACACGGTTATTCACTCTTCTCTGCAAAAGGCTTTTTACCAAGTGTTATCTACCGCCAACATCACGATGCAGTTCGGCCCCAAGCCGTTGTTCGAAAACATTTCCGTCAAGTTCGGCGAAGGCAATCGCTATGGCCTGATTGGCGCGAACGGTTGCGGCAAATCGACCTTCATGAAGATTCTCGGTGGCGACCTCGAACCGAGCGCCGGCAATGTCAGCCTCGATCCGGGTGAACGCCTGGGTAAATTGCGCCAGGATCAGTTCGCCTACGAAGAAATGCGCGTGCTGGATGTGGTGATGATGGGCCACGTGGAAATGTGGGCGGCGATGTCGGAGCGCGATGCGATCTATGCGAACCCGGAAGCGACCGACGACGACTACATGAAGGCGGCCGATCTGGAAGCCAAGTTTGCCGAGTACGACGGTTACACGGCCGAGGCACGGGCCGGCGAACTGCTGCTGGGTGTTGGCGTGCCGATTGACCAGCATCAGGGACCGATGAGCAACGTTGCTCCTGGCTGGAAGCTGCGCGTGCTGCTGGCGCAGGCGCTGTTTTCCAATCCGGACATCCTGCTGCTTGATGAACCGACCAATAACCTGGACATCAACACGATTCGCTGGCTCGAAGAAGTGCTCAATCAGCGCAATTCGACCATGATCATCATTTCCCACGATCGTCACTTCCTGAACCAGGTCTGCACGCATATGGCAGATATGGATTACGGCACACTGAAGGTCTATCCGGGCAACTACGATGACTACATGCTGGCATCGTCGCAGGCACGTGCGCAGCAACTGGCCAACAATGCCAAGGCCAAGGAAAAGGTCGCCGAACTGCAGGATTTTGTCCGCCGTTTTTCGGCCAATAAATCCAAGGCGCGCCAGGCAACGTCGCGTGCCAAGCAGATTGAAAAGATCAAGGTGGAAGACGTCAAACCGTCGAGCCGCCAGAATCCATTCGTGCGTTTTGAAGGCGAGAAGAAACTGCATCGTCTGGCCGTGGAAACGGAAAATATTTCCAAGACCTACGATCGCAAGATTTTTGATCGTTTCAGCATCATGGTCGAAGCAGGTGAGCGCATCGCCATCATCGGTGCCAACGGTGCCGGTAAAACGACGCTGTTGCGCTGCATTGGCGGTAAGGACATTGCCGGACTGGAAGCCGATAGCGGCACCGTCAAATGGGCAGAAAATGCCAACGTCGGCTACATGCCGCAAGATCCGACCGAAGAATTCGCCAAGGGCGAAACACTGACCGACTGGATGGGCCAGTGGACGCAGGAAGGCGATGATGACCAGGCTGTGCGTTCGATTCTCGGCCGTCTGCTGTTCTCTGGCGATGACGTCAAGAAATCGGTCAAGGTACTCTCCGGTGGCGAGAAGGGCCGCATGATGTACGGCAAGCTGATGCTGGGCCGTCACAACGTGCTGTTGCTCGATGAACCAACCAACCACATGGATATGGAATCGATCGAATCGCTGAACATTGCGCTCGAAAAGTATGCCGGCACGCTGATCTTTGTTTCGCACGATCGTGAATTCGTTTCGTCGTTGGCGAACCGCATTCTCGAAGTCAAGGATGGCGAAGTAATCGACTTCCAAGGCGGTTACGAAGAATATCTGACCAGCCAAGGTATTGAATAAGGCTTCATTGCCTTTGCGGGTGAGTGGTGCTCATCCGTATTTTCCCTGGTGCATGTAGTTTGCGTACGCAATGCAAGCTTGGTTACGTGTTTGTTATCGAAGCTCACTTGCATCCGCTGCGAAAACCGCCATATTCGATTGGCGCTACAATTTCTCCGACCCTGTATCCGGCCATGTCGTGATACATCGGTTTTTCCCATCGACTTCAATCTGACGACCAGCCATGCAGAATCAGCCAATCAAGACCGTTGAATTCGAACTTCCGCAGATGGAAAGCGGCACTAGTTGCGTCGCCCATGCGTGGGCCAAGATCCCGCTTTCGCCTACGCCGGAAGAAAAGACTGAACTGAAAGCTCGTATCAAGCGCTTGCTCAAGGAGCGCGAAGCGGTGCTCGTTGCGCATTACTACGTCGATGCCGACTTGCAGGATCTGGCCGAAGAAACCGGCGGTTGCGTGTCCGATTCGCTGGAAATGGCGCGCTTCGGTCGCGATCATCCTGCCAAGACGCTGGTGGTTGCCGGCGTCAAGTTCATGGGTGAAACCGCCAAGATTCTCAGCCCCGAGAAAACCATTCTGATGCCCGATCTCGATGCGACCTGTTCGCTTGATCTGGGTTGTCCAGTCGATGAATTTTCGGCGTTTTGCGATGCCCATCCTGATCGCACCGTCGTTGTTTACGCGAATACCAGTGCTGCCGTGAAAGCGCGCGCGGACTGGATGGTGACATCCTCGATTGGCCTGAAAATCGTCGAACACCTGCACGCGCAAGGCAAGAAAATCCTGTGGGCACCCGACAAGCATCTGGGTAGCTACATTCAGAAACAGACCGGTGCCGACATGTTGCTGTGGCAGGGTTCGTGTCTCGTGCATGATGAATTCAAGGCGGTCGAGCTTGAGTTGCTCAAGAAAGACCATCCGCAAGCCAAGGTGCTCGTGCATCCTGAATCACCGGCTGCCGTGGTGGCACTGGCCGACGCGATCGGTTCGACTTCGCAACTGATCCATGCCGCTCAAACGATGGATGCACCGGAATTCATCGTCGCAACCGACAATGGCATTCTGCACAAGATGAAAGCGGCCGCACCCGGCAAAATCTTCATCGATGCGCCGACTGCCGGCAATGCCGCAACCTGCAAGAGCTGCGCGCATTGTCCGTGGATGGCGATGAATGCCTTGCAGAATCTCGCCGAAGTACTGGAAACCGGCAAGAACGAAATCCACGTCGATCCCGAAATCGGCCGCAAGGCGACGGTTTGCATTGATCGTATGCTGGACTTCGCCGCCGCCCAGAAAGCCAACGTCCGTCCTTCCTCCGATCTGGCGAAGGAACAACAACTATTTTCAGGAATCGGCCCCGCATGAGTTTGCTGCGCAATCCCTACGCTCCTTTCGATGACGCGCTGAAAGCGGCTTTCCAGGCCAATATCGCTGCGGCACTGGCGGAAGACATTGGTACTGGCGATGTGACCGGTCGTCTGGTGCCCGAGCAGGAGATCGTCAAGGCGCACGTCATCGTGCGTGAAGATGCCGTGCTGTGCGGCGCACCGTGGTTCGAAGCGGTGATGAAGCAGCTAGATGCGCGTATCGCCATCAACTGGCGTTACGGTGAAGGCGATTTGATGCAGGCAGATAGTGAAGTCTGCGCCATTGAAGCCCCGGCGCGTGCCTTGCTGACAGCCGAGCGCACTGCACTCAATTTCATGCAATTGTTGTCAGGCGTGGCGACTGCCACGCGCAACTACGCGGAACTCGTCAAAGGGACCAAGGCGGCCGTGCTGGATACGCGCAAGACCTTGCCCGGCCTGCGTCTGGCGCAGAAGTATGCGGTGCGCGTGGGCGGTGGCAAGAATCAGCGTATTGCGCTGTATGACGGCATCCTCATCAAGGAAAATCATATTGCGGCGGCCGGCGGCGTCAGCGCCGCCATGCATCTGGCTCAGTCGTTGCAAGCCAATGTGAGTATCCAGATCGAAGTCGAAACGCTGGATCAGTTGCGCGAAGCGCTCAAGGCTGGTGCGCAATCCATTCTGCTCGACAACTTCTCCCTCGACATGATGCGCGAAGCGGTCGGCATTGCAGCCGGTTTGGCTTTGCTCGAAGCATCGGGTGGTATCAATCGCGAAACGATCCGCGCCATCGCCGAAACCGGTGTGGATCGCATCTCGATTGGTGCGTTGACCAAGGATGTTAAGGCGACCGACTATTCCTTGCGTATTCTCTGATTCGTCAAAAGAAATAAAAAAAGCCGCTCGATGAGCGGCTTTTTTTTGTCCGGCCAATTCTTCAGTCCGGAGACAACACACTTGGCAGTGCCTTGGGCAAGGTGCTCGGATAATCACGACTGAAATGCAGACCACGACTTTCGCGACGCGACAATGCGCTGTTGACGATCAGTGAGGCGACTTCGACCAGATTGCGCAGTTCCAGCAGATCGGGTGTGATGCGGAAGTTGGCATAGTACTCGTCGATTTCTTCCTTCAGCAGGCGAATGCGGTGTTGAGCACGTTGCAGGCGCTTGGTCGTGCGCACGATGCCGACGTAATTCCACATGAAGCGACGCAATTCTTCCCAGTTATTGGCAATGATGACTTCCTCGTCGGCATCCGTGACGCGGCTTTCATCCCAGGCCGGCAGGGCGGGGATTTTCTGTTTGGGTTGTTCGGCAATGTAGTGCGCGGCAGCGCGGCCAAGTACCAGACATTCGAGGAGCGAGTTGCTGGCAAGGCGGTTTGCGCCGTGCAGTCCGGTGCAAGTCGCTTCCCCCACGGCATACAGGCCGGGCAGATCGGTGCGTCCGGAAAGATCGGTAATGATACCGCCGCAGGTGTAGTGGGCAGCGGGAACAACCGGAATCGGGTGCTTCGTCATGTCGATACCAAGTTCGAGGCAGCGCGCCATGATCGTTGGGAAGTGCTCCTTGAGGAATTCCGGTGACTTGTGACTGATATCGAGATCGACGTAATCGAGGCCGCGTTTCTTCATCTCGGCATCGATGGCGCGCGCGACGATGTCACGTGGTGCCAGTTCGGCGCGTTCGTCATGCGAGGGCATGAAACGTTTACCAGCACCTTTGCCTGCGGTTTGCGGCAACTTCAGCACGCCGCCTTCACCACGTACGGCTTCGGTGATGAGGAACGATTTGGCATAGGGATGATACAGGCAGGTCGGATGGAACTGGATGAATTCCATGTTGGCGATGCGGCAACCGGCGCGCCATGCCATCGCGATGCCATCGCCAGTGGCAGTGTCGGGATTGGTCGTGTATAGATAGACCTTGCCCGCGCCACCCGTCGCCAGTACCGTATGCTCGGCTGAAATGGTAATGACCTTGCCGCTCTTCACATCCTGCACATAGACGCCGAGACAGCGCGGTGTAATCGGTTTTTTGCTCTCGATCGCATCGGACGTGATCACGTCGATGGCGTAATGATGTTCGAGCAGTGTGATGTTCGGATGATTGCGAACCTTCTGTTCAAGCGTCACTTGGACCGCATGGCCGGTCGCATCGGCTGCATGGATGATGCGGCGCTGGCTATGCCCGCCTTCGCGTGTCAGATGAAAGCCGAGTTCGGCGGTTGGGTCGGGCGTAAAAGGAACACCTTGCGCGATCAGCCATTCGATTGCTGCGCGCCCGTTCTCGACGATGAAGCGCGTGGCGGTTTCATCGCACAAGCCGCCGCCTGCCACGAGTGTGTCGGTAACATGTTCTTCGACGCTGTCATTCGAATCCAGTACGGCAGCAATGCCACCTTGTGCCCAGCTACTGGCACCGTCGAGCAGCGCGCGTTTCGAAATGAGGGCCACCTTGCGCGTTTCGGCGAGATGAAGGGCAACAGACAATCCAGCCAGTCCGCTACCGACGATCGCGACATCAAATTTCATAGGGAATTCGGTTGAGAAGTATTCGCAAAAAGAACTAGCCCATGACTATATTCCATTTGCAGCGTATTGGCGCAAAAACTGCGAAGGGAACGGCAGATGCGCTTTGCTACGCAATCATTGAATAGATGTGTTGTGACAAGCGGTCGTCGCGTTAATGCTTGCCTGGCGTATCGAGCCAGCATGCCTTGCTATCCAGATGCACTTGCCTGATGGTGTTTGGTACGAAAGGTGTATCCAGGGTGGTCAGCGTGAATGAAATCCAGTCGGCAAAGTTGTCGCTGCTACGCCATTCGATATTCGTACCGCAGATGCTGCAGAACTTGCGCACGACCGTGCCAGATGATGCAAAGGAAGCAAGAAGGACCTCGCCCGAAAGATAGTGAAAATCTGCGCGTGGCACACTCGCATAGGTAGCGAAAGCGGCGCCATGCTGCTTCTGGCACATCCGGCAATGGCAATGCGTAACGGCTTTGGGCTTCGCTTGGATCAGGTAGGAGACCGTGCCGCACAGGCAGCTACCGCGATAATCATCCATGCTTGGATCAGCGCGTTGCCGGAGGAGCCAGCGGGAAGACATGACTGTTGCGAATCATGGCTTCGGCTTCTTCGGTCGAGAGCGGTGGCGAAAACAGATATCCTTGTCCCAGGGTACAACCTATCTTCTGCAATTCCTGAATCTGCAACAGTGTTTCCACACCCTCGGCAACGGTTTCGAGATTTAGCGTGCGCGCCAGTGCCATCATCAGATGAATGATTTCGCGATCGCTATGGCTGCTACCCAGCCCTTGCACGAAGGCTTTGTCGATCTTGAGAATGTCGATAGGCAAGCGTTGTAGATAAGCGAGGGAAGAGTAGCCGGTGCCGAAGTCGTCGAGCGCCAAGCGCAAGCCGAGTTTCTTGAGCATGGAAAGCGTTTCCATGGTTTGCATCGGATTGGCCATGGCAGACGTTTCTGTCAGTTCCAGTTCGATCGAACTCGGAATCACACCACTGGAATCCAGAATTTCGCGTACTTGCGTGAAGAAGGTCGTCTGCAGTAATTGCCGCATCGAGACATTGATGGCAACGGTGAGGTTGCCGATATGCGTATAGCGTGCTTGCCATGCCGCCATTTGACGACACGCCTTTTCCATCGCCCAGATGCCGATCGGCACCATCATGCCCGAGGCTTCGGCGATAGGGATGAAGTCATTCGGTGAAATCTTGCCGTATTCGGGGCTATCCCAACGCATCAACACTTCGAAGCCCTTGACCTTGCCATCGGTCAGCGAGACTTTCGGCTGATAGACGAGCGAGAGTTCTTCGCGTTCGAGGGCAAAGCGCAATGCCACATCCATGCGTGCATGACGCGTCAGCTTGATCTGCATGGCGGCGTCGTAGATTTCGCTGCGATTGCGGCCGCGTTCTTTGGCCTGATACATCGCCGCATCGGCATCACGAATCAGATCGGCAGGCGCATGGTGTTCTTCGGTCAGTTGCGCAATGCCGATACTGGTCTGGATCTTGACGGAAACGTCATCGATGATCAGCCTTTCGGATACCGCTTGCATCACCTTGTTCGCCTTGAGGGCCGCTTCCGCCAGCGAGGCATTGGTCAGGATGGCAAATTCGTTGCCACCAAAACGCGCGACAAAATCCTTTTCCGGCAAGGCTTGCACGATGCGTTTGCTGATTTCGACCAGGCATTTGTCACCAAAGTCATGGCCGTGCGTATCGTTGAGACTCTTGAAGAAATCAAGATCGAGGAACAGCAGCGTGAGGCTGGCTTGACGCTGGCGACTGGCAATCATGGCCGATTGCAGCGTGTTGACGAGATAACGTCGATTCGGCAGTTCGGTCAGGATGTCATGCATGGCCTGATATTCGATCTGCAACTCATCTTTCTTGCGCTTGGTGACGTCCTGCGTCACGCCCAGCACGCCGGTAACCTTGCCGTGCGCATCTGTCAGCGGATATTTGCTGGTATGGAACCAGCGATCAAGATCGCTGCGCCAGAAGCCGCGTGCTTCGATATCGGTAAGCGCCTGGCCCGAGCGCATGACGTGCTCATCCTGCTCGCGTATCTCATCGGCGATGTCGAGCGCCTTCATTTCTTCACCAGCCTGCGCCATTTGCAGGCATAGATCGTAGGCTGTCTTGCCGCGCAATTCGTTTTCGGTGGCATAGCCAAAGCGTTGCTGGAAGCTCTGGTTGCTGATCGTGAAGCGTCCTTCGGCATCCTTCGCATAGATCATCGAGGGATTGAGGTCCAGCACGGCACGCAGCATCGCCGTTTCTTCCTGTAATTTGCTTTCTGCAATACGGCGCAGGGTGACGTCTTCGATACTGAAGATCAAACCACCGATTGCGGAATCGTGCAGCATGTTGTAACCGCGCGTTTCCAGCCAGACCCAATGCCCATCGCGATGTCGAATGCGATGGCGTGAAAAGATTTCGCTGTGAGGAGTATCGCGCAGGAAATGCATTTTCTTGCGATGTTCATCCACATCGTCGGGATGCATTTCAGGACGAATCCCTTTTTCCGTCAGTTCCTCGAAGCTGTAACCGACCACTTCCTGTAATGCCGGGTTGGCAAAGGTGATGCGAAACTCTTTGCTGGTAATGATGAACACATGACGCGTGACGCGCACGATTGTGTTGAAGCGTCGTTCATTGGTACGAACCTGATCGAGCGCAATACGATTCAGATTCAAGGTGCGAGCAAGCAGAAGCGACAGAAAGCCAATGGAAATCGTGGCGAAGAGATCCGGCCCCCATTCCTCGATGGAGGAAGCGAGGCCGCCGTTCAGCGCATAGACAATTCCGGCAAGAATAAAGATGGTGGCACTGGCAATGCGCGTCTTCAGTACCAGAGGGAATACGCCTGCCAGTGCAATCAGCCAAGGAATCGGGCTGGCAGGAAGCTCATCGAGCAGGGAAAAGATGACGATCGCCGCCGTCGCAGCGGTCATTTCGATCAGCAGATAAGGCTGGCTCAACAACAGGCTGGTACGCAGCCAGAAGTAACGTATGAACGCCAGCATCAACAGCAGGGCGACCCCGAGAACAGTACCGGTTCCCAACTGCGAAAGGACCAGCTGGTTGGAGAGCATCAGCAGTACGATGTGCAGCAGCAGCGTTGCATGCAGCAGCAGGGTGGCGATACGGAAGATATCGCTACCTGCGTAGACCGACAGGGTACGTAGTGACGCTGGTTTCATCAGCTTTCGGCAACGGGTCGCACGCGCCCGGCAGCGTCGAGCGCACGGGCGCGCGCAGTATCGATATCGTCGGCACCGGCCAGCGCTACGCCCATGCGGCGGCGTGCAAAGGATTCCGGCTTGCCGAACAGGCGTAGATCGACGCCCTCGACCGACAAGGCATCGGCCACGCCTTCGAAGGCGATCGGCTTGCCTTCATGCACACCATAGATCACGGCCGAAGCACCCGGTGTTTTCAATGCTGTATTTACCGGCAGACCGAGGATGGCCTTGGCATGCAGTTCGAATTCGCTCTGATGCTGGCTGACCATGGTGACCATGCCAGTGTCGTGTGGGCGCGGGCTGACTTCAGAGAACCACACCATGTCGCCCTTGACGAACAACTCGACGCCGAACAGGCCAAGGCCCCCGAGGTTGTCGGTCACCTTGCGCGCAATATCGTGGGCTTTTTGCAATGCGGCTGGCGGCATGGCTTGCGGTTGCCACGATTCAACGTAATCGCCATTCACTTGCAGGTGACCAATCGGTTCGCAGAAATGCGTACTGACCGAACCATCCTTGTTCAGCGCGCGGACGGTCAGCAGCGTGATTTCGTAATCGAAATCGATGAAGCCTTCGACAATCACACGGCCGGAATCAACTCGTCCGCCTGCGGCTGCCGTTTCCCAAGCGGTTTCGACCTCTTCCAGTGCGCGCACCTTGGATTGCCCCTTGCCTGATGATGACATGACCGGTTTGACCATGCACGGGAAGCCGACTTCAGTGCAGCCCAGCTGCAATTCTTCAAGGCTGTCTGCAAAACGATAGGGCGATGTTGCCACACCCAGCGTTTCTGCTGCCAGACGGCGAATGCCTTCGCGATCCATTGTCAGCCAGGTGGCGCGTGCGGTAGGCACGACGCGTACCGCGCCGGCTTCTTCCAGTTCGACCAGTTTGGCCGTTGCCAGTGCTTCAATTTCCGGCACGACCAAATCCGGTTTTTCCTGGTTGATCAGTGTGGCGAGTTGTGTCCCATCGGTCATGTCAATGACATGACTGCGATGTGCGACCTGATGGCCTGGCGCATTGGGGTAGCGATCGACGGCTATCACTTCGATGCCCAGACGTTGCAAGGCAATGATGACTTCCTTGCCAAGCTCGCCAGAGCCCAGCAGCATAATTTTGGTGGCAATCGGGGAAAGGGGCGTGCCGATGCGAACGGGAGTGTTGGTGCGTGTATTCATAATGGAAGAAAAGGCGCCTTCGCGGATGGAGGCTGTTGACTACCCGACAATACCAAATTGTGCCCGATTTGGACAGTGCGATCGTGCAGGGATTCCCACGCAAATGGCTGGTCCGGCGGATGACTTGCTGTTGAAAATTCGTTAAAAACAAAAAAGGCTGCCAGCAATATTGCCTGGCAGCCAGTTACGACACTCCCGGATCAGGGGAGGCGACAGTAATGCGATTTAGTGATCGTAGATGTCGTTGTCTTTGGTTTCTTTAACGAACAGCAGGCCAATCACGAACGTGATCATGGCGACGATGATCGGATACCAGAGACCGTAGTAGATATCGCCCTTGAATGCGACCAGCGCGAATGCCGTGGTTGGCAGCAGGCCACCAAACCAGCCGTTACCGATATGGTAAGGCAGCGACATCGATGTGTAACGGATACGGGTCGGGAACATTTCAACCAGCATGGCGGCGATCGGGCCGTAAACCATGGTGACGTAGATCACGAGGATGAACAGCAACAGCAGCGTCATGCCATAGTTGATCTGGTCAGGATCAGCCTTGGTTGGATAGCCGTGCGCCTTGATGGCGTCGGTCAACTCAGCGGTGAATGCTTTGTCTTTTGCAGCTGCATCTTCTTTCGACAGACCGCTTGCATCGTACGACGTCAAGACCGTGTCACCGACCTTGATGGTTGCAACCGTACCTGCAGGCGCATCGACGTTCGAGTAGTTAACCGAAGCGCGCGACAGTTTTGCTTTTGCAATATCGCACGACGAGGTGAATTTCTTCTCGCCAGTCGGGTTGAACTGGAATTGGCAAGTTGCAGGATCAGCTGTTACCACCACTGGTGCGTTCTTTTGTGCTGCTTCCAGAGCCGGGTTGGCATAGTGGGTCAGCGCACCGAAGATCGGGAAGTAGGTCAGCGCAGCGATCAGGCAGCCACCGAGGATGATTGGCTTGCGGCCGATACGATCCGACAGCGAACCAAAGATCACGAAGAATGGCGTTGCCAGCAGCAGCGATGCAGCGATCAGGATGTTGGCGGTTGCGCCGTCAACTTTCAGCGTTTGCGTCAGGAAGAACAGGGCGTAGAACTGACCCGTGTACCAGACCACAGCTTGACCAGCGGTCAAACCGATCAGCGCCAGGATGACGATCTTCAGGTTTTTCCATTGGCCGAATGCTTCGGTCAGTGGTGCTTTCGATACTTTGCCTTCTTCCTTCATTTTCTTGAAGGCAGGCGATTCATTCATCGACATACGAATCCAGACCGAGATGGCGAGCATGAAAATCGACAGCAGGAATGGAATACGCCAGCCCCAGGCGGCAAAGGCTTCTTCGCCGATTGCGGTACGCGTACCGAGAATCACCAGCAGCGACATGAAAAGACCCATGGTCGCAGTGGTTTGAATCCAGGACGTGAACAGGCCGCGTTTGCCTTGTGGTGCATGTTCTGCCACATAGGTTGCCGCGCCGCCGTATTCGCCACCCAGAGCCAGACCTTGCAGAATACGCAAGATGATCAGGATGATTGGTGCGGCGATGCCGATCGACGCATAGGTCGGCAGCAAGCCGACGATGAAGGTGGATGCACCCATGATCACGATCGTGACCAGGAAGGTGTACTTGCGACCGATCATGTCGCCCAGACGGCCGAACACGATTGCGCCGAACGGGCGCACGATGAAGCCGGCAGCGAATGCCAGCAGGGCGAAGATGAATGCCGTATTTGGATCGGTACCAGCAAAGAATTGCTTGGCGATGATGGCCGCCAGCGAACCGTACAGATAAAAATCGTACCATTCGAAAACGGTGCCCAAAGACGATGCGAAGATGACTTTTCTTTCTTCGGGCGTCATCGGACGATGGGCCTGAGTTGAGGTCGCCATGCTGGTCTCCTTTAAGTTTAGAAATTCCGTATGTGCGTTGAAAAAAATTGCACTCTGTTTATGGGCGGAAGTGTGCGACTGAAAACTTACGTAATGCTTTCTTGAAACTTACGTATTGCTTACATTTCTGTGTTTTTATGCTTTTTGTTAACGCTTGTGCGTTCTCATGGTGCAGTAGCGTCAAGATTTCGATAAGTGGATGTAATGAGTAGAGCGGCACGGATCGATGATAAGACTAATATACATACGTGGTATCTCTTGGAAATAAGGCATGCTTTAGAATGGCGACGTTTCAGACGCTTCATTCCAACATGACTTCCTCAACTTCTTTCCCTCCCATTCCCTTTTTGCAAGAACTCGGCATCGAGGTCGTTGAATCCGGCGGCGGCACGGCCCAGGTTCAGCTCACCTTGTCGGAGCGACATTTGAATAGCTGGCATGTTGCTCATGGTGGCGTGGTCATGACCATGCTGGACAATGTGATGTCGCTGGCCGGACGTTCGCTCGATCCTGACATCCGCAGTGGCGTCACGATCGAAATGAAAACCAGCTTCATGCAGCCTGGCGGCACGACGGGCAATCGTCTGATCGCGAAGGGCAAGGTGCTGCACGCGTCATCGACCATTTATTTCTGCGAAGGCGAACTCTGGAACGGCGAGCGTTTGGTTGCCAAGGCAGCTGGGACGTTCAAGTTCATCCGCCGCACGGAAATCGGCAGGAAGCTGTCGCCACCTCCTGTTGCTTCGGATTGAGTGTCATGAACGAATTCCAAGGGCGTGTTGCCGTCATTACCGGTGCAGCGAGCGGTTTCGGCAAGGCGTTTGCGCAAACCGGCGCACGCCTGGGCATGCATCTGGTGCTTGCGGATATCGAAGCGCAGGCATTGGAACGTGTCGCGCAGGAATTACGGCAAACCGGTGTCGAATTGCTGGCGGTTCCCTGCGATGTCAGCAAGGCCGATCAAATGCAGACATTGGCCGATGCCGCAATGGCACGATTCGGTGCCGTCCATCTGCTATTCAATAACGCCGGGGTCGGCTCCGGCGGCTTGATCTGGGAAAATTCCGCTGCCGATTGGGATTGGGTACTGGGCGTGAATCTGTCTGGCGTCATTCATGGCGTGCGTATCTTTACGCCCTTGATGCTGGCCGCGGCAAAGGACAATGCTGCCTATCGCGGACATATCGTCAACACGGCGTCGGTAGCTGGATTGCAAAATGCTCCGACGATGGGCATCTACAATGTTTCCAAACATGCAGTCGTATCGCTGACGGAAACGCTTTATCAGGATTTGCAACTGATCGAGGCCCCGATTGGCGTTTCTCTTCTTTGCCCGTTTTTCGTGCCGACAGGCATTCATGCGTCGGCCCGGAATCGGCCGGTCGATTTACCGACGACTGAGCCCACCGTCAGTCAGCGCACCGCACAGACGTTTTCCGAGAAAGCGGTTGCCGGCGGCAAGATCACCGCTGAACAAGTCGCCGAGCAGACATTCCGGGCGATCCGCGAAGGGCAGTTCTATATATATACGGAGCAGGCACCGCTTGAAACCGCTCGTCATCGCATGGAAGACTTGCTCGCTGCACGCAACCCGCGCGACCCTTATGAAGCGATGCCGCATGTGCGCGAACTTTTGCGCGCGCGCCTGAAATCCTGAAAAACAGTTTGACCAAGCAAGCAGCTTGTCAGTCGTGAAAGCGCTTGCTGCAGACGTTGCGATGGGCGCGTTCCTGTACGGCTGTTTGCGGCAGCGGTACGGGCGGACGTTCGATCAGCACGGCATGGCCATCCGCATGCAGTTTGACGAGCGAGGACACGCGCGTGCCATAGTCGGCGGATTCGATGCAGACTGCAGAGAGCAGACGTTCCCGTTCGAGCCCGACGCCGGTGTCCGGCAGGCGGCAGTCCGAAGCACGGGCCGTATCAGCAAGCATCTCGAAAAAAGCTTCTTCCGGTGCCCCTTGGCACAGCAAGCTGGCAAATTGCGCCTTGGTGCGCACTACCTTGGGCCATGCGCAATCGAGCAAGGCATTCGAGAGGCCGTAAATGCCGGGTGGCAGCGCCTTGCCATTGCGCGGATCGTCATGCCCGCGATTGGAAAACCAGATCAGTTCCTGCGCATCGCCGATCAGCAGGTTGAAGCCATTGTAGTCGGCTGCATGGCGTTGGATGGCATCGATGTAATCGCGTGCAGCAAGATCGCCGCTCAGATAGTCGGCAACCAATGCGCCGCGTGAAGGGGCGTCGGCACGCATTTCCGAGGGCGCGCGCACATTGGTGATGGCTGCGAAGCGACCATCACGCGTGACGCCCATCCAGGCACCTCCGCCGCGCAAGTCGCGCCCGGCGAAGATGTTGGGATGCGAAGGCCACCATGCTGCCGCACTGGCCGGGCGGTCATAGAATTCGTCGCGGTTGCCGGCTGCCAGTAATGGCAGATCCGGCATCACATGCCAGGCAAAGACGATCAGGCACATGAGAGCACATCCACGAATTGCTCGACATGGCGCTTACCTTGTATCAGCGATAACACGTCATGTTTGGCGGCTGTTGCGTCGAGCGTCGTCTGGAAGTCGGCAGACGTGGCAGAGTAAATCTCCATCCAGGTCTGCAATCCATCTTCCGCCAGTGGCCGTCGCTTCAGTGAAGTCGTGACGTTCAGATTTTGCCGCAATTCGGTTTGCATACGCTGCACACGCGCGACAAGATGCGGCGCGTCGTCTTCGCGTACGCGGTAATAGATGTAAAGATCGATCAACATGGCGAGCAAGTGTGCATCAGGCCGGATCGGTCAATTCGTAAGGCAGTGGCTGAAATGCGAGTGCCGGCCCATCCGCTGCGCCGAGGTGTACAGAGGCATCGGCCGCGGCCAGCTTGATTTCAACCAGGCAATCGACTTGTTGTGCATCGACGCGTGCAGTATTGACGACCATGCCGCAAGGCTGGTCCGGATCCTCGCTGGTAAAAATCTCGGTGCCGGCAGCGACTGCGCCATCGGTCGCGATGCGCGCATGCAGCATGCGTCGCTTGAGCTTGCCCAGATACTGGCTACGCGCCACGATTTCCTGACCGGGATAGCATCCTTTCTTGAAATTGACGCCACCGAGCAATTCGAAATTGATCATTTGCGGGACGAATTTTTCCTGCGTTGCCGTCGTGATGTGGGGGATCCCGCCATCGATTTCCGCCAGTTTCCAGGCATCGCTGCCAGCTGCTTGCAGAATTGAAACCAGATGCGGCCAGGCTTCGATGGCGCGTGCCGGGGTGGTAATCCATTGGTAGCGTGGTATGCCGAATGCATTGGCGTGACGGATGACAGTACCGGCTTCAGAGGAAATCTTGTCGTAGATCGAGACCGGCAATTCGGCGAACCACGGCAATAGGGCGCTGGCAGCGGCCGGGCCGACCAATCCCAGTGAAACCAGCTCTTCATTGGCATCCGTCAGTTTCGCTTTGCTGCGTAGGACGAACATCGAAAGGCGTTTCTGCAATGCGGGTTGCAACTCGCGTGCGAGCTGCAACAGGATGCGGTCTTCCTGTTTCCAGATCAGCATGCTTGCCATCAGGCGTCCCTTGGGCGAGCAGTAACCGGCCAGACGCGCCTCGTTTTGCGAGAGATGCGCGACATCATTGGTCAACTGGCTATGCAGAAAGGTTGGTGCATCTTCACCGGTAGCGGCGATCAAGCCCAGATGAACCAAGGGTGTGACAAAATTCGTGCGCGCCGTTTCGGTGGCATTGGCATGTGCAAAGGCAATTGTGCTGGCACCATCTTCTTCGGTGATGCGGGCGCATTGTTGCGTGAGGAAATCCGGCCAGATCGTCATAATTTCATTCAATAAATTGGGGCGGCGGGTAATTCAGCCATTATCATTAGGGCTGATTATAGTGGCGTGGCAAAAAGGCGTCGGATCGCGTCCGATTCAGGCCACCCAACAACGAGATACGGTTTTAATGAAGACAACCCTACGACGACTGTTCCTGTTCCTGATCATCATTGCTGCCTCTTTCCTGTTCTGGGCAGACAGTGATATCACTCCCGAAGGGCATCCCACCATCGACTTCACGATCCAGCCGGGGAGTGGATTGAAGCGCAGCATGCAACAGATCGAGGAAGCCGGTGTGCCGGTGAATCCGTTGCTGATGATGGCCTTGGCGCAATTCAAGGGCGATGCCACGCGCATCAAGGCCGGCAGCTATGAACTCAAGCCGGGCACCACGCCGAAGCGCTTGCTGGAACAAATCGTGCGTGGCGAATTCGCGCAAGAGTCGGTGACCATCATCGAAGGCTGGACCTTCAAGCAAATGCGGCAGGCGATCGATGCGCATCCAGCGCTCAAGCACGACACGGCTGGCTGGAGCGATGCCGAACTGATGGCCAAGATCACCACGGACTACAAACTGCCCGAAGGCTTGTTCTATCCCGATACCTATCTGTTCGCAAAGAATTCCAGCGACATCCTGGTTTATCGTCAGGCCTATCGCAACATGACCAAGCGTCTGGAAGAACAATGGGCCAAGCGCTCGTCCAACTTACCCTACGCGAATCCTTATCAGGCGCTGATCATGGCATCTATCGTGGAGAAAGAAACGGGACGACGCGAGGAACGCACGCAAATCGCGGGTGTTTTCGTCAATCGCCTGCGCCAGGGAATGTTGCTGCAAACCGATCCGACCGTGATCTATGGTATGGGCGATGCCTATGATGGACGCATTCGCAAGCGCGATCTGCTAACCGATACGCCACACAATACTTATACGCGTCCAGGTCTGCCGCCGACGCCGATCGCCTTGCCGGGCGCCGAGTCCTTGTACGCTGCACTCAATCCGGCACCAACTCAGGCCTTGTACTTTGTGTCGCGTGGTGATGGCAGCAGCCATTTTTCACAGACGCTGGATGAGCACAACAACGCTGTCAATAAATACATTCGCGGACGATAGTGCCGCCACAGCATGAACCAAGTCAAATTCATTACTTTTGAAGGCATCGACGGTGCCGGTAAATCCACGCATCTGGCATTCGTGGCTGATGCCTTGCGCGCAGCGGGCCGGCAGGTCGTGGTCACGCGCGAACCCGGTGGCACGCCACTGGGCGAATCGTTACGCAATCTGTTGTTGCATGAAAAAATGCATCTGGAAACCGAAGCCTTGCTGATGTTTGCCGCAAGACGCGAACATCTGGCGCAAGTCATCGAGCCCGCACTGGCACGTGGCGAATGGGTCATTTCAGATCGGTTTACGGATGCCAGCTTCGCCTATCAGGGCGGTGGTCGCAAACTGGCACGTGCCAAGCTGGAAGCACTGGAACAATGGGTGCATCCTGGTCGCCAGCCTGATCTGACCTTGCTGTTCGATGTGCCCCTTGATGTCGCCCGTGCGCGACTCGATGCCACGCGTACGCTTGACAAGTTCGAACAGGAAAAAGCCGATTTCTTCGAGGCGACGCGTGCCGAGTATCTGCGACGCGCCGCCGAATTTCCTGCACGCTTTCGGGTGATCGATTCCACGCAACCTATCGATGTCATTCGTCAGCAATTGCAAGGTTTGCTTAAGGAAGTACTCAATTGAGTACTACAACGGGCTCAGCGCTTTATCCCTGGCATCACGCGGCTTGGGAGCAGTGGCAGCAATTGCGCGAACGTTTGCCGCACGCCATTCTGTTTCATGGCCCGCAAGGAACCGGCAAGACGGCGTTTGCCGAAGCATGTGCTGCGGCATTGCTGTGTGAAACACCCACCACCCAGGGTCATGCTTGCGGAAGCTGTGACGCCTGCGGCTGGTTTGCACAATACAGTCATCCCGACTATCGCCGCGTACGTCCAGAAGCGCTTGAAGATGACGCGACGGAAGGCGAAGACGAGGGCGAAAGCAAGAAAGCCAAATCCACCAAGGCACCTTCGAAAGATATCAAGATTGATCAGGTGCGGGCGCTTGGCGATTTCATGAATATTTCGACGCACCGATCCGGCGTGCGCGTTGTCCTGCTGCATCCGGCCGAGGCGTTGAATACGGCGGCTGCCAATTCCCTGCTCAAGATGCTGGAGGAGCCGCCACCGCATACGGTGTTTCTGTTGGTGAGCAATGGACTGGATCGCCTGTTGCCGAGCATTCTCTCGCGTTGTCGCAAGTTTGCCTTGCCCATGCCCGAGCATGCACAGGCGCTGCAATGGCTATCGGCGCAAGATTTGCGCGATGCTGAAAGTTGGTTGGCCGAAGAGGGCGGGGCACCTCTGGCAGCGCTGGAAGCGTCGCAGAACGAAAATCGGGAAGCCATGGATTTGCTGCTGCGGCAACTGGCGCAACCATCGGTCGAAGGCGCACTCAAAACCGCCGATGCCTTGCAGAAAACGCCGGTGTTGTCGCTGGTGACATGGCAACAGCGATGGTTGTACGATGTTTTGGCGTGCAAGCTGTCGGATCGGGTTCGTTATTACCCGCGCTATCGCAAAGAGCTGGCGCGTGTCGCCGAGCGTGTCGAAACGGCTGCGGTTCTGCAAGCGCAAAAGGCGATCGGTGAGCGCCGCGCGATCGCCGAGCATCCCTTGTCGCCCAAGCTGTTTGTGGAAGACATGCTGCTCGAATACACCGCCATTTTTTCCTGAAAGGTTTCCGTGTCATGTCGCTGACGAATTCAACATCCGGTAATCCTGCTGTACGACCATCGGTTCTTTCGTTGCCGATCAAGGAAAAATCGGCGCTCTACGCGGCATACATGCCTTTCATCACCAATGGCGGCATCTTCGTGCCATCGACTCGCCAATATAAGGTCGGTGATGAAATCTATCTGATTCTCACCTTGCTCGATGATCCGACCAAATATCCGATCGCTGGCAAGATCGCCTGGATCACGCCGGCTGGCGCAAACAACAACAAGGCACAGGGTATTGGCGTGCAGTTTTCTGCCGACGAAAGTGGGCAGCGTGTCAAGCAGCGTATCGAGGAACTGCTCGGCGCCGCGCTTGGTTCATCGCGCGCCACGCATACGCTCTAACAATTTCCCGAGCATGTCATTTACGCATCGTCTTGCGCAATTGGAGGACTTGCCGGCGATTGTCGATATCTACAACAGCACAATAACTTCGCGCGCAATCACGGCTGATCTTGAGCCGGTGACGGTTGCCGCACGCACGCCCTGGTTTCAAGCACATGATCCGCAAACACGCCCCATCTGGGTGGTCGAACACGACAAGCGTGTCGTCGCCTGGTTATCATTTTCCAACTTCAATCCTCGCGCTGCCTATCGGCATACGGCGGAAATATCGTTGTATGTGGATGAAACGATGCGTGGTTATGGCTGTGGTCGTTATTTGTTGATGCAGGCCATCGCCGCAGCGCCCACTCTGCATGTGCATACCTTGGTTGGTCTCATTTTCGGGCAAAACGAGCCCAGCCTTGGCTTGTTCGCATCATGCGGTTTTGTCCGCTGGGCACAAATGCCGCGAATTGCGTTGATGGAAGATGTCGAGCTCGATCTGGTGATCGTCGGCAGGCGCGTGGATGCATGATGCGAAGCGCCGCATGAGCGCGCCAAAATCACATGGCGCGTACAATATCGCCCATGTATATCGATTCCCATTGCCACATCAACTTCCCCGAGCTGGCCGCTCGCATGCCGGAGATTCTCGGCAAGATGGAAGAAAACAAGGTCACGCATGCATTGTGCGTGTCTTGTGATTTGCCGACCTTTCCCGACATCCTGCAGCTTGCCGAAACCTACCCACATATCTATGCGTCGGTTGGCGTCCATCCCGATTACGAAGATACGCCCGAGCCGAGCGTCGATGACCTGATTCGTCTGGCAGATAACCCGCGCATCGTCGCCATTGGTGAAACCGGCCTGGATTACTATCGTCTTGAAGGTGATCTGGAATGGCAGCGTGAACGTTTCCGCACCCACATACGCGCTTCGCGGGCAACCGGCAAGCCCTTGATCATTCATACCCGCGCTGCTTCGGAAGACACGATTCGCATCATGCGCGAAGAGGGGGCTGGAACCGATGCGGGGGGCGCGGCAGGCGTCATGCACTGTTTTACAGAATCGCTGGAAGTGGCGAGGGCGGCAATGGAGATGGGATTCTATATTTCGTTTTCCGGCATCGTGACATTCAAAAGCGCGAAGGAACTGCAGGCCGTGGCGCGGGAAGTCCCGCTCGAATCCATGCTGATCGAAACTGATTCGCCTTACCTGGCACCCGTACCATTTCGCGGCAAGATGAACGAGCCCGGTCTGGTGCGCCATGTCGCCGAATATATCGCCATGTTGAAAGAGGTGCCGCTTGATCAGGTGGCACGCCAGACGACCCAAAATTTCTTCCGACTTTTCAAGATCGCTCATTAAGGGGGCTTCATGGTCATTCCACGTTTTCTCTTTTCCGCTACGCGCAGAACCGTGCTACAGGCCTGCGCAGCTGGCGCACTCGTTTCACTGCTGCCATCGCTCGCTTTCGGCAGTTCGTATGACGATTTCTTCAAGGCGGTGAAGATGGATGACGGGCGCACCGTTGACGCTTTGCTCAAGCGTGGTTTCGACCCGAATACCATTGAGGCCGAGCGTGGCGATACGGGGTTGATTCTTGCCTTACGAGAAAAATCGCTAACCGTCATTCCCTTGCTCATCAATTCGCCTCGCATCAATTTGGAAGCCAGTTCCAGTAATGGCGATACTGCATTGATGATTGCTGCGTTCAAGGCCAATCGTGAGGCCGTGAACATGCTGTTGGCCAAAGGTGCCGCCGTCAATCGCGATGGCTGGACGCCGTTGCATTACGCCGCAGCCTCGGGTGACAAGGATATCGCCAGGCTACTCATCGAACGTTCTGCCAATGTCGATGCGTTGTCGCCTAACGACACAACGCCGATGATGATGGCGGCGCGTGCGGGAGACATTTTGATGGTCAAACTGCTGCTCGATTCTGGTGCCGATGCATCTCTGAAGAATCAGCAGGGCATGACGGCGATCGATTTTGCACGCGAGGCAAATGCGAAGGATATCGTTGAGGGGTTGACTTACCGACTGAAGAAGGCGGGCAAGCTCTGAGCTTGTTTATCGAGCAGTCAACCGACTGCGGGCTGAAGGAACTGCCGTTTTATTTCTTCGCACAGGTCGTCAGCATCGTTTTCTTGCAGCCCCAAGGTTGAAATTGCCGCTTCGCCACCTTCCTGCCATTCGACGGAAGATGCGTGGCGATACTCCTGAATTGCACGATCCACCAGGAAAAAGAGTGCAATCAGATTGCGTACCTGTTGCGCACAGTCGGCATCGCTGAGGATTTGGTGCGCATGATGCTGCCGGATTGCTTGTACCACGTGGGAGTCTGTTCCCCAGTGATCAGCCAGTTTGGCACCAACCAGCGCATGGTTGATGCGATGCCGGTTGTCTTCGATTTCCAGAAAACCGGCTTTCTCTATTTGATTCGCCAAAGCGAGCGTGTCCACGTAATCCGGAAATGACGCCATCAATACCGGAATGCCGATGTCTGAAAACAGGCCAAAATGATAGGCGAGATGCGGCGACGTGGCACGCGTGGATTGCGCCACGAACATCATGCCCCGTGAACGTTTTTCAGAAACATCCCAGAAGCGCGGCATCATCTGCTTGCCATTGCCGAGTGCCCGTCGCGCCAGTAGACGCGTAATGATCGCCGCGCAGGTATTCAATCCGATTAGCGTGATGGCATCTTCGACAGAATTGACATGTTGACGCAAATTGAACACGGCAGAATTGGCGATGGCAAGCAGGTTGCCGCTGATGCCCGCATCACGCTGAATCAGCGAGGCGATCTTGCGCAAGTGAGGATCGTCCTTGGCAATTTCATGCTGAAGGGCGATGAGCAGTGCAGGGCGGGGCGGAATGGAAACGGGTTTTGCCAGACGCTCGGCAAGCAATAGCGGATCGGTCACCGATCTCGGTTCTTCCATGATGTCCTCCCAGTCTGCTGCACCACGAACAGTTCTTATTTTTATGCTGATACGTGCCGATGGATAGTCGGCACTGAGATCACTGCAATGGCAGTCAGCCTGCGTCGAGATCCCGCTTCCTCTTGTTGCGTGGGCAATCCTTGCAGGGTTTCTTGCTTTTACAGCATTTTTTCTTGCTCATCATCCACCTCAAGGGTGTCATCTCAGCAATCAGAGTAGACCGTGGAAAAGGATGACGTCAACCATATCGCCAGCCTTGACCTCCCCCTGATCGTGCCCGAGTACTACAATACAGTTCGCTTCCGCCATTGAGCGCAGGATGCCCGAGCCTTGCGCGCCGGTCAGCAACACTTCTTGCTGGTCATCATCTGCATGCGACAGGATACCGCGCTGGAATTCGGTTCGGCCTGGGCGTTTACGAATGTTTGCCTTTGATCTGACTTTGAGGAGCGGTAGCGGCGCCACGGCCGATGCGCCCATCATGCGCAGCAAGGCATCGCGCACAAAGAAATAGAAGCTCACCATCACGGCTACCGGATTGCCAGGCAGTCCGAACAGATAAGCTGGGCGCCCGCCAGAGGTAATGCGACCGAAAGCCATCGGACGACCGGGGCGCATGCCCAGTTTCCAGAAAAGTACTTCGCCGCCCAGTGCCGCCATCATGTCACGCGTGTAATCGGCGTCGCCAACCGATATGCCACCGGAAGTGATGACGGCATCGGCATGTTCGCAAGCCTGGCGGAACGCAGCTTCCATCGTCACCGGATTGTCGGGGACGACGCCCATGTCGATGATGTCGCAGCCGAGGCGGTGCAACATGCCGTATAGCGTGTAACGGTTGCTGTCGTAGACGCAGCCTTCGTCCAGCGGTTCACCGACCGAGCGCAGCTCATCGCCGGTGGAAAAGAACGCCACGCGCAGACGCCGTTGTACGGCGACTTCGGCTACGCCCAGTGATGCCATGAGACCAAGATCGGCCGGACGCACGATACGTCCTTTTGGCAACGCGACAGAGCCGATTGCCAGATCTTCTCCAGCCAGGCGGCGATTGTCGCCGGCCTTGACCGCATTGGCGGGAAGGCGCATGTGCGTGTCGCTGGCCTCGCGTGTGAATTCTTGTGGCACTACCGTATCGCAACCGCGCGGCATGACGGCGCCTGTCATGATACGTACGCATTCACCGGGGCCAACAGTCCCATCGTATGCGTGGCCTGCAAAGGCTTTGCCGACGATCTTGAAAACACGGTCTTCATTTTGCAGATCTGCGCCACGCAGGGCATAGCCATCCATCGCGGAGTTATCGTGGGCCGGCACATTGATCGGCGACATGATGTCGGCAGCCAGCACGCGGTCGAGCGCGCTGCGAATGGCAACCTTCTCGATGGCATGGATGGGCTGAACGAATGTGCGGATAATGTCCTGCGCCTGACTTACCGGTACTGCTTCGGGATCATAGTCAGACAGGCAACTGATAACGTCTTCGAGATTGCGCACGGTCTTGTATTCGTCAGCATCAGTCGGTGTAGATGGCTCGGCCTCGTCATCGAGCGCATCGAGATTCTGCTGATTGAGAAGATAGGCGGAACGTAAATTCATGGTGAGGCTTACCCTTGGCGGTCGTGCTGGCGCAATTCGTCCACCGTGTTGATATTGAGAAATGCCTGCTCGTCGTCGAAATACACATCAACCACCAACAGGGATTTGAACCATAGCGAGAATTTGCGGTTGCCTTCGCGCAGATACTCATCCAGATGATCGCGCAAGGAACTGCGTAGCAGGCAGAACACAGGATGTTGCTGCAGATTGTCGCCTTCACCAGTCATGGCCACAGCGATATCGGCTTCGCGTTCCAACAATGCCGTGGAAAGATGTTGGACCAAATCGTCTGGAAGAAATGGCGAATCACAGGGAGCCGTAACCAAAAATTCCGTTTTGCAGGCATGCAATCCCGCCTGCAAACCAGCAAGTGGCCCGGCGAAATCATCCTGCAAATCGGTAATCACGGGAACGCCGAACTGACGGTAGTCATCCAGATTGCGATTGGCATTGAGCATGATCGGGCCGACCTGGGGTGCCAGACGTTGCAGCACATGTGCGACCAATGGTTGGCCGTTGAGTGCTTGCAGCCCCTTGTCGACCGCGCCCATGCGGGTGCCTTGGCCGCCAGCGAGTATCAGTCCGGTGATGTTGGCATGATCCATGGTGTTCAGCCTTGGAAAACGATCAGCCGCCGATGTAGGACATTTCGACCTTGCGTTCTGCACGCAAGGCAGCTGTATCGGCGGTGCGTACTTCCGAATAGCGATCGTCGCGATTGCGCCAGATGTTGCCGATCACGGTGGAAATTTCG
Source organism: uncultured Oxalicibacterium sp. (assembly GCF_913776015.1). Taxonomy (GTDB): domain Bacteria; phylum Pseudomonadota; class Gammaproteobacteria; order Burkholderiales; family Burkholderiaceae_D; genus Oxalicibacterium. The sequence goes on along the minus strand of NZ_CAJYMD010000010.1, from coordinate 40,794 downwards.
GCGTTGCTATTGCCGTTGCGCAGCAGTGTACGCAAATCGTGGCCGCTGGTTGCAAAAAGACAGGTGTAAAGCTTGCCCTCGGTCGACAGACGGGCGCGCGTACAGTCGCTGCAAAATGCCTGCGTCACACTGGATATGACACCAACCTCGCCACCGCCATCGACATAGCGCCAGCGGTCTGCGGTTTCACCCACATAATTGGCCGAAACCGGTTCGAGCGGCATGGCGGCGCCAATGCGACGAATGACTTCTTGAGAAGGGATCACTTCATCCATTTTCCAGCCATTGGAGCTGCCAACATCCATGTATTCGATGAAGCGCAGGATGAACGGGCTATCTTTGAAGTATCGCGCCATCGGCACGATTTCCTGGTCATTCATGCCGCCCTTGACGACCATGTTGACCTTGATTGGGCCAAGGCCGACCTGATGGGCGACTTCCAGACCTTGGAGTACGTCCGAAACTGCGAAGTCGACATCGTTCATTTTCTTGAAAACGGCATCGTCAAGCGCATCCAGCGAAACGGTGACGCGTTTCAGACCGGCATCCTTGAGCGATTGTGCCTTGCGTGCCAGCAGCGAACCATTGGTGGTGAGCGTGAGATCAAGCTCGCGACCATCCGGCGTACGCAGCGCCGCCAGCATTTCGATCAGGCGTTCGATGTTTTTGCGCAGCAGCGGCTCGCCACCGGTCAGGCGGATCTTTTCCACGCCATGCTCGACAAAGAGCGCGGCGACACGGGCGATTTCCTCGAACGTCAGCAAGGAATTGTGCGGCAGATAGGCGTAATCCTTGTCGAACACTTCCTTCGGCATGCAATAGACGCATCGAAAGTTGCAGCGATCGGTGACGGAAATGCGCAAATCATGTAGAGGGCGCGCACGACGATCCGCCAGCAGGCCGGTTGGTGTTTCAAGGCGGGCTGGAATGACGGGTATCGTGTTCTGATACCTCAGGTCGGCAAGCGGAATGATCTTTTCTGTCATGGCGAATTTCTTGAACCCCTCTATTGTAAGGGCTTCGCAGGATGCCGTCGAATGAACGTCATGCTGTTTGGGTGGATTTGTCGACTATGTGCGGCTGTTGGTGCCAGTCTCAAGATAGGCTTTTTTCACCTATGCACGCATGCCATTCTGTCAGCGGTCAGCGAGCAATTAGTTTAGACTTGCACAAATCTTTCAGGAGAGGCAATGAGCATCACGATAGAAACAGTCAAGGCCGCACTGGCTACGGTGATCGACCCGAACACGGGCAAGGATCTGATCAGCAGCCGTTCTGCACGCAATATTCAGGTCGATGGCAATAATGTCACGCTGGATGTCGAGCTTGGATATCCAGCCAAGAGTCAGATCGAACCGATTCGTCAGGCAGTCGAAGCGGCTTTGAGCAAGCTGGACGGCATCGGCAGCATCACGGCAAATGTGACCATGAAGATCGTGGCGCACAGCGTACAGCGTGGCGTCAAGCTCATGAGTAATGTAAAAAACATCATTGCTGTTGCCTCGGGCAAGGGTGGTGTGGGCAAATCGACAACGTCGGTGAATCTGGCCTTGGCATTGGCTGCCGAAGGCGCACAGGTCGGCATTCTGGATGCGGATATTTATGGTCCGTCGCAACCGATGATGATGGGTATTTCCGGCCGTCCGGAAACCTTGGATGGCAAAACCATGGAACCGATGCAAAACCACGGTTTGCAGGTTTCGAGTATCGGTTTCATGATCGATCCCGATGAGCCGATGGTATGGCGCGGCCCGATCGTCACACAGGCACTGACGCAGTTGCTGGATCAGACTAACTGGCGCGATCTCGATTACCTGGTGGTGGACATGCCGCCTGGCACGGGCGACGTGCAATTGACAATGTCGCAAAAAGTGCCGGTCACGGGTGCCGTTATCGTGACCACACCGCAAGATATAGCCTTGCTGGATGCGCGCAAGGGTCTGAAGATGTTCGAAAAGGTCGGCATTCCGATTCTCGGCATTGTCGAAAACATGAGCACGCATGTCTGCTCCAACTGCGGCCATGTCGAAGCGATCTTCGGTGAAGGCGGCGGCGAGAAGATGTGCGCGGATTTTGGTGTCGATTTCTTGGGTAAGTTGCCGCTGACGATGTCGATTCGCCAGCAGGCAGATTCGGGCAGGCCAACCGTGGTCGCCGAACCCGATGGCCCGATCGCGCTGGTGTACAAGGAAATCGCCCGCAAGATCGCGGTCAAGGTGGCGGAAAAAGCCAAGGACATGACCTCCAAGTTTCCGAGTATCGTCGTCAAGAATGATTGAAGACGTTGTAATCGCAAAAAAGCCGGCTGCACGCCGGCTTTTTTATTTTTTTTTGACGTCGAAGTTCAAGGCAGGCGCAGGGTAAAACATGCGCCGCCATCTGCTGCATTTTCCAATTGCACGCTGCCTCTGCGGTCGCCATTACGGTGTGCTTCAGCAATGGCTTTGCAGAGCGTCATGCCAAGACCGGTAGAAGGTTTGTCCTCCGTTGCAGAAAGTCCGGGACCGTCATCGGTAATGCTAAAGAGCAGATCACCATCTTCCCGTATGCAACTGACGACGATCGTCGAATGCGCAAAGCGGTCTGCATTTTGCAGCGCGGCTTCGAGTGCCAATTCAACCAGGTATTCGTCGAAGAAAGCGACCGGCTGCATAGCGTTATCGGTCAATGTGATATGCAATTCAGGGCGCTGGCTCACATGCTCCGCAAGCAGACTTTGCAGAAAATCCTCGGGGCAGACGGCATCGATACGTGCCAGCAACCCTTGCTCTTCCGCCTTGTACAGCGTGAGAAAGCCGATCAGTCTTTCCCGCAGAGCGACGCATTGTGCATGGGCGTGTGTGGCACGCGTTCGGTCTGGCGCGTCCTTCAGCAAGGCCAGATCGCCTTCAAGAACGCCAAGCGCGTTCTTGAGATCGTGCACGATGAGGGCGGTCAACTGCTTGTCCATCAGGATTCACCGTTGCCGCGCAGTAGTGTCTCGCGCAGGAAGCGCGCCATCTTGGCCACACGTTCACTATTGGGCATGAGCCGATCCAATTGATTCAAATAGGTATTGACGCGTTCGACGTAAGTGCGGTCCAAGCCTTTCTGACTCATCCAGAGCAAATGCAATTGCGCGGCAGCCAGCAACAGGCCGGTATTTTCCGGGGTAGCCTGCATGGCTTCTTCCAGTTTTGCGAGCGAGGCATCGAACCGGCCTTCGCGCATCAGCTTGTTGGCTTCGTCCACGATCAAGGCCCCTTCGCTGATGGCGTCGTCAATCACGCTTTGAATTAGCGCGCCGTGTCCCGTGTCTTCGAGCGCCTTGCGTGCAGCAGCGACCAATCGACTGTTTTCGTGATCGGCCTTGATCGCCTTGGCGAGAATGCGCTTGCCTTCTTCGACCAAGCCGGCATGCAACGCTGCTTTGGCCAGTGCAATGGCGTGCTGATCGGCGCGCAAGGTACCGCTGAGTTCCTTTGCGCTGGCAAATGCAGCTTGCGCTGATTGCAGATCGCCGAGCCGGCCGAACGCCTGCGCGGCAATCGTGGCATGGCGTTCGGCAAAGCCGGGCGCTTCGCGATGGATGTTGGCGGCAGTTTCCAGAACGCCGAGTGCCAGCGTCGGTTCGTTCATGTCCACGTGGACTTGCGCCAATGACAAAGCATCGGATGGTTGTGCGGTCAGCGAACCGCGCGTGTGGTTGATCGCCTGGCTGAATGCCGTACATGCCTGATCGAGATTGCCGACACGGTAGGCGGCATCGCCGACCAGTCTGCTACGACGAGCTGAAGGAATGACGTTGTAGGAAGCGTTGAGCGCATGCAGCGCATCCTGATCACGGCCCTCGGCTTCGGCGATCTGTGCCATCAGGTCATGGGCGGCGATGAACTGGTTGTTCTTGTCGAGAATATCGGTAACGGTCTGGCGAGCGGCTTCGAGTTTGCCTGCCGCTTGTTCGCAACGCGCCAACCCGAGTTGCGCCCACACCAGATCGTTACGCAAGGCGAGTGCCTGTTCGTAGACTTCGCGCGCTTCTTCCGTACGACCGGACTCCAGCAGAGTCGTACCCTTGAGTTTGAGTATGTCCACGATCCACTTGGGGTGCGTTTGCAAGACCTTGTCGCATTCGGTAATGGCACCGCTGCGATCTTTCTTGCGCAAGCGTTCGGTGATCGGATTGAGGATCTGCTGCTTGTCCAGCAGGCGTTCAATGCGGTCGGCGATGCGGCCACCTGTCAGTGGCTTGACCAGATAGGCGTCCGGCTGGAACTCGGCAGCGCTGGCGACGCTGCCGTAACTGCTTTCGGCAGTCACCATGAAAAACATGGCAGTCGGGGGCAGCAAGCCTTGCGAGCGCAGGTATTCAAGAAGCTGCTGGCCGTTGGTTTGTTTGTTGAGGTTGTAATCGCAGACGATGACGTCGTAATTGCGGTTGCCGATCAGCTTGAGCGCATCATCAGGTGTCGCCGCCTGATCAACCTGTTCGATGCCTAGCTGGCCTAGCTGGCCACGGATATTTTCCCGCATGCTGCGCATGTCGTCGATGACGATGGCACGCAATTTTGCGAGTCGGCTATTGAGAATGGTCGCCATGGACATGCATGAGTTTCGGACGTCTCATCATACATGCATGTGAAATCATGAAAAACGCTTCTGTGTGAAGGTGTAGCAAAAACCTCGTGATTTGCGCAACGTTCAGGCATGCTGCGTGCTTTGACAGAAGGGAATTGCGGTACACTCCATGCACGTCGGCGTCGCGTCGACGATAGGTTGGAGTACGCCACTTCGCCTCCCATTCACGGGTATTCGTGAAAAGCCGAACTTCAATGCCAGCTATCAACCCCGTTATTTTGCTTGCCAGGGAACGTGCGCAGTTCCGCTTTTCCGTATTGACGGCAGAGATGCTGCAAGATGCACGTGCCAGTCTGGCGCAGCAGATTCCCGTTGCTCGTTCACCGGCTGAGCAGAAAACCGCCACACTATCGCGCGATTTCCTCGAAACACAGGGACGAAATTTTCTGCAGCGCCTGAAGGAAAAATACGATGCCCATCTGGATCGCGGCATGCAGACCATGTATCGCGATTTGCGCCCCGGCATGCGCAATGTGTCGGTAGACAGTCTGACGCTGGTCGATGAGCAATCGGTGGTACGCCAGATGGAAGTCGAGCGTCGGGTATTGCGCTTGCGTGAGGCCGATCAGCACAGCCTGTCACGCCTCAATCTGATGATCGCGCAGTTGCATAACGAGAGCGACATTCGCGAGCGCGAGAATCCGTTTCGTCCCTATTTGATGGCACGTGCCTTGCACGATGTGCTGATCGAGATGACGGCGACGACCGACATTTGCACAATGCTGTTTGACCATTTGTCCGGTGCGCTGGCCTCGCATCTGCCCGACTATTTTTCCGCAATCCGTGAAGTCTTTGAATCGAATGGGGTGCATGCGCGGCTGGTAGCCCGCCCATCTGCCGTGACACGACGCGATCGCCAGATGGCGCAGGAGCATGCCGTGCAGCCTTCGGCCATGCAGGCGTTTCCAGCCACGGCTTTTCAGGCGGGCGGTTTTCCGGCAACGGCCATGTCGACCACGATTTTTCAGCATACTGCTTTGCAGAATAGCGCCTTTCCGGCAGTGGCCTTTGCGCAGAGTGCCGCTGAAGGACAGTCGGTGGTCGTGCCATCGCCACTGCTGGAGCGGCTACTAGGTTTGTTGAAACCGGTATCAGAAGATGGGCCAAACATGCTGGAGCCACAGCCAGTTGATACGCAGACCGCCTTGCAGGATTTCGTCTGGAAGATTTTCAATCAGGCCACGCCGGGTCGAATTCCGCCCAATCCGCGTTATCCCGAGGGCGTTCCAGCTACGCCGTACCACCCAGAGCCAGTCGATAAATCGCGCACGCAGCTTCCATTATTTTCACGTTTGGCGCGTATGCAACGCGATCTTGCCAGCGTCAATTCGCAGGAAGTGGCGCACGAATTGGCAAGTCGCCTGAATCTGCAGGCATCGTTGTCCAATGAAAAGCTTGGCGAGCTTGAGCGTGTGGCAGTGGACATGGTCAGTACGCTGTTTACCTACATTGGGAACGAGAAAGCCGTATTGCGCTCGTTCCGCGCGCCTATCCTGCAATTGCAAGTGCCGTTCATGAAGGTGACCTTGCTGGCACCGCGTCTGCTGCAGCAACCTGACCATCCGGCACGCCTGCTCGTCAACCGCATGGTGACGGTAGCAACCGGCTTGTCATCCAATTCGCCGATCGGCAAGGGTATTCGTGACGAGATGCAGCGCGTGGTGGACAGTATCCTGCGCAATTTCGATGAGGATGCCGGCATCTTCAGCGATGCGCTCGAACACTTCAATCGTGCCGTAGAAAAGGTTCTGACTGAAGCCGATGAGCAAGCGGTGCGTGCAATTGCTGCGCTACGTTTACTCGATGGTGGTGCACAAGAAACGCAGGACGCGCCTACGGTACAGATGGCCAATGCCTTGCGCGAACGCTTGCTCGGCGTGCAAACCGATCCACGCGTCATCGATTTCGTTCTCTCTACGTGGAGCAGAGTACTCGTACATGTCGAAGCGCGGGACGATATAGACAGCCAGCCTTATCTTGCCGTCGTCCCGGATTTGCTGTGGAGCGTGCAGCCGGTAGGTGCAGCCGATCGTAATCGTTTGATGCGTCTGGTGTTGACGCTGGTGCAACGCATCAAGAGTGGCTTGCAACTGATCGGTCTTTCCGAGGAAGCGATTCGCGCGCAGCTAGATACGCTGGTCGAGTTGCATACAGGGGCCCTGCGACCGATGCAGTCGGAACAGATCAAGCCCGTGTTATCGATGACCGAATTGCATCGGCATTTCTCGGCGTTGAATCTGTCGTCCTTGGGTGAGCTCGATGCGCCGACAATCCATGCACCGACCATGCCGGAAGATCATCTGCGTGCAGCGCTGAATAAATTCAACGTGCTCGCCCATGTGCATTTTGATCGCGACGTCGGCACCTTGCTCAATACCGATATCCAGTGGTTATCGACGTTTCTTCCTGGCGCCCCGGTCGAGTGCTGGGTGCAGGATGCCTATCAGGCGGCGACCTTGTTATCGAGCGATGCCAAGCAGTTGTTCTATCTTTTCCGGCTGGCAGGGCAGAGCGAACCACCGCGCCTGCTGATCTATTCGTCGATCGCCTTGATCAAGGCGTTGCGCGAGGGTTCCGTCTGCATGGCCGAAACGGCACCGGTGTTTGACCGGGCAATCGAATCGTTGCTGGATACCGCCGACGGTGTTTGACGGCGGCATCAGGTGGTGGCGATATCGGTTTCCCGCTTTGTCTGCTTACTTGATGATGCGATAGCAGGGCGTATAAGTCTTGCCCGGCAGTTTCATGCGGCTTTGCTTGACGAATGAAGCCAGCAAGGCATCCATCGGTTCCATGATTTCGCGATCGCCACTGATTTCGAAATGCCCGTGCTGTTCAATTGCACGAATTCCGCTCTCCTTGACATTGCCGGCCACCACACCCGAAAACGCGCGTCGCAGATTGGCTGCCAGCAAATGCGTTGCCTGATTCTTGTGCAAAGACAGGTTGCGCATGTTGTCATGCGTAGGCTCGAACGGTTGCTGGAACGCGTGATCGATCTTGAGCGTCCAGCTGTAATAGTAGGCGTCGCCCTTGCTTTTACGGAATGCGCGGACTTCTGCAATGCCGCGCAGCATTTCCAGCGCCACTTCTGCCGGATCATCGACGATGATCTTGTAACGTTTTTGTGCTTCGCTGCCGAGCGTTACACCGATGAAATGGTCGATCTGGCGGAAGTAATCGGCCGAACCGGCAGGGCCGGTGAAAATCAGCGGGAAGGGAACGTTGGCATTGTCCGGGTGAAGGAGAATGCCGAGGATGTACAGGATTTCTTCTGCCGTACCCGCGCCGCCAGGAAAAACGACGATGCCGTGCCCGGTACGAACGAAGGCTTCCAGACGCTTTTCGATGTCCGGCATGATCACCAGATCGTTGACGATGGGATTGGGCGCTTCCGCCGCGATGATGCCGGGTTCTGAAATACCCAGATAGCGTCCAGTCGCCAGACGTTGCTTGGCATGACCGATGGTGGCGCCTTTCATCGGGCCTTTCATCGCACCGGGGCCGCAACCCGTGCAGATATCCATGCCGCGCAAGCCGATTTCATAGCCGACTTTCTTCGTGTATTCGTATTCGTCGCGCGAAATCGAGTGACCGCCCCAGCACACCACCAGATTCGGATTTAGGTGCGGATGCAAGACGTTGGCATTACGCAGGATGTGGAAGACGGAATCGGTGATGCCGGTCGAAGACGCCAGATCGAAGGTCGGGTTGCTGAGAATTTCATCATGCGTGAACAGAATGTCACGCAGCACGGAAAACAGATGTTCGTGAATCCCCTTGATCATGATGCCGTCAACAAACGCCGTGCCCGGCGCATTTTTCAATTCGAGCTTGATGCCGCGCTCGCGCTGAATGATGTTGATCTGAAAGGATTCGTAATGATCGAGCAGTTCCTTCGCATCATCGGTATCGTTGCCCGTGTTCAGCACGGCGAGCGCACAATTTCTGAACAACTGATACAGCCCACCGTGACTGGTATCCAGCAGGCGTTGCACTTCGGCTTTCGAAAGAATGTCCAGGCGACCTTCAGGGGATAGGAGTGTATCGACGACTTCGTATGGCATGTAGATCTTTTCTGTTTTTGTTGTTGAATTTGATGAGTCTCTGCGGCAAGTATAACGTCAGTTTGCATTCGGCCTGAGCGTCATCTGCACAAATTCGAGTGTGTAAAGACGATGCCTGTCAGGCATCAACGATCGGAATTGGTTCGCGGTGAAAAATCGAATGCAGCCTTGAGCGCACGATAGGCGCGCTTGGCCATTGCCGTATGCAATGGGACGGATGCTGTCGTGATGACGGCATACAGATCCCCGGCTGGATCGCCAGGAATGCCTTTGCCACGTACACGCAGTTTGCGACCGGCGCTGGATCCAGCCGGTACAAACAACTGGATTGTGCCTTCCGGCGTCGGGACTTCAACCGAGGTGCCATCGGCTGCCGCCTGTGCTGTCAGGGGCACATCGACGTAGAGATCGCGTCCGTCGATGCGGAATTGCCGATGCGGGCGGATCACCACCTCCAGATACAGATCGCCGGGCTTGCCATCACCGATGCCTGCGTGGCCCTGTCCGGCGAGGCGCAATACCTGCCCGCCGCGGATGCCACGGGGAATGCTGACCTTGAGCATGCGTTTGCCGACCATCGGCATGCCGTCATTGTCCGTTACGTAAGTGGGAATCGAAATGCTGCGAACGGCACCGCGGAAACTGTCTTCCAGATCGATCTGTACCTTGGCTCGCTGATCGTTGCCGTGCACATGCAAGCCGCGTGTCTTTGGCGCTTCATTACCGGGGCGGCGCAGCATTTCGTCGAGGATGTTGCCAAAGTTCTCTTCGCCCGGACGTGCGTTCGCATTGGTAGGGCGGGATGTGTCGCCATAACTGCGGCTGGCACGTGGCGCGGGGGCTTCTTCCTGCGCTGCGTAGGGAGCGTAGGTTTGGTCGTACTGAAAACGCTTTTCAGGATCACGCAGGATTGCGTATGCTTCGCCGACTTCCTTGAATCGCAATTCTGCCAACGGCTCGCGACTGATATCCGGATGGTACTGGCGTGCCAATTTTCGGTAGGCCTTTTTAATGGCCTCCGGCGTGGCATTGCGCGTAATGCCAAGAGTGGCGTAGTAATCCTTGAATTTCATCTGTCAGATTGATGACCTCGTCTTAAACGAGGTAAGGGCAGAGTAAGGCCGATTGTCGCACGTGCTTATAGGATTGCATTCAGGAAATAGAGCGGCATTTCATTTGCTGTTAGCTTGATGGTAAAGACACAAAAGGGATGCCCGACGCCGCTACATAATTTTCAAAATGATAACATTGCTGTTATTCCCATGTTCAGACGCCGCCTGCAAGCGCCATATCGAAAGCACTTTTGCACGATATGACATGGTTTCTGGCGGGATTTCCCTAAATTGCCGCCTTGGTCCACAATGCTGCCTTCTTTGTTCCTACCTTTATTCATGACAGTTTCTGCCGACCAGCATGCCGCAAACGACGTTTCCACGATTTCCTGGCATGAAGGAGAGGTCGAACGTACTGTGCGCTGGCAATCCGAAAGCGGTATCAAGCCACCAAAACGCTTGTTATCGGTAGACGATACTTTGACGGCCGATACGGCATTTCGGTTGGCGTCGGAAGGAACCGGTTTGCTGTGGCGCGGGGACTATCAAAATGCGCGCCAGTTGTTGCAGGCGATGACACGACGTATCGAACGCAAGCCGCGTAAAACGTCGGATGATCCGCGCGATGCATTCAATTTGCATCGGCAGGCGCAGGCGCAACGGGCACGTACGCTCGGCATGCTATTGATGGAAGTCGATGCCGATCACAAGCTGGCGTTGCGCCGCGCGCCTGTCATTCGTGAAGCCTGTCTGGAAGCGTATGGCGCCGTCGATACGCCTTACGTCGTGTCATTGCGCGAAATTCTCGGGTTGATCGGTGCGCACGAATGGCATCGGAAGGGTGTCGAGATTGCTACACTTGGTGCACGTATTCATCCTTGCTATGGCGTGTTTTCTCCGGTACGTGGCGAATATCTGAATTTGATTGCGCAAGCGTCGCTGCCGAGTACCAAGTTGGCCTTCGATATTGGTACCGGCACCGGCGTGATTGCGGCGTTACTGGCAAAGCGAGGTGTTGACAAGATTGTGGCAACGGATTGCGATGCGCGTGCCCTGGCTTGTGCCAACGCCAATGTCGCGCGTCTGCACTATACCGATCAAGTCGAACTCATCGAAGCCGATCTTTTCCCAGCAGGAAGGGCACCGTTGATCGTTTGTAATCCGCCGTGGTTGCCGGCACGCCCGAATGCAGCAATTGAACATGCGATTTACGATCCGGACAGTCGCATGTTGCGCGGATTTCTCGATGGGCTCGCCGCGCATCTGGAACCGCAAGGCGAGGGGTGGCTGATTCTTTCGGATCTGGCAGAACATCTGCAATTGCGCTCGCGCCAAACCTTGCTGGACATGATCACCACGGCTGGACTCAAGGTGATCGACCGGATGGATACGCGCCCCGTGCATGGTCGTGCAACCGATGTCAGCGATCTCCTCCATGCGGCACGCTCAAGAGAAGTCACTTCGCTGTGGCGCCTCGGCATAGCCTGATTTACCTTTTTTCCTTTTCATCATGACTAACAAACCTGCTCGAATCCTGACGTTCAAATGCACGCAATGCCAGAAGTCCGTCAAAGTGTTTTTGCAAAAAGTCTCTGCGTGCTCGCATATACAGCCATACATGGGCATTTGCGATTGCGGTGAAGTTCGCCGTTATGCAACCGGACAAAAAGAGGCCGTCGAATCCTATCTGGCGTCCACCGATGGCACCTGGTCGCATCATCATTGAAATCAAATATTGATTGCATAGCGAATTATATTGAACTAGTATTGCTGCATGTTCGATCACTGCCTTTACTTCAATACGACCGCGCTGGCACGTTTGCTGGAGCGTGAATGGGCAACGGCATTCAAGCCTTTTGGCTTGACGCCATCGCAAGCGTTCATGTTGCGCGTAGTGCTGGCACGTCCCGGTCTGTTGCAAAGTGAACTGGCGGAAGAACTGGCGATTTCTCGCTCGACGGCCAGCCGCACACTCGACGGTTTGCAGAAACTTGGTTTTCTGGAACGTCGGGCGACCGAGCGCGATGGCAGGGAAGCAGCGATCGAACCGACTACCGCAGCTGCCAGTATCAAGGAAGGATTGAATATGGCCAGCGGTGAGGTAACGCGACGCTTGAAGAAAGCGCTCCAGGTGGATCAGTTCGAGGACACCGTCAGCAAGCTGAAAAAGACACGCGCCATTCTCGAATGATTTTTTTGCATAAATAGTTGTATATAAAACTAAATGAGGATTGTCATGCCTATTCTTAATGTGAAAGTCAGCGGAGAGAAAAACACCGAAACGACACAGCAAATCGCCGAGATGCTACTGGATTTGACGACACGTATTCTTGGCAAGAAGCCGGAAGTGACTGCCATTGCGATCGATTACATCGCACGTGACAGCTGGTTCGTGGGTGGCAAACTCTTGAGCGAGCAAGGTAAGAACAGCTTCTATTTCGACATCAAGGTGACCGACGAAACGAATACCAAGGATGAAAAGGCGCGCTACATTCGTGAAGCCTATGCCGGCTTTGCCCACATTCTCGGCAATCTGCACGAGGAAAGTTACATCCATGTCGAGGATGTGCGTGCAGCGACGTATGGTTTTGGCGGACTGACGCAGGAATATCGCTATCAGCATCCATGAGCGAAGGCATTGCGAAGTCCACTCCGCTCAGCCACTGCACTAGAATGTCATTTGATGAATGAAAGTGGTGGAGTAGTGGTGAATAGGATTAGATGCAGGGGAATGTACGTCTTCTGCAAGGTATGTACTGCCGACAACATCAGGCGGCGTCTTGGATAAGCGGCTTTCTCCTTCCACCATTCTGCTGCTGACGATTGCGCCCGTCATGTGGGCTGGCAATGCCATCGTCGGTCGTGCTGTGCACGAATTGGTACCGCCGGTTTTGTTGAATTGTTTGCGCTGGTCATTGGCAATGCTGATTCTGTTGCCACTGGCGTCGTGGATTTTTCGATGCAACAGCGGCATGTGGCAGGCATGGCGACGGTTTTCCTTGTTGGGATTGCTCGGCGTCGGTCTGTACAACACGCTGCAGTATCTGGCGCTCAAGACTTCTTCTCCGATTAATGTCACTTTGGTCGCTGCCAGCATGCCGGTCTGGATGATCCTGGTCGGCGCCTTGTTCTTTGGCGGCACGATTTCGCGTCGTCAGATCGGCGGTGCCTTGTTGTCGATTGCCGGTGTCTTGCTTGTGCTATCCCGTGGCGACTGGCATGTTTTGCTGGCGTTACGGCTGGTGCCCGGCGATTTGCTGATGATCGCAGCAGCCATTGTCTGGTCGTTCTATAGCTGGTTGCTCACGCTGCCGCATGATCCCCCGGCCATTCGTACAGACTGGGCAGCATTTCTGTTGGCGCAGGTGGCGTTTGGTGCAGTGTGGTCGGGATTGTTTGCCGGAACCGAGCAATGGATGGGCGCGCAGCCTGTGGAATGGGGATGGCCGCTGATTGCCGCCTTGGCCTTCGTGGCAGTAGGGCCTGCGATTATTGCCTTGCGCTGCTGGGGGCTTGGCGTGCAGCGTGTTGGGCCGACTGTGGCCGGTTTTTTCAGCAATCTCACGCCCTTGTTTGCAGCGATCATGTCATCCGCTTTTCTTGGCGAGGCACCGCATGTCTACCATGCCGTCGCGTTTTTGCTCATCGTTGGCGGCATTGTGATGTCTTCACGAGGTAGGTGAGCGAAGTTAATTTCATCGCGTAAAGTTTTCCACCAACAACAAAGGCATCTTCCTTGCAGAAGATGCCTTTGTTACGCTATAGGACGAAAACGTCAGTCGTCGCCAACCGTCGTCGTGTCTTCCATGCGCTTGACGCTGTCGTGGCGGTGATCCTTGATTTTGCCTTTGACCTTCAGAACCTGACGATCCAGTTTTTCAATCACGCCATCAATGGCCGCGTACAGATCCTGCGCAGAATCTTCGGCATGCAGTGTCTCACCCTTCAGGCGCAGATTGACTTCAGCGCGCTGGCGCATTTCCTTCTGCGGTAGCGTATCGACACTAAGGATGACTTCGATCTCGGTGATCTTATCGAAATGGCGGGTGATGCGCTCCAGTTTGCTTTCGACATGACTGCGAATGGCAGGTGTCAAATCGAGGTGATGTCCGGTTATCAAGATGTTCATGCACGATCTCCCAAAAAATGGTCCTGCCAGTATGAGGCTGGCGGAACAGAATCGTTCCTTCTGTTATGCGACGCATGTCAGAAGTAAAACGATGCAATGTCATTCTGACTCGAATTTGTGGATTTGTCCTACGCGAAATGAATACTTGACTATGGAATCATGTCTTTCATACGGTCAGCGTATCGCCGATACGGCAGTGTATAAAAATGCGGTTTTCCTCCATTCCTTCGGCGAAATGGGGATGTCATGACAATAATCAACAATCCCGGAATCGAACGGCGTAAAGTAGCTTATCGACGTGCGAGTGCAAGCCTGCGTCATCTTACGGCCGCTGATTGGCTGGCAATGACGTTGCTGATTGTCGGCGAAGTGAATTGGGGCTGATCGGATTGATGAACATCGATCTGGTGGCTTTGATTTGCGGCGAGATGACAGTGCTGGCGCGCCCTGTCTATCTCGCCGTGGGTGTAGCCGGACTCTACGCAATCTATACCTGTATCCGTCTATCGGGAAGTTCACCGCCAACTGAAAATATGCCGAACTAAAGCTTGCCGTTCGAATGCGAAGCCGGTTGATTTTGTATCAACCGGCTTTTTTCGTGCTTGATCATGGCCAAAACAGAAATGCAACGCAAAAAAGCATTTGATTTACTAATAAAATATTTTAAAGTAAAATAAATACCTGATTCAACGGATTTGCCATGAAAAACTTCGCTAACACCATTCTTGCCTGTGTCGTACTGGCTGGTTGCGCCAGCAGCGCAGGCATTGCACCGCAGTCGTCGCCATTGCAGGCGGCCGACATGGCGTTTGATGCCCAGAACATAAGCAAGTCTGCTGCAGAGGCTTCATGGCCCAATGAAAAGTGGTGGCAGATCTATGGCGACACGCAACTCGATGCACTGATGGCTCGCGCGTTGCAGGACAACCCGGGATTGCGGGAAGTTGCTGCCCGTGGTCGTCAGGCAGCAGCGCTGGTCGAGCGTACCGATGCCGATGGCAAACCGCATGTTGCGGCCGTGGCCTCTCTTGATCGCCAGCTTTTCTCCGAGCATGACTTCATTCCCGCACCGGAAGCCGGCAACTACGCCTGGTACAACCGTCTGGCTCTGCAAGCCGGCTACGATCTCGATCTGTGGGGCAAGCATCATCACGCGCTGGCCGCCTCGCTGGCGCAAAAGCAGTTGGCCGATGCAGAGACGCAACTGGCTTCATTAACGCTGGAACAGGCGGTGACGCATGCCTATGTGGAATTGTCGCTGCAGTTTGCACTCAGGGACATGGCTGAAGAACGTCTGGCCCATCGCAACCAGGCCCTCGACGTCGTGCGCAAACGATTGCAGGCAGGGCTGGTCAGTGAAGTCGATGTCACCCAACTGGAAGCGACCTTGCCGCCGCTGGCGCTGGAAATCGAGCAATGCGAAGAGCGTATCACGGTGTTGCGCAACCAGCTTGCCGTTCTGAGCGGGCAGGGGCCTGGAGCGGGAGCACAGATCGATCGTCCGCATCTGCAATTGCAAACCGTGCAGACAGCACTTCCTTCGACATTGCCTGCCGATTTGATCGGTCGCCGTCCCGATGTCGTCGCCAGTCGCTGGGGCGTGGAAGCCGCATCGCAACAAATCAGTGTGGCACGTGCCGCCTTTTATCCGGATATCGATCTGAAGGCATTCATCGGTTTTCAGGCGATCGGCTTTTCACGCTTTCTCAGTGGCGAATCGTCGATACGCGGTGTCGGCCCGGCGATTTCCCTGCCGATTTTCGATGGTGGTGCCTTGCGTGCCAACCTTGGCGCCAATACCGCTGCTTACGATGCTGCGGTCGAACGCTATAACAGTACCTTGTTAAAGGCTTTGGAAAGTGTGACCGATCGCCTGGTTGCCGTGCAGTCGGTCGTCAAGCAGCGCGAGCTTAACGATACAGCGCTGGCTACGGCCTGCCGCGCGCGTGAACTGGCAGCCAAGGGCGTCGCTGCCGGCATGACGGATTATCTGGTCCTGATTGAAAGCGAAATTAATTTGCTGGCGCGCCAGCAGGAACAGGTACGTCTGCAGGCACGCCAGCTCGAAGAACATGCCGAGCTCATGCTCGCATTGGGCGGTGGCTTGCCGCCGCAAGCAGTGCCCGATATGGCGTCACCGAACCATCCAGCCCCCGACAATATTCACAAGGCGAAACAATCATGAACACTTTCGACAAGACCGAGTTGCGCATCGCACGTTGTACCGAACGCATGCCGTCCCATCCTCGACAACTGGTGACCTTGAGTCGTCTAGCTTACCACATTCAGAAACGCACCCAGGACCAGTTGAATGCCGTCATGAAACAGTATGGGCTGACCACCGTCGGCTATACCGTATTGATGGTGTTGTATGGCTCGGAAGATGAAACCCAACGGGCATCGGAGCTGAGCGAAGCCTGTTCCGAAAAGCCGGCCAATCTCACGCGTATCTGCGACGATCTTGAAAAACAGGGACTGATCCAGCGTCGTTTCAGTGTCGAAGACCGGCGTAGTGTGGTCATCAGCCTGACAGAAGCCGGGCGCAAGCATGTGGAAGACGTTTCGCCCGATTACTGGAAGCTGTTGCACCAGACGTATGACGGCATCACTGAATCTGACCAGAAAAAACTGGAAGCCTTGCTGCGCAAGCAACTGACAAACATGGGCGAACGCTAAGCGTCATGGCGCATTCCGACAGCTCACAGCCAAATACACACGCATTACGCATGTCGTGGATGCAACGCGTACGCGTGATGGGCGATGATTGGCTGGCTTCGGAAGGGCAGCGCTGGCTATTCGCCATCAAGACATTGATTGCGGCATTTCTGGCATTGTGGATCGCGTTTCGGCTCGGTTTCGATTCACCGCGCAGCGCCATGATGACGGTGTTCATCGTCGCCTTGCCCAGCAGTGGTCAAGCGCTCGAAAAAAGTATCTACCGGCTGGCAGGTACATTGGTCGGTTGTCTGGTGGCACTGATGATTCTTGCCGTCTTTCCGCAGCAACCCGTGCTGCTGTTTCTTGCATTGGCATGTTGGGTTGCGGTCTGCACGAGCGGTTCGGCATTGATGCGTAATGCACGTTCCTACGGTTTCGTCCTGGCAGGTTATACGGCTTGCATGATCGCCGTGCCTGCCATCGATGCACCTTTGCACGTATTCGATCTGGCTATCTCGCGCGTGACGGAAATCAGCGTGGGCATTTTGTGCGCGGCCTTCGTCAACGATGCCCTGTTTCCACGGCATCAGAGCGACCAGCTCGTGCAATCGGTACGTGGCCTGTATCACAATGTCATCCAGCTTTGTCACGATGCCATGCAGGGAAGACTTGACGATAGGCAGATGGAAATGCGCCATCTGCAATTTGCTGCCGATGTGGCTGCGCTGGAATCCGGTCGTGCCGCATCCTGGTTCGAGGCGGGCGATGTGCGTGTGCGCAGTCGTCAACTGCATGCCTTCAATTCTGCGGCGATGGTGACACTGACGACGTTTCATACATTGCATCGCCTCATGCATCGTTTGCGCAAGGAAGGGCATACCGAGATTGCCGACCAGATGCAGACCTTGTATGCCTCGTTGGCAGACGCGTTGTTCATCGATGGCGTACCTGCACGAACCGCGGCCGAAGCCGGTGTCACGGCGGGTCGTCTGCGCGAGCAACATTTTCTGTTACGCCAGCAGGTAGCGCAGGCAAAGCAAACCTTCCTGCAGCAGACGCAAGGCGCAGAACGGAAACTGGCGATGGAAACGGCGTTGGAACTGTTTCAGCGTTTGCAGGACGAATTGCTGACAATGGTCAATGCCTTTCATGCCCTCGCAGGTCGTTTGACGCTGACAGCGCCGGAAGGACAGATAAAAGCCGCGGCCTACAGCGCCAGCACGCCACCGATGATTGCCGTTGCCGCCGGCTTGCGTAGTGCCGCAGCCTTGCTGTTGCTCGCGCTGGCATGGCATGCATTCAACTGGCCGAGCGCTGCCGGGGCGGTGATCATTGCCGTGATTTTTTGTGGACTGGCATCGTCGTCGCCCAACCCCGGCGGCATGATTCGACAGACTACCTTCGGTTTTGCGCTGGCCTTGCCGTTTGCCTTCGTTTGCGCCTTTTTCCTGCTCAATCACGTGGAAGGGTATGACATGCTGGTACTGGCGATGGCGCCGTTCCTGCTCGCGGGTGCCTATGCAAGTACGTGGAAATCGATCATGGGAATTGGCATAGGCTTCAACCTGATGTTTGCGCAGATGGTCGCACCGGAAAACATGATGCGTTTCGATGTCGCCAGCTTTCTCAACGACAGCATTGCCCAGATCGTAGGGTTGGTGCTGGCAGCATGCATGTTTGCGTTGATTTTGCCACGGCATCGGCAAGGTGCACGTGTGCATATCGAGCGTGCTTTGTGGCGCGAGGCGGAACGGCTTGGTGGTCGCGATGTAGGCATGCTCCGTCACCGTTTTGAAAGTCGTGTACGCGATTTGCTGAATCAGTTGCACATGGGTCTGCGTGGCATAGCCGATGCACGTACACGCCGCACCTTGAATCTGGCGATTACGCTGCTGGAAGCCGGCCATGCCTTGCTGAATTTGCAGCAGAGCGCTATCCGCTTGACGCTGCATGCCGACGTGCAGCATGCATTGCAGATGTGCGCCAAGACCGTCTTGCAGGTATTTGCCTCGCAGGGCAAGGTTGGTCAGGACAAGGCGCTGGCAGCCATTGGCGAAGCAGGGCGCCTGACGCGACAGGTCATGTTATCCGCCTCATCTGCCGATACCGCATTGCTGCAAAGTGTGCTGACCGATTTGCATTTGCTGCATACCTCGCTTGCGGATATGAACGATTTTTCGCAAGTCGCACAGCTTTCCGGAGAAACAGATCATGTTGCCGCGTGAAATTTCCCTGTTCGGCATTTTCATGCCGTCCTTGTTACTGGTGTTCTTGCTCAGCGCCGCGCTGCATGTCGTGCTGGATTGGGCATGCGGACATTTCGGTATCTATCGAATGGTCTGGCACCGTTCGCTTTTTCGTCTTTCGTTGCTGGTGTGCCTGTTCGGCGTGCTGGCGCTGATCCTTTATTGAGTCGAGTTTGCCATGCGTATTTCCTTTTCACCGCGTTATCTGATCACGGCCGTTATCGTGTTGATGGCCGTCCTCCTCGGAAAATATCTGTGGGACGACAACATGATGTCGCCGTGGACACGCGACGGTCGCATCAAGGCCGATATCATCCATGTCGCCCCGGACGTTGCAGGTGTAGTCGCCAGCGTTGACGTGCGCGACAACCAGTTCGTCCACAAGGGCGAAGTGCTATTCCGCATTGATCGCGCGCGCTACGAGCATGCCTTGGCGGAAGCGGAAGCCATGCTGGCTGCGCAGCAGAGCGAGAAGAGCTTGCGTGGCAAGGAAGCCGCGCGTCGCCAAGCGCTGGACGCGGCGGTAGTCAGTGCCGAGAACCGGGAATCAGCCGTGGCACAAGCCGCCACTTCCAGCGCCCGCTATCGTGCGGCGCTTGCGGCACGCGATACGGCACGCCTGAATCTGGAGCGCACTGAAGTTCGCGCTTCGGTCGATGGCTACATTACAAACCTGCGTGTGCATGTCGGCGATTTTGCCGCAGCGGGTACGGCGCAACTGGCGCTCATCGATAGCCATTCGTTTCACGTCAGCGGTTATTTCGAGGAAACCAAACTGCCGTATCTGGCTGTCGGAGATGCCGTGGAAATTCGCTTGATGAGCAGCGACCGCGTGTTACCGGGGCATATCGAGAGTATCTCGCGCGGCATTACCGATCGCGATGCTGCGGTTGGCAGGGAATTGCTGGCAGATGTAAACCCGACCTTCAACTGGGTGCGTCTTGCACAACGCATTCCGGTGCGCATCAACTTCGACAATCCCGATGATGCGCAGGCATTGATTGCCGGCATGACGTGTACGGTCACCGTGTTGCACAAGAAAAACGCGCGATCTGCCTGACATCTGGGAAAAGGATTCGCACACCTTTTCCTGCTACCCGTGACGCATTGATGTATTCAGGAGCAGATATGCCGAATCATCCTGTGCGATGTCCGAGTCGTGCCAGTTGGGCATGCAGGCTGTCGATGCGCTCCAGCAGATCGAGCGCCAGCGCGATGCCTGCTGCATTGATTTCCATGTCGTCTGCCATCTGCCGTGCCAGTCGGGCACGCCGCAACATCGTGCCGTTGAAGCGCCAGTTAGCCGGCTCGCTACCATCGGGTTCGTTACTCGATTCACCTAACGAAGGCACCAGCACACCTTCGCTTACCCAGCTCGACACCGTATCGTGCGTGGCGTGGCAACTGTGACAGAGTTCGGTCAGCGTGAGGGTGATGTCGTCGTCGATGAGTTGTGCATGCACGTGTCGAATCACGGTCTGGTTCATGTCTCTCCTCCTTACAATGCGGCACGCGGATTGAAATCGAATGCGGCCTGCCATGTGCGATAGGCTTGTTTGTCTGCTTCGCTATGCGCGGGTGGCAAGACGATATTCAGCACGACGTACAGGTCGCCAGGCGACTTGCCGGGAATACCGCGCCCCTTGAGGCGCAACTTGCGGCCTGCGGCCGAATTGGATGGAATCGTCACTTCGACCTTGCCGTCTGGTGTGTCGACACCGATGCTGGCTCCCAGCGCCGCCTCCCATGGGGCCAGCGGCAAATTGAGATAGACGTCACGACCATCCACGCGATAACGTGCGTGCGAGCGGAAGGCAATTTCCAGATACAGATCGCCAACCTTGCCGCCATTGAAGCCGGGGCCACCTTGGCCGCTCAAGCGCAAGTTTTGTCCTGCGCGTACACCTTTCGGAATTGTGACGCGCAAGCTGCGTTCGCGCTGGACGTGATGCCCGTGTTCGTCGATGTCGGGCATGCGTAACGAAATCGTGCGTTCGGCGCCGCGATAGGCATCTTCCAGATCGATTTCGATACGCGCATGCACATCCTCGCCCGGCATTTGCATCGTGCGTTGCTGACTACGACCACTGGCCTGACGGCTGAACATCTGTTCAAAAAAATCACCGAAATCCATGCCTTCAAAACCGCCAGCCGTACCTGCACCGCCAGCACCACCGGCGTAACTGCGGAAATCGAAACCGGCATCACCACCGGGAGGCTGGAAATCCTGGCCGTTTTGCCAATTGGCGCCAAGGCGATCGTAGGAGGCGCGTGACTCGGCATCCTTGAGCACCTTGTAGGCTTCGCCGATTTCCTTGAAGCGTGCTTCAGCATCCGCTTCCTTGCTGACGTCGGGGTGATATTTACGCGCCAGCTTACGGTAGGCGCTCTTGATGTCATCCTGGCTGGCGTCGCGTGAGACACCCAGCGTTTCGTAATAATCCTTGAATTTCATGTATCAGGCCCTTTTCGGTGAAGGATGCTGAACAGAGAGAAATACTGAAAAACCGTTGTCGTTCTAGATGAGGTCGCCTGGTCCGGCTTCAAGCATTGTCATCTCACGGCCTTGATACAAGTCGATTGCACATCTATACAACAGTGCCGAACAGATGGCCGACGCCCGCCGTGACAGCCATTGCCACGGCACCCCACACGCCCACGCGTACTGCTGCGCGCATGATAGGCGCTCCGCCGGCAGCAGCTGCCAGCGAACCGAGAATGATCAGAAAAATCAGGGACGTCAGCGCCAGCGAGGAAATCAGCATCGATGCCGGTACCAGCATCGCCGTAATGACGGGAAGTGCAGCGCCCGCACCAAAGGTAATGGCAGAGGTGATGGCCGCCTGCAAGGGCTGCGCACGGCCAGCATCGTGAATGCCCAGTTCATCGCGGGCATGCGCAAGTAAGGCATCGTGCGCAGTCAGTTGTTCGGCAACCTGGCGTGCCAGATCACTTGAGACCCCACGTTTGATGTAGATGTGCGTCAGTTCGTGCAGTTCGGCATCCGGCTGCGTGCGCAACTCTTCACTCTCGATGGCGAGATCAGCATGTTCAGCATCGGCTTGCGAGCTGACCGACACGTATTCGCCGGCTGCCATCGACATGGCACCCGCCACCAGGGCGGCAATGCCGGCAGTCAGCAGTTGTTCGCGCCCGGCCTGCGCTGCAGCGACGCCGAGCAACAGGCAGGCAATGGAAATGATGCCGTCATTGGCGCCCAGTACGGCAGCGCGCAACCAGCCCACGCGATGGCTGTAGTGTTTTTCATTATGGGCGCGACGAAACATGACACTCTCCGGCAGAAAGGTGCTGCTGAGACGACGAAATAGCATTTCGGTTCAGCAACGATTGAGCAATATCGACAGTCTCCGTGCTTTTTGATCCATGTCAATCGCCCCATGAAGTGCTTTGCTAGAGTCAGGCATCTCTCATTTTTCGCGGATATGACTGTGCTGCAAACCGACTTACCCAAACTGATCATCCGAAACAAACCGCTGCTGCCGATTGTGCAAGGTGGCATGGGCGTCGGCATTTCGGCCCATCGGCTCGCCGGCAATGTCGCGCACTTGGGTGGAATGGGCACCATTTCCAGCGTGGACTTGCGTCGTCATCATCCTGACCTGATGGCACAAACCGGCGATTCGCGCGACAAGGAAGCCATCAATGCCGCCAATCTTGTAGCTCTGGATCGCGAAATTCGTGCGGCCAGGCAACTGGCGCAAGGCAACGGCATGGTGGCGGTAAACATCATGCGGGCAGTGGCCGATTACGCCGCTTACGTCCGGCAGTCGTGCGAGAGCGGGGCAGATGCCATCGTGGTCGGTGCCGGCCTGCCGATGGATCTGCCGGAACTGGCAGCCGATTTTCCAAATGTGGCGCTGATTCCGATCTTATCGGATGTGCGCGGTATCGGCCTGATTCTCAAGAAGTGGATGCGCCGCGATCGCCTGCCGGATGCCATCGTGATCGAAAATCCGCGTTACGCGGCCGGGCATCTTGGCGCAGCCACGCTGGAAGGCGTCAACGATGCGCACTTTGCGTTTTCGGTCGTGATCGAAGGTACGCTGGCGCTGTTCGATCAACTCGGCATCGCTCGCGATCGTATTCCGCTGATCGCTGCCGGCGGCATCCATACACCGGAGCAGGTACGTGATCTGCTGGCATTGGGGGCCAGTGCGGTACAACTGGGTACGGCATTCGCGGTAACCAAGGAGGGCGATGCGCACGAAAACTTCAAGCGCGTGCTGGTCGGTGCCAAGCCCGACGATATCGTTACCTTCATGAGTTGTGCCGGCCTGCCAGCACGTGCGGTGCGCACGCCGTGGCTGACGCGCTATCTGGAAAAAGAGGAAAAATTGCAGAGCAAGGCGGCGCCCAAGGAATGTACCGTGGGCTTCGACTGCCTGCATCAATGCGGCTGGCGCGATGGATTGGCGAAAGCGGGGCAGTTCTGTATCGACACCCAACTGGCCTTTGCGCTCGAAGGCGATCTGGAGCGCGGGTTGTTCTTTCGTAGTTCCGAACCTTTGCCATTCGGTAGCGCATTGCACTCCGTGCGCGACCTCATGGATTATCTGCTGCATGGCGTTCAGCCCGCAGCGCAGCATCAGGCATGCCAGCCAGTCGAGCAGGCGGCTTGACATAGACATCGCCACCAACGCGTTATTTCATTTTTTTATTTGTCATCCATTTCCTACCGCATGTCGCGCGATTGACGGCGTGACGTGCGGCGTCAACTCGTCTATTCTCCCTGACCATCGGATCATTGCGCCTACAAGCACCTAACAAAAACGTTCTGGTGTCGTTGCTGCGTTTTGCCTTGCATTCTCTCGGCAATGCAGCGCTTGGCCAGAATCCAGAATCGTTTCGCTGGATTTTGTTGGCTAGGCTGAATGGCGTTGATCCTTCTTGATCAACTGGGGTGTTATGCGCGAATGGCGGAAATGGGCTTGGGCCGGTGCGGCAGCGGGAACGCTGCTGCTGATACTGGCTGCCGTCTTCCTGTATCGCCTGGCCGATGGTGAGCAACTCAAGCAATTTGCACAAGACAAGGTACGCCAAGCTTGGGGGCGCGAACTCGGCGTTGGCGATCTGTCGGTATCGCTATTGCCTTACCCGCATCTGGAAGCACGTGATGTCAGCGTCAGCAATCCTGAATGGGCACATGACCCGCATTTGCTTGTTTCCTCACGCATCGAGGCACGTTTTGCCTTGTTGCCACTCATTGGCGGCAAGTTTGTGCTCGAAAGCCTGCGTTTCGATGGTTTGCAGACCAATTTTGAAATTGGCAAGGATGGTCAGCGCAACTGGGACATGCCGGGCGAACGTCATTTGCAGGCATCCGATATCGAACTGACCGATCTGCGCATTCGTAACAGTACCGTCACCTGGCGCCAGGCTGAGGCAGAACCCTATTCCCTCCACATCACGCATCTGGAAGCCGAAGGTTCTGCACATTTGCGTAACGTGGCGCTGGATGCCGTACTACGACGCAACGATCAGGACCTGACCCTCAAAGCGGAATTCAACGATCTCGCAGCCTTGGGCAAACCAGGCGCCAGTACCGGCGGTATGCTGTTTGCCAAAAGCGATCAGTCGACCTTGCTGATCAAGGGAACATTGCCGATTTCCCTGGAACCGCAAAGCTACGCCTTTTCGGCGGCGATGAATGCGCCTTCGCTGGCGTCTGCCTATCGTTTCTTTGCGCTCGATCAACGTTCGCCGGTACCGCTAAAACTGGATTTGCAGGCACAGGGGGCGGGCCGGAAGCTATACATCAGCGATCTGAAACTGGAAATGGGCAAGCTGCAGCTGCTGGGCGCCTTGCAGATTGATCGCAGTACCAGTCGCCAAACCTATGCCGTCGATCTGCATGCCAATCTGATCGACATGCGGCAAACCTTGCTCGACGCCGGACGACCCGCCGGTCCGGAAAAGCCAAGCAATGAGTTGTTCCGTGACAAGCCCTTGCCGTGGCCATTGCTGAGCGCTTTGCAGGGCATGGATGGCCGTATTGATGCGCGCATCGATCTGCTTCGCCTGCGCAACGGTATCGAAGTCAAGGATGCGCGAGCACAAGCGCGTACACGCGACGACACGATGGACGTGGCTGCTTTTTCAGGCACCTTGCTCGATGGTGGCGTGCAGGGCGACGCCACGTTTGTCGCAAGAAGTCGCGCCGTCAGGCTGAATATGGAACTGGACAAGACATTGCTCTCGCAATGGTTCAAGCAGACCGGCAAGAAGCTGCGTGTAGATCAAGGGCGTATGCGCGTGGACATGCGGGTTGAAACGCATGGCGAAAGCATGAAGGAACTCGCAGCCAATATCACCGGCCCGCTCAATATCAATATTGGCCAGGCACGTATCGATTCGGCACAAGCCGGTCAGGCCGAATACTGGCTGAACGGCCTATTTTCTGCCAAGGATGCGAAACGCGTGGACATGGCCTGTTTTTCGGCCAAGCTGCCTTTCAAGGATGGTGTTGCCAAAGGATCTGGCATTGTCGGCGCGCGTAGCGATGCCAGTCAGTTGCTTACCAGCGGTACGGTGGACATGCGCAAGCAGACGCTGGATTTGCGTGGCAAGGTGCGCGCCCGTTCGGGTATCAGCCTTGGCATTTCCACCTTTGCGAACGAGGTGAAGATCACAGGGCGTATCGCCAAGCCGGAAATGGGACTGGATGAATCTGGCGCAGTCGGGGCACTGGCGCGTATCGGCGCGGCGATTGTGACTAGCGGTGTCAGTATCGTCGTGACCTCGATCTGGGACGGTGCGAATCCCGAGTCCGATCCGTGTCAGGTGGTGTTTTCGCGCAAGTAACTGCCGGTGGAAAATGTGGTGAAACGCTTATGTATGCAAGGATTGGCGTACTCTGGGATAGAATTCGCGCCCAACACCCGTTATGATGACGGCAATTTTTATAAAGGATGGTGCATGGCAAGGTTGGAAGACATCGTCAAGAAATACCAGGACGGTGCCCGTTTCGTGATTTCCGCCCCGATGTTGCGGCTGGACGCGGAAGAGTTCGATACCTTGGTCAAGGTCTGGATGCAGGACGACAATCGCGGCTTCGAGCTGGCGGAACCGCCGCATCGCAAGGTCGTTGATGGCGAATTCTTCATCGACCGCATCACCGTCATCAGGGTATCGACGTAAGCGCTGCCGCTGTTTTTCTCTCACTCTTTTTGGAGCCGGCCCGGATCGTGTTTACCCGCTTGTCCGTCATTCCCCAATATTTTTTGCCCAAGAAGGCGCTGACGGCGTTTGCCGGTCTGGTTGCCGGCGCGGAAGCCGGCCGCATTACGACAGGCTTGATCCGCTGGTTCATTGGCAAGTATCAAGTCAACATGAGCGAGGCAGCCAATCCGGATATCCACAGCTACGCCACGTTCAACGACTTCTTCACGCGTGCCTTGCGGCCGGGTGCGCGCCCGCAGGCCGATGCCGATTTCCTCAGTCCGGTGGATGGCGCCATTAGCCAATTCGGCAAGATTCATGACGATCTGATCTTTCAGGCCAAGGGACACAACTATCTGACGACGGCCTTGGTGGGCGGCGATCAGGCATTGGCTGAACAGTTCCGTCACGGTAGTTTTGCCACGCTGTATCTGAGCCCGCGCGATTACCATCGCGTACACATGCCATGCGATGGTCGTCTGATGCGCATGATCTATGTGCCGGGCGCCTTGTTTTCAGTCAATCCGACCACGGCGCGTGGCGTGCCCAATCTGTTTGCGCGCAACGAGCGTGTGGTCTGCGTGTTTGATAGCGTGCATGGGCCGTTCGTCATGGTGCTGGTGGGCGCGACCATCGTTGGCAGCATGCAGACCGTTTGGCATGGCGTGATCAACCCGCCACGCACGGGCCAAGTACGCGAATGGCGCTACGACAAACAGCATCTGGTACTGAAGAAGGGTGAAGAGATGGGGCGTTTTCTGCTCGGCTCGACCGTCGTACTGCTGTTTCAGAAAGACAAGCTGGCATTCGAACAATCCTGGCAATCGACCGGCGCGATCAAGGTCGGCGAGCGCATGGCCGATCTGGTTGTGTCGGATACGCAAGTCGTTTCGTAGCGAAGCATGCGGTAAACGCAGAATGAAGTAATCAAACCGTTTGCCGTATTCTTTCCAGCGTATGTCGAGTCACGCACATGGTTGCGTCATTTTTCTGAAAACAGTTGGCCATGGATTTTCTGCTCGACCTGATTGCCCAGTACGGTTTGCTATTCGTCTTCGCGAATGTGCTGATCGAGCAGCTTGGCGCGCCGGTACCGGCCTATCCCACCTTGGTCGTCACCGCAGCATTACTTGATCAGGCAGACTATTCGGCAGCCGCTTTGTTTGTAATTGGCGTCGGCGCGGCGCTGATCGCCGATTATGCCTGGTACATGACCGGTCGGCGTTTTGGTGGCAGTGTGCTGGCACGACTTTGCCGGATTTCCCTTTCCCCTGACTCTTGCGTAAGGCAAACGCAGTCCGTCTACCGGCGTTACGGCCCGGCTTCACTGCTCGTGGCGAAATTCATTCCCGGTTTTGCTTCGGTCGCCAGTGCATTGGCAGGCGCGGTTGGCACACGTGCATGGCAGTTCATCCTGTTCGATCTGTTGGGCGCCGCGCTGTGGGTCGGCTCCGCCGTCTTCCTCGGTTCGCTTTTCCGTTCAGCCGTGACCGATCTGCTTGATATCCTGGCGCAATTGGGAAAATGGGGCATAGCCCTGGTGGCGGCGGTATTTGCGCTGTATCTGTTGCGCAAATGGTGGCAGCGCCATGCCTTTCTCAAGGAACTGCGTATGGCTCGCATCAGTGTGGGCGAACTGGATGAGCAATTGAAGACCGCGACGCCGCCTGTCATTATCGACGTGCGTTCACGTAGCGAGCAGGAAGCTGGACGGATTCCCGGTGCGTTGGCGCTGAACGATGACGATCTCGGTGCATTGATGGTAAACATGGATGCAGATGCCGAAGTGATTCTGTATTGCTCCTGTCCGAACGAAGTCTCTGCCGCGCAGGTGGCAAGAAAGCTCATGAAGCATGGTTACAAGCGCGTGCGTCCTTTGACGGGCGGCATGGATGCATGGGTGGCCGCCGGTTATGAGGTGGAAAAATGACAATGTTTTCTTGTGATGATCGGGCCTGGCAATGCTGATCCTTTTTCTAAAAGCAGCGATCCTGGTGCCCGTCACCTTATTGCCGATCCTGAATCCATTCGGTAATGCCCCCGTCTTCGCAAGCCTGGCCGGCAATATCAGCCGGGAGGAAGAAAAACGACTCGCGCGTCAGGTTGCAATCAATTGCTTCTGCCTGTTGCTGGGCGCGATGTTCATCGGTTCGCATGTGTTGATGTTCTTTGGCATTTCGCTGCCTATTGTTCGCATCGGCGGCGGACTGCTTGTGATGGCGACCGGCTGGCGCTTGCTGAGCGACCACGGACAGGATGCGATTCGGACACAGGTTGCGACCAATCAGGCAGAAGCGTGGTCGGATGACGAACTAAAGGTGCGTAGCTTTTACCCGATCAGTTTTCCGTTGACGGTGGGCCCCGGCACGATTGCCGCTTCCATTACCTTAGGCGCAAACACGCCGAACCGTTTGCTCGATCAGGTGATTTCGCTGGGCAGTGCCGCATTGGGTGCCGCGTTGACGGCACTCGTGATTTTTCTTTGCTATCGCTATGCCAATGGGATCGTGCGCCTGCTTGGCAGGCTGGGTACCTTGGTCGTTTTGCGACTTTCCGCTTTCATCCTGTTGTGCATCGGTATCGAGATTTTCTGGCATGGTGCACTCGATTTACTGATGGAAGCCGGCTTATTAGCCCATTGAAATTAGCCAATTGAAGGCAGACCACGGCCTGACGCCGTGGTTGTACGGTACTGGCCAGTGCAGCCGCATCTGAAAGATGCCATCACTGGCCATGCTTACTCACCAAACAGCCAAAGCAGGGTGGGAGCGGTACTTGCGGCAAGCAGCGCAACAATGCCGATCCATGTGCGCTGGCGACGACGACGTTGAACCCGTTCCAGCCGACGTTGCAAAAATTCCTTCTTCATGGCTCGCTCGTTGTTTCCAGCGCTTCTGCAGACTGAATGTCGATAATGCGCATTTTTTCGTGACGTCCGGAAGGCAGATTCACATCGACTAGGGCATTGTTCTTCCTGCCGATCAGTGCGAGACCAATTGGCGTCAAGACCGAGATGCGTCCTTGTGCAGGGTCCGCTTCTGTTGGAAGAACAAGCGTGACATTGCTGGATTGGCCGCTCGCTTGCGAAGCGAACGTAATGCTGCTGCCCAGCAAGGCGATATCCTTGCGTCGCGAACCTGCAGGCAGGCGTACTGCACTGGTCACGATATCGCTCAGTTCTTCAGCCGCGTCGATTTCCGCGCCATCCAGGCGCAGCATGTGTTCGGCGAGTTGATAAAGCTTGGCGACGTCGTCTTGGGAAAGATAGCGTTG
The DNA here is from genome assembly GCF_913776015.1 of uncultured Oxalicibacterium sp. GTDB lineage: Bacteria > Pseudomonadota > Gammaproteobacteria > Burkholderiales > Burkholderiaceae_D > Oxalicibacterium. The sequence goes on along the minus strand of NZ_CAJYMD010000010.1, from coordinate 11,573 downwards.
ATTTTTCATGGCGAAAGACTCCCGGCCGATCATGCGGATCGACCAACGTGAAACATGAGAATGAAAAGAACACGGTGCCGAAGGGCAACCGTCAATCAGTCAAACAGCGGAGAGGAGGCTCGGGAGCAGGGGAAAGCAGGTTTCCCGTCTGATGCTCACCGAGCCAAGGAAAGGCAGGCGAGATCTTTGGTGCTGGCAGGCACTTGCGCCAGAGGCGCGGCCGCGAGCATGCTTGCCGCTTTCTGCAGACGCAATGCGGCCTGATCCATGAAGGATCCGGTTGCAGTCGGCAGGAAGAGGGCGGACAACATGGCAGTGGCAAGCATGTGTTGAATAAGAAGGCTTGAGTATAACGGCCAGGTTTTTTTCGTCAACCTTGCTTGGTTTGCGCGTAGATGCAAGGCGCTACAATAGGCAGCTTTCTTTTTTATCCATCATGTCCATCCTTCCACGCTTTCCCATTCCCGCCGTGATCGCCGTGCTCGTCAAGGACGATGCACTGCTGCTGATTTGTCGCAAGACCCCGCCCGATGTGGGCATGTGGGGCTTCCCAGGCGGCAAGATGGATTTCGGTGAGACCATGGCGCAAGCCGCGGTTCGGGAGTTATGCGAGGAAACCGGTGTGGTTGCTGAAGCGCAAGGTGTGTTGACCGTGCTGGATTCCCTGCACAAGGACGAAGCCGGCAACCTTACGCATCACTTTGTGATTACCGCGATCGCCTGCACTTGGATTGCGGGTGATCCCGTCGCCGCAGACGATGCGGCCATCGCAGAGTGGGTGCCGTTTGTAGAACTGTGCGACGGGCAGCGCGAGCTGATCTTTGCCGTGGATCGCGTAGCGCGGATGGCGATGGAAGCGGCAGGGCGTCCCTGTTCGGTTTGAACGCTGCGTGAACAGTAAAAACGGCGCATGGAGCGCCGTTTTTACTTTGGAATGATGATGTCGAAAATGACTTCGCCTTCGACGCAACGGACTGCAATGCTGCCGTCGTGGCCTTTGACGATTTCCTTCACGATATACAGGCCGAGGCCGAGTCCGCCCTGATTTTTCTCGTTCTGCAGCGAAGACGATTTGAACGGATTGAACAGATTGGGTAGCAGTTGCGGATCGATAGCCGGGCCGTGATTGGCAATGCTGATATGCAAATTGTCCTCATCCGACTTTGCCACGACACGGATCGGCTTGGCATTGTCACCGTGGTGACGTGCATTGCTGAGCAGATTCGATACGACCTGGCTCAACCGATCTGCATCGACATCGGCAGAGCCGGCTTGACCGATATCCAGCAGAATTTGCAGATGCGGGTGCGCAATCGCCACTTCGCGTACGAGATCGCGCAGCAGGGGCGCTATCGGCGTCGGCAAACGTACAATGCTAAGGCCAAGCCCGTTCTGGATGCGGCTCACATCCAGCACTTCCGAAATCAGACGTTTCATGCGACCGCTGGAATTGGTGATGCGTTTGCCAAGGGCTGATTGCGTCTTGCCGCTCTCGGTTGCGCCTTGCCGTTCCAACATTTCCGCCGCCATCATGATGGCTTGCAGCGGATCGCGCAGGTCATGTCCCAGTGTGGCAAACAGCATGTCGCGCGCACGTTCGGACAAGGTGCTTTTCGCCAATGCAATCGCTTGCAGATCGGTGCGGAATTGTGAGGCGATTTCCAGTTCGCTCGCCAGCCACGCATGGCTGCGGTTCTTGACTTCCTGCTTCCACTCGGTAAATGAGCCGCGAGGCGTCAATCGATCGCCAAGCGGACCGATTCCATACGTCTTGTCGGGATTGCCGCCCCAGCGTACGCTTTCGATCTGCTCATTGCGAAACCAGAACAGATACCCATTGCGTTCGCTGTGAAAACGCACAGCAAGCAGACCAGCCATGTTGCCGCTAGCATCTTGTAACGCTGGCACATCGCGCACAATCGAATCCGTCAGGAAAACGTCGCTGCTGACATTCGTATCCAGCCAATTGATCCATTGCAGAACGTGCGCTTCTGACGGGGCGTTGCCGAACACAGTGACTCGGCCATCGATAGAGGCGGCGGCACCTTGGCAGGCAATCAGGTCCAAGAAATTCGGGTTTTCTTCGGACAGAGCATGCAACAGATCGCCAGCTTGGCTGGTGCGCTCGGTGATGCGAATGCGTACTGCGGCCGAGCGCTGGATCGCACGCGCGTGTTCCTGCGTCAATGTGCGTTCCACCAAGACGCTGACAATCTGCGACAGCAACTGGCACGACATGCGGACTGCGCGCGGCACCAGATAAGGCGTCATGTGATGGCAGGCGATCATGCCCCACAGGCGATCGTTGACGACGATGGAGATACTCATGGAGGCCGCCACGCCCATGTTGGTCAGATATTCGACATGAATCGGCGAAACACTACGCAGCACACTACGGCTCAGATCGAGTGGCGCATGCGTTAGCGGATTGTTTTGCGGGAACAGTGCGACTGGTCTGTAGCCGATGTCGGCAATCAGGCGTAGCGGGTTGAGAATGTAGAGGCGGCGCGCCTGGGCCGGAATGTCACCGGCAGGGTAACGTTGACCAACAAAAGGTTCTAGGTCGTCGCGGCGCCATTCGGCCACCACCTCGCCACTGTCATCCGGTAAAAAACGATAAGCCATGACACGATCGAAACCGGTCAGGGCATGAATTTCCGATACGGCTACCCGCAGTAATTCGTCGGTATCCGTTTGCCGCTGAATACGTGAAATGGCCCGTTGCGCCAACACCGCGAAAGCGTCGAGCGTAATGGCAGACTGCCGGCTTTGCTCGAATTCGACCAATACGAGCCCGCCCGATTTGCTGAAAATGATATCGAACTTGCCTGTCGGCAGTTGCGTATCAAGGATGTCGTCATGCACTTCTTCCAGCGTCAACGCCTTCGCGATGGCATCACGTACGGGCTGGTTCAGATGGTCAAAATCCAGTGCTGCGCCAATGTTCGGCAAGGCGCCGAGCATGTCGTTCGCATTCTCACTGTGAATCAGGAGGGTGCCATTACGTGCAAACGCCAGCAGCGCGCCATGCGGCTGAATCGAACCAGGAATATGAATTGGCTCGCGATCACAATTGGTTAAATCGACAGGAAGGTTGCCGCCGGCAAAGGAAATCGGTGTGATCATGCGTCGACACCATGGGGCTGTAAATGCCGTGATGTGTCGATCTTGTCTGCATTAGACAGGATTGTGCCGATATCCACATTAAAAATTGGCAGGATGCACATCGTGCGCGTTGCTTGATGGATCACGTAATCAGCAAGAGAAGGCATCGTAATGAGGCTGGGCTTTCGGGCACCTTGAATTGATCGAAGGATTGTACGTGAGTCCATCCATGCAAACAGCAAAAGATGCAAAACTGCTACGTCTTATTTCTTACTGTGAGGATTTGATGGCTGCCCACAACAACGAAAGCCCCGAACAAAATAACAGCGCATCAAGTAAATACTGAAATGCCTGCTCGCTCATCTTGAGCATGACGATCTTGCCAATGAAAGTGCCGGCCATGATCGAGGACCCCACGACTAAGCCCTTGATGATGATGTCGAGTGGCAATGCACCGAATTCGCCGAATACGAACAACTTGCTCAAATACAGCATGAATGAGCTGGCGGCTTCAGTGGAAAGAAAGGCGCCTTTGACCAATCCATAAGCACTAAAGGCGGGAACGCTCAACGGACCGGTGGAAAGCACGAGACCCGTCAGATAGCCGACGACAAGGCCCGCGAGAGACAATTGCCAGAGTCGCAGACGAAAGGCATGCGCTTTCAACCAGTGTCGCACTGGAACCATTGCAATGAAAAAGACGCCAAGACAAAGGTTGATGATGCCATCAGGCAGCGACAGCAAGGTTCGCGCGCCAAGTGCAGCGGCCGGCATGCCAGTGACGGAATAGGCCGCGACGGCACGCCAGTCGATCATCGACCACCAGGCAATCACGCGGGACAGATTGGCCAGCACGGCAGCAATGGCCATGATGGGTACGGCTTCGATCGGTCCAAAGGTATAGACCAGAACCGGTAGCAGCATGATCGATGAGCCGGTGCCGACAATGCCGCTGATAACGCCAGCCGCCAAGCCAACCAGCAAGACGAATAGATAGCCGCTCATATCGCGTCACTTGTCGCACAAAGAAGGGAAGCTGCCGATCTTAAACCATGCACGCTGTCCGTGCCTTGCGCGGTACACTCTGGCCCATAACGAAACACTGAAAACAGTCATGAGCATTGCCGACAACAAAAAGGCCCTACACGATTACACCATCATCGAACGCTACGAAGCCGGTATGGCCTTGCAAGGCTGGGAAGTCAAGGCGATTCGGCAAGGACGTGTACAACTCAAGGAAGCGTATGTAATCGCGCGCGATGACGAGATTTTTCTTTTTGGTGCGCATGTGAGTTCGCTGACAAGTACCTCGTCTTTCTCCCACCCCGAGGCACGTCGGACACGAAAATTGCTTCTGCATCGCCGCGAGATCGACCGACTGGTCGGCAAGGTGCAACAAGCCGGTTTCACGATGGTGCCGTTGGATCTGCATTGGGTGAAGGGACGTGTCAAATGCAGTATTGCCTTGGCCAAGGGGAAGCGCGAGTACGACAAACGCAACGCAGAACGCGAGCGCGACTGGTTACGCGAACAGCAGCAGATCATGAAAATTCATCGCCGCTGATTGTCGTCAGCTTTTATCTGTGTGGTGCGGTCCTGCCGCGGAATGAGAAAAATCACCATCGCAGCCACTAGGCAAGCCGCGCCGGCTGCATAAAGCGCAGGATTGTAGGTTAACAGCCAAGTGCGCGTGAGGCCCGCGCCATAAGCCGCGACGGCCGAACCGAGTTGATGCGCGGCGAATATCCAGCCGAACACCATGCCTGCCTGTTCCTTGCCAAAAGCGGATCCGGTCAGCTTGACGGTCGGCGGAACGGTAGCAATCCAGTCCAATCCGTAAAACAAGGCAAATAGCGACAAGCCGTACAGCGTAAATTCCGAATGAGGCAGCCAGAATAGCGAAAGGCCTCGCAAACCGTAATACCAGAACAGTAATTTGCGGTTGTCATAGCGATCCGAAAGCCAGCCCGAAAGAATGGTGCCAACGAAATCGAACGCGCCCATCATGGCCAGCACGCTGGCTGCAGGTACGGCGGCAAGCCCGTAGTCGCCGCACAGCGAAATGAAATGCGTTTGGATCAGGCCGCTTGTACTGAGACCGCAGATGAAGAAAGTGCCGGCCAATACCCAAAAAGTACGATGACGTGCCACATGGGCAAGCACGTGCAATGGCTCCAGCAAGGTCAGTCGAGACGGCTGCACGGGAGCAATCGGCATCTCTGGATCGGCACCGTAAGGTCGCAGACCGATATCTTGCGGTTGATTGCGCAGCAATAGATAGGCCAATGCACACACAATGGCGCATACGATGAAAACGGGCACGACGGCCATGCGCCAGCCAAATTGTTCAATCAACCAGGCAGCGAGCGGCAGAAAAAGCAATTGTCCGGTGGCCGTACTGGCCGTCAGCATGCCGATGACAAGGCCGCGACGTTTTTCGAACCAGCGGCTTGCTACCACGGTGCCGAGTACGAGCGCGGTCATGCCCGAAGCGACCCCAAGCGTCAGGCCCCACAGCGCAAATAAATGCCAGAGTTCGCGCATCTGCGTGGAAAGAATCAGGCAGGCGGCAATCAGCAGCAAGGCGCTGCAAACGACTTTGCGCAAACCGAAACGCTGCATGAAGATCGCTGCAAACGGGCCGATTAAACCGTACAGCATGAAACGAATGGCCATTGCGGACGAAATCTGATCGGCATTCCAGCCAAACTCCCTGCTCAACGGCTGCAGCAGGGCGCCAGGCAGACCAAGTGCCGCAGACGATGTCAGCATGGTCAGGAAGGTCAGAGCGGCAATAATCCAGCCGTAGTGCAGATTCTTGCGTTGCAGCCAGTCTGAAAACGATTGGGAAAGCATGGTTTAAAGGGACACGTTATTCAGCAAGGAGTTGTTCGCGCACGGCGGACAGGATTTCATCGGACAAGTCATCGCCTTGTGTGGCGCGCGCCAGAAGCAGTGCGCCGACCATGGTGCTCCATTGCACAAGCGCCTTTTTACGGCGCTTGTCAGCGTCTCGGATGGTGGAAGCGCTAGTCAAGAGATCGATGAGGTCCTTGCTGCCTTCGAGATACGCTGTCCGCACAGGCTTTTCCAATGGTTCGCGAATCACATCAGCGGCCAGCGCAACGGCAGGACAGCCATTGCCTACCTGATCAACCATCCTGGGTGTGAGATAAGGATCGACAAGCGCGTGCAAGGCCTTCGTTCCAGCCGGTTTTTTCTGTATGCGACTCTGCCAACGCTCGATCGACTGCGCGAATGCATGCGTACAAGCCGCAGCGACCAGCTCATCCTTGCTTGCAAAATGCCCATAAAAGCCGCCATGCGTCAGCCCGGCAGCCTGCATAAGGTCGGCGACGCTGATGCCGTTCACGCCTCGTTCCCTGAAAAGTCGGGAAGCGGTTTCCTCAATGCGGGCGTGATTGCGAGTGCTTTGTTCTTTGGAAGCGCGCGGCATGACGATATGAAGAGACGTTGTGATTCGACGAATATAAATGATGACCCTCATCTAATCAATAGATGATCATCATAATTTATAAGCGAACGCGTATCGTCTCGAGCGACTACGCAGAAGTCGACGTCGTGTTTATAGGCAGGAGATTAGGAAACGAAACATCGCCCCACGCAGCTAACAATAGGCGGTAAATCGTTGCGGATCGAAATGCGCCATCAAAGGTTTGATGCCTTTGATGTGCAGCTAACTAGAAGTCCCCCCAGATACTGTCTTCGTTCGGGTCGCCTTCGGCGCGACTTTGCAAAGTATCGAGAATGCGTTGCTCGGCTTGCTCCCAGCGTTCGAGCACATGCGGATCATCGGACTGGCAGATCAGCGAGTCGAACAGCTTGTTTTCCACCGCATACAGATTGAACACGGCGATGTTGAAGATACGCGCATAGAAACGACGGCTGTCGGTATCCATCCCGGAAAACATCTTTTTGGTGCCCATGATGACCTCGCAAGTCAGGTTGTGCGATTTCATTATAGGAGTGCTTTGCGCCAAGCAATATAACTACATGTGGGTAAGGGTCGGTTTGTTCTGGCGATGTTGCGAAAAGGAGAAATTCCTGCAGCATGAATGATGACGAGTTTCTCTCGCGGTCTCCGCCTGTTCTGATTACGGATGCAGCTCGCAAAAGCGCAGGCGATTGCCAAAAGGATCACTGATCTGCATCAGGCGTCCCCAATCGACCTCTTCGATTGCAGGGCGACAGCGTGGATGCTGCCTGGCGATCAATTCCGCATGCAACACGGCGATGTTGGCTACGGGAATGAATACGGTCGCGCCGGGACTGGCATCGCCGTAATGTTCGCTTAAGTGCAAGCACAGCGCATCGCGGCGAATCTGCGCGTATAGCGGCAGATCGGCTTCAAAACGATGTTCCCATTCCAACGTGAAACCGAGAAAATCGAGATAGAAGTCCTTGGCAAGCGCAACATCGAAAATGCGAAAAATGGGAATGGCGGATGAGAGTGTCATGGTTTGTACTCAGAAGTCGGTGAGCCAAGGGCGTGCTGTTGTCTATATGTCTGTTGCTGTGCGACGAAACCGTCGAAGGCTTGCAGCATCGGCACATAACGATTTGTGTCACCTTCCAGTTGCGCGAGAGCGTGGCAGGTAGCTTCGAATGTCGAGAGCTGGTCGTCACGATGCGCCTTGCGAATATGGTAACGCGAGGATGTGATGTCCTTGAGCGCTACGCGTGGCAATGCAGCCAATAAAGGATTCAGATAAAGCATCTTGCGACTTTTGCGCCATGTGGCATCGAGCACGACCAGGCGGTCTGGCTTGAGATGATTCTCATGACTGCCTGCATCGCCGTTTGTGTACGTTGCAGCGTCTTCAGGATAGAGCAGGGCGGTAATCGGCTTGCCTGATGAGTGCTCGGCCAGTTTGTCGCACGGGCCATGCAGTAAGGATTGGAGGGTTTCAGCGTCGAATTCTTCGCCGATTGCCAGGCTGCTGTGTTGCAGGCTGCGATGAAGAAGTAATCCGGTGCCTTTGGCGTGACCGGTTTCCAGCGGGTGTTGGAGGATGAGTATGTCGATCGTATTTCCGGTCGGCATAATCCAGTGACAGATGCATGCGCTTTGCGGGCGTTCGCATTGCACGCACAGGGCACGGCGCGGTGTTGCGTCATTCTCGCTCATGATCGTATTGCGCCAAATGAATCAGGGCAGCATGCAATACATGACACAAGCTTCACGCGCCTGTGCCAGCAGGCAGGGACGGCGCGCAAATTGGATCGAATAAAGCAGAAATGAAACATGCCCGGATTCTACTGCATGCATTCTAGGCCGTTGCGGATGACTTCTACATTCTTCCTGTATTGAGCAAGTGCGCAAGCTGTGATGGCGGCGTTGGGCGCGCCATCGCGCTTGTGCAAGGTACTGGTTCAATATCCGATTGTGAAACGCTGGCGAGAATGTGCAGGTTTCTCCAGTTCATCGAGATAGGCGATCGCGTAGTCGGCAAACGTGATCCAGCTGCGGCCATTCGCATCGACCAGCAAGTCATCCTTGCCGAGACGGAATTTGCCGGTGCGCGGTCCCTCGACGAACTCGGCCGATGGCGACAGGAAGGTCCAGTCGAGCTCTTTTTCATTACGCAACATATCCAGATAACGGGCGCCGGCACTGGCTTCCGCCTTGTATTCTTCCGGGAAACCCTGTGCATCAATGACACGCAAGCCGGGCGCAGCGAACAAGCTGCCCGCTCCGCCAACGACAAGCAAGCGTTTGACGCCCGCATTTTTTACCGCATTCAGAATCTTGTCCGACTCGATCGTGCTGAAGTGGGCGGCACTGAATACGGCATCGTGTCCGGCCAGGGCTTTTTGCAGGGCTGCGGTGTCCTGCACATCGACATCAACCGCCGTGACACCAGCACGTGCCGGCGCCGCGCTGGCTTTGCGAGCAATGGCGGTAACGGAATGGCCTCGACGCAGTGCTTCTTCGGTCAGTTGACTGCCGGCGCGGCCGGTAGCACCAATGATGGCGATCTTGCTCATGATGATTCCTTTGTTGATGTTGGAAAAGCTTGAGCATAGTTGCTCATTTGATTCTAAAAAAGTCTAGTATTGGCGATTATTTGTTTCTGAAATCGTGCAAATCATGGACCGTTTGACTGCCATGCGAGTTTTCGTCAGTGTCGTCGATGAAGGTAGCCAATCGGCTGCGGCACATCGCCTGTCGCTTTCGCGTCCTGTCGTATCGCGCTACCTGGCTGAACTGGAAGAGTGGGCGGGGGCACGCCTCATGCACCGTACGACGCGGCGTTTAAGCTTGACCGCTGCTGGAGAACAGTTGCTACCGCGCTGTCGTCGCATGCTGGAAGAGATGGAAGAAATGCAGGGGGCGATGCGCGATACCGAGGCGCAACCGGCCGGATTGCTGCGCATCACCAGCAGTACCTCCTTCGGACAAACGTATCTGGCTGCCGCAGTGGCGGATTACGTGAAACGCTATCCGGCAGTCCATATCGACATGGTGCTGCTCGATCATGCGGTCAATCTGGTGGAGGAGCGCATCGACCTGGCCGTGCGCATCAGCCGCGATCTCGATCCCAATCTGATTGCCCGCCGGTTTTCTTCGTGTACATCGGTCATCTGCGCCGCACCCGATTATCTGGCGCAACATGGTACGCCGCAGCGCCCGCAACAGCTCTCGCTACATAACTGCCTGACACATTCCTTTTATGGCACCAGCGTCTGGCACTTGCATGGAAAATCAGATGAGCGACTAGTCATTCCGGTCAAAGGCAATATCAGCGCCAATGATGCAACGACCTTGTTGCAAGCCGCGCTTGCTGGTGCTGGCATTGCCCAATTACCGACTTTTCTTGCTGCACCGCACTTGCGCAATGGCAGTTTGCAGCGTCTGTTGCCAGCCTATGAACCGCAATCGCTTTCCATTTATGGCGTCTACAGTTCGCGTAAGCACATGCCGGCCACCTTGCGCAGCATGCTGGATTTTCTCGTGGAGCGGTTTGCGAATGACCCTGATCTCGAAAAGCTGTAAGCTGGCTGTAAGCTAATATCCATGCGGGTCTCGCTCAAATTTAATTTCATCTCAGGGTGAATTTTTTGCATCTCGCAATGCGTTTTGCGGGGATATGATCGTTGTCCGACCAAACCCGGTCGACCGATTTTCCCGGCAGACATCCTCTGCCGTGATTCTTGCAAAAGCCTGCCAATCCAGTCTGTTTGCACATGCCATGCGCTTCGCGCATCAATTTTCAGATCCGGCCTCGGTCGCTGCATCACGTGATGCTGCAACGCGGCCGAAATCGTTTTAAGAGCAGATAATTTCATGAGCGCTACTTTTCCGGACGTCGCTGCACGCGACCGTCAACAACAGGAAGACAGCATTTACGCAAAAGTCACCCTGCGTTTGCTGCCATTCCTGTTCCTCTGTTACGTTGCGGCGTACCTTGATCGCGTCAACGTCGGCTTTGCCAAACTGTCCATGTTGAATGACCTGCAATTTAGCGAAACCGTCTACGGTCTTGGAGCAGGTATTTTCTTCATCGGTTACTTTCTGTTCGAAGTGCCGAGCAATATCATCATGCACCGCGTCGGTGCTCGCGTCTGGATCGCCCGCATCATGATTACATGGTCGATTCTGTCGGCCGCCACCATGTTCGTCACGACCCCGACCGCGTTCTACGTTATTCGCTTCCTGCTGGGTGTGGCCGAAGCCGGCTTCTTCCCAGGCATCGTGTTGTATCTGACGTACTGGTTCCCGACTTCGCGTCGTAGCCGCATGAACGCCTTGTTCATGATCGGTATTCCAGTCGCAGGTGTGGTCGGTGGCCCGTTGTCGGGCTGGATCATGAATCACTTTGCCGGCTGGAATGGCTGGCACGGCTGGCAATGGCTGTTCCTGATCGAAGCGATTCCGTCGCTGGCGCTGGGTATCATGTGTCTGTTCTTCCTGCCGAACAGCATTCGCTCAGCAAAATGGCTGTCGGAAAGCGAAAAAGCCATTCTCGAAACGAATATTGCCGCTGATGCCGGCAGTGTTGAAAAGTCGCATTCGCTGTCTAGCGTCTTCACGAATCCCAAAGTCTGGTTGATGGCCGCGATCTACTTCTGCTGCATGATGGGCTTGTATGGCATCAGCTTCTATCTGCCAACATTGGTGAAAGCCTCGGGCGTCAAGGATGCATTGGACGTCGGTCTGCTGACTGCCGTGCCTTATACCTGCGGCATCATCGCGACCTTGCTGGTCGCGCGTAGCGCCGACCGTACCGGCGAACGTCGCTGGCACTTTGCCATCGCCAGCGCATTGGGTGGCCTCGGTCTGTTCCTTAGCACCGTATGGGGGGACAACGTCGTTCTCGCGCTGTGTGCCTTGTCGTTGGGCACGGCCGGCATGTTGTCCACGATGCCAATCTTCTGGACATATCCGGCTGCAATTTTGAGTGGTGTGGCTGTGGCGGCAGGTATCGGCTTGATCAATTCCGTGG
>NZ_CAJYMD010000009.1 GCF_913776015.1 uncultured Oxalicibacterium sp. | reverse complement strand
AGGTATGATCGGCGGAGGTCAGTCGATAGAACTGCACGGCGCTTCCGCCACGACAATCGGTACTGCTTTCAAGTCGCACATCGCCTTGCGTTGAAACGCTGGGCGGCGGTGTGCAACCATTGGCCCGACGCCAGAAATCGACGGCGTACTGAGCGGGTTTGAACGGTTCTGACTGGGCGCGTGCGACAAAGCGTGTCGGACTTTTTCCTCCGTCAAAAGGCACCACCGAATCGGCCATACCGTGCAGGATCAGCATCGGCACGGGCTGTATCGGCGGCATTTCATCGCCGAACATGGCGCCTGCGACCACGGCGGCACCGGCCAGCCGATGCGACAGCGCGATGGCCACGCGATGCGTCAGCATGCCGCCATTCGACATGCCCGTGACATAGATGCGATCAGGATCGACCTTGTTCGTGCGCGATACGGCATCGATCACATCGGCCACGAAGCGTACATCTTCACTGTCTGTCTGCATCGCTTCTCCGCAGCAGCCACCGGCATTCCAGGTGCCGGCATTGCGCGTACGACCGACTCCATTGAGCGCGACCACGATCAGGCCTTCATTGCGCGCCTTGTTGCGCCAACGCTGGATCATTGACATTCCCGTTCCACCGCCACCATGCAACGCCACGATCAACGGTGCCGGCTTGCCACGACTTGCATCCAGCATCACGTAGCTCCGGGATGCACCGCTGGAGGTCAAGGTTCGTTCCTGTGCATCTGGAGCCGTTTCGGCAGCACGATTCTTGAGAACATCGCGCAAACGCAGGCGTTCCTCAGCTGCAACATGACTGCAAAGCAGGCTCGACAGCAGCATGGGCACAAGGTAGCGCAGGGAAAACGGCATGACATTCCTTTGGGTAACAGACGTATCCAACGCATAACGCGGCAGGGTGACCGTACGATGACACGCGCACCCTGCTGTTGCAAAGATCGGCAACTCCTTGAAAATCAAGGCATTGCCGCAAAAAGTGAGGATATTGCTGTGCTATAATCGAAGGCTTTTCAAAATTCGCTTTCTGCCTTCCTACCGCATTCCTCACCATGTCCAATTCCAAACGCGCCATCCGTAACGTCGCCATCATCGCCCACGTCGATCATGGCAAAACCACGCTGGTTGACCAGCTCCTGCGTCAATCCGGTACCTTCCGCGACAACCAGCAAGTCGATACCCGCGTGATGGATTCGAACGACATCGAAAAAGAACGTGGCATCACGATTCTGTCGAAGAACTGCGCTGTGGAATACAAAGGCACGCACATCAACATCGTCGATACCCCAGGCCACGCCGACTTCGGTGGTGAAGTGGAGCGCGTGCTGTCGATGGTCGATAGCGTGCTGTTGCTGGTCGATGCACAGGAAGGCCCGATGCCACAAACGCGTTTCGTGACGCGCAAGGCGCTGGCACTCGGCTTGAAGCCGATCGTCGTCGTCAACAAGATCGATCGCGAAAACGCCGATCCGCAGAAAGCTGTCAACGCGACCTTTGAACTGTTCGACAAACTCGGCGCAACCGACGAACAACTGGATTTTCCAATCGTCTACGCATCGGGCTTCAAAGGTTATGCCGGTCTGGAAGATACGGTTCGCGAAGGCAACATGGAACCGCTGTTCGACGCGATTCTGGAACACGTTCCCGCACGCGAAGATGACCCGGACGGTCCATTGCAATTGCAAATCACCTCGCTCGAATATTCGTCGTATGTCGGCAAGATTGGTGTTGGTCGTATCTTGCGCGGTCGCATCAAAGCGCTGCAAGACGTTGTCTGGATGAACGGTCCTGAAGACAAGCCAACCAAGGCGCGTATCAACCAGGTGCTGACATTCAAGGGCTTGGATCGCGTGTTGGTTGATGAAGCGCTGGCAGGCGATATCGTCCTGATCAACGGTATCGAAGAAATCGGTATCGGCAGCACGATCTGCGCACCGGACGCCCCGGAAGGTTTGCCGATGCTGAAGATCGATGAGCCGACCCTGAGCATGAACTTCATGGTCAACAGCTCACCGCTGGCTGGCCGCGAAGGCAAGTTTGTCACGACGCGTCAGATTCGTGACCGTCTGGAAAAAGAATTGAAATCGAACATGGCATTGCGCGTCGTGCAATCGCCAGACGATGATTCGACCTACGAAGTATCGGGTCGCGGTGAATTGCACCTGACCATCCTGATCGAAAACATGCGTCGCGAAGGTTTCGAGATGGCTGTTTCGCGTCCACGCGTGGTGTTCAAGATGGTGGATGGCGTGCGCCATGAGCCGTATGAAAACCTGACGGTAGACGTTGAAGAAGCGAATCAGGGCGGCGTGATGGAAGAACTGGGTCGCCGTCGCGGTGATCTGCGCAATATGGAATCGGATGGCAAAGGTCGTGTGCGTCTCGAATACCATATTCCTGCGCGTGGTCTGATCGGCTTCCAAGGCGAATTCATGACGTTGACGCGTGGTACCGGTTTGATGAGTCACGTGTTTGATGAATACGCACCAGTCGATTCGTCCAAAGGTGAACTCGGTGGCCGTCGCAACGGCGTGCTGATTTCGCAGGATGATGGCACTGCCGTTGCGTACGCAATCTGGAAGCTGCAGGATCGTGGCCGCATGTTCGTCAACCATAACGATCCGGTCTACGAAGGCATGATCATCGGCATTCACTCGCGTGAAAACGATCTGGTCGTCAACCCGATCAAGGGCAAGCAACTGACTAACGTGCGCGCATCGGGTACCGATGAAGCGGTTCGTCTGGTGCCGCCAATCGAGTTGTCGCTCGAATATGCTGTCGAATTCATTGACGACGACGAACTGGTGGAAGTAACGCCGAAGAGCATTCGTTTGCGCAAGCGCTTCCTCAAGGAGCATGAGCGTAAAAAGGCCAGCCGCGAAGCAAGCTGATCGCTGTTGAACCAATTAAAAATGCCGACGAATACGTCGGCATTTTTGTTTGTATGGGAGGAAAACAGCTCGGGGCAAATGGGGATATGGGTTGACTTGACGAATATGAATTGCAAGCCCTTGCATGCAACAGGTCTCTGCAGTCGGCAGTCTCGTGACTACGCCGTTTGACGAATCAGGTCAGCAATTCCACCAAACAGTTCATCGATCTGTTCGCGCTCGATAATCAGTGGGGGCGAGAGAGCAATGACATCGCCGGTGACGCGGATCAATAATCCTTTTTCGTGGAAGGCGCGATGAAAGATGTCGTAGGCACGGGCTCCTGGTTTGCCGGATAGGCTATCGAGTTCGATACCGCAAACCAGACCGAGATTACGAATGTCCTTGATACCCGGCAAGCCTCGCAGGCTATGGGCAGCGTTTTCGAAGTAGGCGCTCATGTCGGCAGCACGTGCAAACAGATCTTCTTCGCGATACACCTGTAACGTGGCGCAGGCGGCCGCAGCGGCCAATGGATGGGCCGAGTAGGTATAACCGTGCGCAAATTCGATCGTATCGGCCGGTGCTGCTTGCATGAAAGTATCGTGAATGTCCCGACGAACGAGTACGGCCCCCATGGGAACGGCCGCGTTCGTCAATGCCTTGGCGCAGACAATCATATCCGGGATGACCTTGAAGTAATCGGCTGCGAAGGCGGTGCCCAGGCGACCAAAACCCGTGATGACTTCATCGAAGATCAGCAGGATGTTGTACTTGTCGCAGATCGCACGAATCTTTTCCAGATACCCCTTGGGTGGCAGGATCACACCGGTTGAGCCTTGCAAGGGTTCGACAATGACGGCTGCGATGCTCGATGGGTCGTGCAGATTCAGCAGGCGTTGTTCGAGTTCATCGGCTAGTTCGGTACCGTGTTCTGGCAGCCCGCGCGAGAAGGCGTTACGTGCGATATCCAGCGGATGGCGCAGATGATCGGCTGCCGCCAGCGTGGGGCCGAATTGTTTGCGATTGCCGGCAATGCCGCCAACGGCAATCCCGCCGAACCCGACGCCGTGGTAACCACGTTCGCGACCGATCAAACGTGTGCGACCAGCATCGCCTCGCATGCGATGGTAGGCAAGCGCAATCTTGAGTGCCGTATCCACGCCTTCCGAGCCATCGTTGCAGAAGAAAACGCGATCGAGTCCCGCCGGTGCGATTTCTGCCAACGCCGTTGCCGCTTCAAAACCCTTGGGATGCCCCATCTGAAAGAAGGGCGCGTAATCCATTTCGGTTGCTTGCTTTTGCACGGCTTCCACAATCCGTGGATGTCCATGTCCGGCATTGACGCACCAGAGGCCGGCTGTGCCATCGAGGATACGGCGACCATCGTCACTGGTGTAATACATGCCCGAAGCAGAGACCAGCAGGCGTGGCTGCGCCTTGTATTGTCGGTTGGCGGTGAACGGCATCCAGAGATGGCTGGTATCGAGTGGCACAGGCATTGCGGCCGATCCTTGGCAAATGGGATATGCCATGTTAGTGCGTTTATTGAGATGCGGAAAGTGGTTATGGCAAGGCCAGTGGGATGCCATCCTGATTGCGCCGCAGCTCTGGTGCAAAGCGACTCTATTGCCAATGTCGGGTAGGGGGAGCGTGTAAAATGACGCCTCAAGAATGAGGATAGCTAGTATGAATGTGGTGGATAAAACAACGGCAATCGATAAACCTATAAACGGTCGGCGCATCAGTGTGGCCCCGATGATGGATTGGACTGATCGCCACTGCCGTCAATTTCATCGCCAAATCACACGCCATACATGGCTCTACACGGAAATGGTCACGACCGGCGCATTACTGCATGGCGATGTGCCGCGCCATCTGGATTTCAACGAAGAAGAGCATCCGGTTGCCTTGCAACTGGGTGGTAGCGAACCTGCCGATCTTGCCAAGAGTGCCAAGCTGGGCGAGCAGTGGGGCTACGATGAGATCAATCTCAATTGCGGCTGCCCATCCGAACGCGTGCAAAAAGGCGCTTTTGGTGCCTGCCTGATGAATGAAGCGCCATTGGTGGCGGATTGCGTCAAGGCGATGCGCGATGCAGTCAGCATCGATGTGACGGTCAAGCATCGCATCGGTATCGATACCGTTACCTCCTACGATTTTGTGCGCGATTTCGTTGGCACCATTGCCGATGCCGGCTGTAACACCTTCATCGTGCATGCGCGCAATGCCATCCTAAAGGGTTTGAGCCCGAAGGAAAATCGCGAGATTCCCCCCTTGCGCTACGAAGTCGTCTATCAGCTCAAGCGCGATTTCTCGCAACTGGAAATCCTGCTCAATGGTGGCGTGAAAACGCTGGAGGAAATCGACACGCATCTCGCGCATGTCGATGGTGTGATGCTGGGGCGTGAGGCTTATCACAATCCCTATTTGATGTCGGCCTTCGATGCGCGCTATTACGGCGATAACACACCGCCACAGACGCGTGAACAAGTCATCGAAGCCATGATTCCCTATATGGAAGCGCAACTGCGCAAGCATGGCGGCAGCGGTGAAAAAGACGGCGGGTTGCGTCTCAATAGTATGGCGCGGCACATGCTGGGCCTGATGACGGGCCTGCCTCATGCACGCGTTTTCCGCCAGACCTTGTCGGATTCACGTCGCCTCGCCGCAGGCAACCCTGTTTTATTGCGCGAGGCTTTGCAACGCATGCATCCTGCGGCAGCCTGAAGTTGCTCTTGCTCTATTGCCGCAAGGCAGCGCATTCCATCTCGAATTCCTGTTCATTTTGGTGCGTACGCCACCGCACATAGTGGTGCAGATCAATATTTTCTGAGAGAACCTTCATCTTTTGGTGTGGTCAAGAAGATAACCCGTTTGGTTTTGCATAGCTGGCCAAAGGACATTTTCGACAATCACAGCGGATCACATTTTTCCATCAGGAAAAATGCCCTGCCTATTGAAAGGACACAAGATGAAGACCTTGCCACACACTTCCAAACTTGCAATCGGTGCTGCGATGCTGGCTGTTTTGTTTGCCGCAGGTTGCGAGCGCCGCGCACAGGAACCTGCAACCCCACCGGCACAAACTGATTCGACAGTCGGTGTGACGCCGGCACCGCAACCGCCTTCGGAACCGGCTACCACGCCAGTACCAGGCGCAACCGAAGCACCTGTATCGCCATCGGGTAATGCGACCACACCTTCCGAAGAGCATCGTTCGGCTGGTGCCGTCGTTGATGACGCCATGATCACCACCAAGGTGAAGACTGCATTGTTGGCTGACTCCGATATCAAGGGTCTGGAAATCAACGTGGATACATCCAAAGGCGTGGTGTCGCTTAATGGTGCTGTCCAGAACCAGGCACAGGTTGATCGCGCTGCCAAACTGGCTGGCGAAGTCGACGGTGTGAAATCGGTTCTGAACAACCTGACGATCAAGAAGTAATGCGTCCAATGGAAACAGGTTCTCCTGTTTCCTGAGTCAAGACAAAACCGCTTGTGTCCCTAAACTGACACAAGCGGTTTTTCAATTCCATTTGCCGTTTTTTTTAAGCAAGGCGGTGAGCCATGTTACAAGGCATCGATTGGCAAGGCTTATTCGGTTTGAGTATTCCGTTTTCGGAAATACTCATGCGCGGGACAGTCATGTACTGGTTGCTGTTTTTGGTATTCCGTTTCTTGATCCCGCGTGACATGGGACGTATCGGCATTGCCGATATCCTGATTCTCGTCATCATTTCTGATGCCTCGCAAAACGCGATGTCTGGCGATTACAAGACCATTACGGATGGCGCCATACTCGTCGGCGTATTGGTCGCCTGGAGCATGCTGTTTGATCGTCTCAGCTACTTGTGGCCGGCTTTTCGGCGCTTTGCTTCACCTGCGACGCTTTGCATCGTCAGCGATGGCAAGCTGTTGCGTCGTAACATGCGCCGCGAATATCTGACGGAAGAGGAGTTGTGGGCGCACTTGCGCAAGGAGGGGATTACTTCGCTCGACGAGATAAAGAATGTGTATCTGGAGTCCGATGGCGGATTCAGTATCGTGAAAAAGAAACGAGATGCCTAGCTTGTGCGCATGGCGATAATCGGTTTTGCTCCGTCATTAGACGTTTCTGGATGTTTTCAACACAAATAAAAAAAGAGCGTGATGAACACGCTCTTTTTTGCTGGAAAGCTGGATTACTTTTTGGTAGCTGCGTCCTGGACTTTTTCGCCACCGCGTTCCACGTCTTGACCAAAACCCTTCATGGTGTTGCAAGCGCTCAGACCGGCGCTGAAGGCAACGACGCACAGGATGGAAATAATTTTTTTCATGATGATCTTCCTTTCAGAGTTTTATGAAGTGGAGCGTTCGAACGCCTCCTTGGCTTTTTTCCCGTCAACGAGAAAAACGTTCTAATCGCCTGCGCTAGCAGAACGACATGCTATTTAGTTCATGTCATTCTTTAAAAGTTCGCTCTGCGCAACTAGTTGTGTGCGCTACCTCACATAAGGTCAGCGGCGTGCCAGCAGGATGCCGATCAGCGCACCCACACCCAATGCGATCGCAACCGATTGCTTTGGGCGATCCTTTACATACGTCTTGGTGACGTCAATTCCGTGATGCAACTGATATTCGGCCTTGTCTGCCAGTTCGCGAGCGGATTGCCGTGCGCTGGAAACCTTGCCAGCGAGCTTCTCATAGGCATCGCTCAGCTCGGCATCGGTCAGATCGACGGCGTGGGTAACCAGTGAATCCAGATCCGTTTTCAGCAGATGCAGATCGTTGCGCAGGGTGGCGGTGGTAGGTCTGTATTTTTCGGCGATCGATTTCGATGACATGATAAATCCCCCTTTTCACTGAGTTGGAAAATGAATGGCTTCGTGCCCTTGGGCAGGGTGCCTCGCTGTATGTGGGACCGCGTTGGGCCTGAAAAATTCCTTTTATTAAATTCCTTGTGGCGAGCGACTATTGCAGCCGTAGTTGCCATGGGGCATAGCGCATTTTGCGTATATCGATACGCGAATTACTTCGTTCTCATGTTTTATCCATATCGATAGACTGCCTTTCATCGAATCGTTATTACTTTTTCTTATGTCTGCCGTTTTCTCGCCTGTGACCACACAGTCATTCGACATTCAGGTTCTCGATGCGCCTCTGGGTGCCACGATTTCCGGTCTTGATCTTTCACAAGAAGTGACGCCCGATGATTTTCGGCGCATTCATCAGGCGCATCTTGATCATCACCTCCTCATTTTTCGAGATCAGCGCATCACGCCAGATCAGCAAGTAGCATTCAGTGGGCGCTTTGGTGCGTTGCAGATTCACGTGTTGAATCAGTTCCAGCTGCCCGGCCATCCGGAGATCATGATCATTTCCAACATCAAGGAAAATGGGCAGCCAATCGGCCTTGGCGATGCCGGTCATTTCTGGCACTCCGATCTTTCCTATGTCGAAAAACCCAGCCTTGGATCCATGCTGCATGCGCAAGAACTGCCAGCAGAAGGTGGCGATACGCTGTTCGCCAATATGCATCTGGCGTGGGATACCTTGCCGACATATCTACGCAGTCAGGTTGAAGACTTGCAGGCTGAACACAGTTATCTTGCTCAGTATGCGGAGCTGCAGCGACGCAGTCCTTGGCGTCCCAACCTGACGGCAGAGCAAGTCGCGCAGGTCAAGCCTGTGCTGCAACCGGTGGTACGTACGCATCCGGAAACCGGTCGAAAAGCGCTGTTCGTCAGTGAACACTTCACGACGCGTATCGATGGTTTGCCTGAAGATGAAAGTCGCGATCTGCTACAGCAATTGTTCGATCACAGTGTCAAGCCCGAACATGTCTATCGTCACCAGTGGCAGCCTCATGACATGATCTTTTGGGATAACCGTTCACTCATGCATCTGGCGGCAGGCTGTCCCGATCATCTGCGCCGCAAGCTCTACCGCACCACGATCGAGGGCGATGTGCCTTTTTAAATCGCGTCTTTTCATTCATCGAACTTCATTCGGATCACACATATGCGTATCAATAAATTACTCGTATCAGTCATCGCCCTGGGGCTGGCATTCTCGGCAGGCGCTGCACGCGCTGAAGGAAAAATCAGTATCGCCCAGCAATTCGGTATCGGTTACCTGATTCTGGACGTGGTGCGAGATCAGCAACTGATTGAAAAACACGGCAAGAAGCAGGGCATCGATATCAAGGTCGATTGGGCCAGCATTTCAGGGGCGACGGCAATGAACGAGGCGCTGTTGGCCGGAGCGCTGGATGTTGTGTCGGCAGGTGTGCCGCCCATGCTGACGATGTGGGATCGCACGCGAGGCAAACAGAATGTGAAAGGTGTCGCCGCATTGGGTTCCTTGCCGAATTACCTGCTGTCGAACAATCCTGCGGTCAAGACCGTCAAGGATTTCAGCGACAAGGACCGTATCGCCGTGCCTGCTGCCGGAGTCGGTTTCCAATCACGCACCTTGCAGATCGAAACAGCCAAGTTGTTTGGTAAGGATGACTTCAAGCGTTTCGACAAGATTTCCGTGAGCTTGCCGCATCCCGATGCAACAGCCGCCTTGATTGCCGGCGGTTCGGAAATCAATGCGCATTTTTCCAGCGCGCCTTTCTACTATCAGGCACTTGCCGCCAACAAGGATGTTCACAAGGTGATCAGTTCGTACGAGATTCTCGGTGGCCCGGCGACCTTCAATGTGCTGTATACGACGCAGAAATTCCACGACGAAAATCCGAAAACCTACAAGGCTTTTTATGATGCCTTGGTCGAGGCATCGCATTACATCAAGAACAATAAGGACAAGGCAGCCGACATTTTCATTCGCGTACAAAAATCCAAGCTGTCGCCGGAGTTGGTACGCAAGATCGTCAACGATCCAGAGAATGACTTTACGGTTTCGCCGCATCGCACTTATGTGTATGCCGAGGAATTGCACAAGCTGGGTGTCCTGAACAACAAGGCAGTATCGTGGAAGGATTACTTCTTCGAAGAAGCCTATATGCAGCCGGGTAGCTGATGAAGAACCATCCTTCTTTTCACGAGCCTGTTCTGGCATCGGGGCCGGGGAGCCCCTTGTTGCGCGTCGGTTCCGGTTTGCGGCAAACACGCGAAGCGGCATCGACTTCGCTTGCTGCAAAACAGCAAGGGGCACATGCGCCCTTGCTTGAAGTCGATGGTGTGAGTCTTGAATATTGTACGCCGCAACGTTTAGTGCGGGCCACACATCGCGTCAGTTTCGATGTGCATGATGCGGATCGTTTCGTATTGCTGGGACCATCTGGCTGCGGTAAATCGACCTTGCTGAAAGCGATAGGCGGCTTCATCGCACCTGTAGAGGGCGAAATCCGCCTGGCGGGCAGGGCGGTGCATGGTCCGGGTGCCGATCGCATCGTGGTTTTTCAGGAATTCGATCAACTGCCACCGTGGAAGACGGTACAGGAAAATGTCATGTTCCCTCTGTTGGCTTCGCGTACGGCAGGGAAGAAGGAGGCCGCCGAGCGAGCACGTTATTTTCTGGACAAGGTAGGTTTAAGCAAGTTTGCGGACGTTCACCCGCATCAACTTTCTGGTGGCATGAAACAGCGTGTCGCAATTGCACGCGCACTTGCCATGCAGCCACGCGTGCTGCTGATGGATGAGCCTTTCGCTGCGCTCGACGCGCTGACACGTCGCAAGATGCAGGAAGAATTGTTGCGCCTGTGGGAAGAGGTGCGTTTTACCCTGTTGTTCGTGACGCACTCGATCGAGGAAGCACTGGTAGTGGGGAATCGTATTGCCATGCTGTCGCCGCATCCGGGACGCATGCGTGCCGAGATCAACAGCAATGCTGATCTTTCCGGCATCGGCAGTCACGCATTCCAGCAAAATGTGCAGCGTATTCATCGCATGCTGTTCGAAGAAGAACATGAGGAGCGTGCCGCATGAGCCGATCCTTGTATCCGCCGCTGCGTCCAGAATACGAAAACATTCTCGAACCTTTCACTGCTGTGCCGGTAGAGCAGCGCTTGTCCTGGCGGGCGCGATTATGGAATCAGGGATGGATAAGAAAAGGCATCATGCTATGCATGCTTGCCTTGCTATGGGAGGTCGCGGCACGCTGGCAGCAGAATGATCTGCTGTTTCCGACCTGCACGGCAACCTTGCAAGCCCTGCTTGAAGGGCTGTTGAGTGGCGAACTGATCGAGAAGACAGCCATATCGCTTTCCATTCTGCTGCAGGGTTATGCGGGAGGCGTGCTGTTCGCGTTTTTGCTCACTGCATTGGCGGTATCGACGCAGACTGGTCGTGATCTGCTCGATACGCTGACGTCGATGTTCAATCCTCTGCCAGCGATTGCCTTGCTGCCGCTGTCGCTGCTGTGGTTCGGCATCGGCAGCAACAGCCTGGTATTCGTGTTGATTCACTCGGTACTGTGGCCGCTATCGCTGAATACTTATACGGGTTTTCAAGGTGTGCCGGAAACCTTGCGCATGTCGGGGCGCAATTACGGTCTGCGTGGGTTGCGTTATGTATTGCAGATACTCGTGCCGGCTGCCCTGCCGTCGATTCTTTCGGGCCTGAAGATAGGGTGGGCATTTGCATGGCGCACGCTGATAGCGGCAGAACTTGTGTTCGGTGCCTCATCAGGTAGGGGCGGACTGGGCTGGTACATTTTTCAGAACCGCAACGAGCTTTATACCGACAAGGTATTTGCCGGATTGGTGATGGTCATCTTGATCGGCCTGCTCGTAGAGAATCTCGTTTTTCGTACGCTGGAGCGCGTCACGATACGTCGCTGGGGCATGCAGCGTTAAGCGTCTTGAGATTGCCGTGCACTCGCACGTTTGCATGACACATCAATGCATATCGATATCGGAAAACATTCGTTTGTTTTTGCTGCCGAATTCGTAAGATGAACTGCCGGTAATTTTTTGGCACCGCTTGCAATTTCATGCATAACAAACGAAAGGCTTCATCATGGCTTCATCCCGCCTTGCCTTGCTGTCCGGTTTCCCCTTTGCCCAGGAAAGAAAGATCTTTCGTCGCCGTGCCATCCTTCACATCGATGCATGTTGCACAGTGGATGGCCGTACGGTCGATGTCTCATACCGTGATATCAATCTCATCGTCGACCGACCCCTGGAAATTGGTGCTGCCACAGATTTGCGCTTCAATATCACGGTCGATCAAAAGACTGTACTTCTGGCATTCAACGGACGTATTGCCAGTTGCATTCTGGTGGGAATGAATGGCTACCGCATCCGTTTCGAAATCGACACAACGCGCGATCATGCTTGCAGCACCCGGCTGGCCGGATTGATGGATCGCTTGCGTTAAGCGAACTTCATTTCTGTCCGCAGGTATGCGCGTTGGCAGGCCGCTTGAGGTAAGCCGTCTTGTCGATGCAAATCATGGCCAGGGTGCCGGATTCACATTCCGGTACTGCGGTCCATCTTCCGACGGTTCCGGTACGGCTGCATTGCGATCACCGATGTCACCGCGGTCTGCCATATCGAGCAGGGCCTTGCGCGCAATATCGAAATCCGCTCGTGAAAGTGGTTTCTCGCTATCGGGCCAGGCTTCTATTGCCCAGGTGGTCAATCCTTCAAAGCGTTGCTTGAGTTCGGAAAGAAATTGCGCTCGTTCTTCTTTGCTTGCCATGATCGTCTCCTCGATAAGCACTCAAAGTATGACAACGCCAATGCCGAATGATTTGCATCGAGTGAAAAATAGGAGCGCGCTAGAAGGGAAAAGAGGAGCGACACAATCACATTTGTGCGAACGAAATGCAAAAAGGGTTCAGACTTGTGATCTGAACCCTTGCTAATTCGTGGTAGGCCGTGCGGGATTCGAACCTGCGACCAACGGATTAAAAGTCCGCTGCTCTACCAGCTGAGCTAACGACCCGAAAGACTGCTATTATAGAAAAGATTTTTGCATCGTGTCAATCATCTTCTCGCTAATTTCTTCAACTTTTTGTCGTCTTGCGCAGTGCACTGGCAAGGCATTGAAGACCGGGCAGCAGATTTTCCCGAGTGCGAGAGTGTACTAAAAAAATCGCCCTCGTGGGGCGATTTTTTCATTCGACTCGCAGTGAATTATTTGAAATTCGCCAGACGCTCGCGTGCAGTTTGTGCCGAAGGTGTATTCGGATATTTTGCTACCAGCGTTTCCAGCGTTTTCTTTGCCGCAGGCTTGTCCTTCAGTTCGTTATATGAACTTGCGATGTTGAGCATTGCATCGGCTGCCTTCGGATTATCCGGATACTTTTTGATCAATGCCTGTTGTGCCGAGATGGCATTGCGATAGTCGCGTTGCGCATACAAGGCATTGCCGATCCAGTACTGGGCAGAAGGTGCGTAGGCCGATTGCGGATAACGCTGGATGAAGGCCGAGAACGCTGCGCCCGCACCCTTGTAGTCACCGTTGCGGAACTGCGCGAGTGCTTCGTCATAGGTGCGTTGTTCCGATTGCTGCACCATCGCATCCTGGCCGTCTACCTGTACCTGCTGTGGTTCCAGTTTGCGCATGCGATTGTCGAGATCGACGTAGAAATCCTTCTGCCGTTGCTGTGCATTGGCGAGTTCGTTCTGCATCACTTCGATCTTGCCGTTGAGGCGCATGACTTCCTGGCGCAACTCTTCATTCTGGTTCTGCAGGTTGAGCAGGGCAGATGACTCGGCTTTCGACGATTGCAGCGTATCGACCTTCGTGCGCAAATCCAGGATTGCGCGACGCGCTTCATTATCGCCGCCGAACAGTTGTGCATGTGCCGGCAGCGACGCCAAAGAAAATGCGGCCATGAAGGCCGCAGCAAGCGTTTGCTTAATCATGCTTGGAGATTAATAAACGATATCGGCACGGCGGTTTTCTGCCCATGCTGCTTCGTCGTTACCCATGGCTTTTGGTTTTTCCTTGCCGAGGGAAACGGCTTCCATTTGCGATTCAGGAACGCCCAGCAGCGACAGCGAACGACGTACGGCTTCTGCACGTTTCTGGCCGAGTGCCAGGTTGTATTCAGCACCACCGCGTGCATCGGTATTGCCCTGGATGATGATCTTGCGACCGCGGTTGCTGTTCAGGTATTTGGCGTGGTTCTCGACGACTTGCTGATATTCGGGTTTGACGGTGTAGCTGTCGTAGTCAAAATACACGCTGCGCTTGGCGAGTACGCCTTGCGGATCGTTCAGTGGATCGCTGGAAGCATTCACGGTACCGACCGAACGTGGATCCGCATTGGCGCCGGAGCTGGTGCGGTCTTCTACCGGTGCCTTGTCATCGAGTTTGGTCGAGGAGCAGGCAGCCAGCAGCATGACGCTGGACAGGATGAAAACGGAAGAAATTGCGCGCATGTTGTTATTCCCCTTATTGGTATGAAGCGTTGAAGTCAAGAAACAGCCGATATTATTTCATAAACGGTCCCCACGTAGGCTCGTTGATATCCCCAGCCTGCGTGCTCAAGGTCTGCTTGACGCGACCATCTACCGACACCACCGCCAGCGTGCCGCGACGACCGGATTCCGTCGCATACATCACGTATTTGCCGTTTGGCGAAAAACTCGGTGCCTCGTCTTTGACGGTGTCGGACAGTCGTTGTTCCTGACCGTTCGTCAAATCCTGAATATAAACCTGGAATTTGCCTTCACGACGCGAGATATACGCCAGGTATTTGCCATCTGGCGAAACGCGCGGGCTGATGTTGTAGCTGCCGCTGAAGGTCACGCGACGTGCTTCGCCACCATTGGCGCTCATGCGGTAGATTTGCGGACCGCCACTGCGATCACTGGTGAAGTAGATGTTCTGGCCGTCAGCCGAAAAGCGTGGTTCGGTATCGATGCCATTCGAGTTCGACAGGCGACGCAGGCCCGTGCCGTCCGTATTGACGATATACACTTGTGTCAGACCATCGCGCGAGAGGGCGATCGCCAGACGTTTGCCATCGGGCGACCATGCAGGTGCCGAGTTGGACCCCTTGTAGTTGGCGGCGACGGAGCGGACACGCGTTACCAGATCCTGGACATAGATCACGGGCTTCTTGTTCTCGAAGGAAACATACGCCACCTTGGTGCCGTCAGGCGACCATGAAGGTGAAATAATCGGCTCGTTCGAGCGCAAGGCGATCTGGTTGCCTTGGCCATCGGAATCGGCAATCTCCAGACGATATTCGCGGCCGGCTTTCGTCACGTAAGCGATGCGGGTGGCGAATGCGCCGGGAATGCCAGTCAGTTTTTCAAAGATGTCATCGGCGACCTTGTGGGCCGAGACACGAATGAAAGCCGGATTGGCGGCCAGCGCCAGAGAAGAAAGCTGTTTGTTATTGACGGTATCGAACAGGCGATATTTCACATCGAAGCGGCCATCCGCCAGACGTTCGACACTGCCCACGACCAGCGCATCGGCACCCTTGCTTTTCCAGTCGGCCAGATTGACCTGTGAATTCTCGGTCAGCACCACGCCGGTATCGATGATCTTGAAGTAACCGCTGCGATTCAGATCGGCCTTGATGATTTCGCTGACTTGATGCGGCGCAATCGATTCGTTACCGAAAGCGGCAATCGCAATCGGAATCTGGTTGGCACCAACGCCCGCAATTTCCACCCGCAATTGCGCATGGGCAATGCTGCTGATGAACAGGGCAAGAACTGCAAACGTGCGGATGAACGTACGCGAGAAGTTGAAATTGAGCATTGTTAGTTGTCTTTTGGTTTGTGAACGACGGTGAAACTGCCTGGTACCTTGCCGGTCTGGTCCGGCGGGAACGGTTGCGAGCGTTCGATGGCGCGCTTGACGGCGTCATCGAAGCCCATCACGCCCGAGGATTTGCGCAGCTTGATGCCGCGTAGCGATCCGTCGGGCAGCAATTCGACATCGTATTCGACGGCAGGATTCCCGGAAAGAGTGTCCGGCACGTTAAATATCGTGTTGGAACGAATCTTTGCCCCGATTTTTTGCAGATAGCTGGCATCGGCCCGGCCACTACCAGTCGATTTTTCTGCCTGGCCGGTGCCGCCGCTGCCGACCGCGCCGGTGAGACGGCGCATTTCTTCGGCACGTGCATCGGCACGACGTTTCTCGTCGGCAGCATCCTTTTTCTTTTGTTCCGCTTCGGCTTTTTTCTGCTCGGCTTTCTTCTTGTCGAGTTCAGCCTGTTTCTGTTGTTCTTCCTTCTTTTTCTTCTCGGCTTCTTCCTTCTGCTTCGCCAGCTTGGCTTGTTCAGCCTTTTCCTTTTCTTCTTTTTCCTTCTTCTCTTTTTCCTGTTTGGCGAGCTGGGCCTTGCGTTCTTCTTCCTTGCGTTTTTTCTCGCGTTCCAGTGCGATATCGACCTTCGGTGGCGGCGGCACGTCTGGCTCTGCCTTTGGTTCTACTTTCGGCTCAGGCTTTGGTTCCGGTTTCGGTTCGGGCTTGGGTTGTGGTACCGGCTCAGGTGGCGGTGCGACGGGGGCGGCTTCGCGCGCCTGCATATCCCAGATTTCCGCCTTGACGGCAACCGGCGTTTCGCTTTGCCAGTCGATACCGATCCAGAAAAATGCCAGCAAGGCGATGTGTACGACGACCGCCAGAATGGCGGCGCGTGCGCCGCCGGGTTCTTTGGGAACGGAATAAGGCGTGTGATCTGTCATGGAACCTGTGTGTTACCTGGTGGCGAGACCGACGCGGTCAATGCCAACCTTTTTTGCTTCCGAGATGGCTTGGATCACCTCGTCATACTTGATTTCCTTGTCGGCGGCGATCATGACCGGCAGTTCGGGATTGTCGGCATGCAGGGCGCGCAGCTTCTGCGCCATCTCGCTGCGGTTGCCGGCATTTTCCTTCGGTACCGAACCATCCTTGCGACCGTTGATCGTCAGGATGGCCGAGGCATCGGGCTTGAGATCGACACGGATGTATTCGCTCGGCGGTTGCGTCGAGCGCGCTGCATTCGGCAATTCAATTTCGCTGGGCGGCTGCATGGGCGCTGCTGCCATGAAGATGATCAGCAGTACCAGCATCACGTCGATGTATGGCACGACGTTGATTTCAGATTTGAACTTGCGATTGCGTCCGCCGCGCATGCTTCCGGATATGGACATCGTCGTGTTTCCTTATCGCGCCTGACGTTGCAGGATGTTCGAGAATTCTTCGATGAAGGATTCGAAACGGATCGCCAGACGATCAATGTCGTGCGAGTAGCGGTTGTAGGCGACGACGGCGGGAATCGCGGCGAACAGACCGATGGCTGTCGCGATCAGCGCCTCGGCAATGCCTGGCGCCACGGCAGCCAGCGTGGCTTGCTGCACATTGGCGAGACCGCGGAAGGCGTTCATGATGCCCCACACCGTGCCGAACAGACCGACGTATGGCGAGACCGAACCGACGGAGGCAAGAAAGGCGAGATGCGATTCGAGCGCATCCATCTCACGCTGATATGCGGCACGCATGGCACGGCGTGAACCGTCGATACGCGTGTTGACGTCGCCGCTGCTGCGCAATTTGTTGAATTCACTCATGCCGGCTTCGAAGATGCGTTCCAGTGCGCCGGTCGAATTGTTACCGCGACGGCGGTTGGAAGAGGCATCGGCATACAGCGTATTCAGATCACCACCTGACCAGAAGGCACGTTCGAATTCCTCGGTTTGCGTTTGCGCATTCTTGATGGCGAAGCGTTTGCGGAAGATGTATGTCCAACTCATGACGGACACACCAGCCAGCAACAACATGACCAGTTGAACGAGCAGCGAAGCGTTGGTAATCAGGTGGAGGAAGGAGAGGTCTTGAGTGACAGTCATGGAAGGTGTGAAAAAGTCAATTTAGCTAATTGTATGCGCAACGTGTCTCTGGGTCTTGTCTGGCGCGCATTTCCCGCGGTTTTTCCATTGCCCTGCCGGATTCAATCCGGTTTCTGTATGTTCGCCAGCACTTCCTGCGGAATCTGGGTGGGGCGGAAATGCACCAAATCGACGCAACCGACCTTGATGCGTCCGGTCGCCAGCAATTCGCGTCGATCCCCATCATCGTCTTTGCGGACACGCCAGGCTTCCTGCACAAACTGTACCGAGGCGCGGCCCAGCTTTTCGACCACGACCGTCAATTTCAGTTCATCGTCGAGTCGCGCCGGCATGTGATAGTCGAGCGCCGTGCTCTTGACGACAAAAACGGCGTGATGATTTTCGGTCATCTGTGATTGATTGATGCCGGCTGCACGCAGCCACTCGGTACGTGCCCGCTCGAAAAACTTGAGGTAGTTGGCGTAGAACACGACGCCGCCTGCATCGGTATCTTCGTAATAGACCCGAACGGTCCAGATAAAAGGCGAGGGCATGGCAGGTGTGGTCACGGCGTAGTCAGATGAAGCGGGCATCATAAATGATCGTGCCACGTGCACGATGCTGGAAGACGATGTGAACACACAGGGACATCATGCCGGACGGCGCTTGATGGAAAGTGGTCCGAAACCCTGGCAGGTCGGCAGGATTTCCAGCTTGTTGACGTTGACGTGCGGCGGTTGCGTGGTGACCCAGAACACGGCTTCGGCAATATCGTCGGGACCGAGCGGCGTCGTGTTTTCATAAACCTTGGCAGCCGCGGCATCATCCTTGAGACGGACATTGGAAAATTCCGTGCCGCCCGCTAGCCCCGGCACGATATTGCATGAACGCACATTGGTGCCGGCCAGATCGGCGCGCAGGTTTTGTGAAAACTGGTCGACGAAAGCCTTGCTCGCGCCATAGGCGTTGGCACCTGGGTAGGCGTAGGGGCCCGCGCTCGAACTGATATTGATGACGTGACCGCGATCGCGCGCCACCATGCCCGGCAGAACCAGCCGCGTGACCGTTGCCAATCCCTTGCAGTTGGTCGCGATCATGGTTTCCCAGTCTTCCAGCGAGGCCTCGTGTGCCGGCTTGATGCCGAGCGCCAGCCCGGCGTTATTGACCAGTACATCGATCTCTTGCCAATCGGCAGACAGGGAGGCTAGTGCCGTTTCGACCGATTGCCGATCCGTGACATCCATCACGATCGGCAACAGCGACGGGCCAATTTCTGTCGCCAGCTTTTGCAGACGGTCGATACGACGGGCCGCAGCGATGACGCGATGGCCGTTGGCCGCAAACTTGCGGGCAATGCTGGCGCCAAAGCCTGAAGAAGCGCCGGTGACGAGAACGATCATGCGAATTCCTGACTGAGGTAAAGCAAGGTGAAACAACAAGCCGCCCTACGCGGAATGCGCATGGCGGCTGTGGTTGGATAGATCAGCGCGCCTTTGCCGCCTTGGCGCGACCAAGCAAGAAAGCGGTCAGCAAGGGAACGGGACGGCCGGTCGAGCCTTTGGCAGCACCGCTCTTCCACGCAGTGCCGGCGATGTCCAGATGCGCCCAAGTGTATTTGCGTGTATAGCGTTCAAGGAAGCATGCTGCCGTGACACTACCGGCCGCCGGGCCGCCGATATTGCCCATGTCGGCGAAGTTGGACTTCAACTGTTCCTGATAGCTGTCTTCGATCGGCATGCGCCATGCCGTATCGCCTGCGGCTTTGCCGGCTGCCAGCAATTCGTTCGCCAGTGCATCGTGAACATCGTCGTTACGCGTGAACAGACCTGAATTGTGGTGACCCAGCGCGGTGATGCAGGCACCGGTCAGCGTAGCGGCATCGATCACGAGAGCAGGCTTGAAGCGTTCGACATAGGTCAGTGCATCACACAGCACCAGACGGCCTTCGGCGTCCGTGTTCAATACTTCGATGGTCTGTCCCGACATCGATGTGACAATATCGCCGGGCTTGGTCGCGCTGCCGGATGGCATGTTTTCGCAAGCCGGGATCACGACGATCACATTTAGAGGCAGATTCATCTCGGCGATGGCACGCATGGTGCCGAGCACGGCCGCAGCGCCGCCCATGTCGTATTTCATTTCATCCATGGCAGCGCCCGGCTTGATCGAGATGCCGCCGGAATCGAAGGTGATGCCTTTGCCGACCAGCACGATCGGTGCTTCCTTGGCCTTGCCGCCGCTGTGCTTGAGCACGATGAACTTGGGCGGTTCGACGCTGCCATTCGTCACCGACAGGAAGCTGCCCATCTTGAGCGCCTGCAATTGCTTGCGGTCGAGAATTTCGGCGGTCAGCTTGAATTCGCGGGCCATTTTCTTGGCGGTATTGGCCAAATAGGTCGGCGTGCAGACATTGGCTGGCAGGTTGCCGAGTTCCTTGGTCAACTCGATGCCGTTGGCCGTAGCGATCGCTTGTGCGACGGTTTCGCGTGCGCTCGCTGCCTGCTTGGTATCGATTGCGAAAGCGATTTTCTTGACACCGCCAGTGACAGGCTCCTTCTTGCTCTTCATCGTGTCAGGGCGGTAGGCACCATCGCGCGCCGCCAGAATGAAGCAATGAATCGCCCAGTTGGCATCGCGTTTCGCGACGCTATCAAATGGCAGGGCGACGATGGCATCGCCGCCACCGAGTGTGGCAAACGTGCGTGCCGTTGCTTGCAGGGCCGAGGTGAAATCCTTTTCGGTAATCGCGCCGGGTTTGCCCAGCCCGACCAGCAATACGCGCTCGGCAGCGATACCGGAAAGATTGCGTAAAAGGAGAGCGGAGCCCGGTTTGCCGGTGATGTCGCCGGACTTTAGCGCAGCTTGAATTTCACCTTTGCTGTCGAGTGCTTTGGCTGCGGCAGAAAGGGTCTTGTCATCAAACACTGCGACAGCGATACACCCGGTTTTAAAGGTGGCGTAGCCGTTTTTTGCGTCCAATGGTTTTATGCTAAAGTCCATGCGTTGCTCTCCTTGTCGATCCTCAATTATAGCCTTCCGATGATTTTTCAGCGCGCGCTTCGACGCGATTTGCTCGGTACCGCTGGCGCCGTTTTCACCACCCTTTTCACCATTAC
>NZ_CAJYMD010000008.1 GCF_913776015.1 uncultured Oxalicibacterium sp. | reverse complement strand
CTTCCGTAAAAGCAGACGTATAGCGAAATGCTTGCCAAATGTGTTTCGGACAAGCTTCGTAGCATTTCCTTGCAAGCAAGGCGTGCGCCAGCGTTAGGCGAGATTCAGTTGGATATCTCGGTAATGTGCACGTTTCAAGCGCACACGTCGCTGCCTACGGCCATGGCTTTCAGTGTCGGCAAATCGAGCAATTCGATCTGGCGATTATTGACCTTCAACAATCCCTGCTTCTTGAACTTGGACAGCAGGCGGCTAATGCTTTCGATTGTCAGGCCGAGATAATTGCCGATGTCTTCGCGCGACATGCGCAACTGAAAATGGGTCGACGAATAGCCGCGGGTCAGATAGCGCGAGGCAAGGTTGACGAGGAAAGCGGCAAAACGCTGCTCGGCGCGCATATTGCCCAGCAAAAGCATGACATTCTGCTCGCGCGTGATTTCCTGACTCATCATGCGATGGAAATGGCGCAGCAGTGTCGGCATCGTGCCAAACAGTTCTTCCAGACGCGGGAAAGGAATCTCGCAGACCTCGCTGTCTTCCAGCGCAATCGCATCGCAGTGATGGCGATCGGTGCTGATCGCATCCATACCGAGCAATTCACCCGTCATCTGAAATCCGGTGATCTGCTGCTCACCACCGGCGTTGACCTGGCAGGTCTTGAAGTGGCCCAGGCGGATCGCGTACAAATTGGTAAACGGATCGTTCATGCGATACAAATGGCCGTCGCGGGGCACCTTGCGACGGCGGCCGATGATTTGATCGAGCCGTGCCATGTCATTTTCCCCCAGCCCCATCGGCAGACAGAGTTGGTGCATGCTGCAATTGGAGCAGCTGGCGCGCAACGCATGCACGTTCAATGGTTCGGCAGAAGGAGAGGGTTGGGTCATGGAGAATCCGAATCAGAAATGTAGCGTTAGCGAAAATCGCATCGATGCGGTTACAGGGCATGATTGTAAATGCTAGCGCCCCTTACATGCCAATCGTGTTAGGGCGGCGTTAAAAACTTTCATCATCCAGCGGCGAACGATCGGCTAACAGGATCGTTTCGTACCGATAACGCAAATTTCACGCGACCTGATGCAAGATTCGGCGACCTTTTGTACACCGGCAATATTGTCGCTGCGTTAAAGGGGCATGTCGCCGCCCGCCAGCGGGTGGCCCGATGGACTCGTCTTGCTGGCAGTATCCCCATGTTTGAATTGTTCACTCCGCGTCGGCACGCGCGTTCATTGCTCGCTGTCTCGCCCAATCGCTGGGATTGGGCTTTGTTGCCGCTCGTGCTGGCCGTATTGGTCGCGCTGGCGTTTGGCGCCATGCAGATGACGCGGCCCTTTGTGGTCGGGCAGGTGACGGCGATTTCGCTCGATCCGGTCAATCTGCCGTATTACCTGTTCCGTACCATCCTGCGCATGTTCACGGCGCTGGCGTTTGCCTTGCTGTTCAGCTTCGTGTTCGCGGCGGTCGCTGCGAAATATCGGGCGGCAGAAAAGGTGATGATTCCGTCACTGGACATTCTGCAGTCGGTGCCGATCCTCGGTTTTCAGGCAATTGCGATTGCACCCTTCATCGCACTTTTCCCCGGTAACATGCTGGGCGTTGAATGCGCGGCCATCTTTGCGATCTTTACGTCGCAGGCATGGAACATGGCGTTCAGCCTGTATCAATCGATCCGTACGGTGCCGCCGGAACTCAATGAAGCGGCCCGCATCTTCCGGCTTTCGGGCTGGCAGCGTTTCTGGCGGCTGGAATTGCCGTTTGCAATGCCGGGCCTGCTGTGGAACATGATGATGTCGATGTCGGGCGGCTGGTTTTTTCTGGTTGCCTCCGAAGCCATTTCGGTAGCGGGGCAGGACATCCGATTGCCCGGCATCGGTGCCTACATCGAAACCGCCATCGAGGCGCGCGATGTGCACGCGATCTTGTGGGCCATCGTCGCCATGCTGGCTGGCATTGTGCTGTACGACCAGTTGTTCTTTCGCCCCTTGCTGGCATGGGCCGACAAATTCCGTTTCGAGGAGTCACCGGGCGATATTGCACAACGTTCCTGGCTGCTCGATCTGGGGCGTCGTTCGCGCTGGATGCGTTTGTTCTGGAGCAAGGTGACAGCGCGACTGGCGCGTGCGCTTGGCTGGTTTCGCCTGCCCCAACAAGGGCAGGATGGCACAGCGGTTTCACGTCGTAAAACACGCCTCGCACCTATCCCGGCGGGCTTCTGGGATGGCGTGATCCTGACGGTGACGACCCTGGCAGTGATTCGCCTTGGCATCTTCATCCATGCGGAAGTCGGCTGGGCCGAGACGGCGCATGTCGTCTGGCTGGGCTGCATCACCTTGCTGCGTGTGATGCTGCTGATCGGTCTGGCATCGCTGGTGTGGGTGCCGATTGCCGTGTGGATCGGTTTGCGTCCGGCATGGGCGCAGCGCGTGCAGGGCGTCGCCCAGTTTCTGGCGGCATTCCCGGTGAATCTGATGTTTCCTTTCGTGGTGTTCGTGCTGCTGAAGCTGGATCTGAATGCCAATATTTGGCTCAGCCCACTGATGGTATTCGGCACGCAGTGGTACATCTTGTTCAACGTAGTGGCTGGGGCAAGCGCGATTCCCAACGAATTGCGTCTGGCGGCAGACAATCTCGGCCTCAAGGGCTGGATGAAATGGAAGCGCGTCTACCTGCCTGCCGTCTTTCCAAGTTTTGTGACTGGCGCGATCACGGCCAGCGGCGGTTCGTGGAACGCCAGCATCGTTGCCGAATATGTCACCTGGGGGAATACCACCCTGGCGGCTACCGGTCTTGGCAGTTATATCAAGCAGACCACCGATGCCGGTGATTTCCATCGCATCGCTCTGGGTATCGGGGTGATGTGCATTTTCGTGATGTTGCTGAACCGCTTTTTCTGGCGGCGACTCTATCTGCTGGCCGAGGCGCGCAGCAATTGAATACGGGAGACGAAAAAATGAACGATCAGGCATTGATCACGCTGGAAGGCGTGACGAAATCCTTCCGCACTGCCGATGGCATTGCATCGCACGTACTGGAAAACGTGGACTTCGCCCTGCGCGAAGGCGAAATCGTCGCCTTGCTGGGCAAATCGGGTTCGGGCAAATCGACACTATTGCGCATCATGGCCGGTTTGGTACGTGCTGATGGAGGCAGCGCGCGTTATCGCGGGCGCGATATCAAGGAACCCGTGCCGGGTATTGCAATGGTATTTCAGTCGTTTGCGTTGTTTCCCTGGCTGACGGTGCAACAGAATGTCGAACTGGGTCTCGAAGCGCAAGGCGTGCCCGCCGACGAGCGCGCGCAACGCGCCGATGCCATGCTGGACTTGATCGGCTTGGCCGGTTTCGGTGGTGCCTTGCCGCGCGAGCTTTCAGGTGGCATGAAGCAGCGCGTCGGTATCGCACGCGGTCTGGTGACTGGCCCAGATGTGCTGCTGATGGATGAAGCCTTCTCGGCGCTCGATGTGCTGACAGGCGAAACCCTGCGCGACGATATTCTCGAAATGTGGGAGGCGCGACGCATCCCGACCAAGGGCATTCTGGTGGTGTCGCACAACATCGAGGAAGCGGTCATGATGGCCGACCGCATTCTCGTCATGACCAGTAGCCCCGGCCGCATCGGTACCGAAATTGCCGTCAACCTGCCGCGTCCGCGCAATGCCGATTCGCCCGCCGTGCGCGCGCTCATCGATCAGGTTTATGGATTGATGACGATGCGTCCGGTCGCTGCCGCAGCGCGCAAGTCCTGGAGCGACGCCTTGCCACAAGCGGGTGTGGCGCGTATTGAAGCCGTGCTTGATCTGCTGGCAGCAGCACCATTTCATGGTCGTGCTGATCTGCCCAAGCTGGCCGACGAAGCGCAATTGCCCGACGAAGACTTGTTTCCTGCCTATGAGGCACTCAATTTGCTTGGCTTGGCGCAAGTGGAACAGGGCGATATCGCACTCACTGCTCTTGGGCACCGTTACAGCCATGTACCGCACATGATGCGCAAGGAAATGTTTGGCCAGCAATTGTTGTTGCATGTGCCACTGGCGATGCACATTCGTGCGGAGCTGGAACGCGAAACCAGCGGTGAATTGCCCGAGAAACAGTTCATCGAATCTCTGTCCGAGAATCGCGAAAGCGATGCGGCACAAGCCATCCTGGAGACGGCGATTGAGTGGGGGCGCTATGGTGAACTATACGATTACGACTACCATACCGGCCGTTTGCGCTTACCTGAAGGCGCGCATATTGGCTAAGAGGACAACGATTTTCGGAAACGCTTCCCGCGTGATGCGGTCCATGCAGGGTTACGTTTTCTTAACGTAAAAACAATTGCTTTCAACTCGATCCGGCAATGCCTGATAAAGTTGCGGCGCAAATCAGTTTCGCAGTTGCCAGTTTGTATTTGGCTGGTTTTACATTCGCTCTATACACAGTACATACAGAGGTTCGCCTTGCGGTTCATCAAGTATCTTTCCGAGCAGTTCGTTGCGTGGTCTGAGCGACCGACCGATATCAAGTTGCGCCAGGCCGCTGTCGCGGCTGGCGTCGGTTTTGCCGGGCTGGTGGTCATCTTTGCCTTGTGGGTATTCGCCTTCATCATGCCCAACCTGCCATCCATTGATGCGCTGACTGATTACAAGCCCAAGATCCCGCTGCGCGTCTATACCGCGGATGGGGCGCTGATAGGGGAATATGGCGAAGAGCGACGCGATTTCGTGCCGATTGCGCAGGTACCCGATCACCTGAAGAAAGCGATCATCGCCATCGAAGACAACAATTTCTACGAGCATGGTGGTGTCGATTTTCTCGGCATTGTGCGGGCGGGCCTGGCCAATCTCGTACGCAGTCGTTCGCAGGGCGCTTCGACCATCACCATGCAGGTGGCACGCACCTTCCTTCTGACGCGCCAGAAAACCTATAGCCGCAAACTGCAGGAAGTGTTGCTGGCCTACCAGATTGAACGCAATCTGACCAAGGATCAGATTCTTGAGCTCTACATGAACCAGATTTATCTGGGACAGCGCGCCTATGGGTTCGGTAGCGCAGCGCGCATCTATTTCGGCAAGCCGATCAAGGAATTGACGATTGCCGAGGCGGCCATGCTGGCGGGCCTACCCAAGGCGCCAGCAAGTGCCAATCCGGTGGTCAATCCAAAGCGTGCGACAGAACGTCAGCAATATGTGCTCAAGCGCATGCACGATCTGAATTTCATCACGCAGGCGCAATACGATCAGGCGCGGCATGAAGAGTCGCAGGTGCGTCGCGATGGCGGCCAATACCGTACGCATGCCGAATTTGCGGCAGAATCCGTACGCCGCTTCATGTATGGCCAATATGGCGATGCGATCTACACCGCCGGTTACACGGTCTATACGACACTCGTAAAAGCCGATCAGGATGCGGCCTATGCATCGGTTCGTCGTGGCATTCTGGATTACGACCGTCGTCATGGTTATCGCGGCCCGGAAGGACAGATCGAATTGCCACAGGATGCCGAAGATCGCGATCAGGCGATCGAGGAAGCACTGGGCCGCTATCCGGATAGCGACGATCTGAAAGCAGCCGTCGTTCTGGAGGCCTCGCCAAAACGCGTGCAGGCAGCCTTGCTGTCGGGCGATGTGGTGGAAATCACCGGTGACGGCTTGAAGTTCGCCGCATCCAGCCTCGCGCCCAAGGCCGCGGAGCCGAAAAAGCTCAAGCCCGGTTCCATCATTCGTGTCGTTGCGGTCAAGAACAAATGGTCGATCGTGCAGTTGCCCGAAGTGGCGGCCGGTTTTGTCGCACTGAATGGCCAAGACGGTTCGATTCGTGCACTGGTCGGCGGCTTCGACTTCGCGCAGAACCAGTTCGACCACGTGACGCAGGCTTGGCGTCAGCCTGGCTCGACGATCAAGCCATTCGTCTATTCGGCTGCACTGGAACGCGGTTTGTCGCCCAGTACCATCGTCAACGATGCGCAGTTGTCGGATGACGGCGGTTTGCAGCAGGATGGCAAAATCTGGAATCCAGGCAATGACAACGGCCAGTACGACGGTCCGATCACGATGCGTAACGGCTTGAAGCGTTCGAAAAACCTGGTATCGATTCGTATCCTGCGCAAGATCACGCCACAGTTCGCTGTCGAGCATCTGAGCCAGTTTGGCTTCGATCCTGCCAAGCAGCCTTTGAATCTGACCTTGACACTGGGTACCGGCTCGGTGACGCCACTGCAAATGGCGGGCGCTTATGCCGTTTTTGCGAACGGTGGATTCCGCGTCACGCCGTATCTGATCGAGAAAGTGCTCGATGCGCAAGGCAAAGTCTTGCTCGAAGCCGATCACCCGAAAGCCGGTGATGAAACCATCCGCGCCATTTCCCCGCGCAATGCCTTCGTCACCGATTCGATGATGCGCGATGTGGTGCGGTCGGGCACCGGCTATCTGGCCGGACAACGTCTGGGGCGCAGCGATCTGGCGGGCAAGACCGGCACCACCAACGATGCAATGGATGGCTGGTTTGCCGGTTACGGTCGCGATATCGTCGGCGTCGCCTGGATGGGGTACGACAAGCCGCGCTCGCTCGGCGGTCGTGAATTCGGCAGTACGCTCGCCTTGCCGATCTGGACCGATTACATGCGTACCGCCTTGCGCGGCAAGCCTGAAATGTCGCCCGTCGTGCCACCAGGGTTGGTACGTGCGGAAGATGACTGGATGTACAGCGATTATGTCGACAGTCCGAATGCTGTGCGTTCGCTGGATGTTGATGAGGAAAAGAGTTTCTGGGAGCGATTCTTTACGCCAAGCCAGGACTCTCAGCCGCAAACCGCACCGCCGCCAAATAGTCCTGAAGAGCGGCAGCAAAAACGCATGGATGATCTCTATCGCGGTTGAGCGTCGATTTGGACAAATGGGCTGATGTATGAAAAAAGCAGACGATTGTCTGCTTTTTTATGTGCCAAGGAGTCTTTGATGCGCCTTCGCGGTACGGTATTCGTTG
The DNA here is from genome assembly GCF_913776015.1 of uncultured Oxalicibacterium sp. Lineage (GTDB taxonomy): Bacteria > Pseudomonadota > Gammaproteobacteria > Burkholderiales > Burkholderiaceae_D > Oxalicibacterium. Next base: position 50,295 of record NZ_CAJYMD010000008.1, on the reverse strand, counting down.
CGGATATCCGATCTGTTGGCTGTCGTGTCTTGCCGTCAGGATTCGATGTCATCCGTTTCTACACGCTGACGCCCCAATTCCTTGGCGCGGTACATCGCGTCATCGGCGCGCTGTAACAGTGATTCCACTGTTTCGCCGGACTCGGGATAGCCGGCTATACCGATGCTGGCGGAGATGCGTAACTTCATGCCATCGATTTCATAAGGGCACGACAGACTATCCACCAGCTTTTGTGCGACCACCGCGCTATCGGCTCTGCTTGCTCCAACCATGATAATCGCAAACTCATCGCCACCAAGCCGCGCCACCATGTCTGAACGTCGGCTGCCCACTTTCATGCGCGAGGCAACGGTGCACAGTAGGCGATCGCCTACATCGTGACCATGCTGATCGTTGATGGCCTTGAAACCATCAAGATCGATATAAAGAATCGAGAGCGGCGTCTGGTTGCGTTTGCATAGAGTTAGATGCTGTTCCAGTACTTCATTGAACAGGCTACGGTTGGCGAGCCCCGTCAGGGCATCGTGGTTGGCACGATACTGCGCATGCAGCAGCATGTACGATACCTTTACGAGCGAATTGCCGACTTCATCGGCTTCGCGCAGATTCAACGGTGGCACCGTTACAACGTTACCTGCACCGAGCGCCAGTGCCGGGCCTGTCAGGCCGCGAATCGATTCGGCGATACGGCCGCCGATCAGCCACGCTGCCCCCAAGCTGCTGGCAAGCAGGATGATGGTGGCAATGATCAGCCACAGCATGGTTTGGCGCAGCTCCTGATTAATCAAGTCCTCAGGAATCCCGATCGCGAGCGACCAACTGGAAACCGTTGAGCGGCCAACGACCGTGTAAAGTTTGACTTGGTCGTGACTAGTAGTCACGAAAATGGGTTCGCCGCTGGACAACTGTTCTTCCATGCTTTGCGATGCTTTCTTGCCAACGAAACGTGGCATGTCGCGGCTGCGCGCAATGATGGTGTTCTGACCGTCAAAGATGGCGGCAACCCATTCGGCGGGCAACCGCTGGCTTTGCAGCAGCTTGTAAAAGCGATCCGGCTTGATCGCAGCGTGCAAGGTGTAACGGTCTTTTATCGGCACGCCGATCGTGATGATTGGCAGACCGGAAAACTGACTGGTAAAAATATCGGAAATGAATGGCTTGCCGGTTTCCCGTATCGAGTGATATCCGGCAGCGATATTGGATTGGGAAAATGCCGTCCCATATGGCCGCCGGGTATTCAGGACAGGGATGCCCTTGTTATCGAGCAGCGAAATATGCATATCATCGCCGCCAGCCTGACTGAGCAATACATCACGTGCCTGGGCATGAAAGGCACGAAAATCGCGTTGTTCCAGATAGGGTGAGGTACTGAGCGCATTCAGTGAGGATTCGATGCTGGCCAGATCGCGATCGACGACAGATATCATCGTGCGGGCGGTCGTCAATAGATTGAACAGCAGGTGTTCGCGTGCGCGTTGATAATCGTGAGCGATTAAGACGATGGCCATCAATGAAGCCGGCACAACGCATGCCAGGATCAGCATGACAAGTTTTGCACGGATGGTGGGCGCACGCGTTGTAGGCATTTTTTATGGCAGGCGACCGTTTAATCGGTTGCGCCAATTCTAGCCTAGCGATTGACGATAAAATGTTGTGAAAAGGGTATTAATTGTGGAAGTTTGTTAAATCTCGATAATGGAATCTTTAATTATGCACATGTTGCGTCCGCAAGCAGGCAAGACCGTAGGCAAATCAGGAATCGCACAATGAAAATCTGGATTCGTATCGATGGTTGCTTTCCTGTCTTGCGCGCCTTGGATGCGCGGCAATTTGCCGAGGCGGTAGCACAACGTCTGATTGATATCCGTAGTCCAGCTAGCGGCTTGCAGATCGATTTATTCGGCAAGGTCAGTGACATCGCGATTGAATCTGACACCGTGCGCGCCGAACTGGATATCGACGACGCTTTCTTCGTCCGCAACGGGCTAACTAGGGAACAGGTTGCGCCCATTCTCGCTGCACGCGTTTCCAAGTTGCGCCATCCGGCTACGGGCGCGATGCATCCCGTCAGTGCCACGCTGATTCAGGCGTAACGCACTGAGGGCACGCGCAATCCGGCTAGTCAGCGGCGGCGGTTTCCCGCCGTTGCGAGTTGCTTGCGCAATTTTTCCTGTTGTGCGACTGGCAGGTAGTCGGTAAAGACGATGCCGTCGAGATGTTCGATCTCATGCTGGATGCAAACCGCTTCCCAGTCATCGGCACGCACTTCAAACAAATCGCCTTCACGATCCAGTGCCTGCACTTGAATCCAGGCAGGGCGTCGCACGCGTATCGTCGTGCCGGGTACGGATAGACAGCCTTCATCATGGCTGGCACTGCCGCCTGCAGCCAGGATCACGGGATTGATCAGCACCACGAGCTGATCGCGTTTTTGTGACACATCCATCACGATCACGCGTTGATGCACATCGATTTGTGTGGCGGCCAAACCGATGCCACCGCTGCCATACATGGTTTCTGTCATGTCATCGATGAGTCGTCGCAGCGCATCATCAATACGCGTGACAGGTTTGGCGACGGTGAGAAGACGTGGATCAGGATAGCGAAGAATCTTACGGCGTGTCATTCAGTGAATAGAACAGGGTGAGCAGTTCAGTCTGGCGGAGCCGGCATGATACAGAAGATAGGTCAGATAAACGCGCTGGCGCAGCCGCTTGTTTTGGTGTGAGCGAACGTTCAAATGCGCGGTCGATGCATTGGCTTTCAGTGGCAACCGCCACTGTGCGAACCCAGGTTACGCGGTTCGCCACCTTCGGTATTTTCAAGTTCCTGCAGGATGCCGCAATGGTCGGTGGCTTGTACCTCACTGCAGCGACTGCGCAGTTCTTGCAATTGCTGTTGCAGGTTCTGCAATTCCACAATCCGCGCTGCAACGTGCGCAATGTGATGATCGAGTACGTCATTGACGCCGCCGCAGTCGGCTTGCGGATGATCGCGCAGGGCAAGCAGGGCGCGGATTTCATCGAGCGCCATGTCCAGCGAACGGCAATGCCGGATGAATTGCAGGCGTTTCACATGCGGCTCGCCATACATGCGGTAATTCGACGCGCTGCGGGCTGGCGGCGGCAGCAATTGTTGCTGTTCATAATAGCGAATGGTTTCTACCGAAGAACCGGTTTTGGCAGCCAACTCGCCAATTTTCATCCCTGACATGCGATTTCTCCCAAAAGAGTAACGGAAGTGCTTGACCCTATAGTGGCTACAGAGTCTCTAATAACAAGTGTCCGGTCAAGCAAGACCAAGTTTGTTCAAGGAGAAATCATGGGATGTTGCAATCATGATCACGGTTGTGCCACCAATACTGCGCCCGTTTCCGCCGCGGCAGCGTCTGCTGCAACACTTCCTGCCGGTACAGAAAAGGCGGTTTTGCTGATTCAGAAAATGGATTGCCCGACAGAAGAAAAACTGATCCGCGACCGTTTCCAGAAAATGGAAGGTGTGCTTGCCATGCAGTTCAATCTGATGGCGCGTGAACTCACTGTCCATCACACCTTGCCGTCCTTGCAAGGCATCGTCACGGCGCTGAAGAAACTCGATCTTGAGCCGGTCGTGAAGTCGGATTCGCTGGATGCCGACGCAGAGCATGCTGCAAAGGTAACGCTTGATGGCAGTTTGCATATCTCACAACGCAAATGGCTGCTGATGGGCTTGTCCGGCGTCACGGCAATCGGTTCCGAGGTCGTGGCATGGACGACGGGGAGCGACAGTTCCATGCTCGTGATTGCACTGGCACTGACGGCCATCCTGACCGGCGGGCTGGATACCTTGCGCAAAGGCTGGGTCGCGCTACGTCATTTCTCGCTGAACATGAATTTCCTGATGTCGCTGGCGGTCATTGGCGCCGTGTTGATCGGCCAATGGCCGGAAGCGGCGGTCGTGATTTTCCTGTTCGCCGCCGCCGAAATGATTGAAGCCATGTCGCTGGATCGTGCCCGGAATGCCATCCAGAGCCTGATGGCCATGACGCCTGATATGGCGACCGTTCGCGATGCAGGTGGTGAGTGGCAGGCAGTACCGGCAGCCAGCGTGGATCGTGATGCCGTGGTGCGCATGCGTCCTGGCGAGCGACTGCCCCTCGACGGCATCATCGAAGAAGGGCAGAGCGCCATCAACCAGGCGCCAATTACCGGCGAAAGCCTGCCGGTAGAACGTGGTCCCGGCGATCAGGTATTTGCCGGCACCATCAACGAACACGGGACCTTTACGTATCGCGTGACCGCAGCACAGACCGATTCCACCCTGGCGCGCATCATCCGCAGCGTGCAGGAAGTGCAGGGCGAGCGCGCACCCACGCAGCGTTTTGTCGATCAGTTCGCCCGCTATTACATTCCGGCAGTCGTCGCACTGGCCTTACTGATTGCCATCGTGCCGCCGCTCGTTACGGGCGCGGCGTTCCAGCCGTGGCTGTACAAGGCGTTGGTATTGCTGGTCATCGCCTGTCCATGTGCGCTGGTGATTTCGACGCCGGTCACGGTCGTGAGCGGACTGGCGGCGGCAGCACGGCACGGCATCCTGATCAAGGGTGGCGTGTATCTGGAAATGGGGCGCAAGCTCAAGGCGATCGCGCTGGACAAGACCGGCACGATTACCGCTGGCAAGCCAGCCGTGGTCGATGTCGTGGCGCTCGGTGGCGATGCCGACAACTTGCTGCAGATCGCTGCCAGCCTCGGGCATCTGTCCGATCATCCGGTATCGACCGCAGTATTTGCCGCATGGAAGCGGCACACGCAGGCTTCACCATTCGAGGTCAGCGATTTTTCCGCGTTGACGGGGCGCGGCGTCAAAGGTGTCATCGACGGTCAAACCTGGTATCTGGGTAACCATCGTCTGATACATGAAATGGGTGTTTGCAGTCCCGAACTGGAAGCAGTGCTGGATGGGCATGAGCGTGCCGGCAAAACCGTCGTTGTGCTTGCCAGCGAGACGCGCCGCATGTTGTTGATCACGGTGGCCGACACGGTCCGTGCCGATGCAGCGGATGCGATCACACGCTTGCAACGTCAGGGCGTACATGTGGTCATGCTGACGGGCGACAATCCGCACACGGCCGAAGCCATCGCAGCCCAGGTCGGCATTGCCGATGCGCGCGGCAATATGCTGCCGGAAGACAAGCTGGCTGCTGTCAGTGCATTGCAAACCGAACGCGGCAAGGTCGGCATGGTTGGCGATGGCATCAACGATGCGCCGGCGCTGGCCAAGGCCGATATCGGTTTTGCCATGGGGGCAGCAGGCACCGACACGGCGCTGGAAACGGCGGACGTGGCCCTGATGGATGACCGTCTCGGCAAGCTGGCCGACTTCATCGGCCTCAGCCGCAGTACCCATCGCGTTCTGTTGCAAAACATCATGATCGCGCTCGGCATCAAGGCTGTTTTTCTGGTGCTGGCACTGACCGGAGAAGCGACGCTGTGGATGGCGGTGTTCGCCGACATGGGCGCGAGTCTGATCGTGGTGGCGAACGGTTTGCGGCTGTTGCGAGCCATCCCGAACAAGTCCTGAGCACGTATTCAATGATTTCTGCGTTATCATGCCTGCCGTGAAAAAACTGTTGATCATCCTCCTGCTGACGATTCTGCCGTTCCAGTTTTCCTGGGCTGCGGCGGCTGTCTATTGCGAGCATGGTCAACTGCCTTCGACAGCGACGCACTTTGGTCATCACGAACACCAGTTCGATGCCGATTACCATGAAAAAAATGGCGATGGCGATCTGTCCAAGGTACATGGCGACTGCGGCTATTGTCATGCTGCTGCGCTGCAGGCCTTCTTTGCCTTGCCACTGCTGCCGACTGTCGTGCCGCCACCGCGCATCTACAACGCCACACCCCCGCAGTATTTCTCTTCGCATTTTCCTGAAGGACCCAGACGGCCCGATCGTCTGCCCGCCGCCTGACGCGGCGGGACCGGTCCTGATCTTTCCTCTACTCACGGCGACAAGCCGATAGGACTGCTCTTCCGTCGAATTTCCATGTTCGTTCCAGGAGAATTCGATGTACAGGGTTTCACTGTCATGCGGCATGCTGGCGCTTGCGCTCATGCCCGTGCCTCGCTTGGCGATGGCACAAACCGATTTTCCGCCGCCAGGCATGGTGGCCGGAAACGGTATTTCCATCGGTGAGATGCGGAGCCATCCAGCCGCCGAAGCCGCATCTTTGGGCGTGCTGGCCTTGCCGCAAGCACTGGCAATGGCTTTTGCTTCCAGCCCGGAATTGTCGGCGGCTCGCCATGAATCGGCGGCCGTAGCCGCAACCATTCGCCAAGCCGGCATCATTCCCAATCCTTCGGTGTCGATGGCGGTGGAAGATCGTCGGCGCGACACGCGTACCACCAGCCTTGAATTGAGTCAGCCGATCGAGCTTGGCGGCAAACGCAGTGCACGCATTGCCGCTGCGACACGTGCCTACGACACGTCGCAAGCCGACCTGGCGGCACGTGTCGCCGACATTCGTGCCAACGTGATCACGGCTTTTTTTAGCGTTCTGTACGCGCAGGAACGTTTGAAACTCGCGCAGGCCGCACTGACCATTGCCGAAAGCGGCAGTCGTGTTGCGGGACGGCGCGTACAGGCCGGCAAGGTGTCGCCAGTGGAAGAAACGCGTGCTCGTGTGGCTGAAGCCGGCGTACGTCTCGACGTCACGCAGGCCACCACCGACCTGAATGTGGCCCGCCGCAAATTGGCTGCCACTTGGGGTAATCCGGCTGCACGTTTCGGACAAGTCGTCGGCGATGCACAGGCATTGCCTGTCGTGCCGAGCTGGAACGAACTGGAGCAGCGCATGCAGGACGCGCCACTGGCACGACGTGCGCGCGCGGAAATCGAGCGTTGGCAGGCGCAGGTCGAGGTTGAAAAGAGCAAGCGCATTCCTGATGTCAGCGTCAGTCTGGGGATGCAGCGCAATAACGAACTTGGGCGAGACCAGGCACTGTTTGGTGTGTCACTGCCGCTGCCCTTGTTCGACCGTAACCAGGGCAATCTGCTTGAAGCCTTGCGTCGTGCCGACAAGGCACGCGATGAAGCGCAGGTGACGCTGATCCGACTTGATGCCGATGTCACGCAGGCTTACGAAATGCTGCGCAATGCGACCCAGCAAACCGTGACATTGCAACGTGACATGCTGCCAGGCGCGCAAAGCGCCTATGACGCCGCTGTCAGAGGGTTCGAGTTCGGCAAGTTTAATTTTCTCGATGTGCTCGATGCGCAGCGTACCTTGCTGCAGACACGCTCGCAGTATTTGCGCGCACTGGCTGACGCACACACAGCCGCTGCCGACATCGATCGCTGGCTAGGCATGCCAGAGGATGCGGTCGCATTACCGTCCGCGGCTTCGAACGTCCGTGATGCAATCCGCCACGCGAATCGCGGCACCAGCCACGAGACAACGCAACGATAAGAACAGGACACGATCATGATTTTCAATCTGAATAAAAAGCAGGCGACATGGATCGCCATCATCGTTGCAGTCGGCCTTGTTCTCAGCGGATTGATTCTGCTGGGTGGCGGCTCACAGGACGAGCATGGCGAAAACGATGGACATGGTCATGCAAGCGTCAAGAAAGACGAGAAGCGGGCCGCCGGAAAATCCGAGGTAACGTCCGACGCAACGCAGACGCAGGAAAAAGAGGTCGATAACGTCAAGCTGAATGCCGAGCAGATCAAGACTTCCGGTATCAAGATAGAGGTTGCGGATACCGCGTTCATTCGCACGTCGATGACCTTGCCGGGGGAGATTCGTTTCAACGAAGATCGCACGGCGCATATCGTGCCGCGCGTGTCCGGTGTGGTCTTGCAGGTGACTGCCGATCTCGGACAGCAGGTCAGGAAAGGACAGGTGCTGGCGGTAATGGCGAGTACTGCCGTGTCAGAACAGCGCAGTGAATTATCGGCAGCACAAAAGCGCCTGAAGCTTGCGCAATTGACCTATGCGCGCGAAAAGATGCTGTGGCAGGAAAAGGTGTCGGCCGAGCAGGATTTCCTGCAGGCACAGCAAGCCTTGCAGGAGAGCGAAATCGCGGCGCGTAACGCCGCGCAGAAACTGATTGCCATCGGTGCCGATGCCGGTAGCGGCAGGGAATTGAATCGTTACGAGATTCGTGCGCCATTCGACGGCATGGTGGTCGAAAAGCATATATCTTTGGGCGAATCGTTGAAGGAAGATACGCCGATCTTCACGCTGTCCGATCTCGGTACAGTGTGGGCAGAAATCGCCGTGCCAGCCAGCAACCTGCCGCACATACGCGTGGGAGAAAGTGTGGTCGTCAAGGCAGATGCCTTTGCTTCGTCGGCCAGTGGCAAGGTGGCCTATGTCGGCTCCTTGCTGGGGGCGCAGACACGTACGGCAACCGCGCGCGTAACGCTGACCAATCCGCAGGGCATCTGGCGGCCAGGATTGTTCGTGACGATCGACATCATGACTGGCGAGAATCAGGTACCGGTCGCCGTCAGCAAGAACGCCATCCACAAGCTGGAAAACCGCGATGTGGTGTTCGTGCGCACGCCCGACGGTTTCCGGGCGCAAGCTGTTCAGCTCGGGCGTAGTGACGGCAAGCGCATCGAAGTTCTGCAAGGCATGCAGCTTGGGCAGGAATATGCCGCTGAGGGCAGTTTTGTCGTGCGTTCCGAACTCGGCAAGGCTTCGGTCGAGCATACGCATTGAGGAGATGACATCATGTTTGAACGTCTGATCCGCTTTGCCATCGAGCAGCGTTGGCTGGTCATGTTGATGGTATTCGGCATGGCTGCAATGGGTATCTACAACTACCAGCGCCTGTCGATCGATGCCGTGCCCGATATCACCAACGTGCAAGTCCAGATCAACACGGCCACGCCCGGCTATTCGCCGCTGGAAACCGAGCAACGTGTGACCTGGCCACTGGAAACCGTGCTGTCCGGTTTGCCCGGTCTTGAACAAACGCGTTCACTCTCGCGCTACGGTTTGTCGCAAATCACGGTGATCTTCAAGGATGGCACCGACATCTTCTTTGCACGCCAACTGGTCAATGAACGGATTCAGGAAGCACGCCAAAACCTGCCGCCCGAGCTGACGCCAACCATGGGCCCGATTTCGACCGGCCTTGGCGAAATCTACATGTGGACCGTCGAAGCCAAAGATGGCGCGCGCAAGCCAGATGGCACGCCGTACACGTCCACCGATTTGCGCGAGATTCAGGACTGGATCATCAAGCCGCAATTGCGCAATGTGACTGGGGTGACCGAGATCAACACCATCGGCGGGTTCGAACGCGAGTATCAGGTGGCACCCGTGCCGGAGCGCCTGGCTTCGTATGGCTTGACCTTGCAGGACGTGGTGCTTGCCTTGCAGCGCAATAACGGCAACGTCGGTGCCGGCTACATCGAACGCAATGGCGAGCAGTTGCTGATTCGCGCACCGGGGCAGGTGGCGACCATTGAAGACATCGGCAACATCATCCTTGGCAACAATGGCGGTATTCCGATCCGCATGCGCGATATCGGCGAAGTTGGCTACGGACGTGAATTGCGCACCGGTGCCGGCACCGAGAACGGACGCGAAGTCGTGCTGGGTACCGTCTTCATGCTGATCGGCCAGAACAGTCGTGCGGTGTCACAAGCCGTGGATGAACGCATGCAAGCCATCAATCGCAGTCTGCCAGAAGGCGTGAAGGCGGTGACGGTCTACGACCGCACGCATCTGGTCGACAAGGCGATCGCCACCGTCAAGAAAAACCTGCTGGAGGGCGCGATTCTCGTCATCGTGGTGCTGTTCCTCTTCCTTGGCAATGTGCGTGCGGCTCTGATCACGGCGCTGGTGATTCCGTTATCGATGCTGTTCACCTTCACCGGCATGGTGCAATACAAGGTCAGCGCCAACCTGATGAGTCTGGGCGCACTGGATTTTGGCATCATCGTCGATGGCGCGGTGGTGATTGTCGAAAACTGCGTGAGACGCTTAGCACATGCGCAGGTGCATCATGGGCGAGTGCTGACGCGCAGCGAACGCTTTCAGGAAGTATTTGCGGCTGCGAGGGAGGCACGGCGGCCACTGATCTACGGTCAGTTGATCATCATGGCCGTCTATCTGCCGATCTTTGCACTGACCGGTGTCGAAGGCCGCATGTTCCACCCGATGGCGCTGACCGTGGTGCTGGCGCTCGCCGGCGCGATGATTCTGTCGATCACCTTCGTGCCGGCAGCTGTTGCGCTGTTCATCGGCGAACGCGTGGCCGAAAAGGAAAACATCCTGATGCAAAAGGCACGTTGCTGGTATGCGCCTGTGCTCGACCGCGTGATGGATAACAAGTCTGTGGTGCTGACGTTTGCGGTCGTGCTGGTGATCGTGTCGGGCTTGTTGAGCACGCGCATTGGCAGTGAGTTTGCGCCGAATCTCAACGAGGGCGATATCGCGATTCAGGTGCTGCGGGTGCCGGGTACGAGCCTGACGCAATCGGTGGCAATGCAGCAGCAACTGGAACTTGCGTTGCTGGCCGCGCATCCTGAAATCGAGCGTGTGTTCGCTCGTACGGGAACGGCGGAAATTGCGTCTGACCCGATGCCGCCCAACATCAGCGATACGCTGGTGATGCTCAAGCCGCAGGACGAATGGCCTAAGCCGCGCAAGTCGCATGCAGAACTGGTGGCAGCGATGAATGAAACGGCAGCGAGCGTTCCCGGTGGCAATTTCGAGTTCTCGCAACCGATCCAGTTACGCTTCAACGAACTGATCTCCGGTGTGCGCAGCGATGTGGCCGTCAAGCTGTTCGGCGACGACATGGACGTACTCAATCGTACCGCCGAAAAAATCGCGGCTTCGTTGCAGCAAGTGCGCGGTGCGACGGGCGTGAAGGTCGAACAGACGGTTGGCTTGCCGATGCTGACGGTGGAGATCGATCGCGAGAAAACGGCACGTTACGGCCTCAATGTCATGGATGTGCAATCTGCGTTGGCGACGGCGATTGGCGGCACCAGCGCCGGCACCTTGTTCCGTGGCGACCGTCGCTTCGATATCGTTGTACGCCTGCCAGAGCAGACGCGGCAGGATCTGGATGCGCTGTCGCGCTTGCCGCTGGCCTTGCCGCGCAGCAGTGAAGCCGGCCCGGTACGTTTCATTCCGTTGGGCGAAGTGGCAAAACTGTCGATTGCGCCGGGCCCCAACCAGATCAGCCGCGAAGACGGCAAGCGTCGTATCGTTGTCAGCGCCAATGTACGTAATCGCGATCTGGGCTCTTTCGTATCCGAAGCAGAAGAGCGCATCCAGCAGGATGTGGCAATTCCGGCCGGTTACTGGACAACCTGGGGTGGCCAGTTCGAGCAGTTGCAGTCTGCTGCCAAGCGCTTGCAGATCGTGATTCCGGTTGCCTTGCTGATTGTCTTCACGCTGCTGTTTGCGATGTTTGGCAACGTGCGCGACGGCTTGCTGGTGTTCAGCGGCATTCCGTTTGCCTTGACTGGCGGCATCATCGCCTTGTGGATGCGCGGCATTCCCTTGTCGATTTCGGCAGCGGTTGGCTTCATTGCCTTGTCCGGCGTGGCAGTGCTCAATGGCCTAGTCATGATTTCCTTCATCCGCAATCTGCGCGAGGAGGGCAGAAGCGTGGCGCAGGCGGTGAGGGAAGGCGCGCTGACACGCTTGCGCCCTGTGTTGATGACGGCACTGGTTGCCTCGCTCGGCTTCGTGCCAATGGCGTTGGCGACCGGTACCGGCGCCGAGGTGCAACGTCCGTTGGCGACCGTGGTCATTGGCGGCATTCTTTCCTCCACCTTTCTTACCTTGCTGGTGTTGCCTTTGCTTTACCGAATGGCGTATCAGAAAGAAGAAGAATTGTTGTCATAACGAAAATTCTCGACAAAATAAAAGCGCGGATGAAGGTGATCCGCGCTTTTTCTTTTGTGTTTTATTTTGTGGTTTTGTGGTTTGGATAAGAGGGGCGCTGTCTTTTCGATGTAATCACGATCGAAATCGCGGCTTTCCATTGCAGCGCTTACACTTTCCTTCTAGAATAGCAACGATAACCATTCTCATTCAATATTCGTTGCCTGAACTCGGGAAATTTATTACCGGCTTCATTCACTTTATTCACCACAAGAAAAGGACTGCTCGATGAAACGTTTCGCCTTGTTGCCGTTGATTTCCGCTTTGGTGCTTGCCGGTTCGGCACAAGCCCACCAGGTCTGGCTGGAGCAGGATGCCAACAGTGCCAACCTGTACTTTGGCGAGTTCGGTGAAAACCTGCGCGAAACCTCGCCCGGCTTGCTCGACAAGTTCGTCAAGCCGACCGCCCATCTGGCGGGCAGCAAGGGTGAACAGGCGTTGACGTTGACGAAATCGGCCAAATCGTTCCAGCTGTCGGCACGTGCCGGCAAGAATGAATCGTTGTATGCCGAAGAAGCGACTTATCCGGTGATCGAGCAAAAGGAAGGCGACAAGGTCAAGTCGCGCCTGATCTGGACGCCTGCTGCGCGCCTGATCACGTCGTCAGCTGCCGTCGAGCCGAAACTGACGCTGGATATCGTACCGACCGGCAAGGCTGGCGAATACAAGGTCACCTACAAGGGCCAGCCACTGCCGAAAGCTGCCGTGACGATCAACACGCAATCGGGCTGGGGCAAGGAAGCGCATGCGGATGAACAGGGTCTCGTGCATTTCGATACGCCGTGGCAAGGTACCTATATACTGGAAACCAAGCATACGGACAAAACACCAGGCCAGCGCGATGGTCAGGCATATGACACCGCCAGTTACGTCACGACGCTGTCCCTGAATCAATCGACCGGTGCCAAGCCGCTGCCTGCCGCGCCAGCCGCCACACCTAACAAATAAGTATTGAAACAAGCAAGATGAAATCCAACGAAGGACTGCGCTATCGCCTCGGCGTGGCGTCGCGTGCCGTCGCTGCCATTCTTGGCGGCTACGCACTGGCAGCGGCAGCAACCGCCATGATGGCGCTGACGCTGCCGCTCTCCCGGGCAGATGCCGTACTGACAGCCACGCTGCTGTCTTTTACGGTGTATGTCTGTGCCGTGATCTGGGTATTCGCCGCGCGCACTGCGTTGCGCGCCTGGGCTGGCATTGGCGTGCCGACGTTGTTGCTGGCATTGGGCGTCATGATGTGGCGAGGCGTAGCATGAAAGAAGGTTTTCGCCAGTCGATGGCATGGTTGCATACCTGGTCAGGATTGCTGGTCTGTTGGGTTCTCTTGCTGATGTTCACAGCGGGGACATCGTCTTATTACCGCGACGAAATTTCGTTGTGGATGAAGCCGGAAATGCATGAGGCGTCCATCAAGCCGGTTGCCAGTGAAGTGGCGATTCAGAGCGCGATCGGCATGCTGGAAAAAAATGCGGCCGGTATCAATCGCTGGTTCATCAGTGCGCCGAATGAACGCAGTCCTTCCGTTTCGGTAGGCTGGAGCGTACCGCCGGCACCGGGCGAAAAAGGGCGCGGCAAGTTTGTGCGTCACGAACTGAATCCATCCACGGGTGAGGTGCTGGGCGAGGCACGTGATACACGCGGCGGCGAGTTTCTGTATCGCCTGCACTTCGATCTCCATTACATGCCTGCGCAATGGGCGCGCTGGATCGCTGGTTTCTGCGCCATGTTCATGCTGGCTGCCATCATCAGCGGCGTCATCACGCACAAGCGCATCTTCAAAGATTTCTTTACCTTCCGTCCGAAAAAAGGTCAGCGCTCTTGGCTGGATGCACACAATGCCCTGGCTGTACTGGCGTTGCCGTATCACCTGATGATCACGTACACGGGTCTGGTGACGCTGATGTTCATGTATATGCCAAGCGGCGCGCAAGTCGCATACAGCGGCGATCAGAAAGCCTTTTTCGCAGAAGTATTCCCGAATCGTGGTGAGCGGCCTGCTGCCGGTACGGCGGCACCGTTGGCTCCTGTCGCGCCGATGATCGCGCAGGCGAAAAAGCATTGGGGTGGCGGTGAAATCGATCGCGTTACCATCAACAATGCTGGCGATGCCAATGCCACGGTCAGCATCACCCGCCAGCAGGAACAGAAGCTTTCCAATTCGCGCCAGTCGGTACAGTTCGATGGTGTAACGGGGGCCATGACCTCGTTCGAGGGCGATGCGCCAAGTGCTGCGGTCGAATCGCGTGGTGTATTGATGGGGCTGCATCTGGCCAGTTTTGCCGATCCCTTGCTACGTTTCCTGTTCTTCCTGTGTGGTTTGGCAGGCAGTGCAATGGTCGCGACCGGAGCCTTGTTATGGGCCGTCAAGAAACGGCAGGAGTATGCCAAGGTATTGGCGAAGGGCGGGCGTGTCGGATTCGGCCTCCGTCTGGTGGAGGGCTTGAATCTGGGCGCCATCGGTGGCCTGCCAATCGCCTATGCAGCCTATTTTTGGGCAAATCGTCTGCTACCGCTCGGTATCGACAAACGTCCTGAAGCGGAAATCAGTTGGTTCTTTATTGCGTGGGGCGCGACGGCGCTGGTCGGTCTCGTGACTGCTTCGCGCCGTACTTGGCAAGTCGTCTTGTCCATCGGTGGACTGATGTTCATGGCCTTGCCGGTGTTGAATGTGTTCACCACGCATTCTCATCTCGGCGTAACACTGCTGCAAGGCAAAGGGCCGTGGCCGGTGGTCGGTTTTGATCTGTTTGCGCTGGTATTCGGTTTCTGTCTCCTGTATGCAGTGCGTCATTTGCAGAAAAAGAAAACGGCGATGAAACCTGTGGCCAAGGCGCGTCCACAGCAGACTGCTCCTAACGAAGTGACAGAGGAACTCGTCGCACGGGAGGCGACATGATGGGTTTCGGTTTTCTCACGAGTCTGGCATTTGCCTATGGTGGCTGGACAGCCTTGAGTATTGGCATGGATCGCCATTACGCCGACATGCATGGTCGCGGCAAGGAGCCGGACCAGCGCATCCGCCGCATCTGCCGGCTGCTCGGCACCTTGGCGCTGTTGCTGACATTTGCCGCCTGCGTATATCTGCAAGGCTGGACGGTCGGTGCTGTGTTGTGTCTGGGCACGATGACGATGAGCGCCTTATTGCTGGTACTGCTGTTGACTTATGCACCGCAACGCGCAATACAAGGTGGGCAAGTGGCTGCGGTGTTAGGTATGCTGTTTGGCGTACTGTGGATGGTGGGATAATTCAGCAAGCATCGCCGTGCGCATGCTTGCATGTCATACCGTCATAGCGGCGATCTGATAGCTGGCTGCGCTGGATAAATGGCAATGTCCACGCAATAAAAAAGCGACGACAGTATTTAACTGGTCGTCGCTTTTTTATATTCGGCATCAATACAGATGCATCACACAGCCAGATGTCGTTTGACGCTCTCGTCATTCATTTGCGCCTGCGTGCCGCTGGCAACCACTTCACCGCGCGACATGACGATGAAGTCATCGGCCAGATCGTGAGCGAAATCGAAATACTGTTCGCACAGCAGGATGCCGATATCGCCGCGTTCGCGCAGCAGGCGAATCACGCGCCCGATATCCTTGATGATCGATGGCTGGATCCCTTCGGTCGGTTCATCCAGAATGATCAGCTTGGGATCGGCCAGCAAAGCGCGGGCAATCGCCAGTTGCTGTTGTTGACCGCCAGATAGGTCGCCACCGCGCCGATGCAGCATTTCCTTCAGAACGGGGAAGAGTTCATAGACCTCGCCACGAATCGAGGCGGCAGCACGTCCCGATTTGGTGGCCATGCCCATCAGCAGATTTTCTTCCACGGTCAGGCGCGCGAAGATTTCCCGACCTTGCGGCACATAGGCAATGCCGAGCGCGGCGCGCTGATGTGGTTTCAGACGTGTAATGTCCTGACCTTCGAAGGTAACGTTGCCTTTCGCAACCGGCAGCACGCCCATCAGGCATTTGAGCAAGGTGGTTTTGCCAACGCCATTGCGGCCCAGCAGCGCCATGCAGCGGCCTTTTTGTACATTGAGCGACACGCCACGCAAGGTATGCGCCGCGCCGTAGTATTGATTCAGTTCATCGACTTGCAGCATGTATGCGGTACTCCTAGCGTCCCAGATAGACTTCGATCACGCGATCGTTCGATTGCACCTGTTGCATATTGCCTTCGGCCAGCACCGAGCCTTCGTGCAGCACGGTCACCTTGCCACCTTGTGCGATTTCTTCGACGAAGCCCATGTCGTGTTCGACCACCATGATCGAATGCTTGCCGCGCAGTTCGTTGAGCAGTTCGGCAGTGCGCACCGTTTCGGCATCGGACATGCCGGCGACCGGTTCATCCAGCAACAGCAGCAGAGGTTCCTGCATCAGCAGCATGCCGATTTCCAGCCATTGCTTCTGGCCGTGCGAAAGCAGGCCGGCCAGTCGTTTTTCCTGACCGTCTAGGCGAATCAGCTTCAGCGTGTCCGCAATGCGGTCGCGCTGTTCACTGTTGAGACGCGCAAACAACGTCGTCTTGACGCGCTTGTCCATCTTCATCGCCAGCTCAAGGTTCTCGAACACAGTGTGATGTTCAAAAACGGTCGGTCGCTGGAATTTGCGGCCGATGCCGGCATGCGCAATCTGGTATTCGGTCATGCGTGTCAGATCGATGGTCTGGCCGAAATAGACAGAGCCGGAAGTAGGGCGCGTCTTGCCCGTAATGACATCCATCATCGTCGTCTTGCCGGCCCCGTTGGGGCCGATGATGCAGCGCAGTTCGCCGACCGAGATATCGAGATTGAGTTTGTTGATGGCCTTGAAGCCATCGAAATTCACGACCACATCTTCCAGATACAGAATCGCACCGTGCGCGGTATCCAGCCCTTCGGGCTTGACGCGACCGTAATTAGTTTCACCCTGGTCGCCAACGTATTCATCGACGTACTCGTCGATGTATGGGTCGAAGTTGGTTGCTTGTTCGCCGGGCTGTTTGACCATCATGCGGCTTCTCCGTCTTTTGTACGTTTCTTCAGTTTCTGTACAACGCCCAGAATCCCTTGTGGCATGAATAGCGTGACGAGAATGAAGATCAGCCCCAGCGCATATAGCCACAAATCGGGAAAGGCCGCCGTGAACCAGCTCTTGAGACCGTTGACGCTGAAGGCACCGATGATCGGGCCGATCAGCGAACCGCGTCCGCCGACTGCTGCCCATATCACCATTTCGATCGAGTTGGCCGGCGACATCTCGGAAGGATTGATGATGCCGACTTGCGGGACATACAACGCACCGGCAATGCCGCACAAAATCGCCGACAGCACCCAGATGAATAGCTTGAACCACAGCGGGTTGTAGCCGATGAACATCAGACGCGATTCGGAATCGCGCACGCCTTGCAGCACGCGGCCGAGCTTGGAAGTGACGATCCAGCGGCACAGCAACAATGCACCGAGCAGGAAGGCAAGGGTGACGAGATACAGCGCGGCCTTGGTTTCAGGCGCCGTGATCGTGATGCCGAGAATCCGCTTGAAGTCGGTAAAGCCATTGTTGCCTCCAAAGCCCGTGTCATTGCGGAAGAACAGCAGCATGAAGGCAAACGTCATCGCCTGCGTGATGATCGAGAAGTACACGCCCTTGATGCGCGAACGGAATGCGAAGTAGCCGAATACGAATGCCAGCAAGCCCGGCACCAGCACCACCAGCAGCATGGCAAACCAGAAGTGATTCGTCATCCACCAGTACCACGGGTACTCGCTCCAGTTCAGAAACACCATGAAGTCTGGCAGATCGCTTTGATAGACGCCATCCTTACCGATGGCGCGCATCAGGTACATGCCGTGCATGTAGCCGCCCAGCGCGAAGAACACGCCGTGCCCGAGCGACAGGATGCCGGTATAGCCCCATACCAGATCGAGTGCCAGTGCGGCCATTGCGTAGCACATGAACTTGCCGATCAGGCCGACCGTGTAGCTCGATACATGCAGAGCGTGGTCGGCAGCAAACAGTAGGTTCAGCAAGGGCAGGGCAGCCAGAACGATAGCGCACAGCACAATGCCGATCCAGGCGGGTCGAGTGAAGAGAGAGGTTTTGATCACGGCGTTGCTCATTCCACACTCCTGCCTTTCAGCGCAAACAGGCCTTGCGGACGTTTTTGGATGAAGACGATGATGACGACCAGGATGGCGATCTTCGCCAGCACGGCACCGGCAACCGGCTCAAGGAACTTGGTGATTTCACCCAGTCCGAATGCGGCGATCACGGTACCGGCCAACTGGCCGACGCCGCCCAATACCACCACCATGAAGGAGTCGACGATGTAGGCCTGCCCGAGGTCGGGGCCGACATTGCCCAGTTGCGACAGTGCCACGCCGCCAAGACCCGCAATGCCGCAACCGAGTCCGAAGGTCATCATGTCGATGCGTCCGGTCGATACGCCGACGCAATCGGCCATACGACGGTTTTGTGTGACGGCGCGCAGGAACAGGCCCAGCCTTGTCTTGTTCAGGATCAGCCAGACTGCCAGCACCACTAGCAGCGAGAAGACGATGATGATGATGCGGTTCCACGACAGTGCCAGTGAACCCATCACCGTGATGCCACCGGACATCCATGAAGGATTGGCGACCTCGACATTTTGCGCGCCGAAGAGGGTGCGCACGCCCTGCATCAGCATCAGGCTGATACCCCAGGTGCACAACAACGTTTCCAGCGGGCGGCCATAGAGCCAGCGAATCACGAGCCGCTCGATCACGATACCGACTGCCGCGGTGACGATGAAGGCGGCGGGCAGCGCCAGCAAAAGGTAAGCGTCGATCGCCTCGGGAAAGTAGGCGCGGAAGAACAACTGACACAGATAAGTGGTGTAGGCACCGATCATCAGCATTTCGCCATGCGCCATGTTGATGATGCCCATCAGGCCGAAGGTGATGGCCAGGCCGAGAGCTGCCAGCAGCAACACGCTGCCGAGCGACAGGCCGTAGAAAACCTTGCCGGCGATGTCGGTCATGCGCAGATGGTTCTGCAAGGCGGCGACCGTCTTGGCGGCTTCTGCGCGCACTTCTGCATCCGGTTCCTGATAGCTGCCATCCGGCTTTTTCTCGGCCATGTCGCGGAACGTGCCCATCAGGCTGGCATCGGTCGTGTTGCGCAAGGTGATCAGCGCGGCCTTGCGTTTGGCCGCATCCTCGGCATTCAGATTGGCAATGGCGCGTACCTGTTCGAGTTGCGCGATGACGTCGGCATCTTTTTCCTTTTCCAATGCCTTTTCGATCAACGGCAATTGCGCTGGATCGGCATTGCGCGTCATGGCGCGCGCGGCGGCCAGACGTTCGCTGCGATCTTCGGAAAACAGGCGCATGCCGGACAGCGCACCTTGCAGCACGCTACGCAGGCGATTGTTGACGCTGATATCTTCGGCATCGTCCGGTACGGCCGTGGTGGCATCGGTTACAGGATTCCATGCCTTGTCGTCATCGACGACCAGTACGTCGCCAGCCGGCGTCACGTACAGGGTTTCATTGTTGAGTGCGTCGAGAACGCGGCGTGCATCCGGCGTGGCCAATGCAGCGATATGGCCGACCGCTTCGATGCGGGCATCGGCATCGTCGTTGCCCAGCGGTGCCAGTACGGCACGATCGATCGCAGCATGCGCACCAGCCATTACCAGCCACAGAAAGGCGAGCAGCCATGCGCGAAAAGTGAAACGAGAAATGCGTGTCATGGATGTGATCTTGAATGGCGCGCGATGCGCCAGTTCGAGGGAAACTTCACGTTTTTTCCGGTGTGAACTCTGCAATCGATGTTCCAGCAATCGATGCAATGTCCCGCCGGAACGGCTGCACCCGCAGATGCAGCCGTCTTGCCGGGAAGACGATTACATCTTCTGCTTGCTCTCGTTGCCCTTGATGTATGGGCTCCAAGGTTGGGCGCGAATCGGTTCCTTGGTCTTGTAGACCACATTGAACTGACCGTTGGCGCGGATTTCGCCGATCATCACAGGCTTGTGCAGGTGGTGGTTGGTTTCATCCATCTTCAGCGTGTAGCCCGATGGTGCCTTGAAGGTCTGGCCTGCCATCGCTGCGATGACCTTGTCGGTATCGGTGGACTTGGCTTTCTCGACTGCCTGCGCCCACATGTGGATGCCGACGTAGGTAGCTTCCATCGGATCGTTGGTCACGACCGTGCTGGCATTCGGCAGTTTCTTGGCCTTGGCATAGTCTTTCCATTTCTTGATGAATTCAGTGTTGACCGGATTCTTCACGGACTGGAAGTAGTTCCATGCAGCCAGATGCCCCACCAACGGTTTGGTATCGACGCCGCGCAGCTCTTCTTCACCCACAGAGAAAGCGACGACTGGTACATCGGTTGCCTTGATGCCGGCATTGCCCAGTTCCTTGTAGAACGGCACGTTGGAGTCGCCATTGATGGTCGAGATCACGGCCGTCTTGCCGCCAGCGGAAAACTTCTTGATGTTGGCGACAATGGTTTGATAGTCGGAGTGGCCGAACGGCGTGTAGACCTCGTCGATATCCGAATCCTTCACGCCCTTGCTGTGCAGGAAGGCGCGCAGGATCTTATTGGTGGTACGCGGATACACATAGTCGGTACCCAGCAGCACGAAGCGCTTGGCTTCGCCACCTTCTTTCGACATCAGGTATTCAACCGCAGGAATGGCTTGCTGGTTGGGTGCCGCACCCGTGTAGAACACATTCTTCTCAAGTTCCTCGCCTTCATATTGCACGGGGTAGAACAGCAGGCTGTTCAATTCCTTGAAGACCGGCAGGACGGATTTGCGCGAGACCGAAGTCCAGCAGCCGAACACGACCGACACCTTGTCTTGCGAAATCAGTTGGCGTGCCTTTTCGGCAAACAGCGGCCAGTTTGATGCGGGATCGACGACGACAGGCTCCAGTTTTTTGCCCAGTACGCCGCCCTTGGCATTGATTTCATCGATGGTCATCAGCGCCACGTCCTTGAGTGACGTTTCGGAGATTGCCATCGTGCCCGACAGCGAATGCAGAATGCCGACCTTGATGGTATCGGCGGCGAAAGCAGGCGGCAGCCAGGAAGAGGCAGCCAGTGCGAAGGCGCCGAGTGCCGTTGCTTTCAAAATCAGACGACGTGACATGTTGATGTGCTCCTATGTGATTGAACAAAAACGCAAATGACAGCAAAAGGGAACAGCAGACTTTTCATGCCATGGACATTGCCGTTACCGGTCACGTCCATGTTGTATTTCATCTTGGATACAAGACATACGCTAATAGCAATTTCCAGACCAACGACGACAATGCAATAACAAGGGCGAACACCACCGTTGCCATCGAAAAATGGCAGTTGATATCGATACTGGACCTCGGTTGAAGTGCTACATCGCTACCGCATCGTCACCCTTGCGCCGACGTGGTGCGCTTGCACAAATCAGGAGCTTTCCAATTCTTCGCCTGCGTACTGCGCGCGAGCGTTGTGCAGCATGAACAGCGTGATGCGTTTGACTTCATCGCGGCTTTCGGCAATGTGATCGCGCAGCATTTGCTGTGCACCGGCTGCATCGCCGCTGAAGATGCGATCAAGAATGTCGGCATGTTCGCTATACGTGGCATCGATGCGCGGTGCCTTGGTAAAGTCGAGCCGACGGATGATGCGAATGCGCTCTGTCACATCCTGATGCATGCGCGCCATTTCGTTGTTGCCGACGGCCGCCACCAGACGTGCATGAAAGGCTTCGTCGAGTGCCGCGACCTTGCTCGGCTCGGCCAACTGTTCGCTGGCGGGAATGCACCAGATCTCGCGCAGCGTTGCCAAACGCTCGGTCTCGCCGCGTTCGACCAGACTGCCTACTGCCGATGTTTCCATCATGATGCGAATCTCGTACAAGTCTTCGAAGTACTTGAAGTCGAAACTGCGCACCTGCCAGCCACTGCGGAAATGCACATCGACATAGCCTTCGCGCTGAAGCCAGAACAGTGCCTGCCTTACCGGCGTGCGGCTGACTTGCATGCGCGTGGCGATATCGCCTTCGCTGAACTTGTCGCCGGGCAGCAGGCGAAAGTCGAAAATGTCGGCCTTGATCTGACGATAGATTTGCATTGCCAGGTTGTTGGCGTTCTTGCCGGTGGTCGGCAAGATTTCGCTGAGTGGTTGCGCTTGCATGCTGTGGCCTATTCGATGGAAACCAGCGGATCACCGGCATTGATCATCATGCCGGGCTTGCAGTGGAAGTTGCCGACCACGCCATCGCATGGCGCGGCGATATGGAATTCCATCTTCATCGCTTCCAGAATCAGCAACGGATCGCCAGCTTTCACGGTTGCGCCAGCCTCGGCCACGATCTTCCAGACATTGCCGGTGATATCGGCAGAGACGACAGAGCCGGTCAGATTGGCAGCATCCAGCGGATTGCGCTGCGCATCGGCAGCAGCGGTCGCCTGATCGGCTTCGCTGGCCCAGCGTGCCACTTCGAGGTCGAAAGCCGCTTTCTGGCGTGTACGGAATCCTTCCATTTCCGGTTCTATGCGTTCGAGGAAGGCGTTGTACTTGCCCAGATCGAACATCTCTTCCTCGATCTGCACACCGCAACGGCCTTCACGGAAATCGTTGCGCAATTGATCAAGTTCGGTTTCCGACACCGGATAGAAACGTACCTGGTCGAAGAAGCGCAGCAACCACGGCTTGCCATCGACGAACATGCTGTTCTTCATGAACTTGTTCCAGATCGGAAGCGTGCGGCCGACCAATTGGTAGCCGCCCGGCGAATCCATGCCATAGATGCACATGTAGACGCCGCCGATACCGACCGTTCCTTCAGCCGTGTAGGTACGGGCCGGATTGTATTTGGAGGTCAGCATGCGATGGCGCGGATCGACCGGCACCGCGCAGGGCGCACCCAGATACACGTCGCCAAGGCCCAGCACCATGTAGCTGGTTTCGTAGATGGTGTCACGCACGACTTCTTCGGAATCCAGGCCGTTGATGCGGCGGATGAATTCGGTATTGCTTGGCAACCACGGTGCCGTATCGCGCACAGATTGGCGATAACGTGCAACGGCATCCAGCGTGGCGGAATCGTTATAGGCCATCGGCAGATAGACCACGCGGCTGGGTACGCGCATGGTAGCGATGTCTTTCAGGCCGGCATCCGTGTCGGACAGTACCTTGACCAAAGTCGCTTGCGAAATGATGCGACTGTCGTAACGTACTTGCAGCGAACGCACGCCGGGCGAAAGCTCGAGCACACCGGCATGGTCGTCATGCTTGAGCGCTTCCATCAGTGCGTGAATACGGAAGCGCAGATTCAGATCGAGCACGTTTTCGCCGTATTCGATGAGAATGTATTTGTCGCCAGCCTGACGGAACACGGTCTTGGGTGCTTCGCCCTGTGCCGCACGTTCGAACAGGATGGGCGTGCCACGTTGTGCGGCAAAGACCGGCGGCGTGAGCGTGCTGGCATCCCATGCAGAGAGGAATGCATCCTGACGTTGCTCAAGCGCCAGCGCTTCTTCGAACGACATTTCCACAAAGCGGATCTTGTCGCCCGGCTTGACCTGGCCGACTTTCCACAGCTCGCCCTTGACGATGGTGGCTGCGCAGACAAAACCGCCAAGGCTGGGGCCGTCACGCGTCAGAATCACCGGCATGTCGCCGGTGAAGTTGATGCTGCCGATCGCATATTCGCAATCGTGCACATTCGATGGGTGCAGGCCGGCTTCGCCACCGTCCGAACGTGTCCACGAAGGTTTCGGTCCGTTCAGTCGAATGCCGAGACGATTCGAGTTGTAATGGACTTCCCACTCGCTGGCGAAAAAGGTTTCGATGGATTCGCTGGTGAAAAAATCGGGTGCGCCATGCGGGCCATACAGCACGCCAATTTCCCAGGTTTTGCCATAAGACGGAATTAGTGAAGAGGGCAGGGCGACTGGTGCATGCGCCGGTGCCAGATCGGCTGTGGCAGGCAATTCAGGATTGGCGACCGGCAATACATCGCCAGGCCGCAATGTACGACCGGCATGGCCGCCGAACTGGCCGAGTGCGAACGTCGCGCGGCTGCCGAGATAGACGGGCAGATCGAGCCCGTTGCGAATCGCCAGATAACTGCGGCAACCACTGTTGGCCTTGCCAACGCGCAGGACCTGACCTGCTTTCACACTAATCGGTACCCAGAAGGCAATCGGTTGACCGTCAAGCGTGGCATCGGTTGGCGCGCCGGTCAGCGCAATCACGCTGTCGCAATGAAAACGCAAGGTCGGACCGAGCACCGTGGTTTCGATACCGGCGGCGTGAGGCTGGTTGCCGACGATGCGGTTGGCCAGACGGAATGCCCAGTCATCCATCGGGCCGGAGGGTGGCACACCGATATCCCAGTAGCCGACGCGGCCCGGATAGTCCTGCACCGTCGTGTAGGTGCCGGCCTCGATGATTTCAAGGACTTGCGGACGGTAATCGAAGCTGTCGAGATAGCGCGTCGAGACATCACCCGATTGAAAGCCTTCGCTGGCGACGACCTGGCGCAGGTAATCGAGGTTGGTGGAAATGCCAGAAAGCCGTGTTTCTGCCAGCGCTTGCGACATGTTGGCAATCGCATCGGCGCGATCCTTGCCGCTGACGATCAGCTTGGCGATCATCGGATCGTAATGCGCCGACACTTCGGTGCCGGTTTCGACCCAGCCATCGACACGAATATTGTCGGGGAAAAATACCTCCGTCAGCGTGCCGGGGCTGGGCGCGAAATTGCGCAGCGGGTTTTCGGCATAGACGCGCACCTCGATCGATGCACCTTGTGCGCGAATCGGGCGGTCGAGAAATGGTGGATTGCCGGCGGCAGTCTGGATCATCCATTCGACCAGGTCGATGCCGGTCACGCTTTCGGTGATCGCGTGTTCCACCTGCAAACGTGTGTTCACTTCGAGGAAGTAAAACGCATGTTTTTCTGCATCGAAAATGTATTCGACCGTGCCTGCCGAGCGATAGCCGACCGAACGGCCAAGGCTTTCTGCCGATGCCAGCAGAGCGTGACGCAATTCTGCGGACAGATGCGGAGCCGGTGTTTCTTCCACTACCTTTTGATTGCGGCGCTGCAGTGAACAGTCGCGCTCGCCTAGTGCAATCACATTGCCGCGGCCATCGCCAAAAATCTGTACTTCGATATGACGTGCCTTGTCGACAAAGCGCTCGACGAATACGCCGGCATTGGCGAAGAACGATTGACCGAGGCGCTGTACAGATTCGAATGCGGCAACCAGTTCGGCTTCGCTGTTGCAGCGCGTGAGGCCGATACCGCCACCACCTGCGGTGCTCTTGAGCATGACCGGATAACCGATCTCGTCAGCCTTTGCCTTCGCCGACGCCAGATCGGGCAACAGACCGGAGCCCGGTACCAGCGGTACACCAGCCTGTTCGGCCAGTTCGCGCGCGGCATGCTTGAGGCCGAACTGTTCCATCTGCTTGGGCGTCGGACCAACGAAGACAATGCCTTCCGCTTCGCAGCGTGCCGCGAAATCGGCATTCTCGGAAAGAAAACCGTAGCCCGGAATGATGGCTTGCGCGCCCGTCTTCTTGGCAGCTTCGATGATGAGTTCGCCGCGCAGATAGCTTTCGGCAGCAGTCTGTCCACCCAGGGAGACGGCCACATCGGCAGCTGTCACATGCAGGCTGTTGCGGTCGGCATCCGAATAGACGGCGACCGAACGGATGTTCATTTTCTTCAGCGTGCGTGCGATACGGCACGCGATTTCGCCACGGTTGGCAATCAGAACAGTGTTGAACATGCGTGAATCCTCGAAGGTAATCGGTTGCGACAGGCGTGGTTAGGCTGTTTTCTTGCTTGCCAGATAAGCGGCCCAGCCGCCGAATGCGGTAATGTCCTGCGCGCCATCGAGGCCGATCGCTTCGCAGATGAAACCCTTGACACTGCTGCCATCAGCGGTGGTCAGCGTGCCGATACCCAGCGGTGCAGGCACACCGGCGACGAAGGAGCCGAACGCTTCTCCAGGCACATCCCACAGTTCGATGCGAATGGCCGCGCCGCCTTCAGCCACGCGTACCAGACCCGGTTTAGGCGGTGTTGTGTTGGCCAGCGCAAACAGACGATATTCAGGCGTTGTTGTGGTGCTGCTGACGAAACGGGCATTGCGCGTCGTGAGTTCATGATTGAGCAGCATGCCGCGCAGATGCGCGCCTACGACGGCGACGCGAATCATGGCGCCTGGATCGGCACAAGGTGGCAGATCTGTATCGGCGGCCAAGGGCAGACCGGTGGCGCCGCGCGTGAGTCCTGTGCTGACATGCCATTGCGCTGCAAATGCAGCCAGCGCGCGTTCGCGCCAGGCATCGGCGATAAAGGTGATGCCGAATGGCAGACCATCGTCACGCAGGCTTGCCGGTACGGCAAAGGCGCTCCAATCCAGCAGGTTGACGAAGTTGGTGTACTTGCCCATGTTGCTGTTGAGGCGCACGGGGTCCGCCAGCAACTCGGCAATCTTGTAATGGGTGGGTGCAGTCGGTACCACCAGCGCGTCGAATTGCGCGAGCAGTGCATCGGACTTGCGCTTCAGGTCGGCCAGACGGTACGTGCCCTTGAAGGCATCGGCAGCCGAGAACTGCTTTGCTTTGAAGATGATGCCGCGCACGACCGGGTGAATCGCGTCTTCCTGTGTTGCTGCAAATTCTTCGATGGCAGCGTAGCGTTCGGCGACCCAGGCACCATCGTACAAAAGCTTGGTGACGTCATCGAAGAGTGAAAAGTCGATCGGCTCACAGCTAGCGCCTTGCGCTTCAAGCTGACGGATGGCATAGGCAAACGCTTTCTCCGCCTGGGCATCGCCATAAAATTCCGGTTTGGCAGGGATGCCAAAACGCGGTGTTGCGGGCAGTGCATCAAGACGTGCCGCCGCAGGCATCGCGCGCGACAGACCATCGGCTTTATCCAGTGCAGCGGCGACGTCGTAGACCGTGACGGCATCGGCACACGTACTGGCAAAGACCGAGACGCAATCGAGCGTACGACAGGCCGGGACCACGCCGGTATTACTGAATGCGCCGCGTGTCGGCTTGAGTCCAACAATATTGTTGAGGCCAGCCGGCACACGGCCGGAGCCCGCCGTATCGGTGCCGAGAGAAAATGGCACGATGCCGCGCGCCACCAGCGACGCCGAACCGGAGCTCGATCCACCTGATACATATTCGGGATTGAAGGTGTTGGTGGGAATGCCGTAGGGCGAGCGCACACCGACCAGACCGGTGGCAAATTGATCGAGATTGCTTTTGCCAATGACGATGGCACCGGCATCGGCAAGCCGCTTCACGATGGTGGCATTGCTTTGCGGCACATAGGCAAAGGCAGGGCAGGCCGCAGTCGTTGGTATGCCCGCTACATCGATATTGTCTTTCGCGGCATATGGCACGCCATACAAGGGCAGTTGTGCCAGATCGCCATCGACCTCGATCAGCCGTTTCGCCAGATGCGCAAGTTGCGCCTCGAGCCCGGCCTCATCCATGATCGTGATCCAGGCGACGTCATTTGCTGGTAGCGTAGCGAGCAGTTTGCGCAGTAATGTGGCGGGCGATTGGCCCGAACGATAGGCTTGTTGCCATTCCTTGATAGTCCAGCCGAGCATGTGGTATCCCTTCTTGTGTACAAGATGGGATTTAGCAAACCTCGTGCCATGCGTTTATCGAGAAACAAGCGTAGGGAAATCACCGTTTTTGCTATTCAACCTTGAAAACGACAAGGTAATTGCACCCACGTGGCGCATGTCTGCACCAAATCCTCGCGATAACAAAGGAGCCCTTGTGAACGGCCCAGACCTAAGCAACAAACATCCTTTACCTGGCTTTCCGCAAGTCAGCTACATCAGGAACATCATTAACAATCCCAACATCGAGATTGGCGAGTACACCTATTACGATGATCCGAACGGCGCGGAGAATTTCGAACGGAATGTTCTCTATCACTATCCGTTCATTGGCGATAAACTGATCATCGGTAAATTCTGCGCCATTGCGACGGGCGTACGCTTCATCATGAATGGCGCGAATCACAAGATGTCCGGCATATCGACCTATCCCTTTCAGATATTCGGACAGGGTTGGGAAAAGGTGATGCCGAAAGAAGGCGATTTGCCATTCAAGGGAAACACCGTCATTGGCAACGATGTCTGGATCGGTTACCAATCCTTGATCATGCCGGGCGTGCATATCGGCAATGGCGCAATCATCGCAGCGGGCTCGGTCGTGACGCGTGATGTGCCGCCCTATGCCATTGTCGGCGGCAACCCGGCACAGATTGTCCGCTCGCGTTTTTCACCGGAGCAGGTGGCACAACTGGAGCAGATTGCATGGTGGGACTGGCCCATCGATTTGATCAGTCGGCATCTGGAAGCGATTGTGGGTGCCGATATCGATGCCCTACAAGTGTGCAAGCCCGCCTAGGTTGCCAATTCGATGCGGGAGAACGACCGATACATTTCATGATCCAACCTGCATGCATGAAGAAACGTCCTCTGCCAAAACAGCATCCTCATCGGGCTGGCGTCGCCTGGCTTTCTGGGTGGTTCTGGCGGTGGCCGGCTATCTGGCATGGCCTTATCTGCCGCCGATCTCCAAGACACCGTTCTACGTCATCAAACTGTCTTTGATGGAGGCGCCCACATCGCTGCCGATACCGGTCCAGGGCATTGGCGTCAAACAGTTGCGTGATACCTGGAACGCCTCGCGCAGTGGCGGTCGGGTACATGAAGGGATTGACATCTTTGCGCGACGCGGCACGCCGGTACTTGCCACGACCGAAGGTATTGTCACGAGCGTCGGCACCAATAACCTCGGCGGCAAGGTGGTGTGGGTGCTGGGGCCGGGCGGGCACCGACATTACTACGCACATCTCGACGACTACGCGGAGATTGCTGCAGGCGACCGCGTCGTGCCGGGCTCGCTGCTTGGCATGGTTGGCAATACCGGCAACGCGCGTGGTACGCCACCCCATCTGCATTACGGCATCTACAAGAACGGCGCCCTGAATCCTTATCCCTTGCTGAAAGCCGGCCCTGGCGTGAGCGCAGAATTTGTGAACGATCGTTCCAGCCTGCCTTGAGAAGTATGGTTTTGAGGTTCGATCTTTCAATGCGAATGACGATGTGCCGGAACCAATGTTGTGTAACGGTACTCGATCAGACGATTTGTTCATTGATGAGGATCGCCATGCGCACCATAGGACCGTCACTTTTTCTGGCTGTGACATGCAGCCTTGTGCTGCCACTGCTGCCAACGCTAGCGCAGGCAGAGTCAACCCCAGTTGTGCCTACGTATGGCGCAGAACTCGAAGGTTTTGACTATCCCTATCCATTAAAAACTTATGTGTTCCGTTCGCAGGGGCAACAATTGCATATGCGCTATATGGACGTTGCGCCACCGAAGGCAAATGGCCGAACGGTTGTTCTCATGCATGGCAAGAATTTTTGCGCGGCAACATGGGAAGGCACCATCAAGGCATTGACCGAAAATGGCTACCGCGTGATTGCGCCGGATCAGATCGGGTTCTGTAAGTCGAGCAAACCGGCGCATTACCAATACAGTTTTCATCAATTGGCTGCGAACACCCACGCCTTGCTGCAAAGTCTGAATGTTGAGAAAGTGACCGTAATGGGGCACTCGATGGGCGGCATGCTCGCTACGCGATATGCCTTGCTGTATCCGCAGCAAACCGAACAACTTGTCATGGTCAACCCGATCGGCCTGGAGGACTGGAAAACCAAGGGTGTGCCATACCGAACGGTGGATCAATGGTATGCGAACGAATTGCAAACCAATGCGGAAGGCGTCCGTCGTTATCAGCAGAAAACCTACTATGTCGATCAGTGGCGGCCGGAGTTTGATCGTTGGGTAACGATGCAAGCCGGTATGTATGCAGGCCCGGGTAAGAAAAAGGTAGCGTGGAATTCAGCCCTGACGTATGAAATGATATATACCCAGCCCGTTGTTTATGAGTTTCCCTTGCTGCAAGTGCCGACCTTGTTGCTGATCGGTACCAACGACAACACGGCAATCGGCAAGAATTTCGCGGCGCCAGAAGTACAGCCCACGCTAGGCAATTATGCGGTGTTGGGCAAGCAGACCGCAGCGAGTATTCCACAGGCACGTCTTGTCGAATTCGATGATCTTGGGCATTCACCGCAGATTCAGGAGCCCGAGCGTTTCCATGCGGCGCTGTTGCAAGGGCTGAGGCAAAAGTAAGGGCGTATCGAGGTCGATTATTCGACTTCGATACTGATGGCCTCGATTGCTTGCGTGACCAGCTTTTCCAGCGAGTGCCGAACATCGAGCATCATACCGAACTCGTCGCTTTGTAGAGGTTCAAGATCGGCAAATTGGCTATCGAGCAGGGCGGTCGGCATGAAATGCCGATTGCGAGATGCCATGCGTTGTGCGATCAATGCATGGTCGCCATGCAGGTGGAGAAAAAACAAATGCGGATCGGCTTCGCGCAAAAGGTCACGATAACGTCGCTTGAGTGCCGAACAGGTCAATACCACGCTGTCCTGCAATTGCACCCGATGCTGCAAGGTTTGTTTCAGCGTCTGCAACCAGTCCTGTCTGTCTGCGTCGCTAAGCGGTATCCCTGCAGCCATCTTGTCGATGTTTTCCTGCGGATGCGCGTCATCACCCTCGATGAAGTCGCAGCCTAGTCGCTCTGCCAGCAAGCGAGCGACCGAGCTTTTCCCGCATCCTGATACGCCCATGACGACGATGCGTCTATCGTTATTCAAAAGTGTTTTCATGCGTCTTTCATCGATATGGTTTTACGACCATACCATGCGTGCAAGCGTTCCCCATGCAAACAAACCGGGAAGACGACATGAAAAAAGCCCGCAAGGTAGCGGGCTTTTTCTAGGGCTTGTGCTCTAGGGCTTGTGTAAAAACGCGCCTCAATTTCCTTAATTTCCTTTCAGGCAGCTACTCATGAACGCCTTGCGATCATCGCCTTTCTTGTCCTTGGCTTGCGCGTTGCAACTTTTCATCTTGTCGCGTTGTGCCTGTTGCGCATCGGTTGCTTTCGGCTTGCTCAGGCAGCTTTTCATGAACGCTTTGCGTTCATCGCCTTTCATGCCGGAAGCCTCCTTGTTGCATTCCGTCATCTTGTTTTGTTGTGCCGTTTCCGCGTGCGCCGTGTGAAAGGCGATCGGCATCAGCAATATGGCAATACCAAGCAGTTTTTTCATTTTGAAATCCTTTCTTTCGCACCGGTTATTTGAGGTAGAGCGCTGTGAGCAGCATCGGCATTACAGCACGAAACAATCGTGCCGGAAAAAACATTTGCAAACGCCGACATCGGTTGTCACTTTTTTGACATATCCCTTCCGTAATACTTACAAGCATTGCCGCAATTGTCCGATACGCAGACGATCTCTTCACAGGCTATGGTGGACACATTCCATTTTCACGGCTTCATCAAGGCCGCCAGACCGCCATGCAAAGCCAGACACAGAAACCATTGCTCAACGAAGTATTACGACACGAAAATCCATTCAACAGCAGCGATGCCATGGAATGCAGCAACTACGCAGCCTTTATTGACAAGAAGCTGGTAGCGGGCGACATGCTGGACCAGAAACCGCAAGCCTTGTTGGATTTCATTCATGATTCTTTTCGTTCACTTGTGCTGAATCCGCAGTTTTCCTGCGTGGGTGCCAAGTCGGCCATCCAGCAGGGCGGCTATCGGATAGGACACTACCCTGCATTAGGCGACGAAAAATCCACCGCAGGTCTGGCACATGATCTTTTCCATTTTCTGCAGGAACAGCCCAGTCTGGATGGCGAATTTTCGACCTTTGTAGCGACCTTCTCGCAGCCGGTCATTCATTCCGAGCAGCAATTTGAACAATTACTTTGGCAGCAGCTTCAGCAATTGCATGCTCTCGATGCCAATTTGCATGCGTGGGACCCGGCAGTCAGTGACGACCCCGAGAATCCCCATTTCGCTTTCAGTTTTGCCGGACAGAGTTTCTTCGTAGTAGGCATTCATCCTGCCGCATCGCGTTATACACGACGTTTTGCTTGGCCAACCCTAGTGTTTAACCTCCACGCGCAATTTGAGAAACTGCGCGATGACGGACGTTTTGAGCGAATGCAGGAAGTGATTCGAGCGCGTGAACGCAAACTCCAGGGATCGATAAATGAGACGTTGAGCGAGTACGGCAGCATGTCGGATGCGCGTCAATATGCAGGGCGTGCCGTGGAAGAAACATGGCGTTGCCCTTTCAGCGCTTTGAATGCAAAGAAAAGTGAAACTTGAAAAGAAGATCGAAAGAATGAGCCAGGCAATGAGTCACACATATACTCTGGAATGTCGTCATATCGAACAGCAAAGCGGCACGGCATTTATTCTGAAACGTGGGCAGGTATTGAGAATCATCGATCCGATGGGCGAGCAAGTATCGGATTTGATGGCCTTCAACGAACACGATCTTGACGAAGTGCTGTCTTCGGGGCGAAGTATTGATTATGCCAATACGATCTACCTGACCACCGGCCATGTTCTCTATTCCAATCGTAGTACGCCGATGTTCACGATTCTCGAGGATCAGGTAGGGCGACATGATTTTCTGTTGACGCCATGCAGCCCAGAGACATTCCAGATCATTTACGATAATCACGCGCCGCATCCCAGCTGCTTCATGAATCTGGTCAATAACCTGGCACCTTTCGGTATTCAGCCCGATCGTATTCCCACAACCTTCAACGTCTTCATGAATGTGAAGATTGCGGATAATGGTGAATTGACCATTGGCCCGCCACTATCGAAGGCCGGCCAATTCATCGATCTGCGCGCCGAAATGGACATGGTCGTTGGGGTGACTGCATGTTCTGCAGAACTCTCCAATAACCACGCCTTCAAGCCTATCGATATCGAAATTCGAGAAGCAATCGGCCAGTCATCTTAGCTGTGGCGAAACTATTTCTCCTGCGCTCGTGTCCACTCCAGTAGCTGTATTGTCTTTCCGTTTTGCTCAATCACAACCGCTGCATTTCACCAAAATGGATTATGGAATGCATTTCTTTCATCCATCGTGGTGCAAAGTTGATTGAACGTTTGCAACATGCCTGTTATATTAAAAATAGCCAAACCCCTCACGGGGGCGAATTCGATGTTCCACATCATTCGGGATAGCCAATGAATAAGCTGCATATCTGTGCCAGCCTTGCATTTTCGCTTCTGGTACTTTCCGCCTGCGACAGCAAATCTTCCGGTAGCGCGCCAGCGTCTTCCGCGCCTGCTGCTTCTCCCTCCGCCAATTCTGTTACTCCTGCATCCAGCTCTCCTTTGCCGCCTGCCGTTCCGGGTTCCAGCCCTGCTGATGGCGGTACTGCGATCGGTGGCTTGAGCAGTACGCATCAGGATGATGAAGGCGCTTCCAAGAGCAAGGCGCCAGCTAGTACGGGAGGGGATGGCAACGGCCCGTCCAAGTAAGTAAAAACGGATGATAGCAATTCATCCGTAGGTCTAGCAGTTCGTTTTAATGCCACGCGTTCGCGAGAAACGCTCTAGGAGGTGATCACCATGGACATGAACCGGAGGCAGTTTTTCCGTGTGACTACGGCTGGCCTAATGGGCTCCAGTCTGGTCGCGCTCGGCTTTTCGCCGACGGAAGCACTGGCCGAAACGCGACAATTCAAGCTCGCGCGCGCCACTGAAACCCGCAACACCTGCCCGTATTGCTCGGTGGGTTGCGGCCTGATCATGTACAGCTTGGGTGACAAGGCAAAAAACGTCACGGCCAGCATCATTCATATCGAAGGCGATCCGGATCACCCTGTCAATCGCGGCACGCTGTGCCCGAAAGGTGCCGGTCTGCTCGACTTTGTACACAGCCCGCACCGTCTCAAGTATCCCGAAGTGCGTGAAGCGGGCAGCAAGGAATGGAAGCGTATTTCGTGGGATGAAGCGATGGGACGCATCGCCAAGCTCA
The DNA here is from genome assembly GCF_913776015.1 of uncultured Oxalicibacterium sp. Lineage (GTDB taxonomy): Bacteria > Pseudomonadota > Gammaproteobacteria > Burkholderiales > Burkholderiaceae_D > Oxalicibacterium. The sequence continues at coordinate 16,442 of NZ_CAJYMD010000008.1, read as the reverse complement.
TGAAGGAAGACCGTGATGCCAACTTTGTGGCTCGTACGGATGACGGCAAGCTCGTCAACCGCTGGACGACTACCGGCATGCTGGCGGCTTCTGCGTCTCCCAATGAAACCGGCTACATCACACACAAGGTGATGAGATCGATGGGGATGCTCGTCTTCGACAATCAGGCGAGGGTCTGACACGGTCCAACGGTAGCCAGTCTGGCTCCAACATTTGGACGAGGCGCGATGACCAACCACTGGGTGGACATCAAGAACGCCGATCTCGTACTCATCATGGGTGGCAATGCCGCCGAGGCACATCCATGCGGCTTCAAGTGGGTTATTGAAGCAAAACATCATAACAAGGCACGATTGATCGTCGTCGATCCGCGTTATACGCGTTCGGCCGCGATGAGCGACTATTACGCCCCGATTCGGGCGGGCTCGGATATCGCCTTCCTTGGCGGTGTCATCAACTATCTTCTGTCCAACGACAAGATTCAAAAGGAATACGTTCGTAACTACACGAACGCGACCTTCATTGTCGGCGAAAACTATCGCTTCGAGGATGGCTTGTTCAGTGGCTACGACGAAACCAAGCGTCGTTACGACAACAAGCAGTGGGCGTACGAACTGGATGAACAGGGTTTCGCCAAGGTCGATATGGACATGGCGCATCCGCGCAGCGTGCTGCAGATCATGAAGCAGCATTATTCGCGCTACACGCCAGAAATGGTCGAACGCATTACCGGTACTCCGAAAGCGAAATTCATCAAGGTTTGCCAGATGATTTCGGAAACGGCCGTGCCGAACAAGGCCATGACGATCATGTATGCCCTTGGCTGGACGCAGCATAGCCAAGGTTCGCAGATGATTCGTACAGCGGCCATCATGCAACTGCTGCTCGGCAATATCGGTATCGCGGGCGGTGGCATGAATGCCTTGCGTGGACACAGCAATATTCAGGGTCTCACGGATCTTGGCTTGCTGTCGAATTCCTTGCCAGGCTACTTATCGTTGCCCAATGAGGCCGAGCAGGACCTGGAAACGTATTACAAGCCGCGTGCACTGAAACCGCTGCGCCCGAATCAGATGAGCTTCTGGCAGAACTATCCCAAGTTCTTCGTCAGTCTGCAAAAAACCTGGTGGGGTGATGCGGCCAAGGCGGAAAACAATTGGGCTTTCGATTACCTGCCAAAACTCGACAAGGTCTATGACGTCTTGCAGGCGTTCGAGTTGATGAATCAGGGCAAGCTCAACGGCTATATCTGCCAGGGCTTCAATCCGGTTGGTTCTTTCCCGAACAAGGCCAAGATCATCGCTGGTTTGTCGAAGCTGAAGTTCCTCGTCAGCATTGATCCGCTAGAAACGGAAACGGCCGAGTTCTGGAAAAATCACGGTGAATTTAACGATGTGAAAACCGAGGAAATCAAGACCACGGTGTTCCGTCTGCCTTGTGTGTGCTTTGCCGAAGAGGATGGTTCGCTGACCAATTCTGGTCGCTGGTTGCAATGGCACTGGAAGGGCGCAGAGCCGCCAGGTGAAGCACGTGGCGATGCCGAAATCATCGGCGATCTTTTCCATCGCATGAAGCAGGCGTATCTGAAGGACGGTGGCGCTTTCCCAGATCCGATCCTGAACTTGACCTGGCAATACAAGATTCCGTCAAAACCTTCTCCGCAAGAGTTGGCGATGGAATTCAACGGCAAGGCGTTGTCCGATGTGCTCGACCCCAAAGATCCAACCAAGGTATTGGCCAAGGCGGGCGAGCAATTGTCTGGCTTCGGCTTGTTGCGCGACGATGGCAGTACCACGTCGGGCTGTTGGATCTATGCCGGTAGCTGGACGCAGGCTGGCAATCAGATGGCGCGTCGTGACAACTCGGATCCATGGGGCATCGGCCAGACACTCAACTGGGCCTGGGCGTGGCCCGCGAATCGCCGCATTCTTTACAACGCAGCGTCGTCCGCGCCAGATGGCAAACCGTGGGATGCCAAACGCAAGCTGGTGCAGTGGAATGGCACGACCTGGGGTGGCTCAGATATTCCCGACATCCGTCCTGATGCGAATCCGGGCGACCTGAACCGCGTGCAGCCTTTCATCATGACGTCGGAAGGTGTCGCACGTCTGTTTGCGCCAAGCGGTATGGCCGATGGCCCACTGCCCGAGCACTATGAACCGTTCGAATCGCCATTGGTAAACAACCCAATGCATCCGAACAATCCGAAGGCACGTGCCAATCCGGCAGCGCGCGTCTTCAAGAGCGATTTGGAGGCATTTGGCAAGCCGGACAAATTCCCTTACGTTGCGACCAGTTATCGACTGACCGAGCACTTCCATTACTGGACCAAGAATGTACGGTCTAACGCGATCATCCAGCCTCAGCAATTCGTCGAAATCGGCGAAGAACTGGCCAAGGCCAAGGGGATCGGCAATGGCGACTGGGTCAAGGTGTCTTCGAACCGGGGTTTCATTAAAGCGGTAGCCGTGGTCAGCAAGCGCATCCCGCAGCTTACCGTTGACGGCAAGAAGATCGACACCGTGGGCTTGCCCAATCACTGGGGATTCGTCGGCGTAGCCAAGAAAGGTTACCTCGTGAATACGCTGACACCGTTCGTCGGTGACGCCAATACGAATACGCCCGAGTACAAGTCGTTCACCGTCAACATCGAGAAGGCATAAGGGAGAACGAACATGTCATCACTACAATCTCTCGATATCGCACTGCGCTCGGCGACGACAACGCCGATGCCGCAGGCGCGTAACACGCCGGCACTTGCCAAACTCATCGATGTTCCGAGCTGCATTGGCTGCAAGGCTTGCCAGGTCGCCTGCATGCAATGGAATGATCTGCGTGATGAAGTGGGCGAGAATCACGGTACTTACGATAATCCGCGTGACCTGACGCCGCAGTCGTGGACAGTCATGCGGTATTCGGAAGTTGAAATGCCGGTCCAGGACGAAGGTACGCGTCTGGAGTGGCTGATCCGCAAGGATGGCTGCATGCACTGCGAGGATCCGGGCTGCCTGAAAGCGTGTCCGGCACCCGGCGCCATCGTCAAGTACACCAACGGCATCGTTGATTTCATCAGCGAAAATTGCATCGGTTGCGGCAACTGCGTCATTGGCTGTCCATTCGATGTGCCACGTATCAGCAAGAAGGATGATAAGGCCTACAAGTGTTCCCTGTGCTCGGATCGCGTGACGGTCGGCCTTGAGCCAGCATGCGTAAAAGTATGTCCGACGGGCGCCATTCGTTTCGGCACCAAGGAAGACATGCATGAATACGCCGCAGAACGCATCGTCGATCTGAAAGAGCGCGGTTACGAAAATGCCGGCGTCTATGATCCGCAAGGTGTCGGCGGTACGCACGTGATGTATGTGCTCCAGCATGCCGATCAGCCCAAGCTGTATCACGGTCTGCCGGAAAATCCGACCATCAGCCCGCTTGTGGCATTGTGGAAGGGTGCTGCCAAACCATTGGCAGTCGCTGCCATGATTGGCGCGGCATTTGCCGGCTTCTTCCATTACATGAAGGTCGGTCCGCTGGAAGCGAAGGAAGACGAAGAAGCCGAACGCGAGCGTCTGGCTGAAGAGCAGCGCAAGAACGATGCGGACATCGTCTAGGAGATCGCCATGACAAAACTCATTCGTCGCTATGAGGACCGCACCCGCCTGAATCACTGGGCCGTGGCGATCCTTTTCATCTGCGCCGGTCTTTCCGGGCTGGCGATTTTCCATCCATCCATGTTCTTCTTCAGCGCCTTGTTCGGTGGCGGATCGTGGACGCGTATTCTGCATCCGTTTTTTGGCGTACTGATGGTGCTGGGCTTCGTGTTCCTGTTTTTCCAGGTATGGCGTGACAACTTCTGGACGCGTGAAGACACGGCCTGGCTCAAGCATTCCCCGGACTTGCTGAAAGGTGAGGAAGGGGGCATGCCGCCCGTCGGCAAATACAACGCAGGACAGAAGGCCGTTTTCTGGATTTTCGGCATCAGTCTCATATTGTTGCTGGTCACCGGCATCATGTTCTGGCGTCCGTGGTTTGCCGATCTGTTTCCGATCGTCGTACGGCGCTTCGCCGTATTGATCCATGCCATTTCCGCTGTCGTGTTGATCATCAGCGTGATCATTCACATCTACGCCGCGATCTGGGTGAAAGGCTCGGTGCAAGCGATGACGCGCGGTACGGTTAGCGAAAGCTGGGCACGCAAGCATCACTCGCTCTGGTACCGGAAAATCACTGGCGGAAAATAATCTTTGAGGGCACAATCGCTGCATGACTATCAGCCAAGCGAGCAGACTGCTCAGCCCTGAAGAAATCGCGGTCCGTGCCGGACAACAAGTCGAATTCCTGCGTTTGCCGCAGGTTGCAGATGTGTTTTCGGCACGTGAACGACGATTGCGCCAATGCGCGCATGAAAACGCAATGCGCGATTTCCTTCTTTTCGCAGCCGATATCGCCCATGCACAGCATGTGGCACTGCAATCATTCCCTGCAGTTCGACTTCCCGACTTCGATGCAATCAATGCTGCTGCCCATGCAGGCAAACCGGCATTGGCGGCAACATCATGGGAGCGCGATCCGCAATGGATCACAGCGTTACGCAACATGCTCGAGAGCATGCTGCCAACTTTGCAAACGCAAGATGCTGTCGGCGCCGCGATCCGCAAAGTGCTTGCTCTGAGTGATCAGGAAATCGAACAGCAGGCGGACCGTTTGCTTAACAACATCATGTTCGGCCTTGATCTCGCAAGCGCACCCTTGATTGCCGCAGGTTTGCAGGTTTACTGGGTTCACATGGTGTCTGCCGTCCAGCAGGCGCATGGCGAAGATCGTCTTGCACCTTTTGGTCGTACCGATGACCCATCGCGATGCCCATGTTGTGGCAGTTTGCCTACGGCTTCGATATCGCGGATCGATGCCGATGGCAGCTATCGCTATGTACATTGCTCGTTGTGTTCTGCGCAGTGGCATGTCGTACGGATCAAATGTACGCATTGCGACAGCACCAAAGGCATCCAGTATCAATCGCTGCAAGCTAGTGACGACGAGTCAGTAGGAACTGTACGCAAGGAAGCTGTGGAGGCAGAAACCTGTGACGAGTGCGGCCATTACCTAAAAATCCTGCGCATGGAGCGCAACCCAGCAGTCGAGCCCGTTGCAGATGATCTGGCTTCGCTGACGCTGGACTTACTGGTTTCGGAAGCCGGTTTTCAACGACATGGTATCAATCTGATGTTGCTGTTCGGCGACCCAGATGCGCAGGAGCCCGATCCGGGCAGTACGCACTGATGGCAGCGACCGGAGAGTCCGTGGTTCACGGCTCGAAGGCAAGGCCTCAGGATCTTCCTTCGATAGACAAACTGCTTCGCCTGCCGCAAGTGCGGGCTTTGGTTCAGACGCGTGGCCACACACAAGTTGCGACTCAAGCGCGTGTGCTACTTGATGGGTTGCGCAATCGTATTCTGAACGAAGAGATATCCTTGACGGCTGTTCAGCCAGACGTACTTGTTTCGCATTTGCATGCCGCGGTAGAGGCCAAACTGGCTTCGCACATGCGCCGTGTCATCAACCTGACCGGCACGGTCATTCATACCAACCTCGGACGTTCCGTACTGCCGCAAGCGGCCATTCGTCATCTGACGACGATGATGGAGGGACCCAACAATCTCGAATATGACCTTGGCAGTGGCGGTCGCGGGGATCGCGACACGATCGTCGAAGGTTTGCTGTGCGACATTACCGGCGCGGAAGCAGCCACCGTGGTCAACAACAATGCGGCTGCCGTGCTGCTGTCGATCGCCGCATTGGCCGGCGGACGGGAAGTCATCGTCTCGCGTGGCGAGCTCGTGGAAATCGGCGGTGCGTTCCGCATGCCTGATGTGATGGCGAGTGCCGGTGCCACCATGATTGAAGTCGGCACAACCAATCGTACACATCTGGCCGATTATCAACGCGCCATCAATCCACACACAGCCGTGCTGATGAAAGTCCATACCAGCAACTATGCGGTGCAGGGCTTTACGTCCTCGGTCGCCGAAGCGCAACTCGCGCCGCTGGCTAAAGAGTATGGTGTAGCACTCGTGACCGATCTCGGTAGCGGGTCTCTGGTGGACATGACGCAATTCGGCTTGCCGCATGAACCGACGCCGCAAGAAATGCTGCGTGATGGTTGCGGCGTCGTGACATTCTCAGGTGACAAGCTGCTAGGCGGGCCTCAGGCTGGATTGATTGTTGGTGATCGCGATTTGATCGGCCGCATTCGCAAGTTTCCGATGAAGCGTGCCTTGCGTTTATCCAAGCTGCCGCTCGCTGCACTGGAGGCGACACTGACACTCTATCTGCAACCCGAATTACTCACGCGTGATCTGCCAACCTTGCGTTGGCTCACGCGGCAGCAGGAACAGGTAGCGCAGATGGCGCAGGCATTACTGCAGCCCATGCAGGCGGCACTGGCACCGCGTTACAGCGTGAGCGTACAAGACATGAACAGCCAGATTGGCTCTGGTTCATTGCCGGTAGATCGTTTGCCTTCCTGTGGCCTTGCCATCAGGCCCGTTCTGGATGGCAAGCGCGGGATTGGTTCTGCGCTCGATTACTTGGCCGCGCAATTCCGTGCGTTGCCGATGCCGATTATCGGCCGCATTGCGGATGACCAACTCTTACTCGATTGCCGTTGCATCGATGACGTTCAGGAAGTGCAATCGCAACTCGACGTCTTGCGTCAGCAACTTGCCTGAAGCGCCATGATCGTCGGCACAGCAGGGCATATCGACCACGGCAAAACAGCACTGGTGCAGGCATTGACCGGCATTCATGGTGATCGCCTGCCGGAAGAAAAAAAACGTGGCATTACCATCGAGCTTGGCTACGCCTATCTGCAAGGCCCGCATGGCTTGATCGGTTTTGTCGATATGCCAGGCCACGAGAAACTCGTGCGTACGATGGCCGCAGGCGCCAGCGGTATCGACTTTGCGTTGCTGCTGGTGGCTGCTGACGATGGCATCATGCCGCAGACGCTCGAACATCTGACGATTCTTTCGCTGCTTGGCGTTAAACGCGGTGCGGCAGTGCTGTCCAAAATTGATAAGGCAGATGCGCCACTGCGCCAGCAACGCGTCGAAGAAGTTCGTCAGTTGCTGCATGCACATGGCCTAGTTGAGTATCCCATACTGCAGGCATCAGCCATTACCGGTGAAGGCGTGCCCGAAGTGCGCGATTTGCTGCAGCAGCAGGCAGCTATCGTCGCTAATGACAATGGCAGCGACGCCGCTTTTCGCATGGGCCTGGATCGTGTCTTTACACTGGATGGTGTGGGGACGGTCGTCGCCGGTAGCATTGCCGCGGACCATGTAAAGATCGGCGACGGATTGTGCCTGGCGCATGCGCCGGACAAGCCGTACCGTGTTCGCAGCCTGCATGTGCACGGTCAGGCAGTGGAAGAGGCACAGGCAGGGCAACGCTGTGCCATCGGTCTGGTCGGTCTGGAGCGCAATCAAGTCGAGCGTGGACAGACTTTGTGTGCGCCGGCGATTGCGCAAGGTACGCAGCGCATGGATGTCTGGCTGCATGTCGCGCCGTCCGAGGAGCATGTGCTGCGTTCGGGCACCAAGGTCCATCTGCATCTGGCGACACAGGATTGCACGGCATCTGTCGCCATTCTCGGACAAGCCTCGATCGGTCCGGGCGAATCGGGGCTTGCACAAGTCGTACTGCAGCATACGATTCATGCCTGGCAGGGCGATCGCTTCATCCTGCGCGACGCCTCGGCAACACGCACCGTTGCGGGTGGAAACGTGCTTGATACGGATGGTCCGGCACGTTATCGACAAACGCCTGAGAGACTCGACTACTTGCACACGCAACGCGCTGATCTGATGCAGACACGCCTTGAAGGTGCGCTGGCGCATTCGGTTTTTGGCGTCGATGGCCATGTCTGGTTACGCCGTAACGGACTCAAAAAATGGCCGTTCGATCCTGCTGCACTCGCAGGAACCATTGCGGATCAGGATGGCAAGTGGATCATTGCGCAGCAAAGATTGCAAGAGAGCAGGGCGGCTGTACTGCAAGCACTGGAGGCATTTCATCAACGCTATCCGGAAGATATCGGCCCCGACCGGCAACGTGTACGCAGGCTTGCGATCCCACGTATGCCGGAGCCGCTATGGCTGCAGTTGCTGGCGCATTTGCGTGACGATGGCGATATTCAGGAGCGCAATGGTTTTCTGCATTTGCCCGCACATGGCGTACAACTGCTTGCCGCAGAAAAGATCATGGCCGAAAAAGCCTTGCCGCTATTGAGTGAAGGACGTTTCGATCCGCCGTGGGTGCGTGATGTTGCCACGCATATCAATATGCCGGAAAACCAGGTCCGTAACGTGATGATTCGCATGGCAAAAGCCGGTGAGGTTTTCCAAATCGTCAAAGACCTTTATTATCATCCTGTCGTCGTGCAGCAGCTTGCAACATTGGCGCGCACGATTGCGCATGAACATGGCAAGATCACTGCTGCAACGTATCGTGATGCGACAGGTTTGGGACGCAAACGCGCCATTCAGATACTGGAGTTTTTTGATCGTATCGGTTTGTTGCGGCGCATTGGCGATGAACATTTGCTGCGCCCCGGTTGTCTGCTTTTCGTTCCGCAGGAAAACCGCAAGAGCTGAAAGCAGGTTAATGAATACGGAAGGAAATCGTCCCTGGTGGGGCGGCCGGGCTTCAAACCCGGTTGGTGGCGCCATGCGTCGCCGGGTGGGTTCGACTCCCGCTTCCTTCCGCCATCTTTTTATGCCTGATCTTTCGGCAATGCTGTGCAGTCGTAGTCGCAGCACTAGTCCGTGATATTTATTCGACTCGGCAATAGCAATAGAGAAATTGCTGCTTGGTGCCGAATGGCGTTTCATGCAATTCGATGGTGCTGCCAACCAAACGAAAACGTTCGCCGAATTCTCCATGCAAGCCTTCGCTGTCATAACGAACTGTTTCCAGCCCGCTGCAACTGAGTGGTCCTTCCGGCCCGAAGGTCGCCACAATCACCGTACCACCCGGTTTCATCGCGCGGATTACTTGCCGTACGTAAGCTTCGCGCTGCCATGCTTCGGTCAGAAAATGAAACACCGCACGATCGTGCCAGATGTCATAGCGCTGCGTGTCTAATGCCGCTTGCGTTATGTCGGCGACCAGCCATGTGATGTTCTTCGCTGCTGCGCCAAGACGATCACGGCAGGCATCGACCGCTTTTTGCGAGATATCGAGCATCGAAATATCGCGATACCCGCGTGCGATCAGATCGTCGATCAAGGTGGATTCCCCGCCGCCTACATCGATGATGGTAGCATCCGGCGAATCTGCCGCATCTTCAATCAGCTTGAGAGATTGATCCAGATGAGGTGCATACCAACTGACGGCATCCGGTGCCTTTTCCGCATAAACCTTGTCCCAGTGTGCTGGCTTGCTCATAAAAACTTAGCTGTCTGATGATGACGTCATGATGGAAGCGAACGTTTTGAATGAACGTTCAACGCGTCATTTTACGCCGCAGCCAGAAACTTGCCGCATCGACGATACAGACCAGCACAAGCATCGCAATGATGACTGTTGCCGCCTGATGCATTTGAAATAGCGAGAGATGATATTTGAGCATCTGGCCCAATCCGCCAGCGCCGACCACACCGAGAATCGCGGCCGCGCGGATATTGTTTTCCCAGCGATACAGCACGTAGGACATCATTTGCGGACTGCAATGCGGCAGCGTTGCATAAAAAAAGGCTGTCACAGGACGTACACCGTTGAGCCGCAAAGTCTCTTCAGAAAGTGGCGGACAATTTTCCAGGGTATCCGCAAACAGTCTGCCCAGCACCCCCGCCGTATGAATGGCCAGTGCCAGTGTGCCGGCGAACGGCCCCAGACCGGCAGCAATCAATAGTATGGCCGCCCATACGAGTTCAGGTATCGACCGCAACACATTCAGCACGCCGCGCGTGGCAGTCCGCATAGGCAAGCCGAAGCGGCCGCTGGCGGGCAGGCTTAACAGCAGGCCGGCAATGGCAGCCAGTACCGTGCCGACGGCAGACATGGCTAGCGTCTCCATCGTCGCAGAGACGATACGTGAAAGAAAAGGTGCTGCTGTTTCAGGTGGCACAAAACCGCGCAGGAATTCGACCGTGGTCTGGATCGCACCCGCGGTGAAGAAAGCCTGCCACTTCAACTGCAACGAAACGAAGCTGGCAATGATCAGCAAAACGATAGCCAGCAGCAGACCAATGGTCGACCAGCGCATGCTTGGTGGCTCAGGCAATTCGAGCGAGTCTGGCAACGCCGGCATTATCCGAGCCTCCTGCGCAACATGGCCGATACCCAATCGGCCAATGCCACCAGCAGCACGAACATCAACAGCATGGTGGCCAGTTCGTCGCCTGCCAACATTTTCATCGACTCATCCATGCGTTGACCGAGTCCGCCGGCACCGACAAAACCCATCACGACCGAACCGCGTATTGCACATTCCCAGCGATAGACGGTGTAGGAAACGAGCTCAGACGCAGACGAGGGCAGGGCGCCATAGAAGAAGGCCGCAAGCCGACTATTGCCGTTGCGCAGTAGGGTATCGCACGCAGCGGCATCCGATGATTCGAGAATATCGGCATACACTTTGCCCAGCATGCCGCAGTAGGTCAGCGCAATCGCGATCACGCCTGCAGTCGGGCCAAGACCGACAATGCGTACCAGCAGCAAGGCCCACACCAGCTCGGGCACGCTGCGAAGAAGAATCAGTATCCAGCGTACGATCTGTCGAACGCCCATTGCCCACGCAGCAATGCGGCCGGTGCCAAGACGGGAAATGGAAAGCCGTTCAGTGGCGATCAACGTCATGGGAATCGCACCGAGCAAGGCCAAGGTCATGCCGGCTGTCGCCATTGCAATGGTTTCCCAGGTGGCCTCCAGCACCATCAAAAGAAATTCGGCGGAATGCGCGGGTGGAAAAAACGTGGAAACGAATTGCCAGGTTGCGCCCAGACTTTGCGCGTCGAGCAAAATCCACGGTTTGAATTCCGCCATGACCAGTAATGGCCACAGAATCACCAATGCAAGAATGCATGTCGCAATCCGTCGGTGCCAGTCGGGATCAGGATAGGCGCTTTGTGGATTTGCGCTCAGCATCGGGGAATGATGGTGATTGATTGCGGTACGGGCGACTCGGCGATCGCGGGAGCATCGTCACGCCGGTTGCGATACAGCGCTGCGATGTCCGTATCGCTGATCTGTTCGCTCGCAGCATCGAATACGATCTGTCCGTCACGCAAACCAATCACGCGTGGAAAATAGTGTCGGGCCAGTTCCACCTGATGCAGGCTGCAAATCAGCGTCGCATTGCGCACTGCAGCTTCCTGCTGCAGCACATTCAAGGTTTGAATCGCCAGTGTCGGATCAAGCGCCGACAAGGGTTCGTCAACCAAAAACAATTCTGCGGAAGATACGAGTGCGCGAGCCATACCGCAACGTTGTCGTTCTCCGCCTGACAAGCGATCGACACGTTTGTAGAGTTTGTCTTCCAGGTTGAAGCGCGCTAAAGCTGCATAGGCACGCGCAGGGTCAACAGGCTTGATCAACGAACGGACGGCTTGCCACAAGCTCCAGTACGGCAATGCGCCAGCCAGCACGGCATTGACCACCCGCTGACGTGGCGGCAATGGCGGTGTTTGCGGCGCCAGGAACAGGCGCGCGCGCATCGCATGGCGTTCCGTATTGGAAAGCTGCCAGGGATCGTGATCGAACAGGCGATAGCCGCTGCCGGACGTCTGCGCTTCAGGCCGGAGAGCACAAGCGAGCGTGTGCAAGAGACTGGTCTTGCCTGCTCCTGAAGGGCCGATCAAGGCAACTTGTTCGCCCTGCACGATCGAAAGGGAAAGGCCCCGCAAGGCAAATGCGGACTCAGGTGCGCCGTCGTGGCGTACCGAAATCGAATCGAGATGAATACTCATGATGGCGTCGCCTGTCCGCCCGCACGGGGCAAGACAGGCGTCTCAGGCAGCTTACTTCAGCAGGCCCGCGTTACGGGCGGCCGCTTCGATATCCTTGTAGTTTTCTGCCTTGGTCGGGATGAAGCTCGTGGCACGCTGGAGTTCGAGAATCTGCTTGCCTTCAGCCGTATCGGGCTTCAGTTCGAGGAAGGCATCGGTCAGCTTCTTGCGCAGGGCAGGCTCCATCGCGCTGCTGACGCTCCAGTTGTAGTCATAATAGCCAGGCGTCGTGTAGAACACGCGTACCTTGGAAGGATCCACTTTCTTGGATTCAACCAGTTTTTCCCAGACCGAAATGTTCAATGCGCCTGCATCGACCTTGCCACCAGCGACGGCAGCGACGGTCGCATCATGTGCGCCGGAGAAGGAAATGCGCTTCATGTCGGTATCCGGATTCAGCTTGGCCGCCAGCAGGAAATAACGCGGCATCAAGTGACCGGACGTCGACGATTCGGAACCGAAGCTGAAGTTCTTACCTTTCAAGTCTTCCAGCTTGTGAATTGATGGATTGGTGGTGATGAAAACCGAACGGAATTTTTCGTCTTCCTCGCGCTGTACTAGCGGAATGACCTTGCCGCCGCTACGTACATTCGCCTGCACGAAGGTAAAACCGCCAAACCAGACCATGTCCAGTTTGTGTGTGATCAGACCTTCGACCGATGCGGCATAGTCCGTGACAGGCGTGAATTCCACCTTCATACCCGTCTTCTGCGCCAGATAATCACCCAGTGGCTTGAACTTTCGCTGCAACTCTGTTGGCGATTCATCGGGAATCGCCGATACGCGCAGTACCTGCTGGGCATGTGCCATGCTGGTGGCACCAATAGCAACGGTCACGAGGACCGAGGCGAGGAGGGCGGAGAATTTGGGTAAACGGATCATGCAACACCTCATGGTTGTGAAAAAACGGTTGGACTTCGCCATTGCTGGCTGGTCTGCTTGTGCGAGACCACGTCGTGATGCTTCTTTTCTCTGCTCCTTTTTATTGTTTCAAGCAACCTGCACGCCGGGCGTGCCTTCCACCATGTGACCAATCACGGCCGCATCATGAAACCCCTCCGAACGAAACAGCGCCAAGACCTTTTCGACGGCTTCCGGTGCGCAGGAAACCAGCAGCCCGCCCGCTGTCTGCGGATCGGTCAGCAATGCCTTTTGCAAGGTGGTGATGGGCGCCGCCAGTTCGATATCCTTGCCATAGCCCAGCCAATTACGGTCCGAGGCACCGGTGACGCAGCCTTTTTCCGCCAGCACCGTTACTTGAGGCAGGAATGGTACGGAGGTCATGTCGATATTGGCGCGCAAACCTGAGCCGCGAGCTATTTCCAGCGTATGACCAAGCAAGCCGAAGCCAGTCACATCCGTCATGGCATGGACGCCATCCAGCGTCGAGAGTTTCTTGCCAGGTGTATTGAGCTTGGTCGTATTGGCGATCATGGCAGCGTAGCCATCCTGATCAAGCTGATTCTTCTTGAGTGCAGCGGACAATACACCCACGCCCAAGGGTTTCCCGAGAATCAGCGCATCGCCAGACTGCGCATCAGCATTGCGCTTGAGACGGGAAGGGTGGACCAATCCCAAAACCACCAAGCCGTAAATGGGCTCGACGGAATCAATGGTATGGCCACCCGCAATCGGAATGCCTGCTTCGGCACAGATGGATTCACCACCACGCAGAATTTGACCAATAACATCGATAGGCAATTGATTGATCGGCATGCCGACCAATGCCAGCGCCATAATTGGCGTGCCGCCCATCGCATAGACATCGGAAATGGCATTCGTTGCGGCGATGCGACCAAAGTCGAAAGGATCATCGACGATCGGCATGAAAAAATCCGTCGTCGCGATCAGTGCCTGTTCATCGTTAAGCTGATAAACCGCAGCATCATCGGACGTCTCGATGCCAACCAGAAGTTGCTGCGGCAACGGAAAGCCGCCTGTACTCTTGAGAATATCGCGCAGAACGCCCGGAGCAATCTTGCATCCGCAGCCTCCGCCGTGGGAAAAACCGGTCAATCTGATACCGGAAGTATCCATGTCTGCCATTCAAATCCTGTGTGAAAACATTGTTTAGCGACGACAGTTTATCCGTTCGTCGCAATCAGTGTGGCAGCGGCATGTTCGAATGCAGCATTGCTGCCATCGGGTATCGCCATTTCAACGGCACTTCCTGCTTGCATGAAGTTGCGTTTGATCGACTGCGCGTACAGTGCATCGTAATGGCTTGCGAGCAAGCACTCAACCAGTTTCGGCATCTGTCCTGATTCAGCCAGCGCACGCCATTCGGCGATACGCTCTTTTCCGTGCAATGGCGTGAGCAAGGCGAGTTGTGCAGTCAAGTGCGCAGGATCAGCGACAAAATGGGCATACTCATCGAGCAATAATAGAACCCGATCGGGCAAGGGCAGGGAAATTACCACGCAAGCAGAAGCGCGCATTTTTTCCATCAATGCATCAGGCACCCTCAGCTTGCCGACCTTCTTGCTTTCTGCCTCGACGAACACCGGACGTGACGGATCGAATCCACGAAGAGTGTGCCAGATCGCACTCTCAAAACGTTTCTGGGCGGGTTGTCCGCTATCAGGCATGTTGCCCAACACGGAACCTCGATGATTGGCCAGCAGTTCAAGATCGAGGACTTGCGCACCTTGTCGCGCTAGTTCTCGCAGCAGGCGACTTTTTCCACTGCCAGTCGGGCCACACAACATCTGGTAGCGAAACTGGTTCGGCAGCGTCGCCAGCTCGATATTCACGTAAGCGCGATATTCCTTGTAGCCACCTTCAATACGCGTTACCTGCCAACCGATTTTCGCCAAGATATGCGACATCGCACCGCTACGGTTACCACCGCGCCAACAATAAACAAGCGGTTTCCAGTTCTGTGGATGTGGCTGGAAAACCGTTTCAATATGGTGTGCCACGTTCTTCGCGACGAGCGCCGCGCCCAGCTTTTTCGCCTCAAAGGCGCCAAGCTGACGATACAAGGTACCAACGCGGACACGTTCTTCGTTATCCAGAACCGGACAGTTGATCGCGCCTGGCACATGATCTTCGGTGAATTCGAGCGGGCTACGGACGTCAATGATCGTGTCGAACCGATCGAGTTGCGTCAATGCTTCCGCAAATGGCAATACGGCTGGGTATTTCATTCTTGATGCAATCCAGTGCAGCAGCTCGCGCCAAGCACTTCCTCAGCCATTGATATCGTCAAGAAATTCCTTGGCCGCAGCAACCGGATCAGGCTCGGTGTCGAATCCTTCGTCACCATAAAAAAGATCGAAAGCATCCCACGCGCTTTCCATATCCACACCGGCTTCCAGCAACGTCTGAATCCAAAGGGCGCGCCAACGTTGTTCATCCATGATCAATCCTGTTTCTATGAGATCTGGTAAAGGGGAGATTTGAGCGCGGAATGATAGCAGAGGGAGAGTGATAATTTGTGTAGAAATAAAAGCCTCCAATATCCTATATTTTACATAATGCAAATTGCTCAGCCGCGGCCTTCAATACTGGCGCGGCTTGCGACGGGGTAGGTGTCAAAAACAAATTGACACTGAGTACACCAGTCAGAACAGCGGCCATTGCCGGTCTAAGAAACGTCGATACACGCTCTGGCCGCAGCTCAGTCTTTTTCTTCACGATTGCCAATACAGCTTCTTCAATCGATACGCCTGCTGCATTCGCAAGCAGAACGGCGCGTTCGCAATCGGGCAAATTGGTAGCCTTTACATACTGATCCATCGTCTTCTGTGGCAGGCCTATAGCCTTCGCTGTCGCATTCACGCTCCGTCCCTTCAGTACTTTTTCAATCAGCTCGTCATAAGTCATAAAAATTTCCCGTTGACATGTGTAGTTGAGTTCAACTAGTCTTCGCAATTAGTTGAGTTCACCTAAGCTGGGTGCAACTTAGTTGACCGCACCTTAGCTTAAATTCACTAAAAGGTAAACGGATGAAGCAGACCGCAGACGTCTACACCGTAGATGCATTCACAAAGCCAGGGCGCGGTCGCCCTCGCAAGCCTGACGCCAAATCCAACGCACAGCGGCAACGCGAATTCCGCCTTCGTCGCAAATTCAATTTCCTCCAGGCGCAGGGTGAGCCTGCAATTTCCGTTACGCGTAACGAAAATTCATCACAGACCGTAACCAAAAAATCATATTGCCAGCCCGGCTGCATGTGCTGGGTATGCTGCGCTCACTTGTGGGTGCGCAAATGAAAACCTTCTACGAAATCCACTGCCGATCCGGCGTCATCTGCTCGGGCGGCTCCGACGACTTCCTGGCTTGCATTCTCCTGGCACGCCAGGCAAAGGCCCGCTTCCAGCTCGAACTCCCAAACAGCCAGTTCCGTGTCCAGCTCCGGTATCCGAATGGCTACCGTGTCGCCGCTGTGGACGTCAAATCGGCACTCCGCGCCCTGGACAATCCAGCGGTAAA
>NZ_CAJYMD010000007.1 GCF_913776015.1 uncultured Oxalicibacterium sp. | reverse complement strand
AACTGGTGTACCGAAGTAAAACCGCCGAGGAAGACCCAGTCACCAAGATGCACGTGCCCTGCCAGGGTGGCGTTGTTGGCCAGAATGATGTTGTCGCCAAGCTGGCAATCGTGCGCAATGTGCACGTATGCCATGATCCAGTTGTTGCTGCCCAGGCGCGTGATGCCGCCATCCTGTACCGTACCCAGATTGATGGTGACGAATTCACGGATCGTATTGCCGTCACCGATGATCAGTTGTGTCGGCTCACCCGCATACTTCTTGTCCTGCGGTGCAGCACCGATCGAGGCAAACTGGAAAATATGATTTTTTGCGCCAATCGTGGTGTGGCCTTCGATGACGACATGCGGCCCGATGACCGTACCGGCACCAATACGCACATGCGGCCCGATGACCGAATACGCACCGATCTCTACGGACGAATCGATGATGGCATTGGCATCGACCAGAGCTGTCGGATGGATCGCCATCTGCCTACTGCCCCGCAGGCTGCGCCGTATCGTTGATCGTACGCATCGTGCACATCAGTTCGGCTTCCAGCGCGACCTGACCATCGACGGTACCGACTGCACTGTACTTCCAGATACCGCGTGCATTACGCAGGATTTGTACATCCATTTTCAGTTGATCGCCCGGCTCGACCGGACGCTTGAAACGCGCACCGTCGATACCGACAAAATAGACCACGCTATTGTCATCTGGCTTGAGGCCCATCGTCAGGAAGGAAAGCAAGGCAGCTGTCTGCGCCAGTGCCTCGATCATCAGCACGCCCGGCATAACCGGCTTGTGCGGGAAGTGCCCGTTAAAAAACTCTTCATTTGCGGTCACGTTCTTGATGGCCGTGATCGATTTGCCCGACTCCCAGTTCAACACGCGATCAACCAGCAGCAGCGGATAACGATGCGGCAGGTATTGTTTGATCAGGTTGATATCGAGCGTTTTACTGACTGGTGTGTTCATTTATCGTTCTGTTGTTACGTTATTCGCCAAGCGACTGGATGGTTTTTTCGAGATCCCGGATTTTCTCACGCATTGACGACAAATTGCGCACGATAACCGCTGATTTTTCCCAGTCGGCATTTTTTGCTAGCGGATAGATGCCCGTGTATTGCCCCGGCTCACTGATCGAGCGCGAAACCAGGCTACCGGAAGAAATATGTACCTTGTCGGCAATCGTGAGATGGCCGAGGATCATGGCCGCACCGCCAAAAGTGCAGTATTTGCCGATGATGGCGCTGCCAGCGACACCTACACAACCTGCCATCGCCGTATGTGCGCCGATATGACAATTGTGGCCGATCTGAATCTGGTTATCGAGCTTGACGCCTTCTTCGATGATCGTGTCGGCGAGCGCACCGCGGTCAATGGTCGTATTGGCACCGATTTCCACGTCATCACCGATGCGCACAGCCCCTGTCTGAGGAATCTTCACCCACTTGCCGCTTTCGTTGGCAAAACCGAAGCCATCGGCACCGATCACGGCACCCGAATGAATGATGCCGCGCTGGCCGATCGAACAACCATCGAGAAACGTGACACGCGGATGAAACAATGTCCCCTTGCCCACTCGCACGTTGCGTCCCAGCACGCAACCAGCCTCGATGGTGCAATCATCTTCGACGACTGCACCATCGTCGATAAATACATGTGCACCGACCACGGCAGACGCGGCCACTCGTGCACTCGGGCTGATCACCGCCGTAGCATGCGCGCCAGGAGATCTTGCCGGCGTATGCAAAGTCGCAAAGAATTGCGCGACGTGTGCAAAATAGGCGTACGGATTGGCGGTCACAATGCGTGCGCCGGCAAAATCCGCGATTGCTTCGTGATCCTTTTCGGACAGGATTAGACATGCTGCCTTGGTCTGCGCAGCCTGTGTTCTTAACTTGGGATTGGAAAGAAAGGTGATGTGCGATGAATCGGCATCGCTTAATGGCGCAATGCCGACCACAGTCTGGTCGGCATTGCCTATCAACCTGCCACCCAAGCGTTCGACCAAGTCTCCCAGTCGAGTGCTCATGGTTGCCTTGTTATTTATTTACCCAAAGCCTTGATGACTTTGTCGGTGATATCGATGCGGTTGCTGACATAGGCAGCTTCCTGCAGGACGATGTCGTATTTTTCCGCTTCGGCGATCTGCTTGATGACACGATTGGTCTTGTCGATAGCAGATGCGGTTTCCTCGTTACGACGCTGATTCAGATCTTCCTTGAATTCACGTTGAGCACGCTGAAAATCACGATCCATTTCGGACAATTCACGCTGACGGCGCGCACGGTCCGACTCGGACAAAACTGGCGCATCCTTGTCGAACTTGTCAGCCGCGGTTTTCAAGCGATTTGCCATGTCCTGCAATTCTTTCTGGCGCTTGGCAAATTCCTGCTCCAGCTTGACTTGGGCTGCCTTGTACGGTGCAGCTTCACGGAAGACACGCTCCGTGCTGATGAAACCAATACGGGTTTCCTGCGATTGCGCAGTGGAAACAAGACAAAAACCGGCAACGATTACCGCTGCACTTTTCTTGATAACTGATGATGTGATTGTGGACTTCAAATTAATCTCCGCATTTCATGTGTCGATCACCGGCTGGCTATTATGCCCTAGATGATCAGAAGCCTGTTCCCAACTGGAATTGGAACGCTTGGGAGCGATCTCGTTCCGTAGCCAACGAACTTTTGTTCGGGTTCAACGGCTTGCCGAAACTCAACTTCAGAGGTCCGATCGGAGATACCCAGCTTAAACCGAGGCCAGCCGAATACTTGAGATCTCCGCCGAAATTGCCATCGTAAACGTTACCCGCATCGGTAAAGATGAACCAGCGCAATGTACGGTCCGTTCCCGAACCAGGAAACGGAAATTGCAATTCTGCATTCAGGATGATACGGGAAGAGCCGCCCAGGGGATCGCCATTACTAGCTTTCGGGCCAAGGGATGCACTTTCATAGCCACGCACAGAACCAATACCGCCGGCATAGAAGTTCTTGAAGATCGGGTAGCCATTTCCACCAATACCCTTACCGTAGTTGAGCTCACCATTCAGCGCCAACGTGCTGAAGCTGAACAGGGGCAGGAAATACTGTTGCTGGTAAGTCGTACGGTAATACTTCGAATCACCCGCTGGCGATACTTCGAAGTTGGCACGCTGATAGCGTCCGCGAGTTGGCACAAGAGCGCTATCACGGCTGTCACGTTGCCAAGCCACAGTCAATGGCACACCTGTAGCAGATGCTGAATACTTACCAGCCGTACCTGCTTCAATCGCAGCTTTTTGGCTAGGATCCATGCGTGCGACATAATCGAGGAAGCGCTGTGGACTTGTACGATAATTGCTCAAGCCTTGATATACCTCTACGTCAGTGCGCTCTACCCCAACACCGAAGAACACACGATCAACTTCCGAAAACGGCACACCGAACTTTACATTGGCACCCGTACTGCGGAAACGATAGTCACCAGTAGAAGTAGTTGGCGGACGCGTCGTACGCGTAAAGACTTCATAGCTACGGCTGATACCATCTTCTGTGAAATACGGATTCGTGCTCGACACAGCGATCGTACGATTCAGACGGCTGGTATTCACGTCCAGGCCAATCGTATTACCACTGCCGAATGCATTGGCCTGATTGATCGAACCGCTCAGCATGAGCTTTTCACTGCTGGAGAAACCGGCGCCCAGCATGATGTTACCGGTTGGCTTTTCCGTCACGCCGACATTCACGTCCACTTGATCGGTCGTACCGGGAACATCCGGAGTTTCAAGCGTGACTTCGGTGAAATAATCGAGACGATCAATGCGATCACGCGAAAGCTTGATTTTTTCACCGTCATACCAGGAATTTTCATACTGACGCATTTCACGACGAATCACTTCGTCACGCGTCTTGGTATTGCCACTGATATTGATGTTACGCACATAGACACGCTTGCCAGGATCAACCATGATCGTGAAGGCAACTTCGTTCTTTTCGCGATCGATCTGCGGATTGGCATTCACGTTGGCAAATGCATAGCCAAAATTACCCATGCGATCAGAAATTGCCTTGGTGCTGGCCGTCAGTTTCGCGCCCGAATAGACATCGCCCGCCTTCAACTGCACCAGCGATTTCAGTTCGCTCTCACGTCCCAGCAGGTCTCCTTCGAGCTTGACGTCGGAAACCTTGTATTTCTCACCTTCGGTGATATTGACGGTAATGAAAATATCTTTCTTGTCTGGCGAAATCGATACCTGCGTCGAATCGACACGCATCTCGATGAAGCCATTGTTCTGATAGAACGCCTTCAGCTTGTCCAGATCACCAGCCAGTTTTTGCTTCGAGTACTGATCGTTCTTCGAGAACCACGTAAACCAGCCTGGCGTGGTCAGGGTCATGTTCTTGACCAGTTCTTTCTCGCTGTAAGCCTTGGCACCGATGACGTTGATGCTCTTGATACGAGCCGGATCGCCTTCTTCAATAGCAAAGTTGACGGCAACGCGGTTGCGTTCGAGCGGTGTCACGGTCGTGGTGATCGACACACCATACAAGCCGCGCGAAAGGTACTGGCGCTTCAACTCCTGTTCGGCGCGATCGACCAATGCCTTGTCATAGATACGCGACTCGCCAACACCAATTTCCTTGAGTGCCTTTTTCAGCTGATCCTTGTCGAATTCCTTGGTACCGGTGAACTCCACAGTCGCAATGGCAGGACGCTCTTCGACGAATACCACCAGGACATTGCCTTCCACCTCGATGCGCACATCCTTGAAAAAGCCGGTTGCGTACAGCGCACGAATCGCATCCGCGCCTTTTTCATCGGTGAAAGTATCGCCCACACGTACCGGCAAATAACTGAACACCGTGCCGGCTTCGGTACGTTGAATGCCTTCTACGCGAATGTCCTTGACGGTGAAAGGATCCGCCGCCTGAGCGTAGCTCGAGCAAAGAGCGAAGGCGGCAATGGCGACGATACGACGAGGGAAAATTGGCAAGGAAAAGCGCTCTGAATAGAATTTCATTGGGTGTTGAGATTAGGTTACCTGTCAGACGCAACGCAGCGCGCGGCGCTCAAGAAACAAGCCGGTTGATGTCATTGAAGACAGCAACCAGCATCAGGGTCATCAGAATTCCTATGCCTGCCCGCTGTGCGACTGCGCTCACACGCTCGGAGACTGGACGACCAGTTAAAACTTCCACAGCATAATACAGCAAATGCCCCCCATCCAGCACTGGAATGGGGAGGAGATTCATCACGCCCAGGCTGATACTGACGAAGGCGATAAAGCTCAAATAACTGACGAGTCCTATGCGTGCCGTCTGTCCGGCGTAATCAGCGATCGTGATTGGACCTGTTACGTTTTTCCATGAGACTTCGCCGATGATCATCTTGCCGACCATCTTGAGCGTCATGGTTGCCGTATCCCAGGTTTTGACGACACCTTTCCAAAGGGCGACCAATGGATTACTGCCTTCGGTCACCATCTCCGGCATCATCGGCACTTCGACCTTGATACGACCGAATCGCTGTCCATCCTGCTCAACGACGTCCGGCACCAGCGACACCGATCGTGCCTGACCTTCACGCAACACATCGAGAGTCAAGGTCTTGCCTGCCGCCGCACGTACAGTCTCAACCAGCATCAAGCCATCATTGATGCGCTTGCCATCAATGGCCTGCACCAGATCTCCCTCCTGCAAACCGGCACGTTGCGCCGGTCCATCCGGCACAACCTTGCCCAATACCGCAGGTGGGCGCGCCACATCCAGACCCAGCTTGCCGAGGAAATCGCCTTCCAGTTCTTCCGTGCTGATGGATGCGACCGGCATGACGATGGCTTGTACGCTTTGCTCGCCAGCAGATGCACCGCCCCGTTGCACATCGAATTTCGCCGGCTGACGATCTACGACAGCTTGCACCATCGCCCAGCGCAGATCGTTCCAGACATGCACCGGCTTGCCGTTAACGGCAATGATGTGATCGCCGCCACGCAAACCGGATTGCCCCGCAACAGTCTGCTCGGCAGGCGCACGCAATTTGGTGGAAGGTTCGGGAATGCCATGCACGAACAGCGCGGCAAAAACCAGAATAGCCAACAGGAAATTAGCGATCGGCCCGGCAGCCACAATGGCGATACGGCGCCAGACGGATTGACTGGTGAACTCGCGCTTGCGCTCTTCCGGACTCAAGGGCAAGCCGTCATGATCGCGCGCATCGAGCATTTTCACGTAGCCGCCAAGAGGCAGGATGGAAACAGCCCACTCGGTCTGGTCCGGCCCCACGCGACGCGAATAAATCACCTTGCCCATTCCGACCGAAAAACGCAGCACCTTCACACCACACCAACGTGCCACAAGGTAATGCCCAAGCTCATGCACGATGATCAATACACCGAGCACAACAGCAAAAGCGAGGATGGTTTGCAGCAGGGTCATTGCAGTATCAGTTTTTCGGCCAGATCACGAGCCAGACGGTCCTGCTCGAATACGCTCTCGATGGTATCGACGTTGCAGACAGGCAGTGCATCCATGACTTGCGCAATCAGTGCATCGATCTTGCGGAAGCCGATGCGCTCATCGAGAAACGCCTGTACCGCCACTTCATTGGCCGCATTCAACAAAGCCGGCGCAGAACCGCCAGCGCGCAATGCATCATACGCCAGTTTCAGGCACGGAAAACGTGCGAAGTCCGGGGCCATAAAACTCAGATTGGCAATCTGCATGAGATCCAGCGGCGCCACACCGGAAGCAATCCGTTCCGGATAAGCAAGTGCATGGGCAATCGGCGTGCGCATATCGGGATTTCCCAATTCCGCCAGTACCGAACCATCCACATACGACACCATGGAATGCACCACGCTTTGCGGGTGAATCACCACTTCGATATCGTCTGCCGGCACCCCAAACAGATAATGCGCCTCGATGACTTCCAGGCCTTTGTTCATCATCGTGGCGGAATCGACGGAAATCTTGCGGCCCATCACCCACTTCGGATGCGCTACAGCTTCGGCACAAGTGACGCTATCCAGCGTATCGAGCGGACGCGTGAGAAACGGCCCGCCCGATGCCGTGAGCAAGATACGCGAAATACCATGCGCTTCGGGTACACGCGAGTAATCCTGTGGCAGGCACTGAAAAATCGCATTGTGTTCGCTATCGATGGGCATCAGCACGGCACCGCTGGTTTTCACGGCGTCCATGAACAAGCTGCCAGACATCACCAGTGCTTCCTTGTTCGCCAGCAAAACGCGCTTGCCGGCACGTGCGGCCGCCAAACTGGGGGCCAAGCCAGCACCGCCGACAATGGCGGCCATGACCGTCGTGCAGGCGGATGCGCTGGCAACCTCGCACAACGCCTGCTCGCCATGCATTACCTGCGTGGCAACGCCCTTACCGTCCAGCAGTTGCTGTAAACGCGAAGCAGCTTCAGACGTGCCTACCACGGCCAGTTGGGGGTGAAAGCGCACGCATTGATCGGCGAGTTCTTCGACGCGATTTTGTGCTGTCAGGGCAAAGACGCGATAGCGCTCGGGATGGCGCGCAATGACATCCAGCGTCGAGACGCCGATGGACCCGGTCGAACCGAGAATGGTGATGTGCTGCATGAAGACCTTACATCCAGTGGCAGACGAGTACCGCCAACGGCACGGTGGGAATCAGCGCATCCAGCCGATCCAGCACGCCACCGTGTCCTGGAAGCAGATTACTGCTGTCCTTCATCCCGGCGCGGCGCTTGAGCTGCGATTCGAACAAATCGCCAACAATACTGGCAGCGACCAAGAGCGTCAGTATCAGAACCATACCGGCCACGCCCCACGAGTGGTACAGACTCACGGCAAACGTATCGCGCAAGGCTGGTACGAAAATCGAACCAAAACCGGCCAGCAAGACGAGAACGCCGCCGCCGATTGCGCCTTCCCAGGATTTGCCGGGCGAAATGGACGGTGCAAGCTTGCGTTTGCCGAATGCCTTGCCGCTGAAATAGGCGCCAATATCGGCAATCCATACCAGCACCATGACGGAAAACATGTAGAGGACAGAGCGCTCAAACAGCGCGAGGATTGCCAGAAAAGCGCCCAGTAGTGCAATCCCGTACAGCCCGGTCAACAGCTTGTTAGTAATACTTTCCAGCGGCGGCAGGCCAAAGCCCAGGGAGGGCGTCAAACGCAACGCCCAGATCGCCACGCAAATACCCGGCAACACCATGTTTTGATTGAAGCTTTGGCTATAAACGAGCCACACAAACGCCGCAATCCAGATGACGGTCCCCGCCACCGGGCTCTTGTTGCCGAACAGGCGCAGGCACTCCCACGCAGCGACTGCAAAAAACACGCCTGTCAGCACGGCAAACGCAAGCCAGGAACCGGACAAGAGAACCGCCAGAAGAATGATCAGCAGGACGACTGCCGTGATGATGCGCGTTCTCAGCATTTGGCTACCGCCTCCCTTTGCTCGACCACTTGCTGGCTGGTACGGCCGAAACGACGCTCGCGTTGACGATAAGAATCAATCGCCAGCTCTAGTGCCTCGGCATCGAAGTCCGGCCAGTAGGTATCGGTGAAGTAGAGTTCGGAATACGCCAGTTGCCACAGCAGGAAATTCGAAATGCGCTCTTCCCCGCCGGTGCGGATAAACAGGTCAGGCTCGGGCGCATAGGCCAATGCCAGATAAGGAGAAAGTTGTGCCTCGCTGAAATCTGAAGCACCCGGATTTTCTGCCACCATGCGATTGACTGCCTGCATGATGTCCCAACGCCCGCCATAATTGGCGCAGACGGTTACAGTCAAACCGGTATTGTCTGCCGTCTTGCGTTCGGCATTCTGGATGAGCTTTTGAAGCTTTTCATCAAAACGACCGAGATCTCCCACGATTTTGAGACGAATGCCATTGGCATGCATCTTGGAAACTTCACGCTCCAGCGCTGTAACGAACAAGCGCATCAACGTCGACACCTCATCCGCGGGGCGACGCCAATTTTCGGAGCTAAAGGCAAAGAAGGTCACGTATTCCACGCCTTGTCGCGCACACGCCTCCACCACGCCGCGCACGGCCTCCACGCCTTTGACGTGACCCGCCACGCGCGGCATGAACCGCTTGGTCGCCCAGCGTCCGTTGCCATCCATGATGATGGCGATGTGGCGTGGCACGGAAGAAACCTCCGGCACGATCTCGGTTGAACTCTTGGACGTCATGTAAGGGCGATCAGGCTGGAATGAAGGGAAAACACAGGCAAAGACGGCGTCACACCGTCATGACCTCTTTTTCCTTTTCGACCACCAGCTTGTCGACTTCGGCAACAAACTTGTCGGTCAATTTCTGGATGTCGTCTTGTGCGCGACGCTCGTCGTCTTCGGAGCAGGCCTTGTCTTTCACCAGCTTCTTCAGGCTCTCGTTGGCATCACGACGAATGTTGCGGATCGCAATCTTTGCATCTTCGGCTTCGGTCTTGACCAGCTTCACCATTTCCTTGCGGCGCTCTTCATTCAGCGGTGGCGTCGGCACGCGAATCAGATCGCCTTGCGACGAAGGATTCAGGCCCAGATCGGCTTCGCGAATTGCCTTCTCGATCACGGCGCCCATTTTCTTTTCAAAAGGCTGCACACCGATGGTACGCGCATCGATCAGCGTCAGGCTGGCGACCTGATTCAGCGCCGTTGGGTTGCCATAGTATTCGACCATCACATGATCGAGGATGCCGACGTGTGCACGGCCGGTACGAACCTTTGCCAAATCCGCCTTGAGCGTCTCGATGGACTTTTGCATTTTTTGCTCGGCGGTCTTTTTTGCATCTGCAACAGACATTTACTACTCCTTTTTACTGCTATTGAATCCGTATTTCATCAGGCCTTCCCTTTGCAATCGGAAGGCAAGCGCGATCAAACGTGAACCAGCGTACCCTCATCCTCGCCCATGATCAGGCGCTTGAGCGCACCAGGCTTGGTGATCGAAAACACCTTGATCGGCAGGCGCTGATCGCGGCATAACGCAAATGCCGTGGCGTCCATCACCTGCAAATGCTTGGCAATGGCTTCATCGAACGTGATGGTCGAGTAACGCGTGGCAGAAGCATCCTTGTTTGGATCGGCGCTGTACACCCCGTCGACTTTGGTCGCCTTGAGCACGATCTCGGCACCGATCTCCGCACCGCGCAAAGCTGCCGCGGTATCCGTCGTGAAGAACGGATTGCCGGTACCGGCTGCAAAGACCACGACCTTGCCTTCTTCGAGATACTGCAATGCCTTCGGACGCACGTAAGGCTCGACGACCTGTTCGATACCGATTGCCGACATCACACGTGCCGTCAAACCGGCCTGACGCATGGCATCGGCCAGCGCCAGCGAATTCATCACGGTGGCCAGCATGCCCATGTAATCGGCTGTCGCACGATCCATTCCCTGCGCACCCGGTGCAACACCACGGAAAATATTGCCACCACCAATCACGATGGCGAGTTCAACACCCAGTTTCGCCACTTCAGAGACATCGGCCACCATCCGTTCGATCGTAGCCCGATTGATTCCATAAGCATCGTCTCCCATCAACGCTTCACCCGAAAGCTTGAGGAGAACGCGCTTGTATGCTGGAGTTGTCATGGGCTGTATTCCTTGTCTTGTCCGGCTCTTCCGAACAGTTTTATTGTTTATGACGACCGTCCCGCAAGACGGTTTGCTGCATTTTTGTTCGCATGGACAAAACGGTTAAAGCTTCATCGTTTGTCAAAGCGAAAGCATACTGGATGATGCGAAAAAAACGGGCCTTTCGGCCCGATTTTTTTATTACGCCTGTTTTGCTGCTGCTACCTGCGCCGCAACCTCGGCGGCAAAGTCATCCTGTTTCTTCTCGATGCCTTCACCAACCACGAACATCGTGAACGATTTCACCGTAGTTTTTGCTTCTTTCAGCATTTGTTCGACAGTCTGCTTGTCGTTCTTGACGAACGATTGATTCAGCAGGGAAACTTCCTTCAGGTATTTCTGCACCGAACCTTCGACCATCTTGGTGACGATGTCAGCCGGCTTGCCGGATTCAGCAGCCTTTTGCTCGGCAACCGAACGCTCCTTGGCGATCAGATCGGCTGGCACGTCAGCAGTACCCAGAGCAACCGGTTTCATTGCAGCAATGTGCATTGCCACGTCTTTACCAACCTGCTCTTCCGCGCCGTCGAAATCGACCATGACGCCGATACGCGTACCGTGCAGGTACGAAGCCAGTTTGCCGGTCGTGTCGAAACGCACGAAGCGGCGGATCGACATGTTTTCACCGATACGACCGATCAGTTCGGTACGGGTTTCTTCGGCGGTCTTGTCGCCGATTTTGACGTTTGCCAGTGCGGCCACGTCTGCTGGATTGGCTTCAGCTGCTGCCTTGGCAACGGCATTGGCAAACGCCAGGAAATCGTCGTTCTTGGTAACAAAGTCGGTTTCGCAGTTGACTTCGACCATCGCGCCCACGTTGCCGGCAACGTAGGTGGCGATCACGCCTTCAGCGGTCACGCGCGAAGCGGCTTTCGATGCCTTGCTGCCCAGCTTGACGCGCAGAATCTCTTCCGCACGTTCCATGTCGCCATCAGCCTCCGTCAGTGCCTTTTTGCATTCCATCATTGGCGCATCGGTACGTGCGCGCAGTTCACCAACCATTGCTGCTGTAATTGCTGCCATTACAAATCTCCTTGCAAATGACGTCTCTCAGACGTCTTTCATTCCGACACGTTCAATATCGTGTTCGAAATATCTATTCAAAAATTCGCTTAAAAAAAAGGGGCGAACGATCGTTGCCCCTTTCATCCTGATGCGCGAGCCATCAGAGACAGGGATTACGCCTGCTCTTCAACCTCAACGAAATCATCGCCGCCCTTGATCGATTCGACCAGATCGGTTGCCGCATTGGCACGACCTTCGAGGATTGCATCCGCAACGCCACGAGCGTACAGCGTGATGGCTTTTGACGAATCGTCGTTACCAGGGATGACGTAGGTCACGCCTTCTGGCGAGTGGTTGGTATCGACCACGCCGATGACCGGGATACCCAGTTTCGCGGCTTCGGTGATGGCGCCTTTGTGGTAGCCAACGTCGATCACGAAGATCGCGTCAGGAATGCCACCCATATCCTTGATACCGCCAATCGATTTTTCCAGCTTGATTTTTTCACGCTCGAACATCAGCGCTTCTTTTTTGCTGAGCTTGTCGACGGAACCGTCTTCGATGGCAGCTTCCATTTCCTTCAGACGCTTGATCGAGGTCTTGATCGTCTTGAAGTTGGTCAGCATGCCGCCGAGCCAGCGTTGATCAACGTAAGGCATGCCGGCACGTTGTGCTTCGGCAGCGATCAGCTCACGTGCCTGACGCTTGGTACCGACGAACAGCACGGTGCCACGATTGGACGACAGTTGACGAATGTACTTCATCGCCTCCTGGTACATACCCAGGGTTTTTTCCAGGTTGACGATATGAATCTTGTTGCGATGACCGAAAATGAATGGGGCCATCTTTGGGTTCCAGAAGCGCGTTTGGTGACCGAAGTGGACACCGGCTTCCAGCATTTCACGCATGGTAACGGACATGAATTTCTCCAGGGTTAGGTCTGAAATCCGCTCAGTCGCCCTCACTTTTTTGGCGGGAGCACCCTTTGGGAACGGATTCGCGATTTACAAAAACTGCCCGAAACCTTTCCGGGCAGCCCGAGATTCTACTCTATAACCGGCCGCTGTTTCAAGTACCGCAATTGGCAAGAAGCGACGCCATTGGGCAGCCTCGTCTATAATTCATACTTGTTTGATTCCTCAATGCTGGCATTTCAGCAACTTTGCAGATTCCTATGGGCAATATTTCCATCAAAACGGCGGAAGACATCGCCGGCATGCGCATCGCAGGGCGACTCGCCTCCGAAGTGCTCGACTACATCACACCATTCGTCAAGCCGGGCGTCACCACTGGTGAACTCGATCGGCTCTGTCACGAGTACATGATCAACGTGCAAGGCACGATCCCGGCACCGCTCAACTACTGCCCGCCCGGTTACACGCCCTATCCGAAATCGGTCTGCACCTCGGTCAACGATGTAATCTGTCACGGCATTCCTGGCGACAAGGTACTCAAGAATGGCGATGTACTCAACATCGACGTCACCGTCATCAAGGATGGCTACCACGGTGACACGAGCCGCATGTTCTACATTGGCGAACCATCGATTCTCGCCAAACGCCTGACCGAAATCACCTACGAATGCATGTGGCTCGGCATTTCGAAGATCACGCCGGGTGCGCATCTGGGCGATATCGGCCATGTTATCCAGCAGCATGCAGAAAAAGCCGGCTACAGCGTCGTGCGCGAATTCTGCGGCCACGGCATCGGCAAGATTTTCCATGAAGAACCGCAAGTACTGCATTACGGCCGTCCCGGCACGCTTGAAAAACTTGCCGCCGGCATGATTTTCACCGTGGAACCGATGATCAATGCGGGTCGTCGTGAAATTCGCGAAATGGGCGATGGCTGGACCATCAAGACCAAGGATCGCAGCCTGTCGGCACAATGGGAACACACCGTGCTCGTGACGGAAACCGGCTACGAAATTCTCACGCAATCCGCCGGCACACCAGCACCGCCGGCATTCATCACGAACGCACAACCTCAAGCCATCGACGCCTGATCATGACGTCACTTGCCCTCTCTCTGAAGGAACAGCTCAAAACCGAGCGTCAACGTGTCATTGATCGTTTCCTCAAGAGTGGCAAGGCAGAATTGCTGCTCACTTCGCTGAAGGACAGCGTTGATGCCGCATTGATAAAAGCATGGACCGCATTTGCGTTACCACAGAGCGCCGCACTGGTCGCGGTAGGCGGCTATGGCCGCGGCGAACTGTTTCCGCATTCAGACGTGGATGTGCTGATCCTGCTCGATAGCGAGCCGGATACCGAACTCCAGGGCAAGCTGGAAGAACTGGTTCAACTGTTCTGGGATATCGGTCTCGAAATCGGTCATAGCATCCGTACCGTTGACGAATGCCTAAGCGAAGCCAAGGCCGACATCACCGTGCAAACCAGTTTGCTCGAAGCACGTCTGATTAAGGGCAACGAAACGTTGTTTCAAACGCTGAAAACGCAGTGCGATGCGGCAATGGATCCGCATGCCTTCTTTCAAGCCAAGACACTCGAACTGCGACAACGCCACGCCAAGTACGAAGACACGCCCTACAGCCTCGAACCCAACTGCAAGGAAAGTCCGGGGGGCTTGCGCGATCTGCAAGTCATCTTGTGGGTCGCCAAGGCGGCCGGTTTGGGGAATTCGTGGCGCGAACTGGCGGAACGCGATCTGCTCACCCCGACCGAAGCCCGTCAGCTCAAGCAGAATGAACGTGCGCTCAAGGAAGTGCGCATTCGTCTGCACATCGTTACCAATCGGCATGAAGACCGTCTGGTGTTCGACGTGCAAACCGCGATTGCTGAATCGATCGGTTTCAAGAATACGAGCACGCGTCGCGCCAGCGAATATCTGATGCAGCGCTACTATCGCGCCGCCAAAGCCGTCACGCAACTCAACACGATCCTGCTGCAGAACATCGAGGAACGCTTGTTCCCGCAGATGACGTCGCCAGTCGCCATCAATGCGCGCTTTAACGAGGTCAATGGTTTTATCGACATTGCCGACGACCATACCTTCGATGAAACGCCATCGGCCATGCTTGAAGTGTTTCTGTTGACTGCCCTGCATCCTCAATTGAAAGGCATGACGGCGCGTACCTTGCGTGCGCTCTGGCACTCACGCTTCAAGATCGACAATAAGTTCCGTCGTGATCCGGCCAATCGTGCCCTTTTCCTGCAAATTCTTCAGGCACCGCAGGGCATCACGCATGCATTGCGCCGCATGAACCAGACCAGCATCCTCGGTCGTTATCTGCCGAACTTCCGCGACATCGTCGGCCAGATGCAGCATGACCTGTTCCACGTCTACACCGTGGATCAGCACATCATGATGGTGGTGCGCAATGTGCGGCGCTTCATGCTCAGCGAGCACGCACACGAATATCCGTTCTGCAGCCAGCTCGCTGCCGATTTCAACAAGCCGTGGCTGTTGTACATCGCCGCACTCTTCCATGACATTGCCAAAGGCCGTGGCGGCGATCACTCCAAGCTCGGCATGCAGGATGCGGAGGATTTCTGCGTTGATCACGGCCTGTCAAAGGAAGATACCGAACTCGTGGTCTTCCTCGTCGAAAATCACCTGACGATGTCGCAGGTTGCACAGAAGCAGGATTTGTCCGACCCCGATGTGATCCGTCATTTTGCCGATGTAGTGAAAGACGAACGTCACCTCACCGCACTCTATCTGCTGACGGTGGCCGACATTCGCGGCACCAGCCCGAAGGTATGGAATGCGTGGAAAGGCAAGCTGCTCGAAGATCTCTACAAGATGACGGCGCGCGTGTTCGATGGCCAGGCTCCTTCGGCAGAACGCGAATTGAAAAAGCGGCAGGAAGATGCGCTTGCCAATTTGCGCTTGTATG
The DNA here is from genome assembly GCF_913776015.1 of uncultured Oxalicibacterium sp. Taxonomy (GTDB): domain Bacteria; phylum Pseudomonadota; class Gammaproteobacteria; order Burkholderiales; family Burkholderiaceae_D; genus Oxalicibacterium. The sequence goes on along the minus strand of NZ_CAJYMD010000007.1, from coordinate 31,339 downwards.
CCCTGCCGGAAGATGCATACAAAAAACTGTGGGAACAGTTGGATGTCGTCTATTTCCTGCGTCACGATGCCTCGGATATCGCATGGCAAACGCGTACGCTTTACGATCGCATCGACAGCAAAGAACCCGTTGTCAAATGCCGCCTGTCGCCAATTGGTGAAGGATTGCAAGTGACGGTGTATGTGAAAGATCAGTCTGATCTGTTCGCACGTATCTGCAGCTATTTCGATCGCAAGAACTTCAGCATTCTCGATGCCAAGATTCATACAACCAAGCACGGTTATGCGCTCGATACCTTCCTCATTACCGATCCGCTGTTTGCCAAGAATTATCGTGATTTGATCAGCCTGATCGAACACGAACTCGGCGAAGTCCTGAGTACACAGGAAAACCTGCCGTCGCCGATCAAGGGTCGGCTGTCGCGCCTGTCGCGCAACTTCCCGGCCACACCGACCGTCGATCTGCGCCCCGATGAACGCGGGCAGTATTACCTGCTGACCGTTTCCGCCAATGACCGTAATGGCTTGCTGTATTCGATTGCCAATGTGCTTGCACGTCACAAGGTCAATCTGCATACCGCCAAGATCATGACTTTGGGCGAACGCGTGGAAGATATCTTTCTTGTCGATGGCGCCGTGCTCAACAATGCACGCAGCCAGATTCAGCTCGAAAGCGAATTGCTCGACGTATTACGGGTCTGATCCTCGACGAAACACCAGCCATTCTCGCCTCACCTTTTCTTCTCTTTTGTTGCCATGAACGAACCGCTCCGCCTTTCCAAACGCATGTCTGAACTCGGCCTGTGCTCGCGCCGCGAAGCCGACGAATGGATCGCGCGCGGCTGGGTGCGCGTGGACGGCAAGGTGGTTTCCGAACTCGGCACAAAAATCCTGCCATCGCAACGCGTGACAGTCGAACGGCAGGCTGCAGCCGAACAAAGCAAGCGTGTCACCATCCTTATCAACAAGCCGGTTGGCTATGTGAGTGGCCAGGCCGAGGATGGCTACAAGCCGGCTTCCGTGCTGGTACGCCCGGAAGCACGCTGGAAGGAAGACACGGCAGCAATCCAGTTTCATCCGAGCCAGTTGCGCAGTCTGGTCCCTGCAGGACGTCTCGATATCGATTCGGTCGGCCTGCTGGTGCTGACGCAGGATGGCCGTATCGCCAAGCAATTGATCGGCGAAGACACCTCGGTCGAAAAGGAATATCTGGTACGTGTGCAATACACCAAACCGGGCACCCTGCCGGAAGCCGATTTACGCCGACTCAACCACGGCTTGAGTCTGGATGGTAAAAAGCTGTTGCCGGCGAAAGTCCGCTGGCAGAACGAAGATCAGCTGAGCTTTGTGCTGAAGGAAGGCAAGAAGCGCCAGATTCGTCGCATGTGCGATATCGTGGGGCTCAAGGTGCTTGGTTTGAAACGTGTGCGCATCGGCAAGGTACGCCTTGGCGACCTGCCGGTCGGCCAGTGGCGTTATCTGCGCGAAGACGAGCAGTTCTGATTTAACTTCGATCTGTCCTGCATCAATGCGCATCACGCGCTTGGCGTACCTCAGTCGTCGTCGTTGGGGTCGAGTTCGGGAAACAGCACTTCGGTGAAACCGAATTTCGAGAAATCCTCAATCCGCATCGGATAGAGAATGCCATCGAGGTGATCGCATTCATGCTGCACGACGCGTGCATGGAATCCGTCCGCGTCGCGACTGATTGCCTTGCCGTACTGATCAAATCCTTCGTAGTGCAAGGCTAAAAAACGTGGCACCACGCCGCGCATACCCGGCACCGAAAGACAACCTTCCCACGCTTCGTCACGGGTCGCCGACAAAGGCTGCAAGCGCGGATTGATGAGTACTGTCTCGGGAACCGCTGGCGCATCGGGATAGCGAACATTCTGCTTGAACCCATAAATCACGACACGCAAGTTGACACCGATTTGTGGCGCGGCCAGTCCGGCACCATTGGCGGCATGCATGGTATCGAACATGTCGGCGATCAAGGCGTGCAATTCTGGCGTATCAAAATGCGCTACCGGCTCCGCCACACGCAACAGGCGCGGATCGCCCATTTTCAGGATTTCACGAACGGCCATGCCTCATTCCTTGGTTGATTGCATTACGATCATGCTGCTGGCGGATTGGCCAGCAAATTCAGAAAACCTTCTTCATCGAGTACGGCAACACCAAGCTCCTGCGCCTTTAGCAGCTTGCTACCGGCCTCTTCGCCAGCGACGACGTAATGCGTATTCTTCGACACGGAGCCGGCCACCTTGCCGCCTGCCACCTCGATCTTCGCAGCCGCCTCATCACGCTTGAGTGTCGGCAGCGTGCCGGTCAGCACGAAGGTTTTGCCGGCGAACGGCTTCGGCGTGCTTTCCACCACATGTTCGGGCCAGTGCACGCCCGCTGCACGCAATTGCTCGATCAGCTCCGCATTCATGGTATCGTCGAGAAAGTTGCGAATCGACGTTGCAACGACGGGACCAACATCAGCTACTTCCAGCAATTGCTCTTCGCTGGCGACAAGCACCGCATCAAGATTGCCGAAGTGACGTGCCAGCTCCTTTGCCGTCGCCTCGCCGACATGGCGGATGCCCAGCGCGTAGATGAAACGCGCCAGCGTCGTGCTCTTGGATTTTTCCAGGGCAGCCATGACGTTTTGCGCCGACTTGTCTGCCATGCGATCGAGTTCGGCCAGTGCACGAAACCCGAGTTTGTAGAGATCGGCGGCCGTCGTGATGATGTGCTTGTCCACCAGTTGCTCGATCAACTGGTCGCCCATGCCTTCGATATCCATCGCACGACGCGACACGAAATGCAGCAAACCGCCCTTGCGCTGCGCGGCGCATTTGACCCAGCCGCCGGAACAGCGCGCAACCGCCTCATCTTCGGGACGAACCACAGGCGAACCGCAAACCGGGCACGCGGTCGGCATGACAAACTGCCGTGCATCGGCAGGCCGCATTTCCGGCACGTACGCCAGTACCTCGGGAATGACATCGCCGGCACGTCGGACCGTCACCGTATCGCCGATCCGTATATCCTTGCGACGCACTTCATCTTCATTGTGCAAGGTCGCATTTGTCACCGTCACGCCGCCAACCAACACAGGCGCGAGACGTGCGACCGGTGTGATCGCCCCGGTGCGTCCGACCTGTACTTCGATGTCCTGCACCGTTGTCAAGGCTTCCTGCGCCGGGAATTTGTGCGCAATCGCAAAGCGCGGGGCGCGCGATACGAAACCAAGCTGGCGCTGCTGATCGGCGCGATTGACCTTGTAAACCACACCGTCGATTTCATACGGCAGGCCTTCACGCTTTTCACCGATGCGCCGATAGAAATCCAGCAAACCCGCTGCGTCTTTCACCACGGCACGCTCAGCACAGACCGGTACGTTCATCGAAGCGTACCAATCGAGCAATGCCGAATGGGACGCCGGCATATCCGCACCTTCCAATCCACCGATGCCATAGGCAAAAAAACGCAAGGTGCGCTGCGCCGTGATGCGCGAATCAAGTTGCCGCAAGCTGCCGGCCGCTGCATTTCGCGGATTGGCGAATTCCTTGCCGCCGGCTTCACGCTGGCGCGCATTGAGCTTCGCCAGATCGGCTTTGTACATCATGACTTCACCGCGAATGTCGAGCAATGCCGGTGGATGAGCGGTTTGCAGACGTAAGGGAATCGCCTGCACGGTGCGAATATTGGCGGTCACGTTTTCGCCGGTATAGCCATCGCCGCGCGTCGCCGCTTCAACCAGCACACCGTTTTCATAACGCAGATTGATCGCCAGGCCATCGAATTTCAGCTCGGTCGCATACTCGACTTCCTGCAAGCTCTCCAGACCATCGCGCACCCGACGATCGAAGTTGACGATATCGTCATCCTCGAAACCGTTCCCTAGCGACAGCATGGGCACCGTATGCGTCACTTGCGGAAAAGGCGTCAGTGCCAGTGCACCGACTCGTTGGGTAGGCGAATCGTGTACCAGCAATTCCGGATGGATCGCTTCGATATCCTGCAACTCCCGAAACATCTTGTCGTACTCGGCATCGGGTACAGTCGGGTCATCGAGGACGTGGTAGGCGTAATTGTGGCGATTGAGTTCGTGCCGCAGCCAGGCAGCACGTGCAGGCGGATCGCTGGCATCCGGCTCCTCCGGAGCAGTCTGCGATCCGGCAGAAAACAGATCAGCTTGCATTTTTAATTAATTGAACAGGCGTAGCGCGCGTGTTGAACCGGCAGGAATATCAGACGATTCCATATCGGCATAGAAGGCGTCGATCTGTCCGGCGATTTCCGCCAGTACTTCGTCAGACAATGGCTGGCCGCCATCATCGACCACCGCGCCATCGAGGCGCGAGGCCAGCGAACGTGCACAAGCCACCATCGCGCCGAAGCCGTCACGCGATGGCGATACGACCGGCACATCGAGCAAGAGCGTGAGGCGGTTCGTGGTTTCTTCCGCCAACGTAACATTGGTGGACAGCGAAAACAGCACGCCGCCATCGCCATCCGGCATCACCAAACGTCCTTCTGGGCGCACATCGAAGCCTTGGCGTTCGAGCGCAGACAGAAGCGTCGTCACCGACCACGGCGCGCCCTTGGACTGCACGTTGATACCAAGCTTGGCATCATGCTCGGCAACGAAATGATGCAGCGAGCGCGCCGTTACCATAACTTCGGTCATGTCCGGCACATCGGGATCGGCATCGAAATCGTCACAAATCTGACGCAGACGCATCACGAATTCGGAATATTCGAGTTCATTGAGCGCATTGTTGCGATTGGCCAACTGCACGCCAGCCGTCAAGGATTTGTAGATGCTGCCATGCGTGATGGCTTCCCAGCCACCATCGACACGCTGACCGACAAAATGAATCGGCTTGCCGCCCACCGAGCGCAGCGATTGGGTCGCTGCCAGCACCTTCTCGCCACGCAGTTGTGACGACAACGTCAGCGGTACCGTGCAATCGATCAGGTAATCGACGGGCAATTCCTTTTCTTCCGCCAGATTGATGCTTTCGACAGGCGTGCTTTCATCGAGCGGTGCTTCGGCTGCATGGACATCGGCAGGCACATCCTGCGCTATCGACTCCTGCTGCACGGCTTCCATATCGTGCTGCGAAAAATGCGGCTCCTGCCGTTCGCCCACAGAAACCGGCGCACTCGATGCGCCCATCAGCACATCGTCGTGGGAGGAAGAAAAAGCACGCTCCACACTTTTCTTGGCCTTGTGCTCCTGCCATTTGTTGTAGGCGATGACGCCGACGACAATGACACCACCAATGGCGATCAGGCTGGCTTGCAGGTCAGTCATGCGACACCGCCTTTCATCGTGGTGCCCATCATCAAGCCAGCTTCTTCATTCTGAAAAACAAATCGATTCATTGCGTATCCATAAATTAGGCGGCGCTGCCATTTCGGCTCGACCGGCAAGACCGGGAGCTGCCAGCGGCATGCACTGCGTACTGCATTGTCATTGTTCTTGCCATTGCTTTCGAAGCACGTATTGCAAAGAGTACTACAAAGCAACCCGCTCACCGCAACCGCGTTGCCCTATTCCTTCACCTGCTTAACGCCGTCAGCATCCATTCAGCCGACCGCACCGAAACATTTTTTCCGGCGCCATCTTCGTGACGTCCGTATCACGCAGTCGCAAAATCCGCGGCAGACTCCATGTCCACCGCCACGATACGTGACACACCCTGTTCCTGCATGGTCACGCCAATCAGCTGCTGCGCCATCTCCATCGCGATCTTGTTATGCGAGATGAAGAGGAACTGCGTATGCGACGACATGCGTTTGACCATGTTGCAGAAGCGCTCGGTATTGGCGTCATCCAGCGGCGCATCCACCTCGTCTAGCAGACAGAACGGTGCCGGATTCAACTGGAACATCGAGAACACCAGCGCCGTCGCTGTCAGCGCCTTTTCTCCACCTGACAGCAGGTGAATCGTCGCGTTCTTCTTGCCCGGCGGCTGCGCCATGACCTGTACACCGGAATCCAGAATTTCTTCGCCGGTCATGATCAGCTTGGCCTGCCCACCACCAAACAGGATCGGGAACAGTTCGCCGAAGTGCTTGTTGACCTTGTCGAAAGTGTCCTGCAGCAATTCGCGCGTTTCCTTGTCGATCTTGTTGATTGCATCTTCCAGCGTCGTGATGGCTTCCGTCAGATCCGCGTTTTGCGCATCGAGGAAATTCTTGCGTTCCGACGCCGCAGCCAGTTCATCCAATGCGGCCAGATTGACTGCGCCCAAGCCTGAAATCGCGTTCGTCAGACGCGTAACCTCGCCCTGCAAATACGAAGGACGCATGTCGGGATTGAGCTTTTCTGCCAGCGCCGCTTCATCGGCCTGTGCTTCGGCAAGTTGTTGCGCGTATTGTTCCTGATTCAGGCGAGCCGCCTGTTCCTTCAGTTGCAATTCCGTGATGCGATCACGAATCGGTTGCAGGCTGCGTTCAGCCTGCAGGCGCGACTCATCGTGACCGCGCAAGGTTTGCGTCAATTGATCGAGTTCATGGCGCGCATCGGCCAGCGCGCGTTCCTGTTCGCTACGCTTGTCGAGCAGACTTTGCAAACCGGCCTGTGCAGCCTGATCGTCAAGGCTTTCGAGTTCGAGCGAACCCTGCTGCATGTTGGCGAACAACTGCGCAGCCTGTTCCAGGGCGGTGGCGATATTGCGCTTGAGTTCCTCGATCTTGTTGCGCTGCGACTTCTCGGCGAATTCGGCTTCCTGCGCCGCACGTTCGAGTTCGCGCACGCGCTGGCGCACATCGTTGAGTTGCTGCTCCTTGCTCAGATAATCGGTCTGCCCGTGTTCATGCGTTTCCTGCAGTTCCGCCAGTTCGGCATCAAGCTGCTCGAACTTGGCTTCGGATTCCGCCTTGATCATCTGCTGCTCGGCTTCCTGCGCCGCGATCTCTTCCAAATCGGCCGTGATCTGCGAACTGCGCTGGTTGAAGCGCTCCTGCACTTCAGATTGTTTCATCACATCGATCTGCAAGCCATGCACGTTTTGCGTCAGCAATTGCACGCGCTGGCGAATTTCCTGCAGGCGTTGCGTAGCTTGTGTCAGTGCGGATTCGGCACGCACGGCGCGTGAACGCGCTTCATCGGCCAGCATCTGCTGCGCACGCAACTGCTTGGTGATGTTTTCGATTTCCTGCTGGCGTGCCAGCATGCCATCTTGCTCGGAGTCGGAAGCATAGAAACGCACGCTGGAGCGACCGATCACGTGACCCTGTCGCGTGACAAAGCAGGCACCTGCCGGCAACTTGTTACGATCGACAAAAGCTGCTGCCGTATCGTCGGCCACATAGACGTTATGTAGCCAATCCTGCATCAATGCGCGCAAGCCCGGATCGTTGAGTTGCAACAGGCTCAGAAACGGTTTGAGACCGGCGACCGGTTCGTTGGCTGTCGCTGCTACGGCATTGGGTGAAAACAGCGCGAGCTTGGCGGGTGGCGCATCGTTGAAAAAGGCCTTGGCCCAATCGAGATTGGACATTTCCAGCGCCGACGTGCGCTCGCGCAAAACGGATTCCAGCGCAGTTTCCCAACCCTGATCGATTTGCAGCTTTTGCCAGAGGCGCGGCAACTCGCCGAGTTCGTGCTTCTGCAACCAAGGTTGCACCTTGCCTTGCGTCTGCACGTTTTCCTGCAATTGCTTCAGGGCAGACAGCCGTGCTTCGAGCTGTGCATTGTTGGCCGTTTCGGTATTGACCTGCTGCTGTGCAGTGCGACGCTCTTCTTCGAGCTTTGGCAGTTGCGCCTGCGCTTCTTCCAGTTGTGCCGTTGCTTCTTCCAGCGTCGCCTGCTTTTCTTCCAGTTGCATCTTCAGGTTCGACAGATGCGTGGAGTCTGGCAGATGCAGGCCCTGCTTTTCCTGCGAGAGACGCTCGCGACGCGTCGCCAGATTCGACAGGATGTTCGACGCATTGCGTTGATGTGCAGACTCCAGTTCGATCTGTTGCTGCGCCTGCATGATGCGGCTGCGTGATTCGGTCGTCTTGAGTTGCGCTTCGCGCCAGTCCTGTTCCATCGCCGGCACGCGATCGTTCTCGCGTTGCGCCGTTTCCTGCGCCTGTTCGACACGCATGGCCTGCTCTTCGAGTTGCAGCTCGGCTTCGGCCAGATCTTCCTGGAATTGCGTGCCCTGGCGTTGCCACTGATCGCGTTGCGCCGTCAGGGAATTCAGTTGCGCTTGCAAGCGCGTGCGCGATTCGATGACGAACTTGATCTGCGCTTCCAGACTGCCGATCTCGGAATTGGTCTGATACAGGTGCCCTTGCGCCTGATGCATGCGATCGCCCGCCGCGTAATGCGACAGGCGCAGATGTTCGAGTTCGGCTTCGACATGGCGCAGCTTGGCTGTCTGCTCTTCCAGATCGATCTGCGCTCTTTCGATATCGCGGAAGAATTTTTCCTGCTCGGTCTTGGCTTCGTTCTTGCGCAGCAGCCAGAGCAACTTCTGCTTCTCGTCCTGCTCGGCTTGCAGTTCGTGGAATTTCTGGGCAACGGCAGCCTGACCCTGCAATTTTTCGAGGTTGGCATTCAGCTCGCGCAGAATGTCTTCGACCCGCAACAGATTCTCGCGCGTGTCCTGCAGGCGATTTTCGGTTTCGCGACGACGTTCCTTGTACTTGGAAACGCCGGCAGCCTCTTCAAGGAAAATACGCAACTCTTCGGGGCGCGCCTCGATGATGCGCGAAATCATGCCCTGTCCGATGATGGCGTAAGCACGCGGGCCAAGGCCGGTGCCGAGGAAGATGTCCTGAATATCGCGACGGCGCACCGCCTGATTGTTGATGTAATAGGTCGAAGTACCGTCGCGCGTCAGCGTACGTTTGACGGCAATTTCAGCGTACTGGCTCCATTGGCCGGCTGCCTTGCCATCAGCATTGTCGAATACGAGCTCGACGGACGAACGCCCGGCCGGTTTGCGATGCGTGGAACCATTGAAAATGACATCCTGCATCGATTCGCCGCGCAGTTCCGACGCCTTGGATTCGCCCAGTACCCAGCGCACCGCATCGATGATGTTGGACTTGCCGCAACCGTTGGGACCGACGACGCCGACCAGTTGCCCCGGCACCTGAAAATTCGTCGGATCGACAAAAGACTTGAATCCAGACAATTTAATGGAAGTTAAGCGCACGTTATCGACCGTTCCTGGAAATATTCGAGATTCAGCCGCCACACCACAAATCAGCGGCAGCCAAAGAAACCTGCGGGCAATGCCGCATCGGCAAGCCTTGAAAGGGCCACATCATAGCATTTGAAACAACGAAATCGGGCAATCCTGCCGCCTTCGCCAAGCACGACAGGAAACGGATGCTTGCCAGCGTTATAATGTCTGCCAACTTTAGTTCCGGGATCGCCCGGCACGTCCCTGCGACGCCAATCCATTCTTTGCCGCTCATTTGTCCGCCGTGAATCCACTTCTGAACCAGCTGCAACCCTACCCGTTCGAAAAACTCAAGCAACTGTTCGCCGAGGTCAAGCCGAATGCCGACTATCGGGCAATCAGCCTCGGCATCGGTGAACCCAAGCATCCGACCCCTGCCTTCATTCAACAGGCATTGGCCGATAACCTCGATGGTTTGGCTGCCTATCCGACCACGGCAGGCAGCGATGCGCTGCGCCAGACCATAGCCGGCTGGCTGGAGCGCCGCTATAACCTGCCAAAACTGGATGCGGCAACGCAAGTACTGCCCGTCAACGGCTCACGCGAGGCACTGTTCGCACTGGCACAGACCGTCATCGATCCGAATGCGAAAGCGCTCGCGATCTGCCCCAATCCGCTATATCAGATTTACGAAGGTGCCGCGTATCTGGCTGGTGCCGAACCCTATTTCGTCAATTGCGATCCCCAACGCAATTTCGCGCCGGATTTCTCGGCCGTCCCCGCCGAAGCATGGAAGCGTGTGCAACTGCTGTACGTCTGCTCGCCCGGCAATCCGGCCGGCGCCGTGCTGACGCTGGAAGACTGGAAGGAACTGTTCGATCTGTCTGACCGTTACGGGTTCATCATCGCCGCCGACGAGTGCTATTCCGAAATCTATTTCAAGGACGAGGCACCACTCGGCGGTCTGGAAGCGGCACACAAGCTCGGTCGTACCGATTATCCACGCCTGATCGGCTTTTCCAGCCTGTCCAAGCGCTCGAACGTGCCGGGCATGCGCTCCGGCTTCGTTGCTGGCGATGCGGCAATCATCAAGCAATTCCTGCTGTATCGCACTTATCACGGCAGCGCCATGAGCCCATCCGTGCAAGCGGCATCCATCGCCGCCTGGAACGACGAGCAGCACGTGGTTGAAAATCGCCAGAAATACATCACCAAATTCAATCAGGTCACACCGATGCTGCAGGACGTGCTCGACGTTTCCCTGCCGGATGCCGGCTTCTATTTGTGGGCACGTGTGGACAAACTGGCACCGATCAGCGATGTCGAATTCGCGAAGCGCCTGTATGCCGAATATAATGTGACGGTTTTGCCCGGCAGTTATCTTGGCCGCGAAGCGCATGGCATCAATCCCGGCAGCAACCGCGTACGCATGGCGCTGGTCGCCGAGGTCGATGAATGCCTGGAAGCTGCGCAACGCATCGTCGCCTTCTGCAAGAAGCTCGCTGCCGGCTGATCCTTACTATTCTTCAATTTACTCAACCCAACGAACAACGACAAATGACTCAACAACTCGAACAACTGATCGATCAAGCCTGGGAAAACCGTAACGATTTCTCGCCGAAAAATGCGCCTGCCGATGTGCGCAAAGCCGTTGCCGACGTCATCGAACAACTGAACAAGGGTTCGCTGCGCGTGGCACAGAAAGCCAACGGCGAATGGATCGTCAACCAGTGGGTCAAGAAAGCCGTGCTGCTGTCGTTCCGTCTGGAAGACAACGTCGTCGTGCCCGGCGGCACCGGCATGCAGTTCTATGACAAGGTACCAACCAAGTTCGCCGATTACACCGAAGCCGATTTCGCCGCTGGCGGTTTCCGAGTGGTGCCGCCAGCCGTCGCACGTCGCGGAAGCTACATCGGCAAGAACGTCATCCTGATGCCTTCGTACGTCAACATCGGCGCCTACGTCGATGAAGGCACGATGGTCGATACCTGGGCCACCGTCGGTTCGTGCGCACAGATCGGCAAGAACGTTCACCTGTCCGGTGGCGTCGGCATCGGCGGTGTGCTGGAACCAATGCAAGCCAATCCAACCATCATCGAAGACAACTGCTTCGTTGGTGCGCGTTCGGAAATCGTCGAAGGCGTGATCGTTGAAGAAAACTCGGTCATCTCGATGGGCGTCTACATCGGCAAATCGACCAAGATTTACGATCGCGCAACCGGCGAAGTCAGCTATGGCCGTATTCCTGCCGGTTCGGTCGTTGTTTCGGGCAACCTGCCGTCGGCCGATGGCAAGTACAGCCTGTACTGCGCCGTGATCGTCAAGAAAGTCGATGCACAAACGCGTTCGAAGACCTCGATCAACGAACTGCTGCGCGACTGATCTCGCGCTTATTTCGCACTGAAACACGCTTCGGCCCGATGGCCGAAGCTGCATCATCGAACATGGGCTGACTTCCAAGGCGATCGTCAGCCCTGCTCTTTTCTGTTATTTCTCTTCCACCTTCGCACCAGACGGAGTACGCAATGGCAATGGATCGATTGTTTCTTCTGATGAAGGAAAAAGCGGCATCCGACTTGTTCATTGCTGTCAACGCAGCCATTCATGTCAAGATCGCCGGGCAGCTCATTCCGGTGAACCAGACGAAGATGGATCAGGCATCCATCATGGCGCTGCTGTCTGAAGTCGTGCCGGCCGCCAAACTGGCCGAACTCGAACTCGAAAACGAACTCAACATTGGTATCCCCGTGCAAGGCGTCGGTAGCTTCCGGCTTTCGGCATTCCGCCAGCGCGGCAGTATTTCCGCCGTGGTGCGCTACATTCCGGGCGATATTCCTGCGCTCGACACGCTGCATCTGCCGGCCGTGTTGCCCGACCTGATCATGGAAAAGCGCGGCCTGCTACTCGTGGTTGGCGCGACGGGCTCGGGCAAATCGACCACGATCGCCTCCATGCTCGACCATCGCAATGCATTGCGCAGCGGGCATATCCTGACGTTGGAAGACCCGATCGAATTTCTGTTCAGGAACAAGAAATCCATCGTCAACCAGCGTGAAATCGGTACCGATTCGCGCGATCTGGCACTGGCCTTGCGCAATGCATTGCGACAAGCGCCGGACTGCATGCTGATCGGCGAAATTCGCGATGCCGAAACGATGTCGGCCGCACTTGCTTATGCGCAGTCCGGCCATCTGGTGGTTGCCACGCTACATGCGAACAATAGCTATCAGGCATTGACGCGTATCGTCAATTTCTATGCGCTCGAACATCGCCAATCCCTGCTCAGCGATCTGTCGGCAACCTTGCGCGCTATTGTGTCGCAACGCCTGATCGGTACCATCGACGGCAAGCGCCGTCCTGCGGTCGAAGTGATGATCAACACGCGTCACGTTGCCGAACTGATCGAACAAGGCGAACTGTCGCAGATCAAGGAAGCGATCGACAACAGCATGTCTCCAGGTTCACAGACTTTTGAACAGGCACTGCTGCAACTGATCCAGGATGGCATCGTCACGCAGGAAGAAGCGCTGAGCCACGCCGATTCCGCCAGCAATCTGTTCTGGCTGCTCAACAACCAGAACGGCAAGGCCGAGGAAGAAGCGCCAGTCAAGGAAGAAGGCGCGAGCTTTACCGAATTCACTCTCAAGATGTAAATGACCATGACGATCACGCTGTACGGCATTCCCAATTGCGATACCGTCAAGAAAGCCCGCACTTGGCTGGACGACAACGGCATCGACTACACTTTTCACGATTTCAAGAAGAACGGCCTGGACGCCTCAACGGTAACGGCGTGGTTGCGCGACGTACCGCATGACACGCTCGTCAATCGCAAGGGCACCACGTGGCGCAAGCTCACCGACGAACAAAAAGCCGCCGTCATCGACGATGCCAGCGCTACCGCGCTGATGCTGGAATCGCCTTCTGTCATCAAGCGTCCGGTCCTCGTCGGTGCCGGCAAGACCAGTGTCGGCTTCTCGGCCGATGCCTATCAACACATTTTCAAGAAATAAGACCATGAGCAATACGCTCGCACTGACCGAAGAACTGATCGCCCTCTCCTCCGTCACGCCACGCGACGAAGGTTGCCAGGCACGCCTGATCGAACTGCTGCAACCGCTGGGCTTTCATTGCGAAACCATCGAATCCGGCGGCGTCACCAATCTGTGGGCGCGCAAAGGCACCGAACAGCCGCTCTTGGTATTTGCCGGCCATACCGACGTGGTGCCGACCGGCCCGGTCGAACAATGGACCTCACCACCGTTCGAACCCACGCATCGCGATGGCAAACTCTACGGCCGTGGGGCTGCCGACATGAAGACATCGATCGCCGCGATGGTGATTGCGGCGGAAGAATTCGTCGCCGCACATCCCGATCACAAGGGATCGATTGCCCTGCTGATCACCAGCGATGAAGAAGGCCCGGCCACCGATGGTACGGTCATCGTTTGTGATGCATTGAAGGCGCGTGGCGAGCAGCTCGACTATTGCGTGGTGGGTGAACCGACGTCGTCTAACGTGCTCGGCGACACGATCAAGAATGGTCGTCGCGGTACCATGTCGGGCAAGCTGACAGTCAAGGGCATCCAGGGCCATATCGCCTACCCGCAACTGGCGCGCAATCCCGTGCATGAACTGGCACCGGCACTGGCCGAGCTGGTCGCTGAAAAATGGGATGACGGCAACGAATACTATCTGCCGACTTCCTGGCAGGTTTCCAACATTCATGCCGGTACCGGCGCATCCAACGTGATCCCGGGTGCGGTCGTGGTGGACTTCAACTTCCGCTTCTGCACCGCCAGCACGGTCGAAGGCTTGCAGCAGCGCGTACATGCGATTCTCGACAAGCACAAGCTCGACTACGATCTAGCCTGGACCGTCGGCGGCCATCCCTTCCTGACGCCGAAAGGATCGTTGAGCGATGCGATGTCGGCAGCGATTCTCGATGAAACCGGCGTCACGACCGAACTGTCTACGACTGGAGGCACTTCCGATGGCCGCTTCATCGCCAAGATCTGCCCGCAGGTGATCGAGTTCGGCCCGCCCAACGGCAGCATCCACAAGATCGATGAACATATCGAAGTCCGCTTCATCGATCCGCTGAAGAACATCTACCGGCGCACCATGGAAAACCTGCTGCTGTAATGCGAGAAGCCGGGCAGCCCCGGCTTCTGTCTTTTCGGCCTGAACGTTTCACGGCATCAATGACGATGCCAACTTGACTTCCCGTTTTCATTTACCAGATTCACTTTCATCCATGCCTACCAACCCGAATGAATTCACCACCATCCGCGATCTGCTGCGCTACGCGGTTACGCGCTTCAACACTGCCAACCTGTTCTTCGGCCACGGCAGCAACAATGCGCTTGATGAAGCGGCCTATCTGATCCTGCACACGCTCAAGTTGCCGCTAGACAAGCTCGACCCATTCTTCGATGCGCGTCTGCTGCAAAACGAAGTCGAAGACGTGCTGCGTGTGATCCACCAGCGCGCCGACGAGCGCCTGCCTGCCGCTTACATCACCAATGAAGCCTGGCTTGGCGGTTATCGCTTCTACGTCGATCAGCGCACGATCGTGCCGCGCTCGTTCATCGCGGAGTTGATTCCGGAACAGTTTTCACCGTGGGTCAACAACCCGGACAAGGTCGAACACATCCTCGAACTGTGTACAGGTTCTGCCTGCCTGCCGATTCTGCTGTCCGATGCATTTGAAAATGCGCAAATCGATGCCGTCGATATCTCGCCCGATGCCTTGGCCGTGGCAGAACGCAACGTTGCCGATTACGAATTGCAGGATCGCATCACGCTGATCCAGTCCGATCTCTACGCCAACGTGCCAGAGCGCAAGTACGATCTGATCGTGACCAATCCGCCTTATGTCAATGCTGCATCGATGAGCAAGCTGCCGGCCGAATATCTGGCCGAACCGCAGATAGCCCTCGCCGGTGGCGAAGACGGCATGGATCTGGTGCGCAAGATCGTCGAAGGAGCGCGCACGCGCCTCACGCCGCACGGCTTGCTGGTCGTGGAAATCGGCAACGAACGCGCGTATGCCGAAGCGGCTTTCGCCGATCTCGATCTGACATGGATGACCACCAGCGCTGGCGACGACATGGTGTTCCTGATCACCGCCGACCAATTGCAGTAAGCGCGTATTTCATGCATTTTTTGCAACCTGTGGCAGTCTTGACTGTCATAGCGTTGCGTTCCCTCGCATTTTTTCTCTGAAAGACCGGCGACCTCTTGATATCGCCGTATTCCGTCCATGATCCGTTTTCAGCAAGTTTCCCTCATGCGCGGCGTCAAGCCGCTTCTTGAATCCGTCGATGTCACGCTCAATCCGGGTGACAAGATCGGCTTGATCGGCGCCAATGGCGCGGGCAAATCGAGTCTGTTTGCCATGTTGCGGGGCGAACTGCATGCGGATCAGGGCGAGATCGACTTTCCGGCCAAATGGCGGGTTGCCTATGTGGCGCAGGAAACACCGCCGCTCGAACGCATGGCGCTCGATTACGCGATCGATGGCGATACCACCTTACGCAAGCTCGAAGCCGAACTGGCACGCCTGGAAAACGAACCCGAATCGGCTGATAACGGCATCGCCATCGGCGAACTCTACAGCGCGCTGGCCGATGCCGATGCCTATACCGTGCAATCGCGTGGCGAGCAGTTGCTGCTGGGACTGGGTTTCACGCTGGAACAGATGCAGCAACCTGTGGCTAGTTTTTCGGGTGGCTGGAGAATGCGCCTGAATCTGGCTCAGGCACTGATGTGCCCTTCCGACCTGCTGCTGCTCGATGAACCGACCAACCATCTGGATCTGGATGCGATCATCTGGCTGGAAGACTGGCTCAAGCGCTACACGGGCACCTTGCTCATCATTTCGCATGACCGCGATTTTCTCGACGAAGTCGTCAACGTGATCGTGCATATCGACGAACGCAAGCTCAAGCGTTATTCGGGCAACTACTCGGCATTCGAACGTCAACGTGCCGCCCAAATGGCACTGGCCGCCGGCGCAATCGAAAAGCAGCAACGCAAGCGCGCCCATCTTGAATCGTTCATCGAACGTTTCAAGGCCAAGGCCTCCAAGGCACGTCAGGCACAGAGCCGCATGAAGGCGCTGGCCAAGATGGAAGAACTGGCGCCGCTTCGCGCAGCGGCCGAATTCTCCTTCGAATTCCGCGAACCGCTGAGCGCACCCAATCCATTACTGGTGATGGAAGACGTTGAAGCGGGCTACAAAATCGAAGACGAAAAATCAGGCCAGATCACGCACAAGACCATCGTCGATCGCATCAACTTCTCGCTGCAAATCGGCCAGCGCATCGGTCTGCTGGGCGTGAATGGCGCGGGCAAATCGACGCTGATCAAGACCATCGCCGGCGAACTCACGCCCTTGAGCGGAGAAGCCACTACCGGCAAGGGTCTCAATATCGGCTACTTCGCCCAGCACCAGGTGGAAATGCTACGCCATGACGAATCGCCGCTGTGGCATCTCGCCAAGATTGCGCCGACCACGCGTGAACAGGAGCTGCGCAATTTCCTCGGCGGGTTCAACTTCCCCGGCACCATGGTCACCAGCCCGATTGCACCATTCTCCGGTGGCGAAAAAGCACGCCTGGCGCTGGCACTGATCGTTTGGCAACGTCCGAATCTGTTGCTGCTCGATGAACCGACCAACCATCTGGACCTCGAAACGCGCGAAGCGCTGACCGAAGCGCTGGCCCAGTTCGAAGGCACCCTGCTGGTGGTATCGCATGATCGCCATCTGCTGCGTGCCACCACCGACGAATTCATCATCGTCGCCGACGGCAAATTGCAACCTTTTGACGGCGATCTCGACGATTACAAGGACTGGCTGTTCAAGACCAAGCTGGCCAGCAAAAATGTTGCGGCCGATCTGGCGGCCGCGTCTGCCGGCAAAACGGATAAGGCCACGGTTACGCCTGTCGTGAAAGCAGCCGTCACAGCAGCACCGGCACCGATAGTTGATCGCAAGGAACAAAAGAAACAGGATGCCGAAGCGCGGCAAAAACTGGCGGCCTTGCGCAAACCCATCGACGCACGCATCAAGCGACTCGAAGAAAAAATGGTCAAATCCACGGCGCGCAAAGCCGAGCTGGATGCGCAACTGGCCGATGAAACCCTCTACGATGCGGCAAAAAAGGAAACGCTCAAGCAGTTGCTGGCCGACCAGGCTTACTGCACCAAAGAGCTGGCAGAGATGGAGACAGAGTGGCTGGAACAGCAGGAAGCGCTGGAGCAGCTAATCAACTGAACTTTGCGGAGAAGCACGATGAGCACGGTACCGACTCTTTCGATCATAGGCTGCGGCAAGCTGGGCCGCTCACTGGCACGCCTGTTCGTTACACATAACAGTGCCATGCTGGCCGACGTGCTCAACCTCAATACGAATAGCGGCACGCGTGCCGTCGAATTCATCGGTAGCGGTCGGGTTGTACAACGCTACGCCGATCTGCGTGCCGTCGATATCTTCCTTCTTGCGACGCCCGACGACCAGATTGTCCCGTGCTGCGAAGCACTGACACAGACAGGCATCCTGTCACCCCGCAGCGTGGTGTTTCATTGCAGCGGCGCACTGCCTTCGACCGTACTGGAAGCCGCACGCCAACAAGGTGCCGCGGTCGCGAGCATTCACCCCATCCGGAGTTTTGCGCAACCGGAAAAAGTCGTGGAGGATTTTCCCGGCACCTATTGCGGCGTCGAGGGTGATACACGCGCGCTTGATGTACTGACACCGTTATTCAATAGCGTGGGTGCGCGCTTCGTTCCCATCGAACGGGAAGCGAAAGTGCTCTATCATGCGGCAGCCGTGTTCGCATCCAACTATCTGGTGACATTGCTGGACACCGCGATCCAGACCTATGCCCGCGCAGGCATTCCGCAGGATGTGGCATTGAAGATGATGTCGGTCCTCGTCCGGGAAACCATCAGCAATGTCTTGCAGACCGGACCCGAGCAGGCGCTAACCGGGCCGATCGCGCGCGGCGACATCGACACCGTCAATCGCCAGTATCACGCACTGAAAGCGACCCATCCGGCACACGGTCGCCTCTACAAGCAACTCGGCGTCGAAACCATGCATTTGGCAAATCGTCGACGAAAGATGGCTAGCTAAACATCAACAGAATTTGCAGCCGAAGCAATCCTGGCACGGGCAAGTGACTTAGAATCTGCAGCCTGTTTGAGCCGTCAAATTGCCTCTGTTACCGCACGCAAAAACGCTTGCGTACGCGGATGTTGTGGAGAGCCGAAGACCGCCTCGGGCGTACCCTGCTCGACGATCTTGCCTTCCGAGAAGAAACAGATACGGTCGGCAAACTCCTTCGCAAATCCCATCTGGTGCGTGACCATCAGCATGGTCAAATCATGTTCGTCACCCAGACGACGGATCACATTCAGCACTTCGCCGCATAACTCCGGATCGAGCGCCGATGTCACTTCATCGAACAGCATGATCTGCGGACGCATTGCCAGTGCACGAGCAATCGCCACGCGTTGCTGCTGGCCGCCGGACAGTTGCGCTGGATAATGATCCAGCTTGTCAGCCAACCCGACCATTTCGAGCAGTTCGGCGGCACGCGCTCGCGCCTCCTGCTTCGCCAATCCAAGTGAGGAAACGGGGCCTTCCATGGCATTTTCCAGCGCACTCATGTGGGGAAACAGGTTGAAATTCTGAAACACCATGCCGATACGACGACGGCCTTCCCGCTTATACCGCTCGTCCGCACGAATCAATCCGCCATTCGCCGGCATATGTGTCAGCGGACGACCATCCACCTCAATCAAACCGTCATCAATCTCTTCCAGCAACATCAGCATGCGCAACAAGGTCGACTTGCCGGAACCGCTGGGACCGATCAGGGCAACCTTTTCATTGCGTGCGATATCGAGATCCAACGCATTGAGCACCGTCAATGCACCATAGCGTTTGGTGACCTGATGGAAGCGCACGAAAGATGCGTCGTTCATGAAGACTCCTTGCCATACAGGCGCGACAGCTGCAGCCGCTGTTCAAGCTGACGAATCAGCAAAGCCGCGATCAGACTGAGAATGAGAAAAAAGATGCCGGCAATCGTGATCGGCTCCAGATAACGGAAGCTGCGAGAGCCGATGTTTTTTGCCTGCAGCATCAATTCGACGACCGTAATGGCGGATAGCACTGGCGTGTCCTTGAACATGGCAACCAGATAATTGCCCAACGCAGGCACGATCGGACGTATCGCCTGCGGCAGAATCACGCGGCGATACGTCTGCCAAGGCGCCATGCTCAGCGCCTTGCACGCTTCCCATTGCCCGCGGGGGACGCCGTCCAGACCAGAACGATAGACTTCCGCTGTGTAGCACGAGTAATGCAGGGAGATACCGATGACACCTGCCGACCATGCCGAAAGCGTCAGGCCGAATTCCGGCATGACATAAAACAGGAAGTACAACTGGATCAGCAAAGGTGTGCTGCGAATGAATTCGATCAGCACCGTGGCTGGCCAGGAAAACATCTTGAGATGACTGCGGCGCAACAGCGCAAGCAGCAACCCGCCAACCAAGGCGATCGCGAACGCCAACAGCGTAATCACGACCGTGTTGATGGCTGCATGCAGCAGATCGGGCAAGATATCCCGCGCAAACTGCAGATCGATCAAATCCTCCATCAGCGGCTCACCTGTACGCTACCGCGTTTGAGACGACTCAGCAGCCAGCGCATGCCCAAATTGATGCATTGCGCGAGTACGAAATAGATCAGCAAGGTGATACCGAATACCTCGCGACTCATGAAGGTCAGTTGCACGATCTGATTGGCGCGGAAGGTAAGATCGCCGAGCGTGATCAGCGACACGAGCGCGGTTCCCTTCAGCAACTCAATCAGCAGATTCGTGGCAGGCGGAATGACTGCGATGAGGGCTTGTGGCAACACGATGCGCAGGAAACGTCGCCACGGTGGCATGTTGAGGGCGATCGCCGCCTCGATCTGGCCACGCGGCACGGCTTGCAGTGCCCCGCGCACGACTTCCGCCCCGTAGGCACCGATATGCAGCCCCAATCCGATCACCGCGACGGTAAAGGCCGACATCTCGACATTGAACGGTGGCAACGGCAAAACGAAATACAGCCAGAACAACTGCACCAGCAAGGAGGTGCCACGAAAGACTTCTATGTAACCATTCGCCAGCCAGCGGATTGGCGACACGGGCGAGAGCTTGCCCAAGGCCGCAGCAAAAGCCAGCACGATTGCCAGCGCCGACGCCAGCACGGTGATCTGGATCGTGGTCAGCGTTCCCTTGAGCAGCAAGGGCAATATATCGGCGATCATTCGACACGCTCCGCCGGGGCTCTGGTGCAGTGTCTCAAGGCTGCACCTCGAAATCGGCAAGCTTTTTCTGCGTCAGGTTGCGACGGTCAAAACCGAAAGGTGCGATGGTTCGCAAATGCGCTTCGCTGCCAACCCAGGATTGCAGGGCTTCATTCACGGCATCTCGCAAATCCTGATCCTCCTTGCGGAAAGCCAGCGCACCGTATCCCATGTGGGCGGGATCATCATGAAAAACCTCGACGGCTTCCAGTCTGCCCTTGCTCTTGCTGGCCATGTCTTTCATCGTCAGGCGCGTACCGACGGCGGCATGCGCGCGTTGTGTCTTCACGGCCTGAAATTGCGCAATCGTGTTGGGCACCTGGAGAATCTGTTCCGGCGCGACACCGCCCTTGATCGCATAGTCGTATTCGACTGTGCCGGCCATGACGGCGAGTTTCAACGTCGGGTCGCGTGCAATATCGGCGAAGCTGTGCAACTTGCGTGCATTCCCCTTGCGTACGAGCAGCGTGTCATCAAGCTGATAATGCGGATCGGCAAATAACACCTGTTGCATGCGATCCGGCGTGATGT
The DNA here is from genome assembly GCF_913776015.1 of uncultured Oxalicibacterium sp. Classification (GTDB taxonomy): domain Bacteria; phylum Pseudomonadota; class Gammaproteobacteria; order Burkholderiales; family Burkholderiaceae_D; genus Oxalicibacterium. Next base: position 10,307 of record NZ_CAJYMD010000007.1, on the reverse strand, counting down.
ACATGCCGGCTGCGATCACATCGAAACGATTCGCTTGCAAGCCGGGAATCAACGCGCCCCACTCCGTCAGGATTGCCTTGACGTGCGGAATGCCAAGGCAAGCAAAGACGACCTTGGCAATTTCCGGCGATTCGCCCGTTACCTTGCCTTTGAGATCGCTGTAAGCAAACGGTACTTCGTTGGCGTAACCGATACGTACCTCACCGGTGCGCTGAATACGCTGCCAGGTGGTTTCTGCATGGGAAGGAATAGAGGCCAACAAACCGACAACGCAACACGCTGCCGCCGCAAGCCGTTCGATTGCATGGCGCATCACGGCTCCGTCAGAGACTGGAAGAAACGATTCATCAAACGGGCAACTGCAATGCAGCGCTTATGCGTTTGTTCAATCTCAAAGAAACAGAAAGGAATCTTATATAGAAAATAAGATTGATGTCAAATCGTTTCTATTCAAAACGATTTTCAGGGATGCGACATATCATGCTTGTTCGCCATCAACACAGCACTTTAGAACGCATGCTGCCCATGGAAACACCATGAGTAGCGATGCATCGCTCAAATATTGTCAGATAGAGTCAATGGGAGGCTGTGTCATTCGCCCGCTTCAATAACGCGAGTTGCGCAGGAAACTTGACGGGGAAATCCCATGCTTGGGATCGCAGCATCTTGAGGGCAGTCTCACACATGCTGGCGTCGAATGGTGCCGTTGCGTACTGTTGACGGATGGTGTCGGCAAGCTGCCCCAACTGTTGACGATCGCTTTTGCCAAGACGCTTGTCGCGTACCTTGCCAATCAATTCCCATGTCGCTGCGTTGCGCGTCTGCCATGTCGTCCAGGCCGAATCGAACATGCTGCGCTTTTCAGGCAGCAGCGCACCGCACTGGCGTGCGACCTCTTGCGTACTGTAATAATGGGCAGCCATTTCCAGCACGGCGGCGCGTGGGTCCTTATGCTCGCCAATCAGTTCCGCCCGTGACAAGGCCGCCATCAACAACAGGGCAGCGAGGCAAGTCACTGCGAAAAAACGCATATGCCCCTCTTTCATCCGCATGCTTGACAGGAATTTCATCACAGTGCTTCCAATGCACGCGCAAGATCGGCGATCAAATCGTCTACCGCTTCAAGCCCGATATTGAGGCGCACCAGTTGGCCCGCGTACGGCCAGTTACGACGCATGCCATGCATGCGATACGGTACGGCAAGACTGTGTACTCCACCCCAGCTGAAACCGATTTTGAAGAGTTCGAGCGCATCGACAAAGCGATCAGTTTGCGCTTCGCTGTACTTCGCATCGAAGACCATCGAAAACAAACCCGCAGCACCAGTAAAATCGCGTTGCCAATTTGCATGCCCCGGACAATCCTCAAAAGCCGGGTGCAACACAGCCGCCACTTCGGGACGTGTTTTCAGCCATGCAGCCACTTTCCGTGCTGCGGCGTCGTGCGCATCGAAGCGTACTTTCATGGTCGGCAAGCTGCGCAAGACCAAATACGCGTCGTCGGCCCCGACACCAAAACCGAGACGCATGTGCGCAGCGTCGAGCTTGGCGTTCAAGGCCTGGTCACGCGTGATGACGGCCCCCATCAACACATCGGATCCGCCCGATTGATATTTGGTGAGTGCCTGCATCACGATATCGATGCCCAGTTCGAACGCCTTCAGCGCCAGACCAGCCGACCACGTATTGTCGAGCGCCACCAGCGCACCCTTTGCATGTGCAGCCGCGCAGATGGCAGGCAGGTCAGGCACTTCCATCGATACCGAGCCCGGTGCCTCGACCCAGATCAGGCGGGTGTTGTCCTGCATCAGCGCCGCGATATCGCCGCCGATCATCGGATCGTAGTAACGTGCGATGATGCCGAAATCCTGTTGCAGCCAGTTCGCAAGTTCGCGGCTCGGGCTGTAGACGTTATCCGGCAACAGCACATCGTCGCCCGTTTTCAGGAAAGCAAAATTGACGAGCGCGATCGCCGCCAATCCGCTCGGCGCGAGCACACAATGACGACCATCTTCGATTTCGGCCAGGCGCGCTTCCAAGGTGAATGTCGTTGGTGTACCGTGCAGGCCGTAGGTATAACCGCTCTTGTCATGCCAGTTGCGCGCGCGCATGGCGGCAACGTTATCGAACAACACGGTGGACGCATGGTGAATCGCCTGTGGCAAGGCACCGAAACCCTCGGGGGCCTGGTAATCGCTGTGGACTAATGTGGTTTGCAATGCACGACGGTTTGCCACGAATTCACCTCGATCAGATTCGGTTAATGTTCTGGCGCCAGCACGTGTCGCCATGCCGCATAGAAGCTATTGTTTGGCAGCCTTCTTTTTCACGGCGACCGTTGCGTTGGTTTGCTGCACGATTTGCAGAGCGAACGGTTTGGTCACCGTTCCATCGGCCGACATCCATGTCCCCGTGATGCGATCGTCACGAATGTCGCCATCCCATTCGCCGGAAATATGCGTTCCATCCTGCGACTCTTCGAGCAGAAAAACATCGCCGGCAATCTCGCCCGCCACCAGAACGCGCAACGACTGACCAAAGAAAAAATACTCGCCTTCCACGCCATCTTCCGCCGGCACCTTGGGGCGCAAGACAAGTTGGACCCCTGTGTCGCCAATCGTGCCGCGCAGATGTACCGCTTGCTGGAACAATGGCGACACTTGTGCCGGCTGCGCCGCTGAAGCGCTTGCTGCGACAACCGTCGGCTCGGCCGCATGCGGCGAGGCCATGCCAGCCATTGCCGCCAGCATCACGCATGAAGCGGAAAACAATTTCATTGCGCCTCCGCCCACAGATCATGCGCATCGGCCGCAGTGATTTTTACCTCCACGAATTCACCGACCTTGAGTTTGCGGTTCGGTTCATACGGTGGTTTCACATAAACCACGCCATCAATCTCCGGCGCATCGGCAGCAGAGCGACCCACACCACCGCTGCGATCGAGTTCATCAATCAGCACGCGCATGGTCTTGCCGACCTTGGCTTGCAGACGCTGCTTGGAAATTTCTTCCTGCAATTGCATGACACGTGCACGGCGCTCTTCTCGCACTTCTTCGGGCACCGCGCCCGGAATGTCGTTGGCCGTTGCGCCTTCAACCGGCGAATAGGCAAAACAGCCGAGGCGGTCGATCTGCGCTTCCTTGAGGAAATCGAGCAGATATTCAAATTCGGCTTCGGTCTCGCCGGGGAAACCGGCGATGAAGGTAGAGCGAATCGTCAGATCAGGCACCATGGAACGCCAGGCCTGGATACGCTCGATATTCTTTTCGCCGCTGGCTGGGCGCTTCATGCGCTTGAGTACATCGGGGTGCGCATGCTGCAGCGGCACGTCCAGATACGGCAGAATCTTGCCTTCAGCCATCAGCGGCATCACCTGATCAACGTGCGGATACGGATACACGTAATGCAGACGAATCCATGCACCGTATTGCGCAGCCAGTTCGCCCAGCGCTTCCGCCAATTGCGTCATGTGCGTCTTGACCGGCTTGCCATTCCAGAAACCGGTGCGGAATTTGACATCCACGCCATACGCACTAGTGTCTTGCGAAATCACCAGCAATTCCTTGACACCCGCCTTGAACAGGTTTTCTGCTTCGAGCATGACGTCGGCAATCGGACGCGATACGAGATCGCCGCGCATCGACGGGATGATGCAGAAGCTACAACGATGATTACAGCCCTCGGAAATCTTTAGATAGGCAAAATGCTTGGGCGTGAGCTTGACGCCCTGTGGTGGCAACAAGTCGATGAACGGCGCATGCGGCTTGGGCATGTGGATATGCACGGCATCCATGACTTCGCCCAAAGCATGCGGACCTGTTACAGCCAGAACTTTGGGGTGAATCTTCTGAATCAGGTCGTCGCCGTCAGCATCCTTCTTGGCACCGAGACAGCCAGTCACGATGACCTTGCCGTTTTCGTTGAGCGCTTCGCCAATCGCGTCGAGCGATTCCTGCACGGCCGCATCGATGAAACCGCAGGTGTTGACGATGACCAGATCGGCACCATCGTAGGATTTTGCCGTGTCGTAACCTTCGGCACGCAACTGGGTCAGAATCTGTTCCGAATCGACCAGCGCTTTGGGACATCCGAGGGAAACGAAGCCGATCTTGGGCGCGGCTTGAGTATGAGTGGTCATGGCAGACTGCGGCTGTGAAAAACGAAGCCGCTATTGTACCTGCTCGCCCTCTTCACCTGTCGGCAATGTTGTAGAACAGCCTAGGCGTTCAGCGGGGGTGACTCAGAAGATTGCTCGGCGGAAAATTGACCGAAAAGTGCCGTCGACGGTGTGGTTGACGACAAATCAACGACTGGCGCGGCAGTCTTGTCGTGATCGCCCGCGGGCAAGGCCAAGCTGTCCTGCATGACCGAAAACGTCTGCAGACTTTTTTCCAGGCAGTGTTCCATCATGCCTTGCACCGTACGGCCATAACTGCGGATCATTGCCGCCAGCATCTCGGACGACAACAAGGGCATGCCGCCCTCTTCCTCTTCCATCACGATCTGCAGCAGCACGCTGCGCGTGAGATCGTCGCCGCTGCGCGCATCGACCACCACGAATGACTCGTTACCCCGCACCATTTCGCGAACATCCTGAACGGTGATGTAGACGCTGTTCTGCGTATCGTAGAGGCGGCGATTCGGATATTTCTTGATGAGGCGATCAGAGAGCAGATGGACGTTCGGCATCGAAAACTCCGGTAAATGGCATCACGGGATCGGCAACAGATTGAACAAAAACCGTTCAGGCGGCGAATCGCATGATTATAGTGCTGCTGCGACCAGCGGAGCATGAAAATGCCTTGGCGATTTGTCGGATATTCAGCCAATTTCATCGTTGCATACTTTTCGCGTATTGTCATGCTTTCGACCGCAACAGCCATCCGCCATGTACATCGTCGTCATCGCCTGGATTTATGTCGCCTTCATGATGGCCATTACCGAAACCTCGGCCGTGGCGGGTGTCATGACATTTTTGCTGTACGGCGCGCTGCCGGTTGCCATCATTTTTTATATCGGAACGACAGGCAAGCGTCGCGCGAATCGCCAACGTCGTCTGGAACGTGAACAGACGAAACAGGCAACGCCACCTGACGCATCCGGCAGCTAGAAAATAGAAAACACTTTTTATCAGGGCTGGCGCCAGATCAGCGCAGCCATTCGTCCAGTAACGCCGTCACGCCGATAGGAGTAAAAGCGTGTGACATCAGCGACAGTGCAGGCATCACCACCCGTGACCATGGTCACACCATGCTGCTTGAGCATGGCACGCGCCAACGCATAGATATCGGCCAGATATTTGGCCGGCTTGCCGGAAACGGCAACAAAACAAGCTGCAAACGACATATCGTGCTGCATGAAAACCTGTCGCACATCCTCGCCGACCTCGAAATGCTGCGGACCGATAGCCGGCCCGAGCCAGGCCTGGATCGTCTCGGCACCCGCATCACGCATGCGTTGAACGGTCTGCGCCAGTACCCCGGCAGCCAATCCACGCCAACCAGCATGCGCGGCGGCCACAACGTTGCCGGATACATCGGCCAGCAGTACCGGAAGGCAATCGGCGGTCATGATGGCGCACACGATTCCGGCCCGATCGGTAAAACTTGCATCTGCCTGCGGCGCATCTGCGACGTCAGCAGCATCCAGTACCTGCGTACCGTGTACTTGGGTCAGCCAGGCTGGCTCAGCCGGCAAGACCGCGCGTAGCAAGGCACGATTCTGTTGCACGACATGGGGATCATCGCCAACATGGGTGCCCAGATTGAGGCCGCCATGTCCAACGACATCGCTATATACGCCGCCACTGACGCCACCGACACGCGTGGTCATGCACGCCGCGACATTCGGCATTGCGACGGTCCATTCCGGCTTCAATAGCGGCAAGGCCATCGTCATGATGTCAAGGTGCGGCGATACCGGCGCGTTGCAACAGATCGTTCATGTCTTGCGGCAAGGAGGCCGACCATTCGCAGGTTTCGCCACTAACCGGATGGACCAATCCAAGACGACGCGCATGCAGTGCCTGACGTGGAAACGCCGTCATCAAATGCTGCTTGCCGTACAAACCGTCACCAACCAGTGCAAAACCGATTGATTGCATGTGCACGCGAATCTGGTGGGTGCGGCCCGTTTCAAGGCGGCATTGCACGAGACTGACCGGCTTGCCATCCAGCATGCCAGTCGCCAGCCGCTCGAAATGGGTAACCGCCGGCTTGGCCGAAAAATTCTCCGACACTGCCATCTTGATACGGTCGCGCGGATGGCGTCCGATCGATGCTTCGATACGACCACTGGCATTGGGCGTACCCCAGACCAGCGCCAGATATTCGCGCTTGACGGTACGTGCCTGCAATTGGCGTACGAGATCCGTATGCGCGATCAGCGATTTCGCAACGACCATCAATCCGCTGGTGTCCTTGTCCAGACGATGTACGATGCCAGCCCGCGGCACGCCGGAGATGTCCGGAAAATGATGCAACAAGCCGTTCAACAAGGTGCCCGACCAGTTACCGGCAGCCGGATGCACGACCATGCCGACCGGCTTGTCGATCACGAGGATGGCCGCATCTTCATGCACGATGGCAAGATTCATGGCTTCGGCCTTGAATGCCAGCTCTTCAGGCGCCGGCTGCGGCTGGATGACGATTTTCTCGTCGCCGTACAAGGTCATCTTGGCCTTGGCAACCGCGCCATCAACGCTGACGTGGCCGGCATCGATCCATTGCTGCAAACGGCTGCGCGAATACTGCGGCACCAATGTGGCAAGGACCTTGTCCAAGCGCTGGCCGCACACTTCCGCTGTCAATTCCAGTTCGATGGCCGCATCAGCGCTCTCGACGGCCTCTGCCTCATCGGCCAGCCATTCGTCCTCGAAATCCGTATTTTCAGGAATCACTTTCTCTGTCTGCTTCACTACCCGTCCCATCAGCTATAATCACCCATCGTTTAGCGGCCATTTCGCACATTACGCACATCATGCAAAAACTCACGCAAAAAATCCTTCTCGTCGCTTTCGCCGTTTTGATGGCAGCATGCAGCTCCACTTCCGAACAGGCAGACGAAACCAAGAACTGGTCGCCGTCGAAATTATACGCGGAGGCCCGCGACGAGATGAATTCGGGTAACTTCGAAAAAGCCATCAAGCATCTCGAAAAACTCGAATCGCGCTATCCATTCGGCACCTACGCCCAACAGGCGCAAATGGAAATTGCCTATGCATACTATCGTCAGGGCGATCAACCACAGGCACTTGCCGCAGTCGAGCGCTTCATCAAGTTGCATCCCGATCACCCGAACGTCGATTACATGTATTACCTGCGTGGCCTGATCAACTTCAACGATCGCGTCAGCATTTTCGACTCGCTCTCACGTCAGGACCCGACCGAACGTGACCCGAAAGCAGTACGCGAAGCATTCGATGCCTTCAAGCTGCTGGTGCAACGCTTCCCTGACAGCAAGTACACGCCGGATGCACGCGATCGCCTCGCCTATCTCGTCAATGCCATGGCCAAATACGATGTGCACGTCGCCGATTACTACTATCGCCGCGGTGCCTACCTCGCTGCTGCCAACCGCGCCCAGTCTGCCGTAAAGAACTATCCTGGCACCCCTGCAAGCGAACAGGCCTTGTTCATCATGATGAAGTCTTACGAGGCAATGAATATGCCTGAGTTGCGCGCCGATGCCGAGCGTGTGTTACGACTAAATTATCCAAACAGCGCTTATTTCAGCGGTGGACCGAAAGCCAAGGACAAGGCTTGGTATCAGATTTGGTAATCGCATCCAGATAGAAAAAAGCCTCGCAACTGCGAGGCTTTTTTATTTATCGTCACGACTTTGGGATCAGGCAATATTATTGAGGTGAATACGACCTACCTCTGTCCCATTGTCATAGAACCGGTATTCCGACGCCCCCGAGAAATACGCAAAGGAATCGCTACCCGCGCTCGATTCAATCTGAAAACCTTGGCCGTTCTTCAGCGTGATGTTCAAATAAGGATTGTTATTGACACCGGTGTAACCGATACCACTGCTACCCGAGGAAATATCGGCAAAGCTGAATTTGATCAGCGACCAGCTGCCCTGACTCAAATCCAACGTGGAGATACTGCCGTACGTGACGATATTCGAAAATGCCGAAACATTGAGTGTCGTTCCCGTACCGTGCACTTCCAGCGTATCGCTACCGCCATTACCGACAATCGAAACAGCGTTACTGGAAGTAACATTGGAGCCGTTGGTATTGGCCGTGATCTTGAAAGTGTCGTTGCCACTGCCGCCGATCAAGGTATTTTGCCCACCCAGAATACCGTCCAGTACATCGTTGCCGCCACCGCCTTCAAGGCGATTAACGGTATTGCTACCGCTCGCAGTCAGGATATTGCTGCCGGTATTACCAATCAGCAGATTGTGATATTCATTGCTACCAAGAACATTACCGCCGTTTAAGGCACTTCCCGTCAAATTCTGGATATTTGCATAGGTGTCGACATCAACGCCCCCCGTACCGCCAGTACCCGAAGCCAAACTGGCACTGACATTGCCGGTCATCGCGTAATAGCTGACGGTATTGTTCCCGGCACCACCATCGAAAATATTCGCGACATCACTGGCGATGAAGGTGTCGTTACCGGCGCCACCTGTCACATTCTGAATATTGGCATAGCTATCGCTAGCGGCATAACCATTGGCCCCGGTTCCGGCAGCAACCCCGCTCACGGTCGTGCCGGAAAGGTTCACCGTAACGCCTGTCGCAGAAGCGGCATAGCTGACCGTATTGTTACCAGCGCCACCATCGAATGCATTCGCCACGTCGCTCGCGATGAAGGTGTCATTGAAATTGCTGCCAACCACATTGCTGATGGCAACATAGGTGTCGCCCGTAGCGAAGCCACCCGAACCGCTTCCTCCCGCCACGCCACCGATGGTCGTGGCGGAGAGATTGACAGTCACGCCACTCGTTGAATGGGTGTAGTTAACGGTATCCACTCCGCCATTACCACGGAAAATATTGGCTTGGCTGCTGGCGTAGAACAGATCATTCGAGGTACTACCGATTACGTTCTGGATACCTGTAAACGTATCGCCATAAGACTCACTGCCGACAACAGAACCGATACCGTTGCCATTATGAAGATCTGCCACCACCCCCAGAGCCGAACCGGCGTAGTTGATCGTATTGTTCAGGCCATAACCTGTCATCTGATCGGCCCCCATGCCACCGGTGAGGATGGAACCACCCGCCGCCAGACCGATCAGCACGTCGTCATAGTCCGAACCGGTCAGGTTCTGGATATTGATATACGTATCGCCGGTCGCATCGCCAAAGGAATTGGTCGTGCCATTGAGATCGGCGCGTACGGCGGATGACGATGCTGCATAGCTCACCGTGTTATTTCCCGCAGCGCCACCATTGAATATATTGACCTTGCCATTACCGATAAAGATATCGTCAAATGAACTGCCAATGAGGTTATCGATATTGGACAAGGTATCACCTTGCGCATGGCCACCCGTTGCGGTGCCTGCCATCAGATTGATGGTGACGCCCGCTGTTGAACCGGCATAGCTCGCATAGGTATTGCTGCTATTCGCAGCAATACCTATCAGCGTATCGCTACCAGCGCCGCCCGTAAGCACCGTAGCACCACTGCTAGCGCCGATCAGCGTATCAGCCGAACCACTACCGATCACGTTCTGGATATTTGTATAACTGTCACCTTCGGCGTGACTATCCTTGCCGCTGCGTGCCGCTACGGTATTGACCACTTCGTCGGAAAGATTGACTCTCACCCCGGCAGCGGAATTGATGTAGGTGACGGTATTGTTGCCACCACCACCATCGAAGGCATTTGCCGATGCGCTCGCAGCGAAAGTATCGTTGCCGCTGCCACCGGTTGCATCCTGGATGGCAGTATAAGTGTCATTTAATGCATTGCCGCCCGCACCTCGTCCGGCAGCAACGGTCGTACTGCCGACTGTGACGGATGCAGCAGAAAAATTGATGATGAGATCTGCCGTGTCGGCGGCATAGCTGACGCGGTCACGACCTCCATTCCCGTTGAAGACATTCGCGACACTACCGCCATAAAAGACATCATTACCGCTACTGCCGGTGACGTTCTGGATATTGGCATAGGTATCGCCATCGGCATAACCACCGCTACCGCTCATCGCGTTGACACCACCCTGCGTCACGCTGCTCAGATTGACGATGACGCCCGCGGTCGAGGCACCGTAATGCACGGTGTTGCTGCCTGCACCGCCATCCAAGGCATTCGCCGCAGCGCTGGCAATGAAGGTATC
>NZ_CAJYMD010000006.1 GCF_913776015.1 uncultured Oxalicibacterium sp. | reverse complement strand
TTGCCAGACTCATCTTCCAGCGGCGTCAGCAGCCAGTAACCGGCCCCTAGATCGGTTGTCGCCTGCGTCAACGCCGACGCTTCATACAGATAGCGCCCCGTCACCGTCACATGTCGATATTCGTCGGACGCCGCACTGACGTCACGCCATTGCGCCGGCAGCGGTGCCGGCACGGGCGCGGCATGCACGCGCTGCGTGACACGCTCGATCAATGCCAGCTTCCATTGCAAACGATAGACCTGCCACGTACCCAGCGAGAAGAAACCGGCAATCAGCACACCCGCCAGGATCAGCAGAATCAGGCGTGCGGATTTGGAACGCAAAAGCGGCCCGGCTTCTTGCGAAACCGAGCCGCTTTTCAGGACTTCCCTGTCACTCATTGCTTGTGCGACATCTGTCCTGCAGGTTCGCCAGCTGGCAGTGTCAGGCTATGTGCAGCATCATGCTTCATGCCGGGCATCATGTTGTGATTCAGGTGATACATGACCCAGATCGAACCGGCCAGCATGATGATGACCACGACAACAGTGAACATCAATGCCAGCATTGACCAACCGCCTTCGACCTTGCCGTTCATGTGCAGGAAATAGATCATGTGAACCACGATCTGAACTGCAGCAAAGCCGAGGATGACGAAAGCCGTCGTGTTCGAATTCTCGAACACGTTACCCATGACCAGCCAGAACGGAATTGCCGTCAGGATGACCGAAAGAATAAAGCCGACAACGTAGCCCTTGGTGGTGGCGTGATAGCCGTCGTCGTGGTCGTGATGACCATGGTCGCCGTGTGCGTGTGCGTGATCGCTCATGGCAGAACTCCCATCAGATATACAAAGGTGAAGACGCCGATCCAGACCACGTCCAGGAAGTGCCAGAACATCGACAGGCACATCAGACGACGACGGTTTTCAGGAATCAGACCATGCTTGTTCAGTTGTACCACCAGCGTGCTCAGCCAGATGATACCGAAGGTCACGTGCAGACCATGGGTGCCGACCAGCGTGAAGAATGCCGACAGGAACGCACTGGTTTGTGGCGTCGCGCCTTCATGCCACAGGTGATAGAACTCATACAGTTCGACTGCCAGAAAGGCTGCGCCGAACAGACCGGTGATAACGAGCCAAAGCTGCGTACCCTTGAGGTTCTTGTTCTGCGCGGCGATCATCGCCATGCCGTACGTAATCGACGACAGCAGCAGGAAGGCCGTATTGATGGCCACCAGCGTCAGGTCGAACAGTTCGGCACCCGTCGGACCGCCTGCATAGTTGCGACCGACCACTGCATACACTGCGAACAGTGAGGCAAAGATCAGGCAGTCACTCATCAGGTAGATCCAGAAGCCCAGCATGGTGCTGCCTTCTGGATGATGCTCATGTACGTAATAACGTGGAGCGTCAGCGGCGCCGCTCAAGGCGCCATGCATAGTTGCGTGTGTATCAGACATGGCTTTCCAGCAAACGAGTACGTGCTTCTTCAGTGCGGGCTACTTCGTCCGCAGGGATGTAGAAATCACGCTTGTAATTGAAGGTATGGATAATCGAGGCAACGACGATGCCGGCGAACGTGAGGCCCGCGAGCAACCACATTTGCCAGACCAGGAAGAAGCCCATCGCACCGCTCATCGCCGAAATGATGAAGCCGGCACCTGTGTTCTTCGGCATGTGGATAGGCGTATAGCCTTCCAACGGACGCTGGTAGCCATTCTTCTTCATGTCCGCCCAGGTATCGGTGTCATGCACACGTGGGGTGAAGGCGAAGTTGTAGTCTGGCGGTGGCGACGAGGTCGACCATTCCAGCGTACGGCCATCCCATGGATCGCCGGTCACGTCACGCAGCTTGTCGCGCTTGAGGAAGCTGACGCCGAACTGGATCAGCATGCAACCGATACCGGCAGCGATCATCACCGCGCCAACCGCAGCGATCTGGAACCAGATTTGCAGCGATGGATCGTCGAAGTGGCTCATGCGACGGGTCACGCCCATCAGGCCAAGAACGTACAGCGGCATGAAGGCAACGTAGAAACCGATGACCCAGAACCAGAACGAGCACTTGCCCCAGAAGGGATCCAGCTTGAAGCCGAATGCTTTCGGGAACCAGTAGTAGATACCGGCGAACAGACCGAACAGCACGCCACCGATGATCACGTTATGGAAGTGAGCAATCAGGAACAGCGAGTTATGCAGTACGAAGTCGGCTGGTGGAACGGCCAGCAGCACGCCGGTCATACCACCGATGACGAAGGTCACCATAAAGGCGATGGTCCACATCATTGGCAGTTCGAAGTGGATGCGACCACGGTACATCGTGAACAGCCAGTTGAAGATCTTCGCGCCGGTCGGGATCGAGATGATCATCGTCGCGATGCCGAAGAACGAGTTGACGCTCGCGCCCGAACCCATCGTGAAGAAGTGATGCAGCCACACGAGGTAGGACAGGATGGTAATAACGACGGTTGCGTACACCATCGACGTGTAGCCGAACAGACGCTTGCGGCAGTACGTCGAGACCACTTCGGAGAAGATACCGAAGCAAGGCAGGATCAGGATGTATACCTCTGGGTGACCCCAGATCCAGATCAGGTTGACGTACATCATGGCGTTACCGCCAAGATCGTTCGTGAAGAAGTTGGTGCCCACGAACCGGTCCAGCGCCAGCAGCGTGATGACTGCCGTCAGGATCGGGAACGAAGCAACGATCAGTACGTTGGTGCACAGCGAGGTCCAGGTGAAGACAGGCATCTTCATCATGGTCATGCCTGGCGCACGCATCTTGACGATGGTCGCGATCAGGTTGATGCCGGACAGCGTGGTGCCCACACCGGCCACCTGCAGCGCCCAGATGTAGTAATCCACCCCGACGTCCGGACTCGCCAGAATGCCCGACAGCGGCGGATAGGCCAACCAGCCGGTTTTTGCGAATTCGCCAACGAACAGCGACACCATGATCAGGACTGCACCAAAGGTGGTCATCCAGAAGCTGAAGTTGTTCAGGAATGGGAACGCGACGTCACGCGCACCAATTTGCAGTGGTACCACGTAGTTCATGAAACCCGTTACCAGCGGCATCGCCACGAAGAAGATCATGATCACGCCGTGTGCCGTGAAAATCTGATCATAGTGGTGGGCGTTCAGGTAACCGACGTTGTCGCCGAAAGCGATCGCCTGCTGCAGACGCATCATGATCGCGTCGGCAAAGCCGCGCATCAGCATGATCAGACCGAGGATCATGTACATGATGCCGATCTTCTTGTGATCAATACTGGTGATCCAGTTACGCCACAGCGGACCCCACAGGCGGAAATACGTCAGGGCGCCAAGCATCGTCAAGCCGCCGAGCACGACTGCACAGAAGGTGACGATGAGAATCGGCTCGTGGAGCGGGATCGCGTCCCAGCCCAGGCGGCCGAAAATCAGATGGTTAGTATGCTCTTGCATCTTCATTCTTCATCAATTGGGAGTGGAACTGCACACTTCGCTGTTGATCAGCGCCAGGCGTGCCGCAGCTTCGTTTTTCGACAGGTTACGTGCCAGAACATCGACACGCAGGCGGTTTGCATCCGCAGCCATCATGTCTTTCATGCAAACGGTGCCAGCTTCGACACAACGATTGACGATGGCTTCGAACAATTCTGCATCCAGTTTGCCGTAACGACGTACCGGTTCACGCTCGCTTGGCTTTTCCAGCTCGACGTAGGCTGCGCGATCAAGCGAGCCGCCAGCTTCCTTGGTCGAACGAACCCATTCTGCGAACTGTTCGTCGCTCAGGGCGTGATACTTAAAGCGCATGTGCGAGAAACCGGCGCCGCTGTAGTTGGCCGAGAAGCCTTCATATGTACCAGGCTTGTTCATGACAGCGTTCAACGTGGTTTCCATGCCGGCCATCGCATAGATCTGACCAGCCATTGCCGGAATGAAGAACGAGTTCATGACGGTCGAAGCGGTGATCTTGAAGCGAATCGGGGTATCGACCGGCGTCACCAGTTCGTTCACCGTTGCCACACCTTGCTCTGGATAGATGAACAACCACTTCCAATCCATCGCCACGACCTGCACCGTCATCGGCTTGTGATCAGGCGGCAGCTCACGGCTGGCATCGATACGATCGAGCGGACGATACGGATCCAGTTTGTGGGTGCTGACCCAGGTGATGGCACCCAGAATGATGATGATCAGCAGCGGTGCGCCCCAGATCAGCAGTTCGAGCTTGGTGGAGTGATCCCAATCAGGCTCGTACTTCGCTTCGGTATTGCCCTTGCGATAACGCCAAGCAAAAACGAAGGTCAGAATGATGACCGGAACAATGATAAGCAACATCAGCAACGTCGAAACGATGATGAGATTGCCTTGTTGGGCTGCGATGTCGCCGGAAGGATTGAGTACGACCAGATCGCACCCGGCAAGCAAGACGAGCGGCAACAGCCATAGACCGCGACGTGTTAATAAATGAGTCATTCCGTACATACATGGGTTGGGAAGGCTGCCACTATAGTCACAATTGCGCAATCTTTTGATTGGACATTTTGTCCCACATGGGCCAAAGCGGGTGTACAGTATGAATGCGGCAAGCGCCGTATTCAGCCATTAATCTAGGTCACAGGACTGTACAAGGTAATCGATGCACTAAATCAAATAGAAATAGGAGGCGAGGATCATGGCTACCACGTATCAAGCAGGACTATCCGCCCATTCCGTATCACACGGAGAGCACGATTCCCTGAGCCGCCAATCCGGGCATATTAATGCCCAGGGCGGGAAGATCGAACCGGATGAAATTGCCATTGGCGTCGTTTTAGGACGCACATCCGAATACTTCGACTTCTTCGTTTATGCAATCGCTTCCGTTCTGGTATTTCCCGCTGTGTTCTTTCCCTTCGAAGAACGTCTAACCGGCACCCTCTACTCCTTCCTGATCTTTTCATTTGCTTTTATCGCTCGGCCCTTCGGCACAGTGATCTTCATGGCAATTCAGCAACGTTTCAGTCGTGAAGCCAAATTGACACTGGCACTTTTCCTGTTAGGTGTCTCGACAGCTGGCATTGCATTTCTGCCAACTTACGCGACGTTGGGTTTCACGGCGATTGTGTTTTTGGCGCTGTTCCGCATCGGCCAAGGCATTGCACTCGGCGGCTCCTGGGATGGATTACCCTCGTTGCTCGCGCTCAATGCACCGCAAGAACGTCGCGGTTGGTACGCCATGCTGGGCCAGTTGGGCGCGCCGTTTGGCTTCATGATTGCTGCCGGCTTGTTCGCTTATCTGCTGCATAGCCTGTCGCTGCCTGATTTCCTTGAATTCGGCTGGCGCTATCCGTTCTATGTCGCCTTTGCGATCAACGTCGTCGCCCTGTTCGCTCGCTTGCGCCTGGTTTCCACGCCGGAATATACGCATCTGCTGGACGAGCAGGAACTGCAACCAGCCAGTGTGTCGGAACTGGCCAGTTCGCAAGGCCGCAACATCCTGATCGGTGCACTGGCTGCTCTCGCCAGCTACGCACTGTTCCACGTCGTCACGGTATTCCCGCTGTCATGGATCAACCTCTATTCGGCACGTTCGATCAGTAATTTCTTGGTGATTCAGATGGCCGGCGCTGTGCTGGGTGTACTGGGCGTGCTGTTCTCGGGTCTGATTGCGGATCATTTTGGACGACGCAATACTTTGGGAACGCTGGCGGCCGCCATTGCCGTCTTCAGTTTCTTCGTGCCCATGATGATGAGCGGCGGCATTGGTGGTCAGAACACCTTCATTCTGATCGGCTTCTTCCTGCTTGGTCTGTCGTATGGCCAAGCGGCAGGTGCAGTATCTGCCAACTTCCAACGCAAATATCGCTACACCGGGGCCGCACTAACCTCCGATCTAGCCTGGCTGACGGGTGCCGGTTTTGCACCACTGGTGGCGCTTGGTCTGTCGGCAAACTTCGGCCTCGGCTATGTCAGCCTCTACCTGCTGTCGGGTGCTGTTGCGACACTGGCTGCACTGAGCATCAATCGCGTACTGGAAATCCGGAACTGACGCCTTCTTGATTCCTTTCGGAAAACCTGAAAAGCCCTGCATCTTGCAGGGCTTTTTCTTTGTGCGGAACCGCACTGCATCGTCGCATTAGCCTGAACTCGCGCTTCTTTCCGCACTCATTCAGATTCAACTGGAAAGGAGTCATCATGACCACAAGCCTCAACGGTATGCGTATTGCCATTCTCGTCACGGATGGTTTTGAACAGATAGAACTGACCTCACCCAAGGAAGCGCTGGAAAAGGAAGGCGCCACGACTGTCATCGCCTCTGAAAAAGCAGGGCAAGTACAAGGCTTTCATCATGACAAGAAAGCCGATCATTTCCTCGTCGACCAGCTATTCGACGATCTCGATGCCAATGACTTTGATGCCATTCTGCTGCCAGGCGGCGTCATGAATTCGGACAACATTCGCATGCACGAATCGGCGCGCAAATTCGCACAAACGATGTCCGAAAAGAAAAAACCTCTGGCCGTCATCTGCCACGGTGCGTGGCTGCTGGTTTCCGCAGGGCTGGTAATGAATCGAACCATGACGAGCTGGCCGTCGTTACAGGACGACATCCGCAACGCAGGCGGACGGTGGCAGGATCGGGAGGTCGTTACCGATGACAACTGGATCAGCAGCCGCAAACCCGATGACTTGCCCGCATTCAACAATGCATTTATTGCCGCAATCGCTGACTACAAGCAGCGCAGTGTGGCCGGCACGGAAGACGAGAATGCAGTAGGTCTGGCGGCCGGCTGAACCACTGACGCAAATATCGTTCATACACGAGGCACCGTTGAGGTGCCTCTTTTTATGTCGGACTTTCGGGCACCCGTCTTCCGCCTATCGTCACAAGGAATCCATGCATGTCTATTCGTAGCACCTCGCTTTTCTCACGCCATGTCGTGCGCGCATCCACTTTCGTCTCCCTACTCGCCCTATGCACCGCTGCCCATGCAGCAACCGTTACTTTGCACAACGGTGACAAGATTTCCGGCACGCTCAAGCAAATGACCGACGACACGCTGGTTTTCGAATCCGGCGTCTTCGGTGAAATCAAGATTCCCTTCAAGGAAGTTAGCCAGCTCACGACCGATGACGATGTTCGCGTCCAGCTTAGTGACGGCACCGCGCTTAAGGGACAGGTGGTCGTACGCGAAGATGACGAGATACGTGTGAGGTCTCAGCCCGCGGAGCCAGCACAAACCATCTCGCGCGCGCAACTGGCAGCAATCAATCCTCCGATCATCGATGAATCGATGAAATACAGTGGCCGCCTCGATCTCGGTGGCGCCTTCAATCGCGGCAATTCGAATGACGACAAACTCAACGTCAATGGCGAACTCGTCGCACGCGACATCAAGAATCGCTATACCTTGGGCTGGGAACTCAACGAAGCCAGTTCTGCAGATGTCACCACAACCTCGAACCGCCGTCTGCTGGCGAAGTACGATCGCTTTCTGAATGCCAAGGACTATGTCTTCGTCAGCGCCAAGGCCGAGAACGACAAGATGGCCGATCTGGAATTGCGTACGTCACTCGGTACCGGTTACGGTCGTCAGTTCATTGAAACACCACAAACCAAGCTCTCAGGCGAACTCGGCTTGAACTATGTAAAAGAGCGCTATTATGTCGCGCCGGATGAATCGTTCCCCACGCTGAGTCTGGGCGTCAAATATGACCGCAAATTCTGGGATGACAAGTTGGTCTTCTTCGAATACCTGAGCATTGATGCCAGCCTTGAAGATGCCAGCGATACACTCGTGCGCAATCGCGTCGGCTTCCGTGTGCCGATTTCGAAAGGTCTCAATCTGAGCACGCAGTTCAATCTCGATTACGACAATCAACCTGTGCCCGGCAAGAAGAAGAGCGATCGCGCCTTCATCGTCAGCATCGGTTACGGTTTCTGATACAAGCTTCGAGCTCTCGCCCGGCCGAATGTCGACTGATGACAGAGTCGGCCGGGGCAACAAACATGCGGCAGCCGGTTTGACCCCGGCCGCCATTTCTCCTACACTGCCGCGCATGACTTCCTTAAATGATTTCGGCGCCACGACTCTCGCCCTGCCTGTAATGGCAGCGGTTATCGTGCACACGCCGCAATCCACAGGTGCGCAATACGCCCTGAAGCCGACAGCAGATTTCCTGGCCCGGCGATAACCCTTTCCTCTGATTAGCGCATTTTTCTATCGCCGGGCTTAAGCCAGGCGCGATAGTGGCCGACGTAACCATGCGTTGTAGCCGCGCTTTCGGACAATCTTTATGGATACGCTTCTGTACAGCGAGCAAACGCGCGCTGCGCAGGCACACGTACGTGCTCTGCAATTGCTTCATGGGTCTCTGCATACCTTCCGTACTGTTCTGCATGCACTGACCTGCGCCAATCGGAATAGCTCCCAACGCATCTTTGACATGCCTGAACCTGCCGGACAGTTGGGCAAATCCCTGCGCATTGATGTCGAATTACCGCCCGCTGAAGTGGAACGTGATTTGGCCGCCTTGCATCAACGCATGCGCCGACACGGCGATGCACTGCATGACTTGCCTGTACTACCGATTCACTATCCGCATCTGCGATTCCGGTATCGTGAAGCAGACGGCGAGCATTACATCTACGTCGAAGATGTCGAACGAGACTGTCTGGCAGGAGTGACGGTGTTCAACCGCCTGATTGAACTCAATCGTCTACAGGACCGTCATCTGCGGGCCACCCATTCCCGCTACGCATCTGCCTACCAACGGCGAGGGATAGCTACGCTCATTTATCGCTGGTGGCTAGATCAGGGACACTGCCTGCTATCAGGCGCACGACAATCGCTTGCCGCTCATGCCTTATGGCAGAAACTCGCAACCTCCTATCAACTGCATTACGTGGATCTTCGCGATAAGCAATTGACCTTGCTTGGCGAGAACATTGACCAAGCACGCCGCAACGATCTGCACACACGACTATTGCTGCTAGGAAGAGGCCTGGACCTCTGCACGTTTGCCGACCTGGTCAGGATCAAGGTGGATGAGGACGCGCGTCTCATTCAAAACAACAGGACCGCTTGAAGCGCATTGATTTATCAAATCGGCTTACGCCGTTCGCAAATTATGGCAGCAGCTTATTACTTCAAGCTGCGACAGCACATGATGGCGAGACGGGTCACGCGGCATGGAACGTATGCGTCTCGGTGCGAGAGCATGCACACTTAAACGAATGTCCTACCTGAAGCATTCTGTTTGTCTGATTGTCAGTAAAACCATCGCTTCTTACTCTGCCCTCTGCAGTTCCTGTTTTCCCTTCGCGCCGCGAGACAGGCCTCGAAACATATTGGAGAAGAAATGCCGAAGAACAACGCCGAACATGCGGGAACCGTCTTGAGTACGGTGGCCGGCCCGAGCACCGCTGTACCTGACCAAAAGACACTTGCGAAAGCGGTTCCCGCCGACTTGCTGAAAAAAATCGTTGGCAGCGCAGAACTCACGGCGAGCATGCCTAATAATCCCAACAAACCTGCGGAGATCGACGCAGCATCCTACGATCCACCGATGGGAGCAAGCAGCCCTCCCCCCAATGCGCATGTCATGGCCAGCACGGTATCGGAAAAAAATGGTTCGGTGAAAGTCGGGGAAGGCAAACCATCACCCGGCACTAATCCGACGGTCGAATCACTCGATCGTGTTCGTGTCGATTCCACTGCACAGGCACTCACAACCAATCAAGGTGTACAGATTGCCGACAATCAGAATTCGCTGAAGGCGAGTCTGCGCGGCCCGACAGCGATGGAAGATTTCATCCTGCGCGAGAAGCTGACGCACTTCGATCACGAGCGCATTCCCGAACGTGTCGTACACGCACGCGGTTCAGCCGCGCACGGTTACTTTGAATGCTACAAGGCGCTGACCGAATTGACACGCGCAGCCCCCTTTGCCGAAAACGGCAAGCAAACGCCGGTATTCGTGCGCTTTTCAACCGTCGCTGGTGAACGTGGTTCGACCGATACCGCACGTGATGTGCGAGGTTTTGCCGTGAAGTTTTATACCGATGAAGGCAATTGGGATCTGGTCGGCAACAACATACCCGTGTTCTTCATTCAGGATGCCATGAAGTTTCCCGACCTCGTCCATGCGGTGAAACCGGAGCCGCATTTCGGGATGCCGCAAGCATCGAGCGCCCATGACACATACTGGGATTTTGTCTCCCTGATGCCGGAATCGACACATATGCTGCTGTGGCAGATGTCCGACCGTGCCATCCCGCGCAGCTACCGCATGATGCAGGGATTTGGTGTACACACCTTTCGGCTCGTCAATGCCGCAGGCGAATCGGTATTCTGCAAATTCCACTGGACGCCAGTTGCCGGTACGCATGCGCTGATGTGGGATGAAGCCGTAAAAATTTCGGGGGCCGATCCCGACTTCCATCGTCGCGATTTATGGGAAGCCATCGAAGCCGGCGAATATCCGGAATGGGAGCTCGGGTTGCAGGTTTTTTCGGAAGAACAGGCAGAAGCATTCGAGTTCGACATTCTCGATCCCACCAAGATCGTCCCCGAGGAAATGGTTCCGCTGATCCCCGTGGGCAAGCTGGTCTTGAATCGCAACCCCGACAATTTTTTTGCCGAAACCGAACAGGTTGCATTCTGTACAGCGCACATTATTCCCGGCATTGACTTCACCAACGATCCGCTGCTGCAAGGGCGTATTCACTCCTATCTGGATACGCAAATCACCCGCCTCGGCGGCGTGAATTTCCATGAAATTCCGATCAACTCGCCGATCACGCCCATTCACAACAATCAACGCGATGGCTTGCATCGCCAGGCCATCCATCGGGGTCGTGTCAGTTATGAACCGAATTCCCTGGGCGGTGGATGCCCGTTTCAGGCTGGCCGCATGACCGGATTCACCAGCGTGCCGGAACCGGTCGCCGGCGACAAGGTACGCGGCAAGCCCGAAAAATTTGCCGATCACTATTCACAGGCAAGGCTGTTCTGGCAATCGCAATCGCCGGTCGAACAACAGCACATCATTCGTGCTTTTCGCTTTGAACTGACGCGCGTGCAAATACAGGCCATCCGCGACCGGGTGGTGTCATTGCTGATGAATGTGGATGACGAACTGGCAAATGGCGTGGCACAAGGACTTGGCATGCCGCTTCCCGCACCGGCACCCAATATCTCGCCTCTCCCACCGCACACTTATGAACCATCGCCAAAACTATCGATGATGGCATACCCGGCCGCGGATATCCGCACCCGACGCGTGGCAATTCTGGTTGGTCCCGGCAGCGATGGTGCCGGCGTTCGGGCTCTCTATACGGGTCTGGTGGCAGAGGGAGCCGTGCCACGCATCGTCGGCGCGATGCTAGGCCAGGTGCCGGATGATAGCGGTACACCGTTACACGTGGAAATCTCTGTCGAAGCCGGGCCATCCGTTCTCTACGATGCGGTGGCCATTCCCGACGGCGCCGACGCTGTCGCACGTATGTGCAAGGATGGGCAGATCGCCGAGTTTCTCAAGGATCAGTATCGCCATGGGAAAGCCATTCTGGCCATGGGCGCAGCGCAAACGCTGCTGGACAAGGTCGGCATTCCACTGACGCTGCCGGATGGCAATCCAGATCCCGGCATCGTCGGACTGGACGGTGGCGACCTGGACCAAGCTGTCAACGCATTCATCACGGCGCTGAAGCAGCACAAGGTCTTTGCACGCGAAACCGATCCACCCGTTCTGTAAAAGGAGTCAGCATGAGTGAACGCAAAATTCCCGAGTCCAATTTGGATCGCATGGTGAAGAAGAATCGCGAAGCCGTGCCGCAGCCGGAGCACGCAGGCACAGGGCCGGAAAGCCAGACCTATGAGCAACGCACGGGAATCAAACCATCTGCGCATGCGTCTTACGCCAAAAGCGAAACACGCACATTCAATCCATCGTTGACACAACACCTGGGACACAAAGGCGAGTCGAAAAAGGATGTTCCTCTGGAAATGGAGCGCGATCCCAAAAATCCTTTCCATAATCGTCCGAAATAGGACCATCCAGACTTTCGTAAGCAAGTAAAACGGCCTTCCTCGGAAGGCCGTTTTTTTACTGTTGCACATGCCGATCAAAGCATCGGCTTGCCGCCCGTGACGGCAATATCGGCCCCTGAGATGTAACTGGCCTCGTCAGAGGCCAGCAATACGTAAGCTGGCGCCAGTTCCGCAGGCTGCCCTGGGCGCTTCATGGGAACTTGCTGGCCGAATGTGGCAACGCTGTCTGGCGGCAGGGTCGAGGGAATCAAGGGAGTCCAGATCGGCCCGGGTGACACGGCGTTCACGCGTATGCCTCTTTCTGCCAGCATCTGTGCCAGCCCACCCGTGAAATTCACAATGGCCCCTTTCGTCGTCGCATAGGCCAGCAGGCCTGGATTAGGCGAATCTGCATTGATCGATGCCGTATTGATGATGGATGCGCCTGCCTTCATGTGAGGAATGGCAGCGCGGCACAGATAGAACATCGCTGTCACATTGGTGCGAAACGTTTGGTCCCACTCGTCATCCGAAATATCCTCGATCTTGTCGTAATGCCGCTGAAATGCCGCATTGTTGACGAGAATATCTAGACGGCCGCACGATTCAAGTGCAGTGTCGATCAGTTTCTGGCAGTGCTTAGATGACTGAATATCGCCGGGCAGCAAAACGGCCTTTCGTCCGGCTTCCTCTACCCACCGCGCGGTTTGGCGCGCGTCGTCGTCCTCGCAAAGATAGGAAATCAGTACATCCGCGCCCTCGCGCGCGAAAGCAATCGCCACTGCCCTGCCGATTCCACTATCTGCCCCGGTAATCAGCGCGACCTTGCCCTCCAGTCTGCCGGAACCTCGATAACTCTTCTCGCCGTGATCCGCTGGCGGGTCCATCTGTTTTTCGCTACCTGGAGGTGTTTGCTGCTGAGGTGGCTGAGTCATGACTTTCTCCTTTTGAACATGGCGGAGAGTTCATGCTATTTGTCATGGCGCGTACGCGCTATCAGCCAACCACGTTATGACACGTAGGAATGCAAAGCCGGCAAACGCCTTGCGAGCATCGCTCATGTACGCCGCTGCTGATTGGTCTTTTTGGAAGAAAGAAAAAGAAAACCTTCAATGCACGATGAAGGTTTGTGCCGCCTGTCGCGGATCGCAGTCAAGATCAATTTCCTGATTACCGTAGCAAACATTGAATAGATAAATCGCCGTGTCCCGCAACATGCCGGCAGCTATCAATTCATCAACCCAAGCCTGACGCCATTCCAATCGCGACATTTCAGCACCTTGATTTAACGTTTGTTAAATAGCGTACCAAAAAATATCCCAGACTTGAAGTATCGCGATCAGCGGGCTACGTCATTTCCCGCAAGTTGAGAGCAATAATGGATCAGGCTGTGGCGACCAGAACCTGCCCGACGGCATTGACGAATTTGGAGGGTTCATTGCGCAATGGTTCGACGTATTCAGGCTCGTCGGTCACATAACATGGGGCATCTGCCGAATCACTGTTCGCAAATTTCATGACCGTGCAGATCTTGCCGGTCGACTGGTTCATGTAGATACCCAAAACGGATGCTTTGGTCATGCCGACTCTCCATGCAGGCGTTGAAAAAACAGCATTAAAACGCAGCCTGCAGTTGGCAACAATCCCATGAATATAAGAAGCAGGAACATCGTTAAATCCTTTGCCAGCAAAGGATTCACACAAATTAGACGTATCGTAAAGTCATGCTTCCGTGCCCATCAATGTCTCCGCACAGAGACGTCATCCCTGCTGACTTTGCGTCATCTGATTGCAGTAGCGAATTAAATCCTCGGGCAATTCGCACGGGCAAACGCCACACTGCTGATTACCGGGCACGGCATAGTCGATGAAGCGTGGATAAGGCAGATGCAGATTGGCCATGATGTCGCGGAATTCTTCCAGAGTCTTGTCATTGCCCAGACGCGGATTGCGCCGCTTCTCCTGCGCGATGGAGGATACGAAACGCTGCTGATAATCGTGCCCAGGATAAACCAGCGTGTCTTCAGGCAGCGTAAACAGCTTGTCGTGCACGCTTTTGTAGAGCGTATCGGCATCGCCATTCTGGAAATCGGTTCTGCCACACCCATCAATCAATAAGGCGTCGCCGGTAAAGACGCGCTCGCCCAGCACATAGGCAAAATGGCCGGCCGTATGCCCAGGCGTATGCAAGGGCTGCAAGGTAATGCCACCGAGGCTGAACGGCACCCCTTCCTCGATCCCGACATCTGCGCAAGGCAGTCGATCATAGGCTGGTGCGGCAATCTTGCTGCCTACCGTACGCTTGAGTTCCAGTGCCGCCGTGATGTGATCGGCATGAATATGCGTATCGACCGTGTAAGCCAACGTCAAACCGAGGCGATGCACTTCCGCCAGATCGCGCTGCATGGCAGAAATCACCGGATCGATGAGGATGGCCTGCCCTGTCTCTTCGTCGCCGATCAGATAGGTATAGGTGCTGGACAGCGATTCAAACAATTGACGAAAGATCATGGAAAACTCCTGAATGACGGGACAAGATACAACAAACAATATACTTTAAAACATAATATATTTTGATATACTGTATGCGTTATTCGTTTGCTTTTCAAGGCCCATATGACACGCCCCGCACCCGACCTCACGCAACTGACCGACGCTGCCACCCGCGCCAGCACCTTGCTCAAGACGCTCGCCAATCCAGTCCGTCTGCTGTTGCTGTGCCAGTTGACCCAGCAGGAACGCTCGGTCAGTGAACTCGAAGCGCTCACAGGCATCCGCCAACCGACGCTTTCACAGCAGCTTGGCGTACTGCGCGACGAGCAACTCGTGCAAACCCGACGCGAAGGCAAGCAAATCTTCTACCAGATCGCCAGCGCCGAAGCGCTTGCCGTTTTACAGGTGCTCTACCAACTCTATTGCCCTGAAACGTAGGAGCCCACCATGAATATCAACTGGATGCAATTCACTCCCGGCCTTTCACTCGCTGGCGGCCTCATGATCGGCACGGCCGTCGCCCTTTTCCTGCTGTTAAACGGACGTATCGCCGGCATCAGCGGCATCGTCGGTGGGCTGCTGAAAAAAAATGATGCAAACACCGGTTGGCGATTGTCATTTGTTGCCGGCTTAATCGTTTCCCCCTTGTTTTATGGACTGTTCGCACATCCCGTGATCGGCGGCAGCCCGGCCGGACTGCCCATGCTCATCCTAGCGGGTGTGCTGGTCGGCATCGGTACACGCTATGGCGCGGGATGCACGAGCGGCCACGGTATCTGCGGGCTCGCCCGTTTTTCACCGCGCTCGCTGGTAGCAACGGCCACATTCATGCTGGCGGGCTTTCTTACCATATATACAGTCCGCCATTTTTTCTGAAGGAAGCGTCATGAGAAACCTCACATCGCTATTTGCCGGGCTGTTGTTCGGTTGCGGCTTGATCCTATCCGGCATGACACAACCCGGCAAGGTCATCGGCTTTCTCGACCTGGCCGGCAACTGGGACCCGTCGCTGGCATTCGTGATGGGCGGCGCGTTACTGGTCGCCATCCCGGCATTTTGGTTTGCACAGCGGCGTCAAAGCACCCTGCTTGGCGATCTGATTGCTTTGCCGACAGTACGCCAGATCGACCGTCGCCTTGTATTGGGCGCCACGACGTTTGGGATCGGCTGGGGGCTTGCCGGCTACTGCCCCGGCCCGGCAATCGCATCCCTGATCAGTGGCAACCTGCAAGCCGTCACCTTCGTGGTTGCCATGCTGGTCGGCATGCTGCTATTTGAAGTGGTCGAACGCCATCAATCAAAGCGCGAATCGCACTGACATCATGGTGCTCACTCTTCTGCTTGGTGCCGGTGTCGGCCTGGTCATGGGATTGACCGGTGCCGGCGGCAGTATTCTCGCCGTACCCGCCCTGATGTTCGGCTTGCATCTGGGTTTGGCACAGGCTGGCCCGATCGCCCTGTTTGCCGTCGGCATTGCCGCCGCCATCGGTAGTCTGTTTGCTCTTCACAAAGAACAGGTTCGTTATCGTGCCGCCATCCTGATTGCTGCAAGCGGTGTAGTGTGCGCGCCAGTCGGCATCTGGCTTTCTCATCATCTGCCGACCACCGTTGTAGCCATCCTGTTTGCCTTGGTTTTACTTTGGGTGGGCATCAACAACATCCTTCGCGCTCGCCACAAAAAATCGGAAATCGTGCGCGGCAACCCCATCTGCAAACTGGATTCCGTCACGGGGCGCTTTCGCTGGAACACGCCGTGTGCCGCCATCCTGTGCTTGGCGGGCGCTGGGGCCGGCATCCTGTCGGCGTTACTGGGTGTCGGCGGCGGCTTTGTCATTGTGCCGGTCCTGCAACGCGTCGCCAATTTACCCATGCGCACCATTGTGGCGACCTCGCTGTCCATTGTTGCCCTGATCTCTCTCACCGGCGTTTTGACCATCATTGGCAGCGGACGCTTCAGTACTTCCCTGGCTCTGCCTTTTACGGCTGCAGTGCTGATCGCCATGGTGTTTGGCGGCAAACTGGGCGATTACCTGCCCGCTAGACACCTTCGTGCCGCTTTCGGCTTTCTTAGCCTGCTAATAGGCGGCATGCTCCTCTGGCGAACGCTGATCTGAAAATTGCTTCCGGCTAGTCCCTTGAATTATCCGGCAACCGTCCCTATACTTAGCACTCGCCGGGGTAGAGTGCTAACAACATCCCGTGTTCGACCAATTTTCATCGCGGCCCTTTCGCCGCACAAATCAACAACTTATTGAAAATCAAGGAGTTTGTATGAACCTTCGTCCTTTGCACGATCGCGTGATCGTCAAGCGTCTGGATCAGGAAACCAAAACGGCATCCGGTCTGATAATCCCTGAAGCGGCTGCTGAAAAACCAGATCAAGGTGAAGTTCTGGCAGTTGGCAACGGCAAGATCCTCGACGACGGCAAAGTACGCCCACTCGACGTCAAAGTCGGCGACCGCGTGTTGTTCGGCAAATACGCCGGCCAGACCGTCAAGGTCGAAGGCGAGGAAGTCCTCGTCATGCGTGAAGAAGACATCATGGCAATCGTACAAAAATAATGCCGCTTCTCTGATCTGCTGGCATCTCTGCCACGATCGGAAACCGGTGTTTTCATCCAACGAATAATCAGGAGTAATCAAGATGGCAGCTAAAGAAGTTGTTTTCGGCGACGCAGCGCGCGCCAAGATGGTCGAAGGCGTCAACATTCTGGCGAACGCAGTCAAAGTTACGCTGGGTCCTAAAGGTCGTAACGTTGTTCTGGAGCGCTCGTTCGGCGCCCCTACCGTCACCAAGGATGGTGTGTCGGTTGCTAAAGAAATCGAACTGAAAGACAAGCTGCAAAACATGGGCGCTCAGCTCGTGAAAGAAGTCGCTTCGCGCACCAACGACAACGCAGGTGACGGCACCACGACCGCAACCGTGCTGGCACAAGCCATCGTTCGCGAAGGCATGAAATACGTTGCAGCCGGCATGAACCCGATGGATCTGAAGCGCGGTATCGACAAGGCAGTTGCTGCAACCGTCGAACAACTGGCAACGATCGCCAAGCCATGCACGACCTCGAAAGAAATCGCACAAGTCGGTTCGATCTCGGCCAACAGCGATTCGTCGATCGGCGAACGCATTGCTGAAGCAATGGAAAAAGTCGGCAAGGAAGGCGTTATCACCGTTGAAGACGGCAAATCGCTGAACGACGAGCTGGACGTTGTCGAAGGTATGCAATTCGACCGTGGCTACCTGTCGCCCTACTTCATCAACAACCCAGACAAGCAAGTCGCTCTGCTGGAAAACCCATTCATTCTGCTGTTCGACAAAAAAATCTCGAACATCCGCGACTTGCTGCCAGTACTGGAACAAGTTGCCAAAGCTGGTCGCCCACTGCTGATCATCGCTGAAGACATCGATGGCGAAGCACTGGCAACCCTGGTTGTGAACAACATCCGTGGCATCCTGAAAACCTGCGCAGTGAAAGCACCTGGCTTTGGCGATCGTCGTAAAGCCATGCTGGAAGACATCGCGATCCTGACCGGCGGTCAAGTGGTTGCGGAAGAAGTCGGCCTGTCGCTCGACAAAATCACGCTGGAAGAACTGGGCCAGGCAAAACGCGTCGAAATCGGCAAGGAAAACACCATCGTCATCGACGGTGCTGGCCAAGCTGTTGCAATCGAAGCACGCGTCAAGCAAATCCGCGCACAAATCGAAGAAGCAACCTCGGACTACGACCGTGAAAAACTGCAAGAGCGCGTTGCCAAACTGGCAGGCGGTGTTGCGGTGATCAAGGTTGGCGCTGCAACCGAAGTCGAAATGAAAGAGAAAAAAGCACGCGTTGAAGATGCGCTGCACGCAACCCGCGCTGCGGTGGAAGAAGGCATCGTTCCTGGCGGTGGCGTTGCCCTGCTGCGCGCACGTGCAAACCTGAACATCCAAGGCGACAACTCGGATCAGGAAGCTGGTATCCGCATCGTTCTGCGTGCAATGGAAGAACCACTGCGCATGATCGTTCAAAACGCAGGCGACGAAGCTTCGGTCGTTGTGGCAAAAGTACAGGAAGGCAAAGGTAACTTCGGTTACAACGCTGCCAACGGCACCTACGGCGACATGGTCGAAATGGGCGTTCTGGATCCAGCTAAAGTCACCCGTTCGGCTCTGCAAAACGCAGCATCGATCGCTGGCCTGCTGCTGACCACGGATTGCATGGTTGCCGAGATCGTTGAAGACAAACCAGCAATGCCTGACATGGGTGGCATGGGCGGTATGGGTGGCATGGGCGGCATGATGTAATAGCCGTTGCTCGGACCTTCCAGTCCAGCGATCAAACGCCCTGCAAGGTTTTGCCTTGCGGGGCGTTTTCTTTTGCGCATGCTGCGTACAGAACGCCTGTTTTGAAGGCCGCTTCTTGCATCGCTACCACATGCGACATGGTGATCATCCTCAGCCACTGCGGAACCTGCGCGCAACAGAGCGCTCTACGTATGCGCAGGCCGCCGCAAAGTTGCCATGTGCAGCATGACTGTCGGCACGCAATTGGCATCGCCCCCTGTTTTGCAGAAAGGACATTCCCATCGTTACCCATCCGCTCCCTGCCCTGCCACTCTTGTTGGGAATGTTGCCCCTGCTGTTGGCCACGCTTTGCACATCAGCAAAAGCGCAGTCCAATGTGACGATGTATGGCTACCTCGATCTCGGTATCGTTAAACGCAGCGGCGAAAGTGCCGGCCTGGCGCGCGGCTACAACAATTGGCTGGGCATTCATGGCAAGGAAGATTTGGGCAGTGGCCTACAGGCCACCTTCCGGCTGGAAACGCGTTTCAATCCTGATACCGGCGAGAGCGAACGTCCGCGCACATTCTGGCAAGGCGAATCCACGGTTGGCCTGCACAGCGACACATATGGCACCTTGCGCCTTGGTCGTGCGTTGACGCCTTTATGGGATGCAGCATGGCAATACGAACCGTGGATCAATAGCGGCTTCAATGCTTCGCTAGCGGCCTATCAGACAGGTAGTTACACCACGGATGGCATCAACGATACCGCGCTGGGTTTTGCCGATGCCACACGCATCAGCCAGGGCGTGTATTACCAAACCCCGAAGTGGCAAGGCTTTTTCATCAATACCGCGATCAAGGTAGCGCGCGACCCCGATGCAAATGCCCGCCCACGCAGCGTTTCTTTCAATTACGCCGCACACAATTGGTCTGCTGCGCTGGCACATGAAGCCAACGCACGTCGCGATGACATCACCTATCTCGCCGGCAAATACAAAATGCAGGCGCTGACCGTAATGGCTTCCTGGACGAACCATCGTCTAGCCGATGCTGAACGCGAACGCATGTGGCTGCTCGCCGGCACCTATGACATCGGTCGCCACATGCTGCGCGGCGGTTACGGTAAGAATCAGGACAACGGCCAGCAAAAAGTGAGTACGGGTTACGTACACAAACTCTCGAAACGCACGAGTCTGTATGCCGACGTGTATCGTGAACGGCAAGATCGCTATCGCAATGGCCTCGCACTGGGGATGACGCACTCGTTTTGATGTCGATGTTTGACAGTAGGAAACTGGCATACTGGCTGAACGATCGACGAGAATATCGATGAGAAGATTGGTTCGAACCTGAACGCAAGCGGTTTCCGTTGGCCAGATCAAACCGCCATCATTACGTTATTTTTATTCAGGATTTTCATGCGCGGATTGCTGTTGCCCCTCTCTTCCATACTCAGCGGTACAAGTGTGATGGTGATCGGCGTCGGCCTGCTGTTTTCCGTGCTGGGCCTGCGCGCGGGACTGGCCGAATTCTCGAGCTTGGTTACCGGCCTCATCATGTCCGCCTTCTTTGTCGGCTACATTCTCGGCACCATGCTCTGCCCGGCGCTGATTCATCGGGTCGGACATATCCGGACGTTTGCCGCCATGGCATCGATTGCGTCCATGATGCCGCTGTTGCACGCGATGTGGATCGATCCGTGGTTTTGGGGAATACTGCGTCTGGTCACCGGCATTTGTATAGTCGGGCTTTATATCGTGATCGAAAGCTGGCTCAACACACTGGCGCCGAGTCAACAACGCGGCCGCATCTTTTCGGTCTATATGTCAGTAACCTTCATCGCACTAGCCATTGGCCAATGGCTGATCCTGGTCGGTGACAAACTTGGTTTCGTCCCATTTGCACTGGTCTCCATCCTGCTATCACTCGCATTGCTCCCGATCACCCTCACCCCTATCAGTCAGCCAGTCGCCGTCGAACGGCCACGACTAGATTTGCTTAATCTCTATCGCATTTCGCCGCTCGGGCTGGCCGGTGCAGTCGTGTCAGGCCTGCTTAATGGCGCGTTCTATGGACTTGGTGCCGCCTATGCACAAGGCGTCGGCTTCTCGGATGTGGGCGTGGCAACGTTCATGGCGGCGACCATTCTCGGCGGTGCTGCGTTCCAGTGGCCGGTAGGTCATTACTCGGATCGTCACGATCGCCGCTATGTGATGTTGTGGGTTTGCGTGGTCAGCGCCGGACTGGCTGCGCTGGGATTCGTGTTTTCGCTCTGGTCGGAAAACCTGCTGATCGCCGTCGGCGTGCTTTATGGCGGCTTTGTCTTCACGCTGTACGGATTGAGCGTGGCACACGTCAATGATCTCGTGGACAGCTCGCGCCTGCTCGAAGTCGCCGGCAGTTTACTACTGGTACACGGGATTGGTGCAGCGCTGGGACCAACGCTGGCAGGCACGATCATGGATTGGCTGGCACCGCAAAGTCTGATGCTGTTCTTCGCGCTGATCCTCGCGCTGATGGCTGGATACACCATACTGCGCATTCGCGCAGCCCCGGCTGTCCCGGAAGAAGAAAAATCGAGCTATGTGGTGATGACGGGGACGGCACCTGCGATGCAAGTGGATGTGCCAACGGACGATGCAGATGCATCATCCTCCGCCTCTGCGACAACCACCGCGACGGAAGAAGCGTCAGCCCCATCCTGACCTGGCAGGACTTACTCTTCTTCCGGCTCTTGCGGCTCGCCCAGCAAAACCGGTGGCACGTAACTCGCCAGCAAGGCGATACGGCTTTCCGGCGTTTCGAGACTGATGCGCCCCAGGGCACCACTGCGGTAATCCTGCAGGAAGGTATGCGCGGCCTTTTCCAGATCGTAGTCACCGCCCTTGATGCGATACGCGCGGCGCTGTGCCACCCCTTCGATCACGCTGACACCATCGATACCATCGGTCTTGAAACCATAGCGTGCCGTCAGCAACTGCGGGTAATGCTGCAACAGGATTTCCGCCAGGAAGGTAGCGACCTCTTCCTCGATCAGCGCATTGCTGCCGATTGCATGGCTGGCTGCCAGCATCAGGCCATCCGTCGGATGCTCGATCTTGGGCCACATCATGCCCGGCGTATCGGTCAGCACCATGTTGTTGCCAAGATAAAGACGCTGCTGGGTCTTGGTGACGGCAGGTTCGTCGCCCACCTTGGCGACGCGCTTCTTGAGCAGAGCATTCATCAGCGTCGATTTGCCGACGTTGGGAATGCCCATGATCATCATGCGCAAGGGCTTGAGCGCGGTACCGCGATGCGGCACGATCTTCATTGCCAAACCCGGCACCTTCGCGACGTCGCCCGGCTTCTTGCATGACAGGGCAACCGCCGTCACATCCTTCTGCGCGTTGTAGAAGTCGAGCCATTTCTGCGTGGCCTGCGGGTCGGCCAGATCGGCCTTGTTGAGAATCTTGAGGCAGGGACGCTGCCGCGCCTTGCGCAATTCCTCGATCATCGGATTGCGGCTGGCTTGCGGAATGCGTGCATCCAGCACTTCGATGATCATGTCGGTCTTTTCCATGGTTTCCGCCGCTTTCTTGCGGGCGGCGTTCATGTGACCGGGGAACCACTGTATGGACATGGAAAACGTCTCTTGTAAGGAATAAGGCAGCCGCTATTCTACCTGCTTGCCGCTGCCAGCCCTGCACGATACGCAGGTCCGGCGATGCAGCGAGGACAATTTTTCTTCCTGACGCGCACTTTTCATCCCGCTTGTAACATCGCCGTCACATACGACATGCATGATGGCAACCATGAAAAAACGCCAACGGGGCCGGCGTGATTGAGGCCTCGACCAATTCCGGCAAGCGTTCCACGACGATTGCCGCATCGATTGCCACAACGCGGCGATGCTGCCACTCCCGATCCCAACCGTTGCCTGGGCACCTGCCACCCACCGTCCGCTGCCGTGAACCAGAAAACCGATCTGCATTATGGCGCCGACCGCTCGGGCGTCGTCTGGGCTTTCCTGTTCGGCAGACAGGCGCAAGCCATCGCCATTGATTCGCAACAGGCAGCCGAATGGCTAGTGCAACGACCGCCTGGCGAATTCGTCTGGCTGCATGTCAATCTCAGCCATGCAACTGCCGAAAAATGGTTGCGCGAACACGTATCGATTGCCGAAGAATTTCATGAAGCGTTGCACGATGGTTCACGCTCGACGCGCATCGAACTCGCC
>NZ_CAJYMD010000005.1 GCF_913776015.1 uncultured Oxalicibacterium sp. | reverse complement strand
CTGTTTCCCAACCTGTGATGTCAACTGCCACGGCCGTGCCGTTGCATCGCATTGCCTGATTTTCTTTTCCGTATTCAACCAAGGAGTTACCAAATGAGTCGCCTCGAAGTCACCGAAAAAATCATTTCCACCAAAGTCGCCAAGGGCCTCAAATGGTCGGATGTCGCCGCCAAGGTCGGCCTCAGCAAGGAATGGGTCACGGCTGGCTGCCTCGGTCAGATGACTTTCGATCCGAATGCGGCCGACATCATCGCCAGCATTTTCGGCTTGACCGAAGAAGAGAAGAAATGGCTGATGGTCGTGCCATATCGTGGTTCGCTGCCGACTTCGGTGCCGACCGATCCGACCATCTATCGCTTCTATGAACTCGTGCAGGTCTACGGCACGACGTGGAAAGAACTGATCCACGAAGAATTCGGCGACGGCATCATGAGCGCGATCGATTTCAAGATGGACATGAGCCGCCTGCCTGATTCGAATGGCGACCGCGTGCAGATCGTCATGAGCGGCAAGTATCTGGCGTACAAGACGTATTGATTCGTCAAAGACGATGGCAGCACAGGTCGCTTCCTTTTTCGATCCTGAAACCTTCACCGTCAGTCATGTGATTCACGCTGGTGCAGGCTCTGCTTGCGCCATCGTTGATCCGGTGCTCGACTACGATAATCGCAGCGGCCGAACCAGCACGTGTTCGGCCGATCGTATCATCGCCTTTGTCGAGGCGCAGCAACTGCGGGTGGAATGGCTGCTCGAAACGCATGCCCATGCCGATCATGTTTCGGCAGCACCATATTTACGCAGTCGTCTCGGCGGTCGCATCGCCATCGGGTCGCGCATACGTGATGTGCAGCAGCTGTTTCGGCATGTCTACAATCTGGACAAAACGCCTTTCGGGATCGCGCGTGATTTCGATCATTTGTTCGAGGCCGATGAAACGTTCCTGATTGGCGAGCTGGAAGCACAGGCGTGGCATGTACCAGGCCACACACCCGCTGATACGGCATACCTGATTGACGATAAGGTGTTTGTCGGCGATACCTTGTTCATGCCGGATGTGGGCACCGCGCGTTGCGATTTTCCCGGTGGCGATGCGGCGACCTTATATCGCTCGATCAAACGCATCTTGTCGTTGCCTGACGAGACGCGGCTTTATCTATGCCATGACTACCCACCGGCATCGCGCCAGCCTGCATGGTCTTGCTCGGTAGTCGAGCAACGTGCGCACAATCTGCATGTGCATGACCGCATTGCGGAAAGCGAATTTGTTGCCAAGCGTCGTGCACGCGATGCGACGCTGGCTTTGCCGGTCCTCATGTTGCCTGCAGTGCAACTCAATATACGCGCCGGCCTGTTGCCACCCCCGGAAGACAACGGCGTGCGTTATTTAAAAATTCCTTTAGATTTGCTGTGAGCGTTCCATATTATGGATGGCAGCTACTGCGTGCGGCACATTGGTATAGCGCCTGTAAGGCGCTGTTACAGAAAACGTTTGCGGGAATAACGGTGATTGGGCAGTTGTGCTGCTGTCTACTGCTTGGCAGACTAGGCGACGATCCCAATTCGAGCATGGGCAACGCACCGTTGCGAAGATGTGCGGTCGCGCACAAAAGAAAAACGCCCGCATGTGCGGGCGTTTTGTATTTGGCGGAGTGGACGGGGCTCGAACCCGCGACCCCCGGCGTGACAGGCCGGTATTCTAACCAACTGAACTACCACTCCTAACTACGTAACTTTTTCAGATATCTGTTTGACCGGTGGTGGGTGCTGAGAGGCTCGAACTCCCGACCTACGCCTTGTAAGGGCGCCGCTCTACCAACTGAGCTAAGCACCCGTTCAGGTTAGCCAACCCAGTCAAACTGCCGGCGTCACTGTCCGACATGTCTGAAGAGGGAGGAGTATAGAGTAGTTTTTTGGAAAAGTCACGGTTGTTTGGGAAATTTTTGTGCCGCGTGCATTTTTGGCATCGTGCGTCGCGGGACGAGGCGCTCTGTGGGATAGGTGCAGGACGCCTATAATCACGGGCTGTGCCGTTTTTTCATGTGAGTTTTTTATCAATACGCTGTTACGTCGCGTTCTGCATGCCGTGTTGTTCGAGGTTGGCGCACTGGTGATTCTGGTGCCGTTGATGTCGATCGGCTTTGGCATGGACATGTTCCATTTCGGTGCCTTGGCATTGATGCTGGCTGTGGCCGCCATGATTTCCAACATGCTCTACAACCATTTCTATGAAATGGTTGAGCGGCGTTATGCCTGGCGTCGTAGTGTGCGCATGCGTGTCGTGCATACGCTGGGTTTCGAAGCGTTTTTCATGGCCATCGCCTTGCCGTTGACCGCCTGGTGGCTCGCAATTTCCGTGCTAGACGCCTTGTTGCTGGATGTGACCTTCTCCATTTTCTTCATGCTTTACGCATTCTGCTTCAATTGGGTGTTCGATATTGCGCGTCAGCGGCTGGCGGCGCGCATGGCAACCAACCGCTGATCGTTCGCCTCAGACCAAGCGCATGCCGCCTGCGGCCTGTTCTTGTTTCTCTTGTGTCGCGACCTGGATTTCCGACCCCATGTGCATGATGGTTGTCGGCCGGGCAAAGTGAATGTCGCGTTCGGCGCAGGCACGCATCAGTTCGAGATTGATGCGTTGCTGGATATCCATGTAGACGTTGAAGTCGCTGCTCAGTACGTAATACACCACCTCGAAATCGAGACTGCTGGCGCCAAATTTCT
Source organism: uncultured Oxalicibacterium sp. (assembly GCF_913776015.1). Lineage (GTDB taxonomy): Bacteria > Pseudomonadota > Gammaproteobacteria > Burkholderiales > Burkholderiaceae_D > Oxalicibacterium. The sequence continues at coordinate 38,353 of NZ_CAJYMD010000005.1, read as the reverse complement.
GAAAATGCGCACGATCAAAGCGCGTGTTGTCGATGCCGTTGATGATGTCCCTGACTACGCTGCCGAGTGCACCGACGTCATCGACAGGGGTTTCGTAGCGAATGCCGAAGCTGAACACCACGCGGCGTTCGGACATACGCTTGTAATTGCGGATGACGGATTTCAACAGTTCGGCGTTCGAGCGCACCAGCTGCTCGCCGCTGAGGCTGCGCAGACGCGTGGTCTTGATGCCGATGTATTCGACCGTTCCCAGCATGACTTCGTCAACGATGATGAAGTCGCCCACCTCGAAGGGTTTGTCGAATGCGATCGAAAGTGACGCGAACAGATCGCTCAGAATCGTCTGCAAGGCCAGTGCGACAGCGACACCGCCAATGCCGAGACTGGCAACGAAGGCTGTAATGTTGACGCCCAGATTGGCCAATACCGCCAGCACGATGGTGACCAGCACCAGCAGGCGCACGAGGAAGGCAATAGTCGTGGTGGTGGCGCGGTTACGCAGATCGGGCGTGGTTTCGGGGTTGACGACGCGACGCATCCACGCCGAAATGCCGCTGTTGAACCAGATCGCGATCTGTACGCCGATCAGGATGGTGCCCAGTTGTTCCAGACGGATGCCAATGCGCACCGGCAAGTCCATCGTGCCGAGCCCGATCACAATCGCCAGCAGCAGGAGCAGCCAGCGCTTCGTCTGTGCAAGGGCGTCGGCGAGGATGTTATCGGCGCGTCCCGTCGTACGTGTTGATAACGCCTGCAATCGGTTGGTGACAAAGCGGGTGACCAGATCCATCATCACGAAGGCCACGATCGCAACGATCAGGGCATTGAGCCAGTTGGCGAGCGGAATGCCAGCCAGCAACCAGTCGTTCAACAAATGCATATTCCTCTCCTGTACGCGGTCTTGCCTGCCGGCGAGACGAGTTCGATGAACAAGGTAGAGGCGGCGAAAAACGATAAGTTCGCGTGCGCTGCTTCACGCAGCAATCCTGCACGGAATGGATACAATGCCGCATGCGTTCGAGGGCTTTCCATGCGTACTGCCGAATCTTTCCTGTTTCCATCAATCGAGCCGTATCGCCACGGTATGCTGGCGGTCGATGCGCGCCATACACTGTACTGGGAGGAATGCGGTAACCCGCAGGGCATGCCCGTGCTGTTTCTGCATGGCGGCCCCGGCGGCGGCATTTCGCCTACGCATCGACGCTTCTTTGATCCTGCGCATTACCGCATCGTCCTGTTCGATCAGCGTGGTGCCGGCAAGTCCACGCCGCTCGGCGCATGGCAAGACAACACGACACCGCTATTGATCGACGACATCGAAGCACTGCGACGCCATCTGGACATCGATCAATGGCTGCTCTTCGGCGGTTCCTGGGGTTCGACCCTGGCATTGGCCTATGGCGAGGCGCATCCGCAACGCTGCCTCGGCTTCATTCTGCGCGGCATCTTTCTCTGTACCAAGGCCGAGATAGACTGGTTTATGTATGGCATGCGCCAGTTTTTCCCGGAAGCCCATGCGGAATTCGTCGCACCGATTCCCGAAGAAGAGCGCGGCGATCTACTACAAGCCTATGCGCGACGGCTGTTCGGCAAGGACGAGGTACTGTCGGTCGCGGCTGCGCGCCAGTGGAGCGGTTATGAAGGCCGCTGCCTGTTCCTGCAGCCACAGGCCGAGATCATTGCGACCTTCGAGGAAGATGCGGTAGCGCTTGGTGTCGGGCGGCTCGAAGCGCATTACTTCCTACATCGCGGTTTCATGGAGGAAGATCAGTTGATCCGGCAGATCGATCGCATTGCACAATTGCCGGCGATGATCGTGCAGGGACGTTACGACGCAGTGTGCCCGCCCGTGTCTGCCTGGCGCTTGCATCAGGCTTGGCCGGGTTCACGCTTGCAACTGATCGCCGATGCCGGGCATGCGGCGATGGAGCCGGGGACGGCACAGGCATTGATTGCGGCAACAGAGCAGTTTCGCCAGCAAGGAAAATTTGATTGAAGTGCCGTGTTGAGTGCCTGCCGAATGCGGGCATACACTGGCGCATCGTCATCATGGCAACGACGCAATCCGGATAAGCAAGAACGACCGCGAGAATTCGACAACGAGACAAGAGCGAGATAGCATGAAAAAAATACGATTCCGCCCCATCACGCTGGGGCTGTGCGCCTTGGCATTGACTGCCTGCACCGGTACGCGCATTGATGAACGTGCTGCGGTGGAAACCACTGCCGACGGTACATCGACTGCCCATACTCTGAGCGATTACAAGGCAGCACTGGCGCAACGTATCGCGGCGGTCAATTCCACCAAGGTCTTCATCGGCCGACCACAGGCATTGCTGCGTTCGGTCGTCGTGGTCAAGTATGTGGTCGATGCCAACGGCAGTCTGGTACGCAGCGAAATCATGCGGTCGAATCGTGATCGCACGACGGAAGCCACTGCACTGACTTCATTGAAGCAGACCGCGCCGTTTCCCAAGCCGGCACCGGCCCTGTTGCGTGGCGGTCGTGTCGAAGTGATTGAAACATGGTTGTTCAATACCGATGGCCGTTTTCAGTTGCGCACCATTGCCGAACCGCAGATGAAAGAATGAACGGTGCTGCACAAGGTGGTATGACCGCATGAGCACGGGCTGGCTTCTCAATACCTTGCTTGGCGCAGTGCTGTTGCCGCCGCTTAACCTGCTCCTGTTGTGCGCAATGGGCATGCTCTTGCGCAAGCGATGGCCGCGTGTTGGTGCATGGCTGGCAGTGTCGGCCTTGTTGCTGCTGGGATTGCTCTCGACGCGACCCGGTGCCTTGCTGCTCGCACAGCCACTGGAACAACGTTACCCGGCGCTGATGCTGCCCTATGTTGGTTCTGCACAGGCAATCGTGGTTCTGGGCGGCGGTCGCCTTGCCAATGCGCCCGAATTCGCCGATCAGGATGGGCCGAGTGCTGCCACCCTGAGGCGCTTGCGCTATGCTGCCAAGTTGCAGCGCGCCACCGGCTTGCCCTTGCTGGTGACTGGCGGTAGTCCGGAAGGTGCGGCCGAATCCGAAGCGGCAATCATGGCGCGTGTCTTGCGTGATGAATTCAGTGTGCCGGTACAGTGGGAAGAGGGCGCATCCGACAACACGGCAGAAAATGCCCGTCTGACCGCGCAGATGTTGACGCAAGAAGGCGTACGCGACGTGTTGCTGATTACCGATGCCATGCACATGCCGCGTGCGGTCGGTGTCTTTGCGCGTACCGGCTTGCGCATTACGCCGGCACCGACCGCTTTTGTGTCTACGGCACCTGCGATCCCTGCCGATTACATTCCGCGCGCTGCATGGTTGCATCAAAGCAGCTATGCCATGCACGAGTGGATCGGCATCTTCTGGTACTGGCTGCGCCATCGTGGCGAGCGTTGAAGGCAACTCTAGGTTCCTTTGTTTGCCTGTCACGTTTTCTTTCATGATTCATCGCGACATTGTCTCTCCACAATAGCTTGAAGTCGCCGCGCAATGGGTTTGCATGCTCATGCAGAATTAGCGCGGCAAGTCCTGAGCCAATGAATTTCGGCAATAGAAACCACAACGGTTTGAACGGGTAGTGCAAATTGCATTCCGTAGACCTTGTCCGACAGATAGTGGTGCTTTGTTGCAATTTGCGTGGTTTGTCGCACACTGTTACGCAATCAATGTGAACGCTGGTCGGGATGCAGTCTCCAAACACCACCTATTAAACAAAAGGAGATTCATCATGACGTTAGGCAAAACGATTCGTTCGCTGTGTTTCGTTGCTGTGGCTTCGGCCTCCTCATTGGCATTGGCGCAAGCAGGCGTAGGTGTCGGTGTGGGGGCTGGTGCCGGGACCAGCATGGGTGCAGGTGCCGGTGATGCCTCCGGTTCCACTTCCACTGGTGTCGGCGCAAATGTCGGTATAGGTGGCAAGGTGGGCAATACCGGCGTGAATTCGGGTGTTTCCACGGGTGTGGATACGTCGTCCCAAGGTTCGGTGCGTTCGTCGAACAGCGGCACCTCATCGACCTCCTCTGGCGTCAAGAGCCGCAGTAACGTTGGTGCCAATGGCAGCATCGATGCCCAGAATCGTGGCAATGCCGATCGCATCGATCAACAGCGTATCGAACTTGAACAGCGCTCGCGTGCCAATACCACAATTGGTCGCTAACGCACATCGTCGCGGCATGTAATGCATGTGTTGCAGCGAGATGCTGCCGCATGACGATATGGTTGGTCGTGTTCCCATTACAGGAGCACGGCCATTTTGCATTGTGTGGTCTGGCATTCCGCAGTTTGCCGCCTCTGACGGATTCTGCTTAAATGAGCAACCTGGTCACTTGATCATGCTCATTTTCTGGATCGCTTTATGACCAACATCGATAATAATCGCCCGCCCAAGCTGTATTACTTTGCCGAGCGCGACAAGCTGGAGCGCGCACTCAGCCACGGCGAGTTTCGTCTCGCTCCTCCGCAATTTCCCGTCCTGTCCGCAACGGATCCGCATTTTCTGGCTCTGAGTCTGGTGCAAAAGCCGGATGGCGCACTGTTCGAAGGCAAGTCTGCGCATGGCGCCTGCCTCGTGATTCACGATACCGAAGCCTTTGGCGAACGCGTGCATCGCGCCGCCCAGCGTACCTTGCCCAACTGGGCCGGTATTGATGCTGCCATGTCCTACGGCAAGCCAAGCCCATTGGGCAAACTGTTTTCCAAGGAGCGCGTGCACGCGGCTGAAAGTGAATGGCGCTTTGCATGGCGGCCGATGCAGGCACGGGGCGCGGCCAATCCGGTCGTGATTCAGCTCGGCAGCATTGCCGACATTGCCGAACTGCGTGCGTTGAACGACTGACACACGCTGGCGGAACTTCGGTCCCGCATGATGATCTGGTGTTGGACGAACCTCGCGGTGGGAGACTGGATTCATGAAAAAGATCGAATGCGATGTGGCCGTGATCGGCGCTGGCAGTGCCGGCATGTCGGCATGGCGTGCCGCCAAGACGCACGACAAGCATGTTGTACTGATTGAAGGCACCGCCTACGGCACTACGTGCGCGCGCGTCGGCTGCATGCCCAGCAAGCTGCTCATTGCAGCGGCTGAAGCGGCCCATGTGGTTGCTACTGCCAATGGTTTCGGTATCGAGGTCACGCAGTCGCGCATCGATGGCAAGGCCGTGATGCAGCGCGTGCGTAGCGAGCGCGATCGTTTTGTCGGCTTTGTAGAGGAAGGTATTGCACGTATCGAGGCGCATGAGCGCCTGTGGGGTCATGCGCATTTCCTCGCGCCGACTCGCTTGCAGGTTGGCGACGATACCGAAGTCCATGCGAAAAGCATCGTGATCGCCACAGGTTCACATCCTGTCATTCCTGATAATTTGCGAGCGTTGGACAAACGCGTCATCGTCAGTGACGATATATTCGATTGGGATGACCTGCCGGATTCGATTGCGGTGGTCGGTGCAGGGGTGATCGGTCTTGAGCTTGGTCAGGCGCTGCATCGCCTAGGTGTGCGCGTGGTCGTATTCGGTCGCGCTGATCGTCTGGCGCAGATTGCCGACGACAAGGTCAATCAGGCTGCACTGGCCGCGATCGGTGCCGAAGTCGATCTGCGCATGCAAACCGAGATCGTCTCGGCGCATGTCGTCGGCGAGGAAGTGGAACTGCAATCGCGCCATGCCGATGGCAAGACACGTACCGAGCGTTTTCGTTATGTGCTGGCGGCGACGGGGCGCAAGCCGAATGTACAAGGGCTCGGGCTGGAATCAACGGGTTTGCAACTTGATGACAAAGGCATTCCCGTTTTCGATACGCTGACCATGCAGTGTGGCGAGAGTCCGATCTTCATCGCCGGTGATGTCGACAACGAGCGTCCCTTGCTGCATGAGGCCACCGATGAGGGGCGTATTGCTGGCGACAATGCCGGGCGCTTTCCCGATGTCGCAGCTGGTTTGCGGCGTCTGCCATTGAATATCGCATTCACTGATCCGCAGATCGCCTCGCTGGGGCAGACGCCGCGCGATCTTGAAGATAAACGTTTCATGACGGGTGAAGTCTCGTTCGAGAATCAGGGGCGCAGCCGTGTGATGCGACAGAACCGCGGCCTGCTGCGGCTTTACGGCGAGCGTGGCACGCAACGTCTGCTGGGAGCCGAGATGGTCGGGCCGCGCGCCGAGCATCTTGCGCATCTATTGGCTTGGGCCTGTCAGAGCGGCATGACGGTGCAGCAGATGCTGGAAATGCCGTTCTATCATCCCGTCATCGAGGAAGGTGTGCGTACGGCGCTGCGTGCATTGCAGGAGAATTTGGCGCGTCAGGTTGACGATCTGGCGCACTGCGCGGATTGCACGCCCGGTATTTGAATTTAAAAATGATTATTTCCGCCTTGTGTGCGCTACCGCCTGTTCAATCGTCAACCAGATATGGTAAAACACTTAACAAACGCGTTATGGAGGTTCTTAAATACGTGACTGATCCAAGCTGCAATGGCAGCAAAGTGCTGTAACCGGATCAGAAAAGATGTCGTAATGCCTCGGTCAAGGCTGACCGACAACCGCTATTTCAACCGCCAGCTTCGTCGCAGCACTCGCAGCGCAGGCTGTCTCTCATAAAAAAAGGGGCCAACCAATGAAAGCATCTACCTTGAAAACCACCCGTAGCGATATGAAAAGCCTGATCAAGGATGCACAGGATCTGTTCCGTGAAGCCACCAGTTCTACCGGCGAACGTGCCGAAGAACTGCGTGCCCGCGGTCTGCAACTGCTGGACACCGCTTCTGCCAAGGCGCACGAAGTGCAAGTTGCCGCCATCGAAACCGGCAAGGAAATCGCCGTCAAGACTGACGACTACGTACATGAAAATCCATGGCGTGCTGTCACTGTGGCTGCCGGCATCGGTGTGCTGTTCGGTTTCCTGATCTCGCGCAAGTAAGCGGGAGCCATTCATGGAACGCCAAACCACACGTTCTCAGAATGCCGATTCCGGCTTGATGGGTGGCGTGGCGGGCCTGATCCGCAACGCCTTCGGGCTGTTGATGAGCCGGATTGAGCTGGCCGCGCTGGAACTGGCTGAAATCCGCGCCAATGCCGCGCGCCTTGCCGTGCTGTTTGCACTGGCCGTCATCGTTGCCTGGTTTGCGGTGGCCTACTGGTCGGCGCTCATCGTTTATCTGAGTTGGCCGTCGCTGGGCTGGAAAATCCTGCTGATCATGGCGCTGGTTGCCACTGTCGTGACAATCGGGATCTTCCTGTATATCCAAGCGCAGATCAAGCAAGGCTTGTTCTCCATGCCGGCAACGATGGAAGAGCTGCGCAACGATCATGATGCGCTTTCGTGAAAGAGGTCGGCATGTCCAAACCTGAAATCAGCGAACCGGTCGAAACCTTGGCGCAGCAAAAGGAACGCTTGATTCTGCAATGCCGCGCCTATCGTTCCGGCATGGGCCAGTCACGCAATCTGGTGCGAGCGCATCTGGGTCGAGAAGGTCTCACGCGTGCAGCATTCGGCATATTGGGTTCGCGGGCGCAGTCCGCGCTGGCCAATGTCACCGATTTGGTCAATATGAGTGGTGGCATTTCGCTGGCCAAAATCCAGCGTCTGGCACCGTTTGTCTTGAGCGGGATTTCGATCCTCTCGAAGCGCTCGGTGATCAGACCGATTCTGCGCGGTGCCGCGTTGGTAGGTGCAGTTGGTGCGGGCTTGTACCTGTTTGCACGCAACAGGAAAACACCACCGCAAATAGAAGAGTGATTTTCTCTGCCGCGATCAAAAAAGCCGACCATTGGTCGGCTTTTTGTTTTTCATGCGACTTGAGTTATTTATTGCCGACTTATTGTTTGACGGGCTCGGCCGGTGCTGCAGCTGCTTCCACCGGTTTGGGTTCGGGTACCGTAAAGTTGCCGCCTGCGCTGTTTGCCAGCACGACCACGGCCCGCGCGACTTCCACATTGTCGAGTTCCGGATGGCCGCCCTTGGCCGGCATCATCCGAATACCTTCGACAGCATGCTTGACCAGCGTGTCGTAACCCTGCGCCAGGCGCTGCTTCCAGGCAGCCGCATCACCCAGTTTGGGGGCACCGGCCACGCCACTGGCATGACACATGGCGCAGGCCATCTTGTACACCTCGTCGCCGGATTTCAATGCCTGCGGCGTTGCGCCATCCTTGACCGTAAAGCCATCGTCGGCCACTGGACGGATGCGTTTCTCTACCGCTTCGGGAGAGTTATCGGAGCCGGCACCAAGCTGCTTGTCGTTGGTCACGAAAGCTACCAGCAGCACGATACAGACAATGGGGACGAGAAAGCCGGCGATGACGGCAAGGAGGAGTTGTTTCGGCGTCTTGATTGCGGATTCTTCGTGGTGTGCGTCGCTCATCATTCCCTCTATGTAATTTTGAAATCAAAATAAGCGCGCGGGAAAACGGAAGGAGACCGTGCCGCGCGGAGGTGTACCGACTGCAAAGACTTCGCCAAACCACCCGATTATAGACACAAACTATTCGATCTGGAAACGCTGCAAATGCGCCTGTCATGGACGCCCCGACAGAAAAACGGTATCCTTCAGCCCTCTGCAGGTTCTCCCATGCGGCTGTAGCTCAGTGGATAGAGTATTGGCCTCCGAAGCCAAGGGTCGCTGGTTCGATTCCAGCCAGCCGCACCATGTAAGTCCGCCATTCCGCGCCATGTTCTGGCGATTTTATTGAGAACGTCCTTTAAACCCTTCGAAGGCATGCTTGCGCGGCGGGCTTAGTATGTCAATTTTTCGGTTTAGCTCTAAATGTCTAGCCACCAAAACAATATTGATTAACTCAATATCAAAATAAAAAAAGCGGACTTTCCAATTAATTAGAAGTACGCGCCATATTTCGTTGCATGGTGTGGGTCGTGTGCAATAAAAACGCATCGGCATCGTCCACATAATCCCAACGTTCGATCACGCAATTCAGGTCGCTGTCGTCATGGCGAATCACATTGACCGAGTTGCCCGCATCAAAACGAATGCGAGCCGACAACGATGTGCCTGCCTGCAGGCCCCAGATTGGTTGCGGCAAGTCGTCGAATACTTCGTGCAGCGCACTGAATGACGGGCGGTGAATGTGGCCGCCCAGAATGAGGTCGGCGCCAGCGGCAGACCACGCCTTGATCGCTTCGCGGTGCCCGCGCAGCAAGTCTTCTCGATCTTCATCGCACACCACATGAACGGGCTGATGCGTGACGACGATGCGTAGTTGTTCCGGACGAGCGTGTTGCAGGTGGCTTGCCGCTGCGGCAATTTGCGCGGGCGAAACTTCACCTTGGATGTGACGATAGCGGCGAGTAGTGTTCACACCGATGACAAGTACATCCCGCGTGTTCACAATCGGCGCAAGATCGTCGCCGAATGCAGCCCGATATTTGCGATATGGTGCAAACAGGCGGCTTATCAAATCGAACAATGGAATATCGTGATTGCCGGGAACCACCAGCATGCTAGGTACGGCGAGGCTGTCTAGGAAATGGTGTGCAGCAGCAAACTCTGTGGCTTTGGCGCGTTGCGTGATGTCTCCCGATACAATCAGCATGGTCGGATGCAACGCTTGAGATAAGCGTTTGAGCGCTGCCACCACAGGTGGGCGCTCCGTGCCAAAGTGTGGATCGGAGATTTGCAGGATCACGCTCACGGTGTCGCCTCTCGTCCGTCCGGAGTCGTGGCTTGCGGCTTCAAAAGATAAAGCGGGTCAGGCGATACACGAAAGTTGAGGGGGGTATTCATCCAGCTGATTTCCCCATCCATCGCCACTTTTACGCGCTGCGTGCGATAGAGCTTCGAGGGTTTGACCGTCAAACGCGAGAAGCTGAAGTTGATGACGTTTTCCGCTTCACCCAATCGACCAAATGCTCCGCATAGCATCAACCACAGGAGCGATAGCGTGCCGACGGGCTTGACAGCGATCGCTGCCAGTTGGCCTTCTTCAATTACCTCGGATTCGGGAATGCCGATTTGTTCGAGTTGCAGGCGGTTATTCCCCACGAATAATGTAGGTGTACGCAAGGTGCTGGTCCGTCCTTGACTATCCAGCGTAATGCGCAGTTGCCGATGTCCCTGAAATACCGAAACCAGCCCCGACCATGCTGCCACCAGCCGGCTGCGGCCGTAGTGCTGCTTGTAGGCTTCGCGATCTTCGAGTACCTGAGGGTAAAGTCCAAGACTAGCATTGACCAGAAAGATGCGTTCGTTCAGCATGCCGACCTGCACCGGATGCGGTGTCGCGCGCAGCAAGGCCTCCGCTGCTTCACGCCCATCCTGCGACAGCCCATGCGTGCGCCCGAAATAGTTGAAGGTGCCTTGCGGTAGGGCGCCGAATACGCAGCCACTCCCGACGACAACGTTGGCCACTGCGTTCAAGGTGCCATCCCCACCCACGGCAACGACGGCACCGCCACAGGCAAGTGCCTTCTCGACAGCCTTGCGTGCGGTATCTGTCAGCATGGAGGGCTTATCGACCAGACAGATTTCATAAGGCCGCCCAGCCACCCGCATGACTTCTTCAATGGTCTCCTGCGTTTGCGCCTTGTCGTTATGGCCTGAACCGGCATTCATGATGAAAAACAGCGGACAGTTTGCGGAGAATGGCGGGACGCTCATGATTTTTGCTCTTATTGTGGTTGTCGCATTGTGGAAAAGACACGATGCCGAATCGCATAAGACCTGAAATCCCTACTCAGGTTTCGGATTGCAGATGTTTTAGGCGAAAGAGCGCATTCCAGAAAACACAAAAAGTGGCGTATGAAATACTGGATTTATGGGATGGGCAGGTTTTCGCACGCTATTTATCATGCTGCCGGGCAACTTTGCCGAATTAAATTGGGAACGAAGATGAAAAAACAGATGTTGGCAGTATTGGTTGGTGCAGTTGTAGCGCTGCCGGTGGTTGCTTCGGCACAGAGTGCATACATTGGCCTCAACGCTGGTAAAGCAACGCAGAAAGTTACGGTTGAAGGCGACGGTTCGGCTAAAGACGATTTCAACAGCTACAAATTGTATGGTGGCTACAATTTCAACAATAACTTTGGTATCGAAGGCGGTTATGCGCATCTGGGCACGTTGGATGCCACCTTTATTTCTGGTGGCAATCGCAATGATTTCAAAATCAAGGCACGTTCTATTTACCTTGCTGCAGTGGGTACGTTGCCAATTAATGAACAGTTCGCTCTCTTCGCCAAAGCAGGTTTGTCCGCTAACCGTGTAAAAGTTAGCTGGACTGAAAATGGTGTATTTCAAGGAAGTGGTTCGGAAAGTCGCACTTCGCCGATGTTTGGTTTGGGTGCGAAATACAATTTCTCCAAGTCTTGGTCTGTCGTTGCTGAATACGAAAATTACGGTAAAACGCTCAAATCTGATGGCGATCACCTGAAAACCCACGCTTTCTCGCTGGGTGCACGTTACAGCTTCTAATAAAAACCAAAGTAGTACCCATTTAGCCGGCGCAAGCCGGCTTTTTTGTTTCCGGCACTTCTCGCTAACATCGAAGTCAATGCATGCGACGATTTAGAAGGAGAGTGACATGTCTGCAAAATGGTTCATCGCTCCGGTAGTCTTGATGCTGGCGAGCTGCGCCGCGCCCACGGCCAAAGTGACGGAGCATTTCCCGGCGACGTACCGTGCCGCGGGTAATGAGCCGTTCTGGCATCTGCGTATGCAGGATCAAACGATAACGGTAGAACGGCCGGATTCCCCACCGTTCTTGACCAGCGTGACGGGCATCGCCGAAACAGATGAAGCGCCGCACGGCGGATGGTATGCGGAAGGCAAAGACATTCGCATGCAGATATGGCGTGAGCGCTGTGAAGATGACATGAGCGGTCAGCCCTTCGAGCATCGCGTCTTCATGCAATTGCAGGGGCGTGAATATCGTGGCTGCGGCGGCAGCGGCTTGCCGCCGGCACGGCTGGAAGAAACGCAATGGCTGGTATCCGAAATACGCGGACAGGCTGTGCGACTTGATGCGCCACCGTCGCTCATGATTGATCCGAATGGACAGGTGGCAGGTTCGGATGGCTGTAATCGAATTGCCGGTGGTTTTCACTTGGAAAGCGATGGCACCGTTCGCCATCCAGCCTCTGGCTGGATGGCCACGCGCATGGCTTGTGCTGCGCCACGCATGCAAGTGGCGCAGCAATATGGCGACGCTTTACGTGCAGCGCAGACATGGCGTTTCGATGGTGCCGCGTTGATCATGCAAGACAAGAATGGAGCGACTGTCTTGCGCTATCGCCAGACGTATTGAGCTTTTGAAGCTCAGAGCGTCGTCGATATTTCGGAGAGTGTTTCACCTACGGCTTGCAGATCGCTGGTTTCCACGGCGAAGTCTCCGAGAGAAACGATGCCGACCAGACGCTTGTCCCGGTTGACGATCGGCAACCGTCGAATCTGGTGTTCGCACATGATGCGGGCACCTTCTTCGATCGAATCATTTTCGTAGGCCCAAACGATTCCTGTAGACATGATTTCGCGCAGTGGTGTCTCCCCCGGCTTGCCTGCCGCAACACCGCGAATCGCAATACCGCGATCTGAGATCGCGCCAATCATGCGATCGTTTTCGCCGACCGGCAACATACCAAACCCGCCATCGCGCATTTGCTTGGCAGCTTCGGCAATGGTGGCATCGGGATGAATTACTTTTACATGAGGACTCATGACGTTCTTCAACATGGACACGGCGTACTCCTTGAATAAACATGAGATTAGGCAATAAGCCCGTGCACACCGCAAGGCGTGTCAGGCAGTATTGACGTTCTATGGAGAGGCGAGTCGTAGGTTTCTGCTCGCCGATGAGCGATTAGCGTGTGCGCTTAATGTTGGTACCCAAGGCACGTTCGAGTTGTGCCTTGTTCATCGTGGAGCGCCCGGTAATGTTGCGTGCCTGTGCATCCTTGTACAACTGTGCGTGGGTACGACCTGCATCGCCGCGATGCGCACGCAAGCCACCACGACTTGGTGCTGGCGTACTGTTCAGGGTAGTCTTGCTTGCCGACTTGGTTTCGCCATGCTGGGCACGTTCCTTGTTGACAGTACGTGCGGCGATTTCCTCGGCGCGCTTGGCACGGTTGCCGCCTTGGTTCTGCACACTTTCCTTGATGTGCTGATACTGGCGTTCGCGTTTTTCACTCCAGGCTGCTTGTGGCATGGCAATCTCCTTCAAGTTGACGGTCTTAGCCGTCGCGTGAATGGTGTTGCAAGGTCAGGCGGCGATACGTGGGTGATCAGAGTGCGTCCAGACCCGTTCAGGATCGCGATAGTCTGGGCCGTCGGCCGGGCGTATACCTGTGGGCGCATGCAGGAATCGATTTCCTTTTTGCGGCAAGGCATTGCGCACGACCTGTTGTCGCTGTGGGGCACGGCGCGTAGCGCGTTGCTGCAATCGATCGCTCTTTTCCATAATTCTCGCTCCTAGGACAATGTCGGCCCTCAGGGTCGACCATTGGCATTGAGTCTACGCATTGCACTCTTTGGTATCTGTAGGATGCTTGTGCGAAGTGATGTCAGAAAAAAGGTTAAAAAGCGTTTATGTGCGGGATCTGACTTGTGCATGCCATGTGCTCTGCAACTTCGATCCGGTAACGGCATCCCACGCCTACTTATTCCATCAAGAAAAAAGGACAAGACATGAGCGTGCCGACACCCATTCCACCGGAAATTCCCGTGATTCCCGATCCGCAACCTGAAATCGATCCACATCGCATCAACGATCCGGAAATTCCGCCCCCGCAACATGATCCAGTCACGCCGCCCGGCCCTGATCAACCGGAAGTCCCGCCTGATCGTATGCCGCCCGAAGTGCCGCCGGCACCCGAGCATGTCTGATACGGTTCCTGTCGCGAAAACAACAGTTTTATTGATCAAAGCTGACGGGAGGAGGGTGAGGTGTGATAATGCAAATCATTATCAAGTAGAAAACATCTTCTCTCCCAGTCATGTCCTCCGTTTCTTTTTCGGTGCGGCCCTCGGTGGTCGCTGTTCGTTTTGCGCTCCTCGGTTTATGCGTCATCTCTGTAGCCGCCTCGGCGCAGCAGCAAGAAAATACGCAAGCTGCCGATGTTTTGCCCGCCATCAATGTCACAAGCGAAGTGGCACCCACCCGCTTTACTGCGCAAAAAGCGACATCCAGCACCAAATCTGACAAGCCTTTGTTTGAAACGCCGCAGTCGGTATCGGTACTGACGCGTGAGTTGCTGGATACACGGCAGGTAACTACATTGAATGAAGCGCTGCAGACTTCGGCAGGCGTATCGGCCGGTGGGTTGGGGCGGCGTGGCTGGGATGACTTTACGATTCGTGGTCAGGATGCTTCCAACACGATGTATCTCGACGGCATACGGATTAGTCAGGCAAACTGGGTCGCGCAGGAAATCTTCGGTGCTGAGCAGATCGAGATTTTTAAAGGACCAGCATCCATCAGCTTCGGCCAGACGCAACCCGGCGGCATCGTCAATATCATCAGCAAACGTCCGCGTGCCGAAGCATTCAATCAGGTGGGTTTCACGTTCGGCAGTTACGGATATCGCCAAGGCACGTTCGATTTTGGCCGTCCGCTCAACTCCGAAAATGGCAAGGCAGCCTTTCGTGTGACGGGCATGGCGTCAGATAGCGATGACCAAACCGATTATGTCTGGTTCAAGAATCGCTACATTGCACCATCGATCAGTCTGGACTTCGGTTCGAGAACCGATTTCACGATTCTGGCGGCGATCAATCAACGTCAATACTTGCGTCAGCAAGGTACGCCTTATCTGGCAAGCTCGCTGGTCAACAATGGCATCAGCGTGCCACGCAGTTTCTTTACCAGTGACCCGAGCGTCGGTGCCTACGATGCAGAGCAAAAATCGATCGGCTATGCATTGACGCATCGTTTCGATTCGGGTTGGACTTTGCAGCAGAACCTGCGTTACACGGAAATGACGATGACTGGAGCGTTGGCGAATGTGACTGGTGCTGTCGTCACAAATGGTACGACTGTGACGAATGGAAATATTGCGCGTAATGTTCTGAAGCAGGATTTTTGGGAGCACGGTATCGGTGTGGATACCAATATCGAGAAGAAATTCGATCTTGGTCAGACCAAGCACAGCGTAATGCTTGGTATCGATGCAAATGAAGACCACTTGTATCGCGATACTAAGCGTTGCGTCATTAATCCAACGACAGCTACACAATTAAATATTTATAGGCCTCAATATAATAGAGCTGTTACAGGTTGCGCTTATCAGACTGCTGCTGCAGGCATTATCGATACCACGATCTCGTACGTTGCTTTTTATGCGCGGGATCAAATTCAATTGAGCGATAAATGGAGCTTGAATCTGGCCTTGCGCCATGATCGTGCTGAATTGAAAACGATTACGCCATTAAATAACACCACACGCGATCAGAAAAACAATGCGACGACAGGCAGCATTGGTGCGATGTATCAGGCAACGTCGAATGTCGCTCCTTATGTCAGCTATGCGACCTCGTTTTTACCACAAGCTGGCGCGACGATTGCTGGTGCGCTTATCAATCCTGAAAAAGGCGAACAATCCGAGATCGGTGTCAAATTTCAATCGGATGACAAGCGCTTGAATGCAGCACTCGCCTACTACGACCTGACGCGTAGAAATGTTTCACAGGCAGATGCCGTTAATACAGGCTATCAAGTTGAAATTGGCGAGCAGCGAACAAAAGGTTACGAGGCTGAATTTAATGCAGATTTGAATAATGGTTGGAATTTGCTTGGAACGCTATCGATACTGGATGGTAAGGTTACAAAAGACGTCAACAGCAGCTACGTCGGTCAAAACTTGTCCAACGTCCCGCGCCGTTCAGCCAGCATCCTTGCAAATTATCGTTTCAGCGGCGCCATGCAAGGCTGGGGCGCAGGTGCAGGGTTGCGTCATGAAAGCAGAAAGTCTGCTTTGGGCATCAACTACACGGTCCCCGGCTACACCGTTGCCGATGCCAATATCAGCTATCAAGGTCAGGGCTATCGGATTCAGTTGAACGTCAAGAACCTGTTCGACAAGGAATACTATGCTGGTGTGTTCAATGCCAATGTCGTTCCCCTCGGCGACCCACGAACCATTATGCTGAAAACTGTCTTCGATTTCTGATGGCTGCATCGCGTCGTACCCTAGTCATTCTCTACGCCTTGCATTCATGGGCGGGGATTGTGACCGGGTTGTTGCTCTTTATCGTGTGTTTCTCCGGTTCGGTGGTCGTGTTCAAGAACGAAATCGATCTCTGGGCCAATCCTTCCTTGCGGGCCTTACCGCATGTTGCGCAACTGGTTGGCCCCGATCTGGTACTCAAAAATCTGGCTGAGCGGTATCCGGGTAGCAAGCCAGAAAGTTTGTGGTATCCCGATACCATCAATCCGGCATGGATGGCATTCATCAAGCCGGCCGACAAGCCGGAGCGGATGAAGATTGCGGTGCGCGCCGATACGGGTGAGGTCATCGGTCCGGTCGATAGCGAGCTCGGGCAATTCTTCCGCATGATTCATGTGTTCCTGTTCTTCGGGCCGCGCTGGATCGTCGGTTTTCTCGGCGTGGCGATGTTCTTCCTGATCGTGTCGGGCTTCGTCATTCACCGCAAGATTCTCAAGGAACTGTTCACCGTGCGTTGGCGCAAGAGCTTGCGCGTGACGGGTTCCGATTTGCACAAGAGTCTGGGCATCTGGGGACTGGTGTTTCATCTAATGATTGCGTTTACCGGTGCATGGCTGGGGCTGACGCCGGTGTTCGAGCGTGCCTACAGTTACGTCAGCGGCAGTGGCGGTGCACGGCCGGCAGCGATGAAGATGCGTGACAAGATGGCGGAGCAGCCAGCGCGTGCCGTGTCGATCAACGCATTGTTGCAGCAGGCGCAGCAGGACATGCCCGGTTTGCAGCCGAATCGGATTGCCTTGCGCGATACCGGCAAGCCGAATGCCAGCGTGATCCTGCTCGGTCCGGTCGATGATTTGTGGTTCAGCAATGCGCGCGTCACGTATCAGGGCGGCAAGCTCAAGGAGAAAAACGATCCACGGCAGAATGGTTTCTGGAGCCAGTTCAACGGCTTGATGGAACCGCTGCATTTCGGCGATTACGGCGGCATCGTGATGAAGTGGCTGTATTTTCTGATCGGTTTGAGTCCGGCACTGCTTTCATTGAGCGGTACCCTGTTGTGGATGGAGCGCCGCAAGCTCAAGCAGCGTAATCGCGCGGTTGCAGCCGGAGCGCAGCATGTTTGAACGGCTCATGACGGGTTTGCACGCATCGCTGGTTGCCGCCTTCGCCGTGCTGGCAACGGCAGCGGTCATGCTGGGGCGTGGTTTCGAATTGCTTGCGGCAACCGGCGGCATGGGCGCATGGTGGTTCATCGCGGCATGGCTATTGTTGAGTGCGATGATTGCCGTTCTACCCGAGGCGATCGTGCGATGGAAAGCCGGCCTTCGCATCACGGCAATCGCCTTGGTTGTGACGGCGCTGGCCGGCTTGCGGCAGGACGTGCCGCTCGCGGTGGAAATGAGCGTTTCGCTGATCGTACTGGCGGCATTGCTGCTATTTGCCGCAAGTCGTTTGCAGGCACGGGTGCTGAAGAAGATCAATCGTCCGCAAGCCGCCGTTACGGTCGCAAGAACGGCGACCGATTGGCCGCGCCGTCTGTCATGGTGGGTGCTTGCGCTCTGCATGCTCGAAGCGTTCCGGCTTTCGCATCTCGGTATTGGGGATCAGCAAAAGGCCATCGGTTGCCTAGGCATGCTGATTGCGTTCTTCGTAATGCTGCCATCCCTGTCGGTTTCGACCTGGTATCCGCGTCTGGCATCGGCCTGCTGGCTGTTATCGGCGGTATTCTTGGCAGGTGTTGCATGGACCTCATCAAACATCAGCAGTGCTGGTGGGACTGTGCTAGTGGCAATGTGTGCGAGCCTGCTGTGGTTTGCGGTACGGCAAGACACCGACAAAAGCGAGTTGCCGCAATGAATGCTGCGCTGGGTTTTATTTTGTTGGCATGCAGCGGTGTCGCTTGCTGGTTCGCAGGCAGCGAAACGCGAGCCGGTGATCACGCGAATCTACCAACATGGTTACGCGTACATGGTCGCCGACTGGCAGTGATGCTAGCGGTCTTGCAATTGGGCTTGTCGGTGCCACTCTTGGGTGTAGCTATCGGCCCGCTACTGCTTTGTCTGGCATGGATGGTGATTGGCAATGTCTTCGTGGCATGCGTGAATGCTTGGCCACAGCGAACGATACAGGCAGGTTTGTTTGCGCTGGTTCCGGCAGTCGTGTTGATTCTTGCAAGCCTCTGATCAAGAAGCATCGATCTGTATGAATGTGTCAGCCCGGTTTGATTCGCTCAGGCCGAATGGGTGTTCGCAAAGGTGCGGTAGGTGGTCGCCCAGTTTTCCCGCCATGTATTGAACTGTGCGGCGGGAATCGGTCTGGAAATGAAGTATCCCTGCGCCTCGTCGCAGCGCAGCTCGGCCAGTCGGTCCAGCAAGCTGCGACTTTCCACACCTTCAGCAACGACCGACAGTCCCAGATTGTGTGCGAGATCAATGGTCGAGCGAACGATTTTGGCATCGCTGGCATCGGTTTCCATTCCCATGACAAATGACTTGTCGATCTTCAGTTCATGCACTGGCAGGCGCTTCAGGTAGGCTAGGGAGGAGAAGCCGGTACCAAAGTCGTCGATCGAAAGCTTGAAGCCCTGTTTCGCCAATCGTTCCAGTGTGGCTTCGGCACGTTGCACATCATCCATGATGGCGCTTTCCGTGATTTCGAGTGAAAACGCATCGGCTGTGACGTTCTTGCTTTGCATGATGGCGAGCAGGCGTTCCGGCAGATTGATATCCATCAGATCACGGGTCGAGAGATTGATGGCGATGCGGAAGCTGCCGGTTGCCGGTTGCAGGTCGTGCCAGAGTTCGGCCGCCGTTTCAAACATCCAGATCGTAAGCTCCCTGACGAAGCCGGTTTGCTCGGCAAACGGGATGAACTCCATGGGCGGCACCATGCCACGTTGCGGATGTTCCCAGCGGATGAGTGCTTCGGCCGCCACCACTTCGCCGGTCATCGTGTCGATCTTGGGTTGCAGAAAGAGGCGCAGTTCATTGTTGAGCAGGGCGTGGCGCAAATTACCAAGCAGCGACAGGGTTTGTGCGCTCGTCGAATCCAGCGATGGCGTATAAAACAGTACATCCACGATCTTGTTCTTGGCCGCGCGCAAGGCGATCTCGGAACGGCTACGCAACAGCTCTGCCTCGGCAGCATCCTGTGGCCAGCAAGCCCCGCCCATCCGCGCATGCAGATCGACGGTTTGTCCATTGAGCGCCAGGGGCGTCTCGAACGCCATGCCAATGTTTCTGGCAACTTCGGTCGCGACGAGCGCATCGGCATTCGTCAGCAGGAGCGCAAACTCGTCTCCCCCGACGCGCGCAACCATGTCTTGAGCCGAATGGATCTGTTGTTGCAACCGATTGGCGACGGCGCGTAGCAACTCGTCGCCAAAGTCATATCCCATGACGTCGTTGACATGCTTGAAGCGATCGAGATTCAAGGTCAGGACCACCAAGGGCGTGGCACTGGCCAGGTTTGCCAAGATGGCCTGCTCCAGCGCTAGCCGGAATTGCTCGCGGTTGGGCAAGCCTGTCAGGCGATCCCAGTAAGCAAGGCGACGAATCTCTTCCTGCTGCGTGGCGATACTGCTGCGCATGCTGTCGAATGCGCGGGCCAGAGAGCCCACTTCATCGCCGCGTGTGGTTCCTGCGACCGAAACGTTGAACCGGCCCTTTTCGAGCGCTTGTGCCAGGCTGGTGAGTTCCTTGATCGGGCGTGTGACCCAGCTCGCGGCGCGCTGGCTACCGAATGCAAACAGCACGACGCCCAGCAAGGTGATCAACCCCAGCATCCACTGCAGCTTGAAGAAGGGCGCGGATGCCTCGGCAATGGATTTGAGCAGAACGAGTCGGGGCGTTTCTGCATCACTATCGTCGCCGAGACGCACATAGTGCGTCACCAGCATGCCCTCGTCTGTATCGATTTCGGGCGCACCAAGTTGCAGCGCCTGTCGCAACGTCCGATCCGGATCCGGCAAGGTACCGATATCCTGGTAGCGATCCGCATCACTGGCAGGGGAGAGCAGGAAGGCATGCGAACCGGACAGGCGGTGCAGCGCGTCCAGCAAGGGCTGCGCCACAGGAAAGCCCATTAACACCCAGCCGACGATATGTGGTGCATGCACCGGCACCATCACGAACTGATAGAGATTGCCGTGCAGAGCCGCAATCATCCCCATGTCTTCACTATGTGACAGAGATAAGCTGATACGCCGCAAGGCGGCAGTCGACTGCGTATCCACCGTCCGGTTGCCAGTGACGACGCTGAATTCGGGATCGAGCAGGATGGCAAGGGTGGCACCGATACGATCACCACCGTTCTCCAGCGCGGACGCAATGGTCGTTTTGTCTTCGGTGGTGACGGCCTCGCGGAAACCGTAATCTGCAGCCAGCACGATCGACGCTTCGCGCAGGCGGCGCGCGTTCTCGGTCAGCAATTGCAGCCAGACACGTTCTGCCACCATGAGATCGGACTGAATCTGATTGCGTACCTGGCGTTCGATGGCCACGCGGACCGCCCAGTAGCTGGTCGCCTGCACCACTAACAGGATGAGCAGCATGACCGCGACAATGCGGGTCGCCAGGCTCACATGGTTCATTTGCCGGGCCAGTCTCATTTCCGCAGCTTTTTCAGAGAGACGGTCTGGGTCTTGTTGTTGCCATCGACCTGGATTGCCTGTGACTGGGGTTGCGCGCTGTTGATCAACCGGCTGTGCCACACGCGCAAGGTGCTGGCGGCGGTCGGCAGATCATGCAGGCTGACTTTTCCTTCCTCATTCGTGAGGCCGTAAAAAGGGGTATCGACCACGAGGAGATAGCCAATCATCTGGTCGTGAATATTGCAACCCAGGACTACCGCACCGGGCTGATCGAAAACGACGGGCTCAAGCGGCGTGCCCACGTAAAGCTTGAGTTCGAACCGTTTGGCAGATGAAAACGAATAGACGTGGTGACGCACGCTATCCATGTTGGGGAAGGACACGGCGGTACCGGTGGTGACGACCAGCAGCGCAGGCACAAAGCGGAGGTCCTTTTGCGCCACCTGCACGCCCGTGAGCGGTTTGACCATCCGCTTTGCCGGAGCCGAGTCGAGAAAAACCACGGCATCCGGCAAGGGCTTGCCGCTGTCATCCAGCACAGTGACATCGAGTGAGCCAGCCAGTGTCGCTCCCGCCGTCAGGCTGCAGAACAGAGCCATCAGACGGGAAAGCAGGCGCATCATGGTTCGATGGCAAGTCCGGTCAGCACTTCGCCGCGACCAATGATCCCCAGTACCGTGGCCTGGCCGGTTTGCAGGTTGAGGCGATACAGGCGGGTTTGCGGGATGGCGTCGGTACGGATCGCGGCGAGCGGGATATTGTCGATGTCAGAGATATCGAACGAGGCATCCTGCACCTGGCCGATACCAAGCATGCCGACGGTCGTTAGCAGCCCCAGATTCGGAGACACCACGGGCTGCGCGTTTTCCAGCGAGCCCTGCATGACGAGCGTACCTTGGGTGCGATCGATCGCGTAGTTCGTGGTCACCTTGGGATTCTGCTGATTGTACGTATAGCCTGCGGCAACGATGTCGGGCTTCTTGCCTGCGTTGATATCGTTAGGGACGTATTGCAGCACCGGATCAGTCTGTATCCCTTCCATGGCCGGATCGAAATCGACCAGTACCCCGGTGTCGGGATGCAAACGCAGATTCTGCCCCGCCGGGGAAACGACGCGGATGCGATCCGCCGCCGGATTGAAGTCGAAGCCCATGACGCGTCCTGGCAGGGCAAGGGCACCGGTACCGACGGCCTGCAGTTCCCCTGTCGCCGTATTGATGGTCACCAGGCGGCCACTTTGAGTCAGGCCGAAGAGAACGCCGCGTGAGACACGGTAATCAATGCCGACGAGGGCATCGTTGGCTGCGAGTCCCTTGAGTGCCTTGCGTTGCAGGATACGATTGGGCGCGGCGGCATTGAACTGAATCAGTTCATTAGACTCGGTGACAGCCCACACCGACGCCGGCAAGGCAGGGCGTGCGGGTAAGGTGGTCTGGGCCAGGCTGGTGCCCGCCATGCTTGCACTGAGACAGGCGGACAAAAGAAGGCGGCGCGCGAACAAACGATGTTTTTTGCTCTTCATGATCTCTCCTCGGAAGCGTTGAATGCGGCAATGCCCCTGCTCAGCGGTCGGACGCCGCCTATCAAGGAATTCTACCCAAGCGACATTGGTTTGCCGATCGCTGAATCGTTAAATGGTGTAAAACGTGCCGTCCACAAAGCGAAATCGGCGTGTCTGTCTGAAACAGGACACGCCGATTGATCAAAAAGGCGACGGTGATTCGTTAAGCCGCCACACGCGAGGCAATGTGAGCCAGGGCTTCTTCCACCTGATCGACCAGAATCAGGCACAGGTCACCAGACTTTAGCTTTGACAGTGCGGTATCGATGGCGAGGAACTCGCCGCGAATTTCATCGATCGACTGCGTGCGCTTGGCCTTGGCCAGTCCTTCGCGCAGCAGCTTGACGACTTCGCCATCGGCACGGCCACGCTGACATTGATCTTCGTACAGGATCACGTCATCGAATGCATCGCCGAGGATTTCGGTCTGGCGGCGAATGTCGTCATCGCGACGATCGCCGGCACCGCTGATGACGACCGAGCGGCGTTTCGACGGCAGCGATTCGACCGCGCGTGTCAGCGCTTCGATGGCATCCGGGTTGTGGCCGTAATCGGCAATCACGGTTGCGCCCATGTGGGTGAAGACATTGAAGCGGCCCGGCGTGGTGTCGGCACCGTTGCTGAACGTGCGCAGACCTTCGAGCACAATTTCCCAGTCGATGCCCAGACCCCAGACGGCACCAATGGCAGCCATTGCGTTTTCGATCTGGAAGCCGATCAGGCCGTTGAGCGTGATTGGAATGTCGGCCAGACGGATGCGATGTTCAAAGCTACCTTCGGCGGCAACGATGTGACCGTTCTCGATGAATAGGACACGGTTGCCTTGTGCACGATGCAGCGCCAGCACCGGTTGCTTGACGTCTTGTGCAAAGAAGGTCACGCGGCCTGGGCTGCTGGAGGCCATGTTGGCAACCATCGCATCGGCAGCATTGAGCACTGCCATGCCGGCGGTCGAGACGTTTTGCACGATCACGCGCTTGACGATGGCGAGGTCTTCGACGGTGGTGATGAAGTTCAGGCCAAGGTGATCGCCGACGCCGATATTGGTAACAACCGCTACATCACAACGGTCGAAACCCAAACCTTCACGCAAGATGCCGCCGCGTGCGGTTTCAAAAACTGCCGCATCGACGCGTGGATGCATGAGTACGTTGCGTGCGCTGTGTGGGCCGCTGCAATCGCCGGTATCGATACGCTGGTTCTCGATATAGACACCATCGGTCGAGGTCATGCCGACGCGGTATTTGTTGCACGTCAGGATGTGGCCGATCAGGCGCGTGGTCGTGGTCTTGCCGTTGGTGCCGGCGACGGCCACGGTTGGAATGCGACCATCGTCGCCTTCCTTGAACATGGTCGAGATAATGGCTTCGCCGACCTGACGGCCTTTGCCGAACGATGGCTTGATGTGCATGCGCAAGCCGGGTGCGGCGTTGACTTCCACTACGCCACCGCCTTGCTCTTCCATCGTCTTCAACACGGTTTCACAGACGATATCGACGCCGCAAATATCGAGGCCGATCATTTGTGCTGCTTCGACGGCGCGTGCCGCCAGTTCAGGATGCACGTCGTCGGTCACATCGGTGGCGGTACCGCCGGTGGACAGGTTGGCGTTGTTGCGCAGCAGTACCGGCGTGCCCTTGGCCGGCACGCTGTTGATCGTGTAGCCTTGTTTTTCAACCGTGGCAACGCCGATGCTGTCGAGGCGAATCTTGGTCAGCGGCGTGGCATGGCCGTCGCCGCGCAATGGATCCTGATTGACGATGGCAACCAGTTCTGCAATCGTGTGTTCGCCATCGCCGATGACTTCCGGCGGCGTGCGGCGTGCGGCAGCGACGAGTTGCTTGCCGACCACCAGCAGACGGTAATCCTGGCCTGGCAGGAAGCGCTCGATCACCACGTCTTCGCAAATCGCGAACGCTTCGGCAAAGGCGGTGCGCACTTCATCTTCCGTCTTCATGTTGACGGCGACGCCCTTGCCCTGATTGCCGTCACGTGGCTTGATGACGACCGGTGCGCCGATTTCTTGCGCTGCCGCCCACGCGTCGTCGGCAGTGGAAACCGAACGGCCATCCGGTACCGGCACGCCAGCGGCGGCCAGCAGGGTTTTGGTCATTTCCTTGTCCTGCGCCAGCGATTCTGAAATCGCGCTGGTGAAGCCGGTTTCGGCAGCCTGAATGCGGCGCTGTTTGCTGCCCCAGCCAAACTGCACCATGCTGCCTTCGGTCAGGCGGCGGAAGGGAATGCCACGTGCGATGGCGGCATCGACGATCGAGCCGGTCGATGGGCCAAGGCGTACATCTTCATCGAGTTCGCGCAGCGATGCCAGTGCGGTTGCCAGATTGAACAGCGTATCGTTGAGCGCAGCCTGGCACAGTTCGAACGCCAGTTCGAGTGCGCGGCGGCCGACGGCTTCTTCGGTGTAGGCGACGATCACCTGATAGGTGCCGGTCTCCACCGTCTGCACGGTACGGCTGAAGGTGACCGGGCAGCCAGCCTGCAATTGCAGGCACAGCGCAGCGGATTCCAGTGCATCGGCCATCGAAAATTGCGGACCCGGACGAGCGGTTTCCAGAAATTTGATTTCCGGGAAGCGGGCGCGCAGCCTTTCTTCGAAACCTGGCAGCAGGGCGATGTTCTGCTCTTCCGGCGTGCAGGTCACGATGGCTTCGATGGAGGTATGACGACTCCACAGATTGGGGCCGCGCAGCGCGCGGACGCGAGAGATTTCCATTTTCCTTGGTCCTTGTCTTGAGCCGTCCGGCTCGTTGTCTCTTTTATCGTTGTTGTATGGTTCAGGCCGGCGAGTGCTCGGCTTGTTTTGCAAAACTTTCTAGACCGGCGCGGATCAGGTCGTTGCCGATGCCGAGTGCCCAGGCCGTGGCGACCGCGGACAGAACTGCCAGTTGCTCGGCCGCTGTGCGGTCGGCTTCCGGCAGCAGGATGCGGGATTCCGTCGCATCCGCCAGCACGACTTCATCGCCATCCAGATACACAGCGCGACCGCCGGTGCCGCGATGCGCGACGATAACCGGCGATTGTGCCGATGTGGCGACGAACGTGACCGCGCCATCGCACAGCGGTGCCAGTTCAGCCACGCGTGGGTCATCGGCATTCAGGATCGCCGTGCCGCTTGGCAGCACCACATCGACCTGCGTGCGGATCACGCGCGTCATCTGGTCGGCATCGTTGACGTAGAAGGTTGGCAAGACATCGTCTTCGGCGATGTCGGTGACGACACCAACGTCGCACCAGTCGTAAGCGAGCCCTTCGGACAGAATGGTCTTTGCGCCGTTTTCGAAAACCGCGGCTTCGACCATGCGGTTGAGCAAGACCTGGCGCTTGCGCTCCCAGTTGTCGGAAGGGCGGTTGTTGACTTGGCGCTGGCGGAAGAACAGGCCATCGCGGCACGCCAGGCCCACATAGTTGCCTTGCAGGTGCAGCAGCCACGCAACCAGACGCGCCGTCAGCGTGGTGCCGTTGGAGCCGGTGATGCCGACGATCGGGATGCGGCCGTTCTTGTCTTCCTTGAACAGATGATCGACGATCGCCTTGCCGACCGGGCGGGCTTCGCCATCGGCCGGTTTCAGATGCATGTTGAGGCCGGGGCCGGCGTTCACTTCGACAATCGCGCCGCCCTGTTCGGCCAGCGGACGCGAAATGTCTTCAACCACGAGGTCGATGCCAGCGATATCCAGACCGACGATCTGTGCTGCCAGCGATGCCATTTCAGCCACGTTTGGATGCACCAGATCGGTCACATCGCACGAGACGTTGCCGTTGCGCTGCACCAGCACGCGTACGCCATCGGCTGGCACGGATTCGGTCGTGTAGCCCTGGCGTTCGAGTTGCAGCAGCACCGGACGTGGATCGTCGGCGGGATCGGTCAGGATCAGGTTCAGCGGATGCGCTTCGCTGCTGCCACGGCGCGGATCGCTGTTGAGCTGGCTGTTGATCAGTTGCATGACCGTGGATTGGCCGTCGCCGGTAATCCAGGCTTCTTCGCCACGCGCTGCGGCGACCAGCTTGCCACCGACGATCAGCAGGCGATGTTCCTGCCCGCGGATGAAGCGCTCGACGATGACGTCGCTGCTTTCCTGTTCGGCCAGCGCGTAGGCGGCGCGGACTTCGGCTTCGGTGTTCAGATTGGTCGACACGCCACGGCCGTGGTTGCCGTCGAGCGGTTTGACGACGACGGGCAGGCCAATGCTCTCGGCGGCTTCCCAAGCTGCTTCAGCGGAATCGACGATGCTGCCTTCCGGAACCGGGACGCCGCAGGACTCCAGCAGCGTCTTGGTCAGTTCCTTATCGCGCGAGATGGTTTCGGCGATGGCGCTGGTTTCATCGGTTTCGGCGGTCCAGATGCGGCGCTGGCTGGCGCCATAACCCAATTGTACGAGGTTGCCGGAAGACAGGCGGATCGACGGAATCTTGCGTTCTGCCGCAGCTTCGACGATAGCTGCGGTGCTCGGGCCGAGGGCAACCGATTCCAGAATGTCACGCAAATGATCGACCGTGCCTTGCACGTCGAACGGCTTGTCTTCGATGGCGGCCATCACGAGGTCGCGCGCGGCGACCAGCGCGGCGCGGCTGACTTCTTCGTGACGGGCGCGCACGACCACCTTGTAGACACCGCGCTTGCAGGTTTCGCGTGCCTTGCCGAAACCACTTTGCATGCCGGCAAGATTTTGCAGCTCGATCATCACGTGTTCCATGATGTGACCGGGCCAGGTGCCTTCGCGCAGGCGCATCAGGAAGCCGCCGCGCTCGCCGACACCGCAATGATGCTCGATCAGCGTTGGCAGGAACGCCGTCAGGCGTTCATAAAAACCGGGAATGGTGTTGGAAGGAAAGTCTTCCAGATCGTTGATGTCTACCCATGCCTCCAATGCCGGACGGTAGGTCCAGATATTGGGTCCCCGCAGATGCAGGACATCGAGAATATCGATGGTTTTATTGTTCATTTTTTAACGTTAAAAGGTGAGACTGCAGAAAATACGGCTTCTCAAGGGTGCAATAACGCACAGACGCTGCTTTGGTTTACATGTTTACGGAATATTTTCGACTGTGGCGAAATGGCTGCAACAAGAGGAAATGCAGGGGCTATACTGGCCGCCTTTTTTGCTAGAACGGGCATTTTTGCCT
Source organism: uncultured Oxalicibacterium sp. (assembly GCF_913776015.1). GTDB lineage: Bacteria > Pseudomonadota > Gammaproteobacteria > Burkholderiales > Burkholderiaceae_D > Oxalicibacterium. The sequence continues at coordinate 10,961 of NZ_CAJYMD010000005.1, read as the reverse complement.
CAGGGAAAACACACTTTCCAATGAATACTGCTCCTGTGCCGTTATCGTCCCTTCATGGATTCGTGCCGGCGTCCGGCGAAGCCGTGCTGGCGCGCCTGACGCTGGATCTCGATGCCAATCTGCAATTCGTGCGTGGGGATGTCATCCTGACCACGCAACGCCTGCTGGCGCGTGCCGGCGAGGCGGGTGGGTGGCAGGAATGGCCGTTGCGGGCCGAGTTGACCATGCGCCACCACGATCATGCGGGTGTCGGTACGCTCGAGTTGCACGATCAGTCGGGACGATTGGCTGCGTGGCGTTACACGCTGGGCCGCAATCCTGAAGCCCTGCAACTGATCACACAGTTCGAAAAACGTCAGGCCGCACTGGCCGGCGCTGAGCCGGAACACGAAGAACCGGCAGACAAGGATGATGAAGACGGTGATCTCATCGGCGGCAATGTCGAGGAAAAATCGCCTTCCACCGCTTCGCTGTTTCGCCTCTGGCGTTTCGCCAAACCGTATCGCGGGCAATTGTTGCTGGGCTTCCTGCTGACGCTCGCTTCGACCGCCGCTACGCTGGTGCCGCCGTACATGACGATGCCCTTGATGGATAACGTGCTGATTCCGTACCAGAACGGCACGCCGCTCGACATGCAACTGGTCACGCTGTACCTGGGCGGGCTGTTCCTCGCGGCGCTGGTGGCATGGGGCTTGGGTTGGGCCAAGACCTACATCCTGGCGCTGGTGTCCGAACGCATCGGTGCCGATCTGCGCACGACGACGTACGAACATCTGCTGCGTCTGTCGTTGCAGTATTTCGGCGGCAAGCGCACCGGCGATCTGATGACGCGTATTGGTTCCGAAACCGACCGTATCTGCGTCTTCCTCTCGCTGCATCTGCTGGATTTTTTCACCGATATCCTGATGATCGCGATGACGGCTGCGATTCTGGTGTCGATCAATCCATGGTTGGCGCTGGTGACCTTGCTGCCCTTGCCATTCATCGCCTGGATGATCCATGTGGTGCGCGACAAGTTGCGCAACGGCTTTGAAAAAATCGATCGCATCTGGTCGCAAGTGACCAACGTGCTGGCTGATACGATTCCGGGTATTCGCGTGGTCAAGGCGTTCGCGCAGGAAAAGCGCGAAGCCGCGCGTTTCCGAGATGCGAACCAGCACAACCTGCTGGTCAATGACCGTGTCAACAAAGTGTGGTCGCTGTTCACACCGACTGTCACCTTCCTGACCGAAATCGGTTTGCTGGTGGTCTGGGCATTCGGCATTTGGCAAGTCTCGCGTGGCAGCATCACGGTCGGTGTCCTGACGGCGTTTCTTGCCTACATCAGCCGGTTCTATACGCGTCTCGATTCGATGAGCCGGATCGTTTCCGTCACGCAAAAAGCAGCGACCGGCGCCAAGCGCATTTTCGATATTCTCGACCACGTCTCGTCGGTGCCGGAGCCGGCGAATCCGGTGCCAATGAAAAAGGTCGAAGGACGCATCACGATTCGCGATATCGGTTTCCGTTATGGCAATCGTGCAGTGATTCGCGGTCTTGATCTCGATATCAAACCGGGCGAAATGATCGGCTTGGTCGGCCACAGCGGTTCGGGCAAGAGTACGCTGGTCAATCTGATCTGCCGCTTCTACGATATTTCGCAGGGCAGCATCATGGTCGATGGCGTCGATATTCGCGCCATTTCTATTCCTGAATATCGTCGCAATATCGGTCTCGTGCTGCAGGAGCCATTCCTGTTCTTCGGCACGATTGCCGACAACATCGCCTATGGCAAGCCGGATGCGACGCGTACCGAAATCATCGCGGCGGCGCGTGCGGCAAATGCGCATGAATTCATCCTGCGTTTGCCACATGGTTACGATTCGATGGTAGGTGAACGCGGGCAAACCTTGTCGGGCGGCGAGCGCCAGCGTATTTCGATTGCGCGTGCGCTGCTGATCAATCCGCACATCCTGATCATGGACGAAGCGACGTCGGCAGTGGATACCACCACCGAACGCGAAATCCAGAAAGCGCTCGACAATCTCGTCAAGGGCCGTACCACGATCGCGATTGCGCACCGCTTGTCCACCTTGCGCCGTGCCGATCGCATCGTCGTCATGGATCGCGGCCATATCGTCGAAATCGGTTCGCATGACGAACTGCTCGAACGTCAGGGCGCGTACTACACGCTGTATCAGGCGCAACAGCGTCAGGCTGCCGAAGCAGAAATGCTCGGCATTCCCAAAGGAGACGAAGCATGATGCCGTTCATCTTGCGCCGTGATGCATTCGGCAAACTCATTTGCGAGATCGACGGACAGGTGCACGAAGGCGTGGTGCCGGTACGCGCTTTCCCGATTGCCGCCCCCGAAGAAGGCATCGCACTGGTTGGTGCCGAAGGGCATGAGCTGGTCTGGCTCGAACGGCTGGAAGAAGTCTCGCTCGACGCGCAGCAACTGATTCGCGAAGAACTCGCCAGTCGCGAATTCCTGCCGGAAATCAGCCGCATCAAGCACGTGTCGGCATTCGCCACGCCGAGCACCTGGCAGGTCGCCACCGATCGAGGCGATGCGACTCTGATCCTAAAGGGCGAAGAAGACATTCGTCGCATCGGCGATGTCTCGCTGCTGATCGCCGACGCGCATGGTGTGCAATACTTGATTCGCGATCTGCACAAGCTGGATAAACCGAGCCGCAAGATGCTCGACCGCTTCCTGTAACCATCGTCACCGTCGATGTTGTCCCGGCGTGACGATTGACAACGCGCCGAGGAGACCATTGATGTCGCGACCCCTTCCTGCTGCTTTACAAAATCTGGCGCTGCCCGTGATTGCAGCGCCGATGTTCATCGCCAGCGGCCCGCAACTCGTGCTGGCGCAATGCAAGGCGGGCATCGTCGGTTCCTTTCCCGCGCTTAATGCACGTCCGGCCGAGATGCTCGATACCTGGCTGACGTATATCCAGACCGAGCTGGCTGCTCATCGCGCAGCGCATCCTGATGCGGCCGTCGGGCCGATTGCGGTGAACCAGATCGTGCATCAGTCGAATGCGCGCCTTGCGCATGATGTGGAAGTCTGTGTGCGTCACCGTGTGCCAATCATCATCTCTTCCTTGCGCGCACCGCCTACTGAAATGCTGGATGCGATTCATAGTTATGGCGGTATCGTGCTGCATGATGTGATCTCGTTGCGGCATGCGGAGAAGGCGCTGGAAGCCGGTGTGGATGGCCTGATTCTGGTTGCAGCCGGCGCAGGCGGCCATGCAGGTACGCTGTCGCCGTTCGCGCTGGTCGGCGAAGTGCGCAAGCGCTACGACGGCCCACTGATTCTTTCAGGCGCGATTGCCAGTGGCGATGCAATTCTTGCAGTGCAGGCAATGGGTGCGGACCTGGCCTACATCGGCTCGCGCTGGCTGGCGACACCGGAAGCGAATATCGGTGATGCCTATCGGCAGGGTTTGCTCGATGCAGCGGCGGCCGATGTGATCTACAGCAATCTGTTCACCGGCGTGCACGGTAATTACCTGCGCCAGTCAATTCTCAATGCGGGGCTCGATCCCGACAATCTGCCGAGCGCGGACAAGTCGAAACTCGATTTCGGTTCGGGCGGCAACACGGGTGCCAAGGCATGGCGCGATATCTGGGGCGCGGGGCAGGGCGTGGGATTAATCGATGCCATCGAGCCGGTGGCCGATATTGTCGAGCGTTTCAAGCGGGAATACGCGGCGGCAAGGGCGCGTTTGCAACTCTGAGCATGATTGCGGATGCAGTTGACATGCGCCCAGGTCGCGTCCGTTGCCGGCGCGGCCTGTGTTGCATCAAAGCTTTGGGACCAAATGGCTAGGCTGATCTAAGCAGCCTAGCCTGGAAAGTAAACTTGGGAATTCGGCTTAGAAGCCGAAACGTGCACCGGCGCCGAGCAGCGTCGCTACGCCCAGAATCGCAAAGATCGCTGCAGCGATGCGATGTACCAGCTTGACCGGCATCTTGCCGGCAATGCGATCACCCAGATACACGGCAGGTGCATTCGCCAGCATCATGCCGAAAGTGGTACCTGCTACGACCCACAGGAAGGAATCGAATTTTGCCGCTAGCGCTACGGTGGCGATCTGCGTCTTGTCGCCCATTTCGGCGAGGAAGAAGGCGATGAAGGTCGTCAGGAAAACGCCGAATTTCGCGAATTTTTCATCTTCGTTTTCATCGATCTTGTCGGGAATCAGGATCCACCCCGCCATCGCGATGAAGGAAATGCCCAGTATCCAGCGCATGGTTTCCGGCCCCAGCATGCTGGTCAGCCAGGTGCCAATGGCTGCCGCAAAGGCGTGATTGAACAGCGTGGCGGCCAGAATGGCGGCAACGATGGGCAAGGGCTTGCGAAATTTTGCGGCGAGGAGAAACGCGAGGAGTTGGGTCTTGTCGCCGATTTCTGCGAGGGCAACGACGCCGGTTGAAACGAGAAATGCTTCCATGGTGAATAACTTTCCGGGCCGGATGACGAATACCAGGATCAAACGGCGACCCCGGCCACTTCCGGTCGCAATTTGATCCATGGTCTCGCCAAGTCTTTCGACCATCTGCACCATGGCCATGTGGGCCAAATGTGTTGATACAGATTTTCCTGGGGGACAGGAAACGGCTACTCCCCAAAGTTCAGGCCGCATCTTAACAGACTTCGTCGCGGCAAGTGTGAAGGTTTCGTGACATCGCAGCTTTGTGCGGCATCTCACCTTATCCCGCAGGTGTGGCAAATGGGGGGGAATTTAATGCGGGTATGGCGGTTCTATTCTTTATGCAGGAGTGAAAACCTCTTGCCCTATTCATTCAGGAGGACGCAATGAGCGCAAAAGAAAAGAATGCCGCAAACCAGCAAACCACCATGCCTGAAACGCAGGTTTCCACCACGAAACGACATGATGATCGGCAAGGAGTAAGTAGCCGCGGGGACAGTCATGACTCCTCGCCACGTCTGCCGCATGAACATGATGAATCCTTCGATAGCCAGAAAAGCGGTCCGCGCGATGACATTCGACAGGCGCACGCCGATATCGAAAGCGGTCAAATCGACACCGATCGCCGTGGCATGCCTGGGGTGGAAGAAGTGCATCGCGATGATCATGATGCAACACAGAAAGCCTTGCCGGAGTCGGCGCGTAAGCCATCGAGCACGCCCAAGGACTGATGCTGAATTCACTCCTTGTGGTGAGTTGGTTTTAGTCAGGAAAGGCTGGCGTTGGATGCGCCAGCCTTGGTAAAACGTGACTGGATATGTGAAATTTCGTCATCCCGGCTTAACGTGTGAGTTGTCCGATCACCTAGGTTTAAATTCCAACTCAATCCGACAGTCGTATGTCCGCCAATGCTGCCGAGCGTGTTCCCGCGACCGGTTGGTTGCTGCAGCCGTGGTACACGAATGCCACCGAGGTTTTCACGACGTTCGACGTATTGACGCCGGCAGCGTGGAACAGGTGGCTGTGAAAGAACACCACATCGCCTTGCTGCAATTGGACTGGCACGCCTTGTGCGAACAGTTTGGCATTGGCTGGGTGATCCGGCCGCAGGAAGAGCAGGTCGTCGAGTTGCTCACGGGGTATGGCCAGCCGATGCGAGCCAGGGATGAAGCGTAAACCACCATTGGCGCTGGTTTCTTCGCCCAATGCCAGCCACACACACACCAAGTCGGGGTGCGTAAACGACCAGTAGCGAATGTCACGATGCCAGCCTGTGGCGGTGCCGTAACGGGGATGTTTGGTCATCACACAGTTGTGATGCGCGAGCGTCAGGCACACGGGCTCGTTCACGAGTTGACGTACCTTATCGACGATGCGTGGATCCTCAGCCCATTCACGAAAGCAATCATCCCGATCGTAGGCGCCACGCAGGCGGCGCACCGTTTTGCCGCCTTCGGCCTCGAGTGAGGCGGGCGCGCCTTCGTAGCCTAGCTCTGCTTCATACTCGAGTGGTGGTACAGCTTGTTGCAACTGACGCGACGCGACTTCCAGCATGTGCGTGCAGGCTGCCGGGTCCAGCATGGCGCGGAAGACAAGGAAACCATCGCGTTCGAAACGGGCGATCTCTTCGGCAGAGAGCGCCGCAGCGGGCGTGGCGGCGGGGTAGGTAGACATGGCAATCGGCAGGGCTGTGCCCAAAGAATCAAGTGTATCGCTGTTTGGTCTGCAGGGCTTCCTAGTCGACGTTATGCGTCGTTTTGCTTGTGGGTGTTGAGCGAAACATTGACGCGGTTGCGACCTTCTCGCTTGGCTTCATACAGTGCCTTGTCGGCACGTGCGAAGAAGGTTTGCAGCTGTTCGCGCGCACTGTATTGCGTTACGCCGAGGCTGATGCTGACTGAAACTGGCTGGCCATCGACGACGAAACGATGTGCGGCAATTGTCTGCCGCAGTTTTTCAGCCAGCGTATGTGCCTGTTCGAGCGGACAGTCCTTGAGCAGGATCAGGAATTCCTCGCCCCCCCAACGCGTGATGATATCGCTTTCGCGCAGGGCTTTGCGTGCCAGTTCGGCGATCTGCTGCAGCACGTGGTCGCCGACCAGATGACCATGATTGTCGTTGACGGTCTTGAAGAAATCGATGTCGAACAGAATGGCGCACATCGGCGTGCTGCGACGCTCGCTATCCAGTACCGCTTGGCGAAACACGAGTTCGAATGCCTGGCGGTTCAACAAACCCGTCAGCGCATCGGTGCCGGCGATTTGCTGCAAGCGCGTCTGATAGCGATTCACGGCGAACAGCGTGAGAACCAGGATCAGAATCGAGACGATGGCACTGATGGCGATACTGATAGCCAGCATGCGACGCACGGGTTGGACATCTTCGGCAATGGTTTGCTCGACCAGCAGATACCAGTCGAGTTCGGGAATGAACCGCGAACTCAGCAGCACGGTTTCACCGTTGCGTGTGTATTCGAGGCTGGTTGGCTTGACGTCGTGGTTCAGAATGTCGCGTGCGACGGCAGAAATGCCCGGCAGGTCGCCGATGTGTCCGCGTACATTGCGCATCGCTCTACCCGACAACATGATCTGACCTTCGCGGTCAATAAAGTAGACGGTACGATGAAAGCGCGTTTGATAGCTGTCGAGAAACTCGGCCATGGTATCCAGCGTCAAGCCGACACCAGCCGCACCGATGAAATTGCCACGATAGTCGAGTACACGATGATTGAGGAAGATGGTCATTGCGTCACGATTGGCCATGTCGATATCGACATTGATCTCGTACTCGTTCTTCATCTCGCGTACGCGGAAATACCAGACGTCGCGATGTTCATTCGGATCGACAGTTTTGAGCATGCCATCGGCGTAGTAGTAGTGATGCGTGCGATCGGAAACGAGGAAGGCGGTAATCATCCCGTACTTCTGTTTGACCTCCTTCAGATAGCGCACGATCTGTGTCTGTTCGGCTTCGCCGTTCAGAATCCAGTCGCGCAGGAAAGTATCGCTGGACATCAGGGAAGAGATGAAGGCGGGGCGCAGCAGGTCTTTTTGGATTTCGGAATAGATGTTGTCGCTGGTCAGTGGCAGCGATTGCTCGACGACGTTCTGGCGGATCGTATCGCGCGAAACGATGTAGCTGCCGGTGATGGTGGTCAGGAAGCCGATGATCAGCAAGCCGCAGATCCAGCCAAGCAGACGATATTTTTCCGAAGAGAGGCGGCGCATTGCTCAGTCAATAAGGGCAGCCGACGCGAATGGCCATTGCAGGCAGCGGGCGTGGTGCGGTTGTTCGAGGCGCATTGATGGCCGCATTATAGCGGCGTCGCTGCAATGTTTTGGCATGTATTGCTTCAGCACATTCAGCGCGATTCGCTTGGTGCAGTGGCATCCAGATTGGTCGGCACATAGTTGTTGCCGGCGGCATTCCATTTGTCGACGTGCCATTTCCAGCCGACACGGCCGGTCAGGTTCCCGCCTTCGTCCAGCCCTTCTACCGGGCCGTGGAAAATCGCGAACATCATGGCGCCGTTCGGGCTGACTGGTTGGTGCACGGCACCATCGCTTTCCCACAGATAGGTGCCGGCATTGAAGGGATGCTCGGGGTCGTCGCGGTAATGAAAGCCGCCTTCCAGCATGTAGCCTTCGACGGCGCCGATATGCCGATGGATCGGTGCCTGCGCACCGGGTTCGAACTTGATCATCAACGTGAAGCGGCCGCTTGCCGCATCGGCATGCAACAGTTTGAAATAGGCGCCGGGCATGGCCCAGGGCAGCCATTCCATGTCGCCGGGATGACAGGTATGCAGGGTGCCGGAATCAGGCACACGCGGTGCGGAAAGAGGAGCGGAAGTCATGACGAACGGTCGAGCGTGAGCAAAAGTGCAATTACGTATAATCGGACATCCGCGGTCGCGGGGCCGTGCCGTATTGTAAGGCATGCCTTATTTTGCAGATTGCCGCGCGACCCTCCTGTCCGCAATCGGTTGCGGGCATGTTACAAGAAAGGACATCATGCGCACCACCAAACTGCCTTCGGGTGTATCCGTTCCCGTTCTTGGTCAGGGCACCTGGTACATGGGCGATCATCCAAGTCGTCGTGCGGCCGAGATTGCCACGCTGCGTGAGGGACTCGATCTCGGCATGACATTGGTCGATACGGCCGAGATGTATGGCGACGGTTTATCGGAAGAACTGGTCGGTGAAGCGATCAAGGGACGACGCGACGACGTCTTCCTCGTCAGCAAGGTATTGCCGAGCAATGCCTCGCGCAACGGCACGATCGCCGCTTGCGAACGCAGCTTGCGTCGTCTGGGTACCGATTGCATCGATCTGTATTTATTGCACTGGCGCGGCCGTACGCCGTTTGCCGAGACGATCGCTGCCTTCGAGCAATTGCAGGATGCGGGCAAGATCAAGCACTGGGGCGTCAGCAATATGGATGTACGCGACATGCAGGAAATCGATCGTGCAGCCGGGGGCGAGGCGATTGCCACCAATCAGGTGCTGTACAACCTGACGCGGCGTGGCATCGAATTCGATTTATTGCCTCAGGCGCAGAAGCGCAAGTTGCCGCTGATGGCCTATTCGCCGATCGAGCAGGGCAGCCTTGCGCATTATCCGGAATTGCAGGACATCGCCGATCGACACTATGCGACACCTGCGCAGGTCGCCTTGGCATGGGTGCTGCGACAGGAAGGTGTGATTGCGATTCCGAAAGCCTCTTCCGTCGAGCATGTACGCGAAAATCGCGCGGCGCTCGATCTCGTGTTGACGCAGGAAGATCTGGACGAACTCGATGCCGCTTTCCCACCACCGGATGGCCCGGAACCGCTTGAAATGATTTGATGAGGACATGCCTGTTCAGGCCTTCCTCGTTATTCATTACTCGACGATCTGCAAGCCGCCGCGCAGCAGATCGTTCGCCTCTTCGCAAAATGCCGTGACGCGACTGACCTTGATTCTGATCGTCAGGCGCACGGCATCGGCATAATCCGCCTGCACGATCTCCGCACCTTCTCGCTCGACGTAGTGACGCAAGGTCGATTCATCGGCAAATGGCACGATCAATTGCCGTTCGCACATCGGCTCTACGGGAAAGAGCACCGCTTCCTTGCTGGCTTCCGAAATCGCTTGCCCGTAAGCGCGTGTCAGTCCGCCAGCGCCGAGCTTGATGCCGCCCCAGTAGCGCACCACCACTGCCAGTACATTGAACAGCTGCTTGTGCACGAGTACGTTGTACATCGGCCGCGCCGCCGTGCCCGATGGTTCACCGTCATCGTCAAGCCCCGAATCACCATCACAGATCAGCACCCAGCAAAAATGCACGGCACCAGGATGTGCAGCACGCAACGCGGCTAGTTGCGCCATCGCTTGCGCACGTGAGGTGACGGGATACAGTTGGCCGATGAAGCGGCTTTTCTTGATTTCTATCTCGTTCGAAACGAGGTGGGCCAACTGATACATGAAGGGGGAAGATTTCTATGGAAGAAGCAAGGATGCAAGCATAACGTGAAAACCATGATCGACTAATCCCTGCATGCGATCTGACACGTTAGGCGTATATCGATTAAACATCCCATATCCATGGGATGTTTATATGGGGTGGCCCCGCCTACGATGCATAACCTAGTTTCTCTTAGGTAAGAATTACAAAAAAAGTGTTTCGCGGGGTAAAGTTTTTTTTAACATTTACGTTTACCTTCACATCTTCTTCACCGCCCAGGCATCATGAAAAATCTCAAAATCGGTCACCGATTGGCACTCAGCTTCGGTTGTGTCGTTGCCATTCTAGTTGCGCTTGCTGTAATCGCCTTTACTCGTATTGCTTTGCTGGATGACGGCATTTCGATGCTCATTGATAACCGATACCCCAAGACGGTTCAGGCGCATACGATCAAGGATTCGCTGAACGAAACCGCACGGAGCACGCGCAACGCGTTGCTCATGACTAACAAAAAACAGATACAGGCTGAACTTGATAACGTCAATCGATTGTCGGGCATCATCAGTTCAACACTCGAGGCGCTCGACAAGACGATTGCCAATCCTCAGGCGCGTACCTACATGAATGCCTTGCTGGAGTCGCGAGCGAAGTTTCTGCCTTTGAAAGATCGCTTCATTGCAGCCGTGCAGGATGGTCGTACAGAGGAAGCGGCACAAATCATGTTCGACGAATTGCGTCCGGCGCAACTTCTCTACATGGAGAATCTCGACAAGATGATCGAGATTCAGAGCACCCTGATGCATAAGGCGGGTGAAGAAGCGCATGCCGAAGCAGCACGCGCCAAGCAAATGTTGATCGGCTTGTCGATCGCCGCCGTGCTGTTGAGCATCTTGTTTGGCTTCCTAGCCACGCGGAGCATCACACGTCCGTTGAACGAAGCCGTTGGTCTAGCGGAGAAGGTAGCCGCAGGCGACCTGACCGGCAACATCGTTGTTGCCAGCAAGGATGAAACCGGCCAATTGCTGCAAGCATTGAAAGACATGAACGAGAGCCTGGTGCGCATCGTCTCGCAAGTGCGCACCGGTACCG
>NZ_CAJYMD010000004.1 GCF_913776015.1 uncultured Oxalicibacterium sp. | reverse complement strand
CATTGCGTTCTCTTGTTTCACACGTTTTACTCCCACCATGTTCAGTCGCATCCGAGAAGACATCGATAACATCATGACGCGCGATCCCGCCGCACGCAGTGCCTGGGAAGTGATGACCTGTTATCCGGGGTTCCATGCGATTGTGGTGCAGCGTTGCGCGCATTGGTTCTGGCAGCATGATCTCAAATGGTTGGGACGTTTTACCTCGCATATCGGACGCTGGCTGACTGGTATTGAAATTCATCCCGGTGCCCGTATCGGGCGTCGCGTCTTCATCGATCATGGCTTCGGTGTCGTGATTGGCGAAACGGCAGAGGTGGGTGACGATTGCACGATTTATCAAGGTGTCACGCTCGGCGGGACGTCCTTGAGCAAAGGGGCGAAACGCCACCCGACGCTGGGGAATGGCGTCATCATCGGTGCCGGCGCGCAGGTGCTCGGTTCTTTCACGGTGGGCGAAGGTGCCAAGGTCGGTTCGAATGCCGTGGTGGTCAAGCCGGTCCCGGCTGGTGCGACGGCAGTGGGCAATCCCGCGCGCATCATCGAGAAGGAAAGTGCACGCGATGAAACAGCGGCACGTATGTTTGCCGCGTATGGTGTTACGCCGAATGGCGACGACCCCCTGTCGAAAGCGCTGCACGGATTGATCGATCATGCTGCGACACAAGAGCATCAGATTGAACGCATTCTGGCGGCACTGAAATGCGCAGGCATCGATTGCGAAACGCTGAAAACCGAAGAAAAATTTGATCCCGATCAGTTGAACAAACTGGTCGAATAATATCCGTATGAGCGATATCGTTTCTCAAGAAGAGCAAGACAAGCAGCAGGACGGCCTGGATACACGGGAATTGCGTGTACTGGCCGTATTGGCGGAGAAAGAGGCGCTGACGCCGGATGTTTATCCGCTCTCCCTCAATGCACTGACGAACGGTTGCAATCAATTGTCGAGTCGCGATCCCGTGATGGCGTTGACGGAATCCGAGGTTCAGCAGACGCTCGATCAGTTGATCCAGGAAAAACTGGTGACCGAGGTACGGCAGGCCGGTGCACGCGTCGCCAAGTACGAACATCGTTTGCGTATCAAGTGGCTGCTGGAACAGGACAGGCTGGCAGTCTTGACGGTGTTGATGCTGCGTGGCGTACAGACTGCCGGTGAGATTCGGGCGCGTTGCGGTCGCTTGCACGAGTTTTCATCGATTACCGAGGTCGAAACGGCTTTGCAATTCCTGATGGATAAGTATCCGCCACTGGTCACTCGTCTTGCGCGTGCGCCAGGCACGAAAGAAGCGCGCTACGCACACCTGCTTTCAGGCGAAGTGGCGGACATTGCTATTGATGCTGTTTCGTCAGATAGTCATGGCGCAGGCGTATCGCGTGGTGATCGTGTTGCGCAACTGGAAGCAGAAGTGCAATCCCTGAAGGAAGACATGCTGGAATTGAAGAACCAGTTTCAGCAGTTTCGTCAGCAGTTCGATTGATGTTTGCGTGTCAGGTCAGATGCGGTTTCTGACCTGATTTCTGCCGCACATAGTCAAGTTACTTCCCGGCCATTGAAATCGAAGCGTTTTATCTTGCCGTTCCAATCGATGGCCAGCCAGTCCCCACGTTGGTGTTTGCCATCCAGCTCCCAATCCGATAGCACATAGCGCGTACCTGTTTGCCCCCCCAGATCGTGCGAGTGTACGGCTGGACGATGCGTATGCCCGTGAATCATGCTGTCGGTATCACACTGCGCGAACAATGTCCGTATCGCCGCATCGTTTACATCCATGATGTCGTAGGATTTTTCCTGTTGTGCAGCACGGCTGCCGGCACGCAATTGCGCAATGATTTTTTTTCTTTCTGCGAGTGGCATGCCAAGAAAGCCGGCTTGCCATTGTGCAGAGCGTACTTGCGAGCGGAATTGCATGTAGGCCGCATCGTCGGTGCAATATGCATCGCCATGCGTGAGGATGAAACGATGATCGCCGATGGTGGCGACGTGGGGATCGGGTAGCAATTGCAGTTGTGCCGCTTCAGCGAACTTCTCGCCCGCAAGAAAATCCCGATTGCCTGCCATCCACGATACTTGCGTGCCGCGTTCAGCGACTGCGCGGATTTTCTGTACAACGCTGTCGTTGTAGGGATCGCCGAGATCGTCATCGCCGGCCCATGCCTCGAAGATGTCGCCAAGCAGGAATAACTGCGCCGCACGGTTGGCATGTGTGTCCAAAAAATCGAAGAAGGCTTGCGTGGTATGCGGCATGTCCGGTTGCAAATGCAAATCCGAAACAAAAAGCGCAGCCATTTCTGGCTGCGCCTCGCGATTGCTGTGAAGAGCGGTTGTGTTCACAGGGGCAATCAGACGACTTCCGCTTTTTCAATGACGATATCTTCCACTGGCACATCGGCAAACATGCCGGCGCGTGTGGTTTTGACGCCCTTGATCTTTTGCACGACGTCGATGCCATCGGTTACCTTGCCGAACACGCAGTAACCCCAGCCATCCTGGCCAGGATAGTCAAGGAAGCCGTTGTCGTTGACGTTGATGAAGAATTGCGCGGAAGCCGAGTGCGGTGCCGAAGTGCGTGCCATGGCGATCGAATAGGTTTCGTTCTTGAGGCCGTTCTTGGCTTCGTTCTCGATAGGATCCTTGGTTGGCTTCTGTTTCATGCCGGGTTCAAAACCACCGCCCTGGACCATGAAGCCATCGATGACGCGATGAAAGATCGTGCCGTTGTAATGACCGGAATTCACGTAGGCGAGAAAGTTTTCAACGGTCTTTGGCGCTTTTTCTGCGTCGAGTTCGATGGTGATGTTGCCGTGATTGGTGGTGAGAATGACTGCCATGGTTATCCTTGTTAGTGGTGGTTTTCAGATGAATTCATCAGGTGAATTTTACAGATGCGATTATTGCGTAATCGTAGCCGATTCGATGATCACGGGCGAGGTTGGTACGTTCTGATGACGGCCGGCATTACCGGTCGGGACATTCTTAATTTGATCGACGACTTCCGTGCCTTTAATGACCTTGCCGAACACGGCATAGCCCCAGCCATCACGGCTCGGGTAATCCAGCATGCTGTTGTTTTTGGTGTTGATGAAGAACTGTGCGGTTGCCGAGTGTGGTGAGGCAGTACGTGCCATGGCGATGGTATAGGGCTCGTTGCTCAAGCCGTTATTGGCTTCATTCTGGATCGGCGCACGGGTTTTCTTTTCCTGCATGTTGCGATCAAAGCCGCCACCCTGAATCATGAAGTCGCCAATGACACGATGAAAAATCGTGCCATTGTATTGGCCGCTCTTCACGTACTGCAGGAAATTCTCGACCGTGATCGGCGCTTTTTCCGGATTCAATTCAAGGACGATGTCGCCCATGCTGGTTTTCAGCAATACGCGCGGCATGTCCGCTGCGTAGACGCTGGAAAGCAAGCCACCAAAAGAAAGTGCGGCGGTCAATGCGAGAAGGCGACGACGTGGAAAAGAAATCATGCGGAGCTTCCTGTGATGGTTGAGGAGGAGCGATCGGTGTAAACGTTTGGCCTGCGGACAGGTTGCATGCGATTCGGCGCTGGCTTATCATCGCGTCCCCGCAGCCGATGCAGCGAATGTGACGGCTAGAACATGTTTCCGGCAATCAAGCTGGCGGCGGTTTGGCGCTTGCACAGTGCTATACTGCCGCGGGATTGCGCATTTTATCAAAAGAGCATAAGCGCGTGTTTGGCCCCTTCGCAGTCATTGGCTGAAGAGTTCGGCAGGCAGGACGAAGCGCACCAACCCGCAGGAAAACGCCGAAAGCAGATGCCGCCAAAATCGGCTGCCGACACAGACATCACCATTCATGAGTTCCCTGAAGATATTTAATACGCTGGCACGCGAGAAGCAGCCGTTCACTCCTATCGAACCGGGCAAGGTCCGCATGTATGTGTGCGGGATGACTGTGTATGACTATTGTCATATCGGTCACGCACGCGTGATGGTGGTGTTCGATATTGTGCAGCGCTGGTTGCGCGCTTCAGGATTCGATGTGACGTATGTACGCAATATCACTGATATCGACGACAAGATCATCAAGCGTGCAGCCGAGAATGGCGAATCGATTTCACAACTGACGCAACGCTTCATCGATGCGATGGATGAAGACGCTGCCGCGCTTGGCGTTTGCAAGCCGGACCACGAGCCGCGCGCCACCAATTACGTGCCGCAAATGCTGGGCTTGATCGAAGCGCTCGAGCGTAACGGACTCGCATATAAAGCAGCCGATGGTGACGTTAATTACTCCGTTCGCGACTTTGCCGGTTACGGCAAGCTTTCCGGCAAGTCGCTCGACGATCTGCGCGCCGGTGAGCGCGTCGATGTCAACACCGGCAAGCGGGACCCCTTGGATTTCGTGCTGTGGAAGGCATCGAAGGAATCCGAGCCTGACGAAGTGAAATGGGCATCCAAGTGGGGCAGTGGTCGTCCGGGCTGGCATATCGAATGCTCGGCCATGTCGTGTGATCTGCTGGGCGAGCAGTTTGATATTCACGGCGGCGGTGCCGACCTGCAATTCCCGCATCACGAGAACGAGATTGCCCAATCCGAAGGTGCTCATGGGCATGCCTTCGTGAATTACTGGATGCACAACGGGTTTGTGCGCGTCGATAATGAAAAAATGTCCAAATCACTGGGCAATTTCTTCACCATCCGCGAAGTGCTGGAAAAATACGATTCCGAAGTCGTACGCTTTTTCATCCTGCGCGCGCACTATCGTAGCCAGCTCAATTATTCCGATGCGCATCTCGATGATGCGCGCAATGCCTTGACGCGCATGTACACGGCGTTAAAGGATGTTGCGCCCGATGCGCAGCCGCTCGACATGCAAGAGACGCATGCAGTGCGCTTTGCCGAGGCAATGAACGATGATTTCAACACGCCGCTGGCGGTTGCCGTGTTGTTCGAATTGACCAATGAAGTCAACAAAACCAGATCGCCAGCCCTTGCGCGTCAATTGCACGGCTTGGCCGGATTGATCGGTTTGTTGCAGCGTGCGCCGCAGCAATTCTTGCGCGCAGGCGTGGCGGGGCAGGCTGGTGAAGGCGATCTGGAAGCCATGGTTGCCGCGCAGATCGCCGCTCGCAGCGATGCCAAGAAGGCAAAGAATTTTGCCGAAGCCGATCGTATTCGTGCTGTCTTGCTGGAACAGGGCATCGTTCTCGAAGACAAGCCTGGCGGCTTGACTGAATGGCGCAGGGCATAAGACTGGATATGGCCAAGGCAATCGTTACCGAGGAAACCTTCGTTCTTCCGCCATATTGGGAAGAGGCGAAGGTCGAACTCATGAAGCGCGACCGCATCATGCGTAAACTGATTCCACAATTCGGCGATCTGCATCTGCGCAGCCGTGGCGAGCCGTTTTCCACGCTGGCGCGCTCCATCATCAGCCAGCAGATTTCCGTCAAGGCAGCGGACAGCGTGTGGAAGCGTTTTCTCGAAGTTTGTCCCAAGTGCACGCCAGTGCAGGTCATCAAGGCAGGCGAAAAACTCGCTGGTTGCGGCTTATCCAAGCGCAAAGCGGAATACATTCTCGATCTGGCTGACCATTTCAAGGCGAAACGTGTTCAATGTGACAAGTGGGCCGAGATGGAAGATGAGGCGGTCATTGCCGAGTTGATCCAGATTCGCGGTATCGGGCGCTGGACAGCGGAGATGTTTTTGATATTTAATCTGCTCCGACCGAATATATTGCCGCTGGATGACGCCGGTTTGCTGGCGGGCATCAGCCATAATTATTTTTCCGGCGAGCCGGTTTCGCGCAGCGATGCACGCGAAGTCGCCGCCAATTGGGAACCCTACCGTACGGTCGCTACCTGGTATCTGTGGCGTAGCCTGGAGCCGGTACCGGTAGCGTATTGATTTACCGTATGACGATACGAATTCGCTTCGTGTTGCAGCAGAAGGAGCCACGATGAGCAAGACCACTTTCCTCGGCTTTGAACAGCCGATTGCAGAACTCGATTCCAAGATCGAGGAGCTGCGCTTTGTGCAGGACGATTCCGCAGTCGATATTTCGGAAGAAATCGAGCGTCTGTCCAAGAAAAGCCAGCAACTGACCAAGGATATCTACGCCAAGTTGACGCCGTGGCAGGTATCGCAGATTGCACGTCATCCGCAACGTCCGTACACGATGGATTACGTGAACGAAATCTTCACGGATTTCCACGAACTGCATGGCGATCGTACCTATGCCGACGATTTGTCCATCGTTGGCGGCCTAGCACGTTTCAATGGCCAGCCTTGCATGGTAATCGGTCATCAGAAAGGTCGCGATACGAAAGAACGCAGCCTGCGTAACTTCGGCATGCCGAAACCGGAAGGCTATCGCAAGGCGATGCGCCTGATGAAGCTTGCCGAAAAATTCGGCTTGCCGATTTTTACCTTCGTCGATACGCCGGGTGCATTTCCGGGTATCGATGCGGAAGAGCGCGGCCAGTCCGAAGCGATCGGTCACAATCTCTATGTGATGGCCGAACTGAAGGTGCCGCTGATTGCTACCATCATTGGTGAAGGCGGTTCCGGCGGCGCGTTGGCGATTGCCGTGGGCGATGCCGTGTTGATGTTGCAGTATTCGACCTACTCGGTGATTTCGCCAGAAGGCTGCGCTTCGATTTTGTGGAAATCGGCAGAACGTGCTTCCGACGCCGCCGAAGCACTCGGCTTGACGGCGCATCGTCTGAAGGCGATGGGCCTGATCGACAAGATCATCAACGAGCCGCTGGGCGGCGCGCATCGTGATCCAAAACAAATGGCCGCCTTGCTCAAGCGTGCATTGTCGGACACCTTGCGCCAGTTCCAGGGCGTGAAAACCAAGGATCTGCTGGCAGCGCGTCATGAAAAGATCATGGCTTACGGCAAGTTCAAGGAACTCAACGCAGCGGAGTAACGTGGCAAAACCTTTCTGCCTGCCAGAAGAATTCGAACGCGCGTTAGGGGAAATCCGGACGCGCGTTTCTCTTTATGGCGATACAACGGAACCTGCGGCTTCTTCATTCGATCTGGCCGTGGCACTGAGTGGCGGGCTGGATTCGAGCGTGTTGCTGGATCTGGCACACGCCTACGTGGCGCAGCATGGTGGCCGTTTGCTGGCGTTTCACGTGCATCACGGTTTGAGTCCGAATGCCGATCAATGGCTGGCACATTGCCGCGCGCAATGCGTGGCACTTGGTATTCCCTTTGATGTGCGGCATGTGCAGATCAACCAGCAGAAGCGTACCGGTATCGAAGAAGCCGCAAGAAACCTGCGCTACGCTGCCTTGGGCAGCATGTGTCGTGAGCATGGCGTTGACTTGCTGCTGACTGCGCATCATCAGGATGACCAAGCAGAGACGGTGCTGTTGCAGCTTTTGCGCGGCTCGGGCGTGGCAGGTTTGTCCGGCATGGATCGTGCCAATCGTGCGCCAGATTTGCTGGGTGACCATGATTTATGGATGGCACGCCCCTTACTGGATGTTTCCCGCGTTGATCTGGAAGCATGGACACGCAAGAAAAAAATCACCCATGTGCATGACGAATCGAACAGCGATCCACGTTATGCGCGCAATGCCTTGCGTCATCAGGTCATGCCGGCGATCGCCCAAGCCTTTCCCGGTTTTCAGCAACGTTTTGTACGTACTGCGCAGCATGCGCAGTCGGCGCAACGCTTGCTGGTGGAACTGGCAACCCAGGACCTGCAAGCCTGTCTGGATGGCGATTGCCTGGATGTCAGGCGATTGCGCGGTTTCAGCCAGGATCGTATCGATAACCTGTTGCGCTACTGGTTTGGTGTACGTGGTGTACGCATGCCATCGACTGCTTGGCTCAACGAGATGCGCAGCCAGTTGTTTGGCGCAAAAGATGATGCGCAGTTGTGCGTGACGCATGCCGATTGCGAGATTCATCGTTACCGGCATCGTGTCTTCCTCACGCAGCGTGTTGATCCCGAGAATCTGCTGCAGGGGCCGCAGCTATTCTGCTGGAATGGCGAGTCAAGTCTGGCATTTCCTGCCTTCGGTGGGATTTTGCATATCGAACCGGCAGAGCAGGGCATGGATGGCGAATGGTTACGTCGACAGTCGTTGCGATTGGCCTTGCGTAGTGGTGGCGAGATGCTCAAGCCGGCCTGGAATCGCCCGACCCGCAATTTGAAGGCGCATTACCAGTCATGCGACATACCGCCTTGGGAGCGTATGCGTCTGCCGCTTGTCTTCAGCGAATCACAACTGCTTTATGCGGCTGGCATCGGTATGGATTGCCATGCTTGGGCAGAGGAGGCGGGCGAGCACCTGCAGTTTCGCTGGGCATTCGTTCCTTGATCTCTCCCGACTGCAGGTAATTGCGTCTTTCCGGTTTTTTCTGTTAGATGCGGCGACAAACGGGCCGGAAGGGCCGTCAGACTTGTCATTCTGACTGGCAAGCTGTAAAGTCGAGGGCTAGCTTTTTACCGCTTTTCTCTTTTCAGCGCCTCTTTCCCCTTATGCCTTTAATCGTTCATAAATACGGCGGCACGTCGATGGGCTCGACCGAGCGCATCAAGAACGTTGCCAAGCGCGTTGCCAAGTGGCATGACGCCGGGCACCAGATCATCGTTGTGCCTTCTGCCATGTCTGGTGAAACCAACCGCCTGATTGGTCTGGCCAAGGAGGTCATGTCGCAGCCTGATCCGCGCGAACTCGATATGCTGGCCTCGACAGGCGAACAGGTTTCGGTTGCTTTGTTGTCCATGGCGTTGCAAGCCATCGGCAAGAAAGCCGTGTCCTATGCAGGTTGGCAAGTCGCCATCAAGACAGATTCCGCGCATACCAAGGCACGCATTCAGTCGATCGACGATGCCAAGGTACGCAAGGATCTCGACGCGGGTCGTATCGTCATCATCACCGGTTTCCAGGGTGTGAATGACGAAGGCGATATAACGACGCTGGGACGTGGCGGTTCGGATACCTCGGCTGTGGCCGTGGCAGCTGCAATGAAGGCGGAGGAATGCCTGATTTACACCGATGTCGATGGCGTCTATACCACCGATCCGCGCGTCGTGACTGAAGCGCGCAAGCTCAACACCGTGACTTTTGAAGAGATGTTGGAAATGGCATCGCTGGGCTCCAAGGTATTGCAGATTCGTTCGGTTGAATTTGCGGGGAATTACCGCATGCCTACGCGTGTTCTGTCTTCGCTGACAGACCCGATGATGCCACTGGAAGAAGAAGCCAAGTCCGGCACCCTGATTTCGTTTGAGGAAGACACAAATATGGAACAAGCCGCTATCACCGGTATTGCATTCAACCGCGACGAAGCGAAGATCACCGTATTGGGCGTGCCGGATCGTCCGGGTATCGCCTATCAGATTCTTGGTCCGGTTGCCGATGCGAATATCGAAGTCGACATGATCATCCAGAACCAGTCTGTCGATGGCAAAACCGACTTCACCTTCACCGTGCCACGCAACGACTACGCCAAGGCAATCGATGTCTTGAATGATAGCGTCAAGGCGCACATCGGTGCCGCCAGCATTGAGGGCGACACTAAGGTGTCGAAAGTATCGGTAGTCGGTGTCGGCATGCGTAGCCATGTCGGCATTGCTTCGCAGATGTTCCGCACGCTGTCGGAAGAGGGTATCAACATCCAGATGATCTCGACATCCGAAATCAAGATCTCCGTGCTGATCGACGAAAAGTACATGGAGCTCGCCGTTCGCGCACTGCATAAAACCTTCGATCTGGAAAAAAGCAATTAAATCGATTTTGCACGCATGGTCCGGTTGACCGGATCATCGTGAAAAGTTATGATGCTGGACCTTTCAACGACGGCACTACAGTCGCTGTAAAGTGTGGAGACGTGGCCGAGTGGTCGAAGGCACTTCCCTGCTAAGGAAGCATATGGGCTTAAACCTGTATCGAGGGTTCGAATCCCTCCGTCTCCGCCAAAGAATTGAAAGCCCTTGATGAGAATCAAGGGCTTTTTTCTTTCTCCCGCAGATAGTCACTTTATTGGAAGCAAAGCAGTTGAATACCAAACGAAGCAAACGCTGGAATGGCGAACTGGCCACCCTGACGCCCGAATATCTCAACGATGTCATGCGACAAATGTCAGCTTATGGTGATCGTGTCCGTTTCGGCTTGAATAGCCCGACATCATTGCCGCATTATCAGGTCATCAATGCCTATGACAAGAAAATGGCATTCGATGCCAGGCACCATCTTCATCACCCGGCGGATGAGGAATTCGACGATGCCAATGCCACCAAGATTCTTTCGCTCGATCAGGTGAAGGCGCTTATTGCAGGCATTGGTAGTCGTCTTGAGGCTGCAGCACGTCCCGTTCGGGCTAGTCGTGTGCGTAGTACGGGAGGGGCGCGTCCTGTAACCGCAGCGCAAAAAATCGAAGAAAACCTTGATGGGCTTAAATATGCCTATTTCAAGGAGCACAGCGCAACGCTTCCTGAGGGAATCAAGGAGTATTCGCAGGAAATTTCCCGCCTTATGAAAGGCGGTATGACGGCGGCTGCAGCATTCGATCAGGTGATCAAGCAATATTTTTGAGTGTTGGTGGTTTGAATATAAAAAAGCCCGTGCAACTGCACGGGCTTTTTGTTGGTAGGTAGTACGTTTTACAGGCGATAAATTTTTTCACCCGTTTGTACCAGTCGGAATTTCGCGTCCGACAAGGCTTCTAGGGGCCGACCGTCCTTCAATTTATACAGTTTTGCATGTTCGGCAGCGTCGTCCTGATAGACCTCGACGTGATATCCCTCGCCGGATTTTCCTTTTGCATCAAACTTGTCCACTAAATCCATGCCGGTCTCCTTGCTTTGTATGCCGTATTCGCGGCAATGAGGGTTTGCAAAAAAACAATTCAATAGAAATTAAGTTAGATCACGCACGACAAGGGAGCATTGCCATGTCTGCGGCTTCATCTTAGACGTAAAAAGCAGGCCATCGAAAATTTTTTTGATATGGCCCTAAAGTTTTCAAAAGGCTTGCCGATAAAGAATTTAGTTAGCGCTCTTTATGTTGGTAAAAATTCGTAAGAAAACGCATCTTTTTTTGCCGGCAACCCTAAAGTTCTGAAAATGCCTGCCGTTATAGAGTCAGGATGTGGCGCAAAAGAGAAAAATGTCGTCGTATTTCGACAAATTTCTTTGATCGCTAATTAGTACTTGGTTGCAAAAAATGCTGCTTTTTTAGCGATATGTTTCTAGATTTTTTGATCTGTCGTATTCGCTAGAACCAATCTAGTCGCTGTTTTCCGCTCAATCTCCCGAAGAGCGTAGTAAATGCTGGTGCGTGTTTGTAAGACAAACACCTACCGGCTTTTTGTCGTCTGTGCTGTCTAAAAAAACAGAAACTTACCAGTTACTGTGAATTTGGCCTAACCCCAGAATGCATTTACCGCGAGCAATCTTGCTGTGGTGCACTTAAGGGAAAGAGCCGATCATGACTACCAACGACATCATTGCCGAAATCCGTGACGCCAACTTGGGCTATCTGATGCTGGCCCAGCAAATGATTCGTGCAGACAAGGCAACGGCCATTTTTCGACTCGGCATCAGCAATGAAATCGCCGATCTTATCGAGGGTATGAGCAACGCGCAGATTCTCAAGCTGGCTGGCGCCAATATGATGCTTGCCCGATTTCGATTTGACGACGGTGCAATTCTTGGCATGCTGACCAACTACAACAAGGATCGCTCCTTGGCCCAATCCCATGCCGCCATTCTGATGGCCGGTCAGGGTGTTGAGCAAATCGCCTAATTTTTGACCTTTTTCAGGCGAGCACATCATGGCAAAGAAAAGCGTAGTCACTGAATCTCAGGAAATCCAACTGGCGATTGAACTGATCAATCTGGGCGCCAGATTGCAGTTGCTGGAATCGGAAACCTCGCTGTCGCGTGAGCGTTTGCTCAAGCTCTACAAGGAATTGCGTGGCGTGTCACCGCCTAAAGGCATGCTGCCATTTTCGACCGACTGGTTCATTACTTGGCAGCCGAATATTCATTCCTCCCTGTTCATGGGAATCTATAAGTATCTGACCGATCATGCGCACGTGACCGGTATCCAGGCAATTATCAAGGCTTACCGACTTTATCTCGAACAGGTAGAAACAGGTCCGGACGGCGAACCCGTGTTGTCTCTCACGCGCGCCTGGACGTTGGTACGCTTTTTCGAGAGTAAAATGCTGTCGACCGCCTGTTGCAGTGAATGCAGCGGTCACTTTGTGGTGCATCACCTTGATTTGAATGCCAATTACACCTGCGGTCTGTGTCATATGCCTTCCCGGGCGGGCAAGACAAAACGTGCCAAGTCGGAAAGTCTGATGGTGGCCTGAAGCAGGTCCAACCATCGGATTTGTGCGTGAAAAGAAAACGGCGCCGTAGTGCGCAGTCGTCCCCAGCTTCCCTATCCTTGATCCAGACGCCAGCCTTGCTGGCGCTGATTCTGCAGCTTCTCTCCTTTCTTCTGGTTCTTTTATTGAGCATTCTCTTGGGGATGTTCAATCTGCTCATACCTGTGCTGCTTGCCGCCGTCTTGCAGGGAGGGATAGCGGCAGGTCTGTCTCGCACGGTTGGTCAGGCGCGATGGTGGTGGTTTATCCAGTTTTTCTTCCCGGTGGTGCTGGTATTGATGCTGGGTCTGCATTTGCCACCAACTTTGTTCCTCGGTGCTTTTCTCATTTTGCTTTTGCTGTACTGGAGTACCTACCGTACACAGGTTCCGTTTTACCCATCGCGTCTGACGGTTTGGCAGGAGGTTGAGCGTTTGCTGCCGGAAGCGTCTTTTCGGTTTGTCGATATCGGCAGCGGTCTTGGCGGTTTGCCGCTCTATCTGAAAAAACAGAGAGGGGATGGCGACTACAGGGGCGTGGAAATCGCACCGCTTCCTTGGTCCATCAGTCGTTTGCGTGCATTTCTTGCCAAGAGTGCGGTCAGATTTGAGCGCAGTGATTATCAGAAACTGAATTTTGCCGATTACGATGTGATCTTTGCTTATCTTTCCCCAGCGGCAATGCCGGCGTTGTGGCAGAAAGCGAGGGCGGAGATGATGCCAGGAGCGCTGTTGCTTAGCTACGAATTTACTATTCCCGATCAGCCAGCAGACATTGTGATCACGGCCGAGGGTGACAAAGCCTCACTGTACGGCTGGAGAATGTAAAATTTATTTCTCTAGTGGTTTGCTTTCAAGCATCAAGTTCCCATAAACGGAGCCGTTGAAAGGTTAAACCCATCTTTCGTCCCGACGGTTATATGCAACAATGCACCGGAGCGTGCATTGCATACAGGCAATCGTTGCGGCAATAATGGCAACTAAACCTACGCATACGGAGCCATCGCTTGTTAGTCATCATTGGTTATGTCGTAATTCTCGGTTCCGTATTTGGCGGATTCGTGCTGGCAGGCGGACATCTTCACTCGCTTTTTCAACCAGTCGAATTGTTGATGATCGGTGGCGCTGCTGCGGGTGCGTTTTTCGTCGGGAATAACGGCAAGGCGATCAAGGCGACGCTCAAGGCGTTGCCGACCGTTTTCAAGGGTTCCAAATACAACAAGGCACTCTATATGGAGTTGATGACCTTGTTGTTCGAAATTCTCAGCAAGGTGCGCAAGGAAGGTTTGATGTCCATCGAGGGTGACGTCGAAAGTCCTGAAGAAAGTCCCATTTTTTCCAAATATCCGGCTGTTCTGGCCGATCATCACCTCGTTGAATTCATGACCGATTACCTGCGCCTGATGGTATCGGGGAACATGGATGCGTTCCAGATCGAAAATCTGATGGATAACGAGATCGATACCCATCATGCCGAGGGTGAAATTCCAGTGCATTGTGTCGCGAAGCTGGGCGATGGTTTTCCGGCATTCGGCATCGTTGCTGCGGTCATGGGCGTGGTGCATACGATGGCGTCGGTCGGTTTGCCGCCAGCGGAACTGGGTATCCTAATTGCGAATGCGCTGGTGGGTACCTTTCTTGGCATCTTGCTTGCATACGGTTTCGTTTCACCGCTGGCCAGTGTGCTGGAGCAGAAACTGCATGAATCGTCGAAGATTTTTCAGTGTGTAAAGGTAACGCTGCTGGCGAGCCTCAATGGCTATGCGCCGGCATTGGCGGTGGAATTCGGCCGCAAGGTGCTGTTCTCGACCGAACGTCCTTCGTTCAGCGAGCTTGAAGAACATATCAAGCAATCGCGCTCGAAATAAGTGCTGGATTGTCGATAACCGAACCGGATTCGAACGGGGACTGAAATGGCTGACGAGGGACTCCGTCCGATTATCGTAAAGCGCATCAAGAAGGGTGGCGGTGGTCACCACGGTGGTGCTTGGAAGATCGCTTATGCTGACTTCGTGACAGCGATGATGGCGTTTTTCTTGCTGATGTGGCTGTTGGGTTCGACTTCCAAAGGCGATCTGCAAGGTATTGCCGATTATTTTGCCAATCCGCTTAAGGTATCGATGGCAGGCGGTTCGGGCAGTGGTGATGCGACGAGCGTGATTCAGGGCGGTGGTAAGGATCTCACGCGTATCGATGGTCAGATGAAAAAGGGCGAAGATGATAACGCCACCAAGAAATTCAATCTGAAGGCGGCTGAAGAAGAGCTGGCTAAGGCTGAAGGCCGTCGTTTGCGCGCGCTGAAAGAGCGCATCGAACAAGCGATTGCCTCTGTCCCTAGTTTGCAGCAATACAAGAATCAGCTTTTGCTCGACATTACGACAGAGGGTTTACGCATCCAGATTGTGGATGAAAAAAATCGTCCCATGTTTGCGCTGGCACGCGCCGAACTGCAGCCTTACACCAAGGTAATCCTGCATGAGATTGCCAAAACGCTCAACGACATTCCCAACAAAATCAGCTTGTCCGGCCATACCGACGCTACACCGTATTCGAGCGGTGAGCGCAGCTATAGCAACTGGGAGCTTTCGTCAGATCGGGCCAATGCCTCACGGCGCGAACTGATTGCCGGAGGCTTGCAGGAAGACAAAGTCTTGCGCGTGGTGGGACTTTCCTCGGCGGTGCTCTTTGATACTGCCAATCCGCTGAATCCGGTCAATCGTCGCATCAGTATCATTGTGATGAACAAGAAGACGGAAGAGTCCATCACCAAAGAAAATCGGACGGTAGATGTGACCGATGAAGAGTCGGCGAACGAGGCGGTCAAGCAGGGTGCGCAAGCAATGTCGCCACCGCCGCATACCGCTTCGATTCAACCAGCGGTTGCACCGGCGGCTACGGCAGGAGCAGCCTCTGCCGGCACTTCGGCGGCGCGTGCTGTTGCGGCGGAAGCATCGGCTGCGGCGTCGGCCACTCTGCCGCGTTGAGGAATCAATACAGATCATGGCTTTCACTCACCATCCAATACGGTTTCCATGACTACCTTGCATTCACTGGCGCCTAAACTGCAGGACGTGTTGTCGTCCTTGTCAGAGCACGGTCGTCAACATCTGAACGAAGTCGAAACGGATTTGACGCAGACCAATGTGCTGCTCAAGGAAGCGATTACAAAACTGGGTAGCAGCTTCATGGCGATCCATGCGGCTGTGATGGCTCAGCAGCAGATCGTCGATACTTTGCTTGCGCAAGCGCAGGCGAGTGATGCCGGCATCCAGGCGCTACGCGAAAATGCGGCGGAAATCGGCTTGCAGGTCAATGCGGCGGTAACGGGTCTGCAATTTCAGGATATGACCGATCAACTCATCACGCGAACGATGCAACGTGTCGTCGGATTCCGTGATGTGCTGGAAGTGCTGTGCATCGGGAGCGATAGTTTGGCTTCGCAGGAAAAGGGCGATACGATACTTGCCGTTCTCGATCGCATGAAGGCGACGCTGGAAGAAGAAAGCGTGAGTCTGGAGCAGGCATTACGCAAAGCCGTGCGTCAGACGCATATGGAAAGTGGCGATATCGAATTGTTTTGATAAATATCAATATGGCTGATGGCCTGAAAAATACAGTATCGAGCGGGAGTAAAGATGGCAAAGACAATATTGGCAGTCGATGATTCGGGTTCGTTGCGGCAGATGGTGGTATTCAGTCTGCGGGCTGCCGGGTATCAGGTAACCGAAGCCGTCGATGGACAGGATGGCCTCGACAAGGCAAAGACGCAGGTTTTCGATCTGGTACTGACGGATCAAAATATGCCGCGCATGGATGGTTTTACCTTGATTCGTTCGCTGCGCGCGTTACCCACTTATCAGCGTGTACCGATTTTGGTACTGACGACCGAGTCCAGTGACGAAATGAAAGCCAAGGGGCGTGCCGCTGGTGCGAACGGCTGGTTGGTTAAGCCTTTTGATCCACAGCGTTTGACCGAAGTGGTCAGGAAAGTCATCGGTTGATGCAATCGGGATGCAGGTGGAGAGCAGGGGACGAAGCTCTGCGTAAAGAACAAGAGGTACGGTCATGACCATCGACATGAGTCAGTTTTTTCAGGTTTTCTTTGATGAAACCGAAGAACTGCTGGCAGAGATGGAAAAGCTGCTGCTCGCGGTAGATATGGATGCGCCTGACGCAGAAGATCTCAACGCGATCTTCCGCGCTGCACACTCGATCAAGGGTGGTGCTGCTACTTTCGGGATTACCGATCTGACGGAAGTCACGCACGTTCTGGAAACCTTGCTCGACAAGATTCGCAAAGGCGAGATGGCATTGCTGCCGGAGCATGTGGATGCTTTCCTCTCTGCCAAGGATGTTCTCAAGATGCAACTGGACGGGCATCGCCTGCATACGCCCGTCGATCTGGATGCGGTGGCCGATGTGCGCATCATGCTGGAATCGCTTGCGCATGAAGCCGGGGCACATGTCTCTGTTCAGGAAAAGGCAAACGTCACGGCAGCCCCAGCTGTTGCCGTGCCGCTGGGCAGCGGCGAACATCTCTTCCGTATTACCCTTCCGCAAACCGTGGTCGCGCGCGATGTGGACGCGCTGGCGGCAGAACTGGGTTTGCTCGGCACCATTGAACGCCATGCGTTGCCCGATCAGCGAACTGAATTCACGTTGAAGACGGTCGAAGGCGAAGATAGCATTGTTGCGATTTGCTCCTTCATTCTCGATCCCAAGGATCTGCAGATTACGCAAGATGTCGTTGCGACTGCAGGTGCTACGCAGGCCGTGCCGGCTATTGATGAGGAGGCGCAGGGTTATGGCTTCTTCGAACCGCTGCACCCCGATATTGCCCATCAGGCATCCGTCAGTGCACAGGAGAACGCACAAGGCTATGGATTCTTTGCGCCGTTCGAACCGAATGGTCAAGGTGTTGCAACGACTACGGAGCAGGCCGGTGGTCATGCCGCTGAAGGTGTGCAGGATCGCAAAGCGGTCAAGCGCGAAGAAAAATCTGCGACAGTCAGTGCCGAGTCGAGTTCGATCCGCGTCGGTATCGAAAAAGTCGATCAACTGATCAACCTCGTCGGTGAGCTCGTAATTACGCAAGCCATGATCGAGCAACGCACCGGTACGCTTGACCCCATGCTGCATGAAAAATTGCTCAATAGCGTGTCGCAACTGACACGTAACACGCGCGATTTGCAGGAGGCGGTTATGTCCATCCGCATGATGCCGATGGACTATGTGTTTTCGCGTTTCCCGCGCATGGTGCGCGATCTGGCTGGCAAGCTGGGCAAGAAAGTCGAATTCGTGACGCACGGAGCGGCAACGGAACTCGACAAAGGCTTGATCGAGCGCATTGTCGATCCGCTCACGCATCTTGTGCGCAACAGTATCGATCATGGCATTGAACTGCCGGATGTGCGGGTGGCGGCAGGCAAGGCGCCAATGGGGCAGCTTTCCTTGTCCGCTGCACACCAAGGCGGCAATATCATCATCGAAGTCAGCGACGACGGCGGTGGCCTCAATCGTGAGCGCATTCTGGCGAAGGCCGGTCAGAACGGCCTGGCTGTCAGCGACGATATGCCGGATGCCGAAGTATGGCAATTGATCTTCGCCCCCGGTTTTTCGACGGCAGAGGCGGTAACGGACGTGTCAGGCCGTGGCGTCGGCATGGATGTGGTCAAACGTAATATCACTGCCATGGGCGGCGTGGTCGATATCAAGTCGAGTAAAGGTTTTGGCACGACGATTTCGATCTCACTGCCTTTGACGCTGGCGATTCTGGACGGGATGTCGATCAAGGTGGGAGAAGAAATCTACATTCTGCCTTTGGGCTATGTGGTTGAATCCTTGCAGCCCGCGACGGACGATATCAAGGAAATCACGGGACAGGGCCGTGTCGTTAAGGTGCGGGGCGAATACCTGCCGCTGATTCCGCTGTACAAAATTTTTGATGTGACGCCACGTTTTACCGATCCATCTCAAGGTATCTTAGTGATTCTGGAGTCAGAAGGACGCAAGGCTGCTTTGTTTATCGACGATCTGGTCGGGCAGCAGCAGGTGGTTGTCAAAAATCTGGAATCGAATTACCGCAAGGTGGCCGGTGTGTCCGGTGCAACGATTCTGGGGGATGGTGGTGTTTCGCTGATTATCGATGTTGCCGCACTGTTGCGGTCCAGCAGACAGTTGAACGAAGAACCGATGTATTTCTGACCCGAAGATTTCAATAAGGAGAGACGGGATGAACGATGTATTGAAAACCAGCGCAACCGGTGGCGAAACCGGTAATGAATTTCTCGCCTTCAAACTCGGCAAGGAGGAATACGGGATCGATATTCTGAAGGTGCAGGAAATTCGCGGCTATGAAGCTGTTACGCGTATTGCCAATGCGCCGGACTTCGTCAAAGGCGTGGTCAATCTGCGCGGCATCATCGTGCCGATCGTAGATATGCGTATCAAGTTCAATCTGGGTGAACCGACCTATGATCAATTCACGGTCGTGATCATTCTCAATATCGGCGGTCGTGTCGTCGGAATGGTAGTCGACAGCGTTTCTGATGTGATTACGCTGGCCGCCGAACAGATCAAACCGGCGCCGGAAATGGGTACCGCTTTCAATACGGATTACCTGATCGGTCTTGGTACGTTGGATGAGCGCATGCTGATTCTGGTTGATATCGACAAATTAATGTCGAGCTCGGAAATGGGCTTGATCGAAACGATGGCTGCCTAAGTGCTGCTCGAACAGCTTTGCGCAGACGAAGCGGGCGCATGATCAAGGTGGCGGGAGATCGCGTAAGGCGAGGAGCATAGAGGAATCGGCAGCATGAAAGCAAACGCGCAAGCCCGGCCGGAAGGCACCAAGGAATTCGAGTTCACTGCACGCGATTTTGAACGTGTGCGTGGTCTCATTTATCAACGTGCAGGTATTGCCCTAGCGGAGAGCAAGCAGGAGATGGTCTACAGCCGTTTGGCGCGCCGTCTGCGTGCTACCGGCATTCGTTCCTTCACCACGTATCTGGATTCGCTCGAACATCAAAGGGACGATGCCGAGTGGGAAGCCTTCACCAATGCGCTGACCACCAACCTGACGTCGTTCTTCCGTGAATCCCATCACTTTCCGATTCTTGCTGATCATCTGAAGAAGGTGAAGACGCCGATCGACATCTGGTGCAGTGCCGCCTCGACAGGTGAAGAACCGTATTCGATTGCCATCACCGCGTGCGAAGCCTTCAACACGCTGACGCCACCGGTGCGTATCATCGCGACCGATATCGATACCAACGTGCTGCACACAGGCGAAGCCGGTATTTATCCGATGGATCGCGTGGACAAGATGTCCCCTGAGCGTTTGCGCAAGTTTTTCTTGCGTGGCAAGGGCGCGCAGGCAGGCATGGTGCGCGTGCGACCAGAACTGCGGCAGATGATTACATTCCGTCAGTTGAATCTGTTGTCGGATCATTGGCCGGTTACCGGCCAGTTCGATACGATCTTCTGTCGTAATGTCATGATCTATTTCGACAAGCCGACGCAAGGCAAGATTCTCGACCGTTTTGCCCCGATGATGAAGGACGATGCGCTGCTGTTTGCCGGCCACTCGGAAAACTTCCTGTATGCCAGCAATGCCTACAAATTGCGTGGCAAGACGGTTTATGAACTCGATCCCAACCGTAACGCTGGCGGATCGAAAATGCGGCGTGGATAAGGTGGAGGTTGTATGAACGCACCAGTCAACGAGCATTTCGCGACGAATATCTATTTCGATCGCCAGTTCGACCGCGACGCGGCCAAGATTTTGCCGGGTGAGTACTACTACA
The DNA here is from genome assembly GCF_913776015.1 of uncultured Oxalicibacterium sp. Classification (GTDB taxonomy): domain Bacteria; phylum Pseudomonadota; class Gammaproteobacteria; order Burkholderiales; family Burkholderiaceae_D; genus Oxalicibacterium. The sequence goes on along the minus strand of NZ_CAJYMD010000004.1, from coordinate 10,509 downwards.
CCAACAAGGACATGCTGATTGTCACCGTGCTGGGCTCTTGTGTCTCGGCCTGCATTCGCGATCGCGTCTCCGGCGTGGGCGGCATGAATCATTTCATGCTGCCGGACGGCGATGCCGACAGCCCGGTTTCAGCCTCTGCGCGCTACGGCACCTATGCAATGGAAATCCTGATCAACGATTTGTTGAAGTCCGGTGCGCGGCGCGAAAATCTCGAAGCCAAGGTATTCGGTGGCGGCAATGTGCTGCGCGGTTTCGTCAACATGAATGTGGGTGAGCGTAATGCGCAGTTCGTGCGTAATTTTCTGAAGGTAGAAAACATCCGCATCGTGGCGGAAGACCTCAACGATATCTACCCGCGCAAGGTTTACTATTTCCCGCGCAACGGCAAGGTGCTCGTCAAGAAGCTCAAGCAACTCAACAACAACACATTGGTCAACCGCGAACAGGATTATGCAAACCGTCTGCAGTCGAACAATGTCAGTGGGGACGTCGAACTCTTTTCGTGATTTCGATTGTTGACAATAACAAGACAGCCATAAGGCAGCTTTATGAAAACCAAGGTTCTTATCGTCGATGATTCGGCGCTGATTCGCAGCGTCATGAAGGAAATCATCAACAGCCAGCCCGATCTCGAAGTCGTGGGCGTGGCACCTGATCCGATCATCGCACGTGATCTGATCAAGCAGACCAATCCCGACGTGCTGACGCTCGATGTCGAGATGCCCAAGATGGATGGTCTCGATTTCCTCGAAAAACTGATGCGTCTGCGCCCGATGCCTGTCGTGATGGTTTCGTCGCTGACCGAGCGCGGTTCGGAAATCACGATGCGCGCGCTGGAGCTGGGAGCGGTCGATTTCGTGACCAAGCCCAAGATGTCGATTCAGAGCGGCATGCTCGAATATACCGAGCTGATCGCGGACAAGATTCGTGCAGCGGCCAAGGCGCGCATCAAGCCGCGCACCGTGCCCGCACCCGGTAGCGCACCTGCTGCAGGTACGGTCTTGCCACAGATTCGTAACCCGCTGACCAGTAGTGAAAAGCTCATCATCATTGGCGCATCGACGGGGGGTACGGAAGCGATCAAGGACTTTCTGGTACAGATGCCATCGGATTGCCCAGGCATTCTGATTACGCAACACATGCCTGCCGGATTCACCAAATCGTTCGCGCAACGTCTGGACAATCTATGCAAGATCAGCGTCAAGGAATCGGAAGGTGGCGAGCGTATCCTGCCAGGCCACGCCTATCTGGCGCCCGGGCATTCTCACCTGCAATTGGTCCGTAGCGGTGCCAACTACATGACGCAACTCGATCAGGGGCCACCAGTGAATCGTCATCGCCCTTCGGTCGATGTGCTGTTTCATTCGGCGGCGGTTTGCGCCGGCAAAAATGCGATCGGTGTCATCCTGACCGGCATGGGCAAGGATGGCGCGCAGGGCATGCTGGAAATGAAAAACGCCGGTGCCTACAACTTTGCGCAGGATGAAGCCTCGTGTGTCGTGTTCGGCATGCCGCGCGAAGCAATTGCGGTTGGTGCCGCACATGAAGTCGGCGCTTTGCAAGCTTTGCCGGGCATGGTTCTGAACTATTTGGCAACAAACAGCAGTCGCGCGTTGCGGGTATGACGAACAGTGGTTGTTTGCCGGCTCTTTTTGTTGCTGTGGCAGGCCGCTCACAGTGCATAATAGCGATGACTCGGCAATCCGCCGTCCCACCATATCCGATTCCTCGTCGGGATCGATGACGAATCAAGAATGAATGGAGTAATACATGGCAGGTCCCAATACCAAGTTTCTCGTTGTTGACGATTTTTCGACGATGCGTCGCATTGTGCGCAACCTGTTGAAAGAGTTGGGTTACACCAATGTCGATGAAGCAGAAGATGGCGCGATGGCCTTGGCCAAATTGCGTAGCGAATCTTTCGACTTTGTCGTCTCCGACTGGAACATGCCCAATATGGATGGGCTGACCATGCTGCAGCAGATTCGTGCCGATCCCGCACTCTGCAAGTTGCCGGTACTGATGGTGACGGCTGAGGCGAAAAAGGAAAACATCATAGCTGCCGCACAGGCAGGTGCCAATGGCTATGTGGTCAAGCCTTTCACGGCGGCCACGCTTGACGAAAAACTCGCCAAGATCTTCGAAAAACTCGCGAGCGCCGGAGCCTGATCTTGACAACCGTTTCGGCAGGAGCGGAACAAATGGAAGCAACGCACGCTGCGCCCGTCAGCGAGGAGATGCTGGCACGCGTCGGTCAGATGACGCGTTCGTTGCATGAAAGTCTTCGTGGCCTCGGATTCGACCAACTGATCGAACGCGCCTCGCACGACATTCCTGATGCGCGTGATCGGCTCGATTACGTAGCACGCATGACCGAACAGGCCGCGCAACGCGTACTCAACGCAACCGATGCGGCCGGGCCGCTGCAGGAAACCATTCAGGACCAGTCCCGCGCGCTTTCTTCCGACTGGCAACAACTGCTGGCCGGGCCATTTTCCGAACAGGCTTGCCGTGATCTGGCGGCACGTACCGTCAGCAATCTCGATGGCATGCAACAGGCATCTGCCGAAACGCGTCAACACCTGCTCAACATCATGATGGCGCAGGATTTCCAGGATTTGACAGGGCAGGTCATCAAGCGGGTGACCGAGTTGGCGCATGGCCTGGAGCAGCAACTGCTGCAACTGCTCGTCGATTACGCACCGGCCGAGAAAAAGCGTGAGGTCGATACCGGCCTGCTCAACGGTCCGCAAATCAATCCCACCGGCCAGGATGTGGTCGCGACGCAAGAACAGGTCGATGATCTGCTCGACAGTCTCGGTTTCTGATTCTCTACAGCCGTTTTCCTCATGGCAGAAAAATTCATTGTTCGTTCGTCGTTGCTGAGCGCCGCTCACCAGATCACGGGTTATGAACTGGCTTGTTACAGCGGTGCTTCAGGTGAGGGCATGGCGGGTGATGAGGAGTTGTCTGAGCTGGTGGCCGCGGTTAACCGGCAATTGGTCGATGAAGACGGCAACTGGCAACTGGGTGAAATGTCTGTCTTGCTCGAGGCCACACCTGCATTGCTGTCCAGCGCGGGGATCGGTGCATTGCCGGCAGAAAAAATCATTTTGCGTTTGAGTCATGCCGATCTGGTGGATGCAGACGTGCAGGCACAGGTTTTGGCCTTGCGTCAGCGCGGATTTGGTATTTGCCTTTGCAATGCCGATGCATGGTCGGTAGAAATGCCCTTGTCCCCGGCGGTCTCTCACGCGGAAGGCGAATTCACCAAGCAGGATGGCAAGGCCGATGTCTTGCTGGCTGCGGGTATCCAGCCACTGGTACGCCCGGTGCGCGACTGGGCTGCTTACGAAGTTGCGACGGCGATGGGGCTGGCCGTATTGCCGGGCAATCTGTATCTGACCCCGCATCAACAAGAGCGCAAGGCGTTGAATCCGGCGCAGCTCATCATCATTCAGTTGATGGATATGGTGCGCAACAATGCCGATGTACGTCATCTTGAGGATGTGCTCAAACGCGATGCTGCGCTCTCGTACAAACTGCTGCGCTATATCAACAGCGCCAGTTTCGGTCTCGGTGTGGAAGTGCAGTCGCTGCGCCATGCGGTGACCATCCTCGGTTATTCACCGCTGTATCGCTGGCTGACCTTGCTGCTGGCTTCGGCCAGCGACAACAGCGATAGCATTGTCCTGACGCAGATGGCCATTGTGCGTGGCCGCATTGCCGAACTGATCGGGCAGGCATCCCTGCCGCGTGGCGAAGCGGACAACCTGTTCGTGGTCGGCATGTTCTCGTTGCTGGATCGTCTGCTGGGCATGCCGATGGCGGAAGTGTTAAGCAATATTCATCTTTCCGAGCCGATCTCTCGTGCCTTGCTGTCGCGCGAAGGCATTTACGGCCCATTCCTGTCGCTGGTCGAAGCTTGTGAGAGTGGCAACGGCAAGCTGGCAGCGATTGCCGATGCATTGTTCCTGAGCCAGCGTCAGGTTAATGACGCGCATCTTGCGGCGCTTGCCTGGGCACAAAAAATCAAGCTCTGAACCGGGTAAATCGGCGATGGTGGCGGTATCTGCCTGCAGCCATTTCCAGCCGACTTTGCCTTACCTGCATTTTTTATCCGACGGTTTTGCCCGGCAGAAATGCTAATAGCGGGTAGTTTCCCTTCTTATTCCCCCGATGGTCGTGACGGCTTCTGCCCAATAATCGCACTCATTGGTCCGTGAAGCGTCATCTCGAACGCCTGCCGGACCGTACAGGAGTCGGCCTTGGCTGAAGAAAGCGATCTCGAAAAGACAGAACCCGCGTCACCGCGCAAGCTTGAAAAAGCGCGTGAGGAGGGGGATGTTCCACGTTCGCGCGAACTGGCTACCTGTACCTTGCTGCTGGGTGCCGCTGCGGCCCTGTGGTTCACCGGCGGCAGCATGATCCGCCAACTCAATGTCGTTCTCGCATCGGGCCTTTCGTTCGATCGTGAAATGGCATTCGACATGAATCGCCTGTTCACCCATCTCGCCGCCCATCTCGTCGATCTGGCGATTGCTTTTGCACCCATGGCATTGATCCTGATCGTGGTGGCACTGGCTTCACCGATGTTGATCGGCGGCTGGCTGTTCAGCGGCAAGGCACTGCAACCGAATTTTGGACGCATGAATCCGGCCAAGGGCCTGGGCAACATGGTGTCTACCCGTTCCGGTGTCGAACTGCTGAAGGCGGTCGGCAAGACGATTCTGGTCGGCACGATTGCCTGGATGGTCATCAAATTTGAAATCGATTCCGTGATGGCCTTGAGCGTCGAACCATTGAAAAGCGGTGCCGAACATCTGGGGCACCTGATGCTGATGAGCTTCACGTTCATCGGCAGCGGTCTGATCATCATCGCCGGTATCGATGCGCCGTACCAGATTTGGCAGCACGGCAAGAAACTCATGATGACGCGTCAGGAAATCCGCCAGGAAGCCAAGGAGTCCGACGGTAACCCGGAAATCAAGGCCAAGATTCGCCAGCAGCAACGTGAAATCGCTCGTCGCCGCATGATGACCGAAGTACCGAAAGCCGATGTGGTCGTCACCAACCCAACGCACTATGCCGTGGCGCTCAAGTATGCGGAAAACGGCATGCGCGCGCCGAAAGTCGTAGCCAAGGGCGCCGACGAAGTCGCCGCCAAGATTCGCGAAATCGCAGCAGAAAACAATGTGGTTCTGCTGGAAGCGCCGCCGCTGGCCCGTGCGCTGTATCGCCATACCGATCTCGGCGATGAAATCCCGGAAAAACTCTATGTTGCCGTGGCCGAGGTGCTGGCCTACGTGTTCCAGTTGCGCGCTTACACCAAGAATGGCGGCAATCGCCCGAAAGCACCAAAAGATCTCGACGTACCAGCCGATATGGACCCGCTCAACCCTGCAGCAGAAAACGCCAACGGTAGCCAACAATGAACAGCCTGAAAATGCCCGTCTGGATGTCTGGCGCGAATACCAAACTCATCGCCGCGCCGATTCTCATCATCATGATGCTTGCGATGATGGTGCTGCCGTTGCCGGCCATTGCGCTGGACATGCTGTTCACCTTCAACATCGCGCTGTCGATCATCGTTCTGCTGACCGCGCTGTACACCGTCAAGCCGCTGGACTTCATGGTCTTCCCGACCGTGCTGCTGGTTTCCACCATGTTGCGTCTATCTCTGAACGTCGCCTCCACGCGCGTGGTGCTGACCGAAGGCCATACCGGCCCCGATGCAGCGGGCAAGGTAATCGAGGCGTTTGGTCACTTCCTGATCGGTGGCAACTACACGGTCGGTATCGTCGTCTTCGTCATCCTTACCATCATCAACTTCACGGTCGTGACCAAGGGTGCTGGTCGTATTGCCGAAGTCGGTGCGCGTTTCGCCCTCGATGCAATGCCGGGCAAGCAGATGGCGATCGATGCCGATCTGAACGCCGGTCTGATTGGCGAACAGGATGCACGCCTGCGTCGTACCCAAGTGGCACAGGAAGCTGAGTTCTACGGCGCGATGGACGGTGCCAGCAAATACGTACGGGGTGATGCGATTGCCGGCATCATCATTACGGTGATTAACGTTATCGGCGGTCTGATCGTCGGTATGGTCCAGCACGATATGGCGTTCGGGAATGCGATCAGCAACTACACGCTGCTGGCCATCGGTGACGGTCTGGTTGCGCAGATTCCTTCGCTGATCATTTCGACTGCAGCCGGTATCGTGGTTTCGCGTGTAGCCAGCGAGCAGGACATTGGCGGCCAGTTAGTCGGTCAGATGTTTGCCAAGCCACAAGTGCTCTACATCGCTGCCGGCATCATCGGTGGCATGGGCATCATCCCCGGCATGCCGCACGTGGCCTTCCTGTTCCTCGCATCGCTGCTGGCTGGTGCCGCCTACCTGATCACGCAACGCGCCAAGAACGAACCGCAGATCGAAGCGGAAGTGGCTACCGCACCGAGCACTGCACCGGAAGTGGAAGAGGCAACTTGGGGCGATATCGTGCAGGTCGACACGCTGGGTCTCGAAGTCGGTTATCGCCTGATCCCGCTGGTGGACAAGGCACAAAGCGGCGAACTGCTACGTCGCATCAAGGGCATTCGCAAGAAATTTGCACAGGAAGTCGGTTTCCTGTCGCCGCCGGTTCACATCCGCGACAACCTCGAACTCAAGCCTTCGGCCTATCGCATCACGCTCAAGGGCGTGGAAGTCGGTAGCGGCGAAGCGCATTCCGGGCAATTCCTGGCCATCAATCCTGGCGTGGTAACGGGTGAACTGCCAGGCGTGCCAACCAAGGATCCGGCTTTCGGTCTGCCTGCAACCTGGATTGAAAACAATCTGCGCGAGCAGGCACAAGGCATGGGTTACACCGTGGTCGATGCCGGTACGGTCGTCGCCACACACCTCAACCACTTGATCACCACGCACGCGGCCGAACTGCTGGGCCGTCAGGAAGTGCAAGCCTTGCTGGATCATCTGACCAAGGAATCGCCAAAGCTGGTCGAAGACCTCGTGCCGAAGCTGATTCCACTGTCGTCGCTGCAGAAAGTGCTGCAAAACCTGCTGATCGAAGGCGTGCACATCCGCGACATGCACACCATCATCGAAACGCTGACCGAACACGCTGCCTACACGCAAGACGTTAACGAGCTGACCGCCGTCGTACGTGTGGCACTGGGGCGGGCCATCGTGCAGCAACTTTTCCCGGCTGCGAACGAACTGTCTGTCATGACGCTGGACAACCGCCTCGAACGCCTGCTGACGCAAGCGCTGCAATCGGGCGGTGCCGACGGCGCCGGTATCGAACCAGGCTTGGCCGACACGCTGGCAGCACAAGCCGAAGCTGCTGCGCGCCATCAGGAGCAAATGGGCTTGACGCCCGTGTTGCTGGTGCCGGCACAACTCAGAACATTGCTCTCGCGCTTCCTGCGCCGGGCCATTCCGCAATTGAAGGTGTTGTCGCACGCCGAAGTGCCAGACACCAAAACCATCAGGGTCACTAGTCTAGTTGGAGGACAGGTATGAACGTCAGAAAATTCACCGCGCCCACGTCGCGCGAAGCTTGGCATCTGGTGCGCGAGGCGCTTGGTCCCGATGCCGTGATCCTGTCCAACCGTTCGGTGCCGGGTGGCACAGAAATCCTGGCGCTGGCCGGTGAAGACATGGCGGCACTGGCAGCGCCCGTCGTCGAGAAATCGGCGATTTCGGCACAGACGCTGGCAGCCTTGTCGCCCAAACGGATCGAGCAGGCAGCACTGTCGTTTGCACCGCAGGCATCGAGCGTGCAGGTCAAACCGGCTGCCAAGTCTGCACCATCGGCTGCACAAGTGCCATCCGCCATCGCATCGGCGCCAGCGCAAATCGCTACCGCACCGGCATTCGACCGCAGCGAATTCGACAGCATGATGCGCGAGATTCGCTCCATGCGCGGCATGCTCGAGACGCAGTTGGCTGAACTGGCCTGGACCGATCATCAAAAGAAACAGCCCGCCAAGTCGAGCGTGCTGCGTGAAATGCTGGCAGCCGGCTTCAGCGCCAGCCTGTCGCGTTACATGGTCGAACGCATGCCTGCTGCCGTGACGCACAAGCAAGGCATGGACTGGATCAAATCCATCCTGTCGAAAAACCTGACCAGCATCGGCAACGAAAACGAAATCCTCGAAAAAGGTGGCGTCTATGCCCTGGTCGGCCCGACCGGTGTTGGCAAGACCACCACCACGGCCAAGCTCGCAGCGCGTTGCGTGATGCGTCATGGCGCAGGCAAGCTCGCGCTGATCACGACGGATGGCTATCGTATCGGCGGTTACGAACAACTGCGCATCTACGGCAAGATCCTCGGCGTGATGGTGCATTCGGTCAAGGACGAAGCCGATCTGCGTATTGCGCTGGAAGAACTCAAGGGCAAGCACACCATCCTGATCGATACCGCTGGCGTGAGTCAGCGTGATCGCATGGTGTCCGAGCAGATTGCCATGCTGGCTGGTGCCGGTACCGAAGTCAAACGCCTGCTGTGCCTGAATGCCACCTCGAATGGCGAAACCCTCAACGAAGTGGCACGCGCCTATCGCGGTGATGGTCTGGCCGGTTGCATATTGACCAAATTGGACGAAGCTGCAACCATTGGTAACGCGCTCGACGTGGCGATCCGTCAAAAGCTGAATCTGTACTACGTGGCCAACGGCCAACGCGTACCGGAAGATTTGCATGTGGCGAACAAGGCTTATCTGATCGATCGCGCCTTCAAGCTCAAGCGCGAAACCGCACCATTCCGTTTCAGTGAATCGGAACTCCCGCTGGTCATGGCAAATACGGCACGTGCAATGAACGATCAAACTCTGCGTGAGGTGATGCTTGGCTAATTTCGAATGCGATCAGGCAGAAGGATTGCGCCGTTTGCTGGCCGGGCCGCGCCCGCGCATCGTCACGTTCCTGTCTGCCGCCTCGGTTGGTGAGAAAAGCACCATGCTCGTCAACCTCGGTGCCTCGCTGTCAGCCTGTGGCCGCAATGTAGTCTTGCTGGACGCTTGCGCTTCGCAACACGGTATCGCTCGCCGCATGGGTGTCGATGTACCGGCAACGTTGCTGGATGTCTCGCGTCAGCATCGCGCCTTCGATCAGGCTGTGCAAATCATGCCGCAGGGTTTTCAGCTTGCTTCGCTGACGGCCGGATCGCGCCGCCCGATGACTACGGAAGTAGGAGAAGGGCGTCGTCTCGGCAACACCTTCCACGTGCTGGCCGCACAAACTGATGTGATTCTGGTCGATGCCGAACTGGATCAGCACGACAATCTACCTTTGCCTGTCATGAACAATGGCGAAATCGTTTTGCAGGTTACGCCGGATGCCGCCTCGATCAAGGAAGCCTACGCGCTGATCAAGCGTCTGTACGCGCAACTCGGCCGTCGTCCGTTTGGTATTCTGGTGACAGGTGCCGATGAACAGGAAGCCGAGCGCGTCTACCAGAACATAGAAAAGGCCGCAAACCGTTATCTGGCGCTCCAGTTATTTTCGATCGGCTCGATCCCGGCCGATGAGCAAGTGACGCGTGCCGCACGCCTTGGCCGGGCGGTAATCGATGCTTTTCCACGTGCCGGTGCCGCAACGGCCTTCCGTCGGCTGGCAGAACGCTTTACCATGCTGGACAGTACAAGAGAGATAAGAGTCGGGGTTTGATTGATGTACACAGCGGCCGGAAAATCGGACAAGGATCATCTCGTCAGCGAGCACGCGCCGCTGGTGAAGAAACTTGCGCATCAGATGAAGGCCAAACTGCCGCCCAGCGTCGAAGTCGATGACCTGATCCAGGCCGGCATGATGGGTTTGCTCGATGCGGTCAACCGCTATGAAGAAACCCACGGCGCGCAGTTCGAAACCTATGCTGTACAACGCATTCGCGGAGCCATGCTCGACGAGTTGCGCAGCAGCGACTGGATGCCGCGCAGCATGCGCCAGAACATGCGCAAGATCGAGGTGGCGATGAATGCGCTGCAGCAGCAGCTCGGTCGTCCACCGAATGAAAGCGAAGTTGCCAAGCAGCTCAAGCTGTCGCTGGCCGACTATCAGGATTTGCTCAGCGATGGCGGCGGCCACCAACTCGTCTATTACGAAGACTTCCACGATAGCGAAGATAACGAGCATTTCCTTGATCGCTATTGCACGGACGAATCGCCCGATCCGCTGCAAAGCCTCATGAACAGCGGCTTTCGCGCCGCCGTCATTTCCTCCATCGAAGCCTTGCCCGAACGCGAGAAGATTCTCATGGGCCTGTACTACGAACAGGAAATGAACCTCAAGGAAATCGGCGCCATCATGGGCGTCACTGAATCACGCGTCTCGCAGTTGCATAGCCAGGCCATCGCACGCATGCGTGCCAATTTACGGGAGAAGGCGTGGACTGGGGTAGCCTGATCGGGATTGCGCTGGCCGTCGGCGGTTTGCTGATCGGCCAAAAGCTCGAAGGTGGCACGCTCGAATCGCTGGTCCAGCCGGCGGCATTCGTCATCGTGGTCGTTGGC
>NZ_CAJYMD010000003.1 GCF_913776015.1 uncultured Oxalicibacterium sp. | reverse complement strand
ATGCCGAAGTAAGCAACGATTTCAAAAGCTTCTACCCGCCTTCTTCACTGAATCGAATGTCTAAAAATACTACGCCGATTGATGTCGCTGTCGGCATTCTCATGAAACCGAATGGCGACGTGTTGCTGGGTCAACGCCCGGAAGGCAAGCCATACGCCGGTTACTGGGAATTCCCGGGTGGCAAGGTGGAAAAGGAGGAGGCGATTCTCGATGCGCTCAAGCGCGAGATGCTGGAAGAGCTGGGGATTACCGTGCTGTCTGCCGAGCCTTGGTGCGGCGTCGAGCATGTGTATCCGCATGCGCATGTACGCCTGCATTTCTACATCAGCCACGATTGGCGCGGGGAGCCGCAAAGTCTGGAGAATCAGGCATTTGCCTGGCAGGGGAGTGTCGGTGTGGAACCGCTGTTGCCAGCGACGATTCCCCTGATCGAATGGCTCGATCGGCTGCGTTATCCGGAGAGCGCCGGGCGCGCGTAACGCCGCTTTCCTACGCCTTCAAAATTATTCAATGATCGCGCGGTGAAGGCTGCGCCGGTGCATCGTCCTCGAAATCCTCAAGTGGATTGGCAACGGGGATGACATATTTTTCTTCCGCCCAGGCACCGAGATCGATCTGTTTGCAGCGATCAGAACAAAACGGGCGAAACTTGTTGGCTTCGATCCATTCCACTTTGGCGCCACAGGTGGGGCAATTGACGACAGCAGCCATGTGACTTCCTAGAAACTGCAGAGACTCAGCTCGAACGGCACATCGCTTTCGAGCGGTTTGGGTTTCATGTCACCATCCTGATTGGTGAAGCGCACCCACAACATGTATTTATTGGCCGAAATTTCGGGAATTGCGCCCAGCGACTCATCGATATTCAGACGCAGCATCTGATAGGTTTTGCCTTGCAGCATTTGCTGATAGCTGCCAGCCTGGGCAATCATCTTGACCGGGCGGCCCGATTCGCGCAGCAGGCGTAGCACCATGCTGATGGCGTCGAACAGCGGCATCAGCGGCATGAACCATTTTTGGATATCCGCCACGCGCTGTGCGGGCGCATCGTGTTGCCATGCGTAATACGACGGCAGATCAAATTCGCAGGCGCCGCCGGGAATGATGGTACGGCCGCGGATGCTCATCAGCCATTCGTTTTCACGAATATGCTGTCCGGTCTTGCCTTGCGAGGCACTGAGTGCGCTGCTGATGCGATCGAGATCGAACAGGATGGCATCGAGCATCTCGCTCTCGACATTCGGATTGGAGCGAAAACTAAGCAAGGTTTGCTTCTGACGTTCCAGCTCTTGCAGCAGGTCCGATTTCAGATCTGCGCGACCGGCGACTTCGAGCATTTCGAAAATGGTAGAGAGTGCGACGTGATGGTGCTGCGGGTGCTCGTGACCGATGAAAAACGCGAACTTCTCGTACAGGTCTTCCAACCGCAGCAACGTGCGAATACGCTCGTTGAAAGGGTATTCGTAGACAATCAAAGTGGCATCCCTTAAAAGGTGACCCGGGCGTTGAATAACGGGTTACTTACGTAGTAATTGTGTGATTCTGACCGAAGCTGCAACAAATTACAAATGGCCGCCGCATTTGCTTTGCGATAACCACGATCCAGTCGTTCTGCTGCGAATGGATTGCTGCGCAACGCATGAATAGACTGACGCTACAAGCGAATGTCCTAGTTCAGATTTGTTGCTGCGCGAGTACCAGATAATGCGCGTGCAATGCATCGACCAATGCCGGGAGTGTGCCTGCATCGCCGTCATTAAGGACGATGTCATCGGCGGCTATCAGTCGTTCAGCTCGCGTGGCCTGAGTCTGCATGATGGCGCGAACCTGTTCCTTGGATAAGCCGCTACGCTGCATGACGCGTTCGATTTGCCTTTCTTCTGGGCAATCGACGACCAGTACGCGCGAAACACGCTCGATCCACGTGCCGGACTCCACCAGTAGGGGCACCACGAAAATCACGTAGCTGCCCTTCGCTTCCAGTGCCGCCTTGACCGTTTGCTCGCGGATCAGTGGATGCAGAATGCCTTCGAGCTTGTGACGCTGCGCGGGATCAGCAAAGACGGTCTCACGCATTTTTGCGCGATTGAGGGCGCCATCGGCTTGCACGAAGTCATCGCCGAAAGCATCGCGGATCGGTTCGATGGCAAGTCCGCCCGGCGCAGTCAGGCTGTGCGCAATCAGATCGGTATCGACGATGCTGGCACCACGTGCGGCAAACAGATCGGCGACAGTGCTTTTGCCACTGCCGATGCCGCCGGTCAGTCCGATCGAAAAGGGAGGGGTTGTCACGTCAGGCATGGTCACAGAAAATCAAAATAGGTTCGCAGAATATCCTGACCATACAGCAATGCCAGCAAACCGGCAGCGGCCAGATAGGGACCGAACGGAATCGGATTGTCGCGGCCGCGTTTGGTCAGCACGATCAGGCCGATGCCGACAATTGCGCCAACAGCCGATGACAACAGGATGATGACAGGCAGCATCTTCCAGCCCATCCAGGCGCCGAGTGCGGCGAGCAGCTTGAAGTCGCCATAACCCATGCCTTCCTTCCCCGTAATCAACTTGAACAACCAATAGATCGACCACAGGCTCAGATAGCCAGCCATTGCGCCGATCACCGCATCGGACAACGGCACGAAAACGCCGTACAAATTGACCAGCAGGCCGAGCCATAGCAACGGCAAGGTCAAGTCGTCCGGCAACAGCTTGGTGTCTGCATCGATGAAAGTGAGCGCAATTAGCAGATAGATAAAAGGCAGCGTTGCAAGTCCAGCCCAGCCGCTGCCGAACTGCCAGATCAACAATGCCGACAACGCGGCAGTCAGTATTTCGACGATCGGATAGCGTATCGAAATGGGTGTTTTGCAGCCACTGCATTTGCCGCCGATCAGGGCGTAGCCGATGACGGGAATGTTCTCGACTGCAGTGATGCGATGACCGCATTGCGGACATGCGGAACGCGGCACCATGAGGTTGTAGCGATCTTCATGGGGCAGTGGCTTGCCGCTTTCACTGGCAACGTAATTGTCGGATTCGCGTTGCATCATCTTTGGCAGGCGATGAATCACGACGTTCAGGAAGCTGCCGATCAGCAGGCCGAACAATGCTGCGATGGCGGCGGGTAGTACGGTGGCCGGTGGTGCAAAGAGGACGGTGTCGAACATGAGAAATGGTATGGCGGAGATGGAGAGCTTCATTGTCTGCAGCGGTACGAACGGTAATCCCGTTCGCGCATGCAGGCAATGAAGTGTCAGAAGACGATCAGACGACCGAACCGAGTTTGAAGATGGGCAGATACATGGCGATAACGAGGCCGCCGATCAGCACGCCAAGGATGACCATGATCAGTGGTTCCATCAGGCTGGAGAGCGAGGCGACGGCATCGTTGACCTCTTCTTCATAGAAATCCGCGACCTTGCCCAGCATGTTATCGAGCGAACCCGATTCTTCGCCGATGGCGACCATCTGCGTGACCATATTTGGGAACACATCGGCATTCTGCATGGCCACTGTCAGGCTGGTACCGGTACTGACTTCAGTTTGGATGCGGCGTGTGGCATCGAGATAAACGGCATTGCCCGAAGCACCACCGACAGAGTCCAGTGATTCGACTAGCGGTACACCGGCGGCGAACATGGTGGCCAGCGTACGCGTCCAGCGCGCGATCGTCGCCTTGCGGATCACCGGGCCAAAGATGGGTGTCTTGAGCAGCAGGCGATCCATGCTTTGCTGCACCTTGAGCGAGCGCTTCCATGACTGGAAGAACAGGTACAAGCCCCCAAACAGGAAGCCGAAGATCACATACCAATAGGCAACGAAGAAGTCGGAAATCGCCATCACCATCAACGTCGGTGCAGGAAGATCGGCGCCGAAACTCTTGAAGACTTCCTTGAAGGCCGGCACCACCCAGATCATGATGACGGCGGTCACGATGAAGGCAACGGCCAGAATCGAGATCGGATAGAACATCGCCGACTTGATCTTGCTCTTGATCGCCAGCGTTTTTTCCTTGTAGATCGCCAGGCGCGTCAACAGATCTTCCAGGATACCGGCCTGTTCGCCAGCCCCAACCAGATTGCAGAAAAGCGGATCGAAATAAAGCGGGAATTTGCGGAAAGCCTGATTCAAGCTGGTACCAGTCTCCACATCGGCGCGAATGTCCTGCACCAGTTTCGAGACAGCCGGATTGTCATTGCCCTTGGCGACGATGTCGAACGATTGCAGCAACGGCACGCCGGCTTTCATCATGGTTGCCAATTGACGCGTAAACAATGTGATGTCCTTTTCCGACACCTTCTTGCCGCTGCGATAGGTTTTTTTCTTGACCTTGGTGACGAGAACGCCCTGGCGGCGCAAAGTGGCATTGACGACGGCTTCACCTCCGGCGCGAATCTCCCCACGTACGATCTTGCCGCTCTTGTCCTTGCCTTCCCACGCAAAGATGGATTCCTTGGCGAGCGCCGTTTTGCGTGCTGATGTTGCCATCCCT
>NZ_CAJYMD010000002.1 GCF_913776015.1 uncultured Oxalicibacterium sp. | reverse complement strand
TGGGGCAGCAGGGGCTGCGGCGCCCGATGCCGCAGCATCCGGCGCATTGACTGCGCCATTTGCTGCTGCCGCTTTCTTCCACGGCACTGGTTTCACGGTTGCACCCGGCTGCACTTTCTGCAGGCCTTCCACAATCACGCGTTCACCGGACTTGAGACCGCTTTCAATGACCCAATTATTGTTGTTCGACGAACCGGTCTTGATTGGACGCGAAGTCACCTTGTTGTCTTCACCCACGACCATGACGGCCGAGCCGCCCGGCGTTTGCGTCACTGCCTGTTGCGGTACCGTGATGGCGGACTCGTTGACGGCCTGTTCGACGCGTGCACGTACGTACATGCCTGGCAGCAGCGTACGTTCAGGATTCGGGAATTCCGCACGCAGCGTGACAGCCCCCGATGTCTGATCGACCGTCAAATCCGAAAACAGCAGTTTGCCGGCACGCGGATATTCACGACCGTCTTCCGTGATCAGCGTCACGTTGACCTGACCTTTACCCGCGCTCTTGAGCTTGCCATCGGCCATCGCGCGTTGCAGGTTAAGCATGTCGGTGCTCGATTGCGTCAAATTTACATAGATCGGATCGATCTGTTGCACGACAGCCAGTGGCGTGGCTTCGTTCTGGCCGACGAGTGCACCTTCAGTTACCAATGCACGACCAATGCGACCGGAAATCGGCGATGTTACGTTTGCATAGCTCAAGGACAGGCGTGCAGTTTCGCGAGCCGCCTTGGCCGAAGCCAGATCGGCATTGGCCTGTTTTTCGGCCGCGATCACGTCGTCGTATTCCTGTTTGCTGATGGCATTGGTTTCGACCAACGGCGCGTAACGCTTGGCCTTTAATTGGGTTTGCAGCAGCGTTGCTTCGGCGCGCGAGACTGCGGCGTCGGCGCTGTTGTAATTTGCTTGTAGTGGGGCAGGGTCGATCTGGTAGAGCAGCTCGCCTGCCTTGACATCTGCACCTTCGCGGAAATTACGTTTGAGGACGATACCCGGAACGCGTGCGCGGACCTCCGCAATACGTGTCGCTTCCATTCGGCCCGGCAATTCATTGGTGACTGCTAATGGCGCTGCACTGACGGTCACGATGGAGACCTCGGCAGGAGGAGGTGCGGCAGGTGCTTCGGACTTTTTGCCACAGGCGGCAAGGGCATAGATCAGGAAGAGACTAGCGCTGATGCGCGTCAAACGGGGAAGTGAACTCATATACATCTCGCACAATAGGTGAAAGCGCTGCCGAAGAATCCGACAGATCCATAAAGAAAACGGGTGATGCTTTTAGAGAAGCAAACAACGAGCACGGGCTGCTGCGGCTTGTGCTTTTTTGCCGAACTGCTGCAAGGTACGGTATTATACATACATTCGCGAATGTATGTATTTGATGCAACTGTTGATAAGGAAACACCTCAGCATAGCGAAAATACAAAAAATATGTGACAGGAGATTGAATCCAGATGGCTCGTGCAACCAAGGAAGAAGCATTGGAAACCCGCAACCGCATCGTCGATGCGGCGGAGGAGGTCTTCTATACACGCGGCCTGGCGCAGACCTCTCTGGCGGATGTGGCGGTTGCCGCCAATGTCACGCGTGGTGCGATCTATTGGCATTTCAAGAACAAGGCAGATCTTTTCGAAGCGATGTCGGAGCGCGTGCGCTTGCCGATGGAAGCACTGATGGGTGCCTCGTCGGAAGAATATGCTGTCGATCCACTAGGCCATTTGCGTAATACCTGGCTGCATCTGTTGCAGGATGCAGCGACCAATGAACGTTCGCGTCGTGTGCTCGATATCCTTTTTCTGAAATGTGAATTGGTTGATCGTGACGATCCGATCTGGATTCGGCAGCAGGATTGCTATCGTCGCGGCCTGGAAAACATGGAGCGCATTCTCAACGACGCGGTGGCACGCAAACAGTTGCCTGCCAATCTCGATGTGCGGCTGGCCGCACTGACACTGCATGGTCAGGTCATCGGCTTGCTGATGAACTGGCTTTTTTCCCCGACTACATTCGATCTTGCCAGCGTGGCAGGGCCGGTGATTGATACCTGCCTCGACAGTTTGCGTTATTCGCCGTCGCAAAGACGGGCGAATGGCTGAGGCAGGTTGACGTCTTCGGGATTTTTACGACGTGCTTCCTATATGTCGTCATGACGTCAAAGTCGCATCGTGCCGATGATAATGCCCGTGCGCCATGCTTACGACGATGGCGTGGCAGGTGGCGTCAACAATGTGTTGATGCGAATCAGATCATCTTCCTGCAGCGTGCCTGCTGCCGATTTCAGTCGCAATGAATTGATGAGCGTGTCGTAACGTGCCTTTGCCAGATCACGTTGGGTGGCATACAACTGCTGTTGCGCATTGAGCACATCGATATTGATGCGTACCCCGACACGATAGCCGAGACGATTGGACTCCAGTGCCGAACGGCTGGAGACTTCCGCCGCTTCCAGTGCCTTGACTTGTGCAAGTCCACTCGTGACACCATAAAACGCTTGCCGCGCGGCCTGCGCTGCGACGCGACGTGCGGCTTCGAGATCGGCGCGGGCCTTGTCTTCCAGCGCGATCGCTTCACGCACGCGGCTGGTGACGGCAAAGCCGCTGTATAGCGGAATTTGCCATTGCACTCCAACGGAATTCGTCTGGCCAGCGCCGGTTTGCGACAGCACATTGGTGCGTTGCGTGGTGTCGCTGCGACTGGCAACCAGATCGACTGTCGGGTAATGGCCTGCGCGATTGCGTGTGATCTGGCGCTGCGCGATTTCGAGTGCGAGTTGGCGATTGATGACGTCGGTGTTCTGCTGTTCCGCGGTACTGACCCACGGTGCCATCTGTGCCGGTTGCGGATTTTGCAATTGCGCATCCTTGCGCAGGATGGACAGCGGTAAGGTGGGCTTGCCGGTCAGTTGCGCGAGTGCTTCGCGCTTGATGTTCAGATCGGCTTCGGCAGCCAGTTCTTGTGCAACGATCAAATCGTAGCGCGCTTGCGCTTCATGCGTATCGGTAATGGTGGCGGTGCCAACGTCGAAATTGCGCTTTGCTGACGCCAGTTGTTCCTCGATGGCGGCCTTTTGCGCGTGCAAGGATGCCAGCGTGTCTTGCGCCGCCAGAACGTCGAAATAAGCTTGTGATACGCGCAAGATCAAATCCTGCCCGGCAAAGGCAAAGACGGCCTCGGTGGCAGCGACTTGCAGCTTGCTTTGTTCGTAGGTTTGCCACGCAGCGACATCCACCAGTGGCTGTGTCAAGGAAAGCGTGTAACCACGCAAGTTGTAATCGGAGGCATTTTCGCGGCGGACGCGCTGGTTGTTGCCGCTCAGTCCAATCAGCGGCAACAGATTGGCGCGACCCTGTACCGAGGCTTCGCGGCCGGCTGCCAGTTGCGCGCGGGCGCTGGCATAAGTGGCGTCATGCGTCAGGGCATCGCGATAGGCTTGCAGCAGATCAACGGCCAACGCTGGCAGCGAAGCCGTCAGGCCGATCAACAGGAGCGGAAGCCGGAAAAAACGCATGGCTCTTCCGTCAGAATGTGCGCGGTTCAGTAGGTTGGCATGGCAGGATCGACCTGCTGTGCCCAGGCGTGAATGCCACCTGTCAGATTGATGACTTGTCCAAAGCCGTTGGCTTCGAGGAAGTGCGCCACACGCAGGCTGCGCATGCCGTGATGGCAGATGCAGACGATGGGCTGGTTGCGATCAAGCTGTTCGAGCTGGGAGGGAATGGTGTTCATGGGAATCGAGACCGCGCCTTCGATATGGCAGGTCTGGAATTCCCATGGTTCGCGAACGTCCAGCAACACCGGCTTGTCAGTCGACGATTCGGCAAGCAGATTGGCGACTTCCGGTGCGGTGAGCTGTTGCATCAACGATCTTTCCTGAAACGTAGTCGTGAGTTCAGAACTTGAACTGCGACGGTACCGGTGCATTGTGCAGCGGCTTGATGAGGGTTTCGAACACGCCGACAGTGGTGTAGTTCACGTCGGAAGTACGCGTGATCAATTGTGCCGTCATTGCCGGAGCGGTACCGACCACGACAAACATGCGGCCGCCGACTTTCAATTGCGCCAGCAGACCTTCCGGAACGAATGGCAGCGAACCCGACACCACGATCACGTCGTAGGGCGCGTGCGGCTGCACCAAACCTTTGTAGCCTTGGGCCGCATCGCCTTCGACGACTTCGACGTTGGTCACGCCATAGTCGGCCAGATTCTTTTCGGCCAAGACTTTCAGTTCTGGAATGATTTCCACGGTCGTCACATGACGTGCCTTGTGCGCCAGCAAGGCGGCCATGTAGCCGGAACCGGCGCCGATTTCCAGCACGTTTTCGTGTTTCTGCACGGCCACGGCCTGCATTATGCGCGCTTCGACGCGTGGAGCCAGCATGTTTTCGCCGCCAGGCAGCGGGATTTCGCTATCGGCAAAAGCCAGGGAACGATAGGCAAGCGGTACGAACGCTTCGCGTTTGACGACGACGAGGAGTTCCAGTACGTCCGTATCCAGCACATCCCAAGGGCGGATTTGCTGTTCGATCATGTTGAAACGGGCTTGTTCGATATTCATGGCAATGGCTAGGTAACGAAAAAGGAAAACCGGCATTTTATCAAAGGATGCGTGCCGGATCGCAACGACTTGGGATGTGCTTCGGTTGAATTTGCAAAAAAACGCCAGCAATGCCGTGGAAAGTATGCCGCCGCAATGCGCTGCTGCCGGTAAAATGGCGACCATGTTGTCTTTCGTCCCGCCTGTGCCGTCATCGCCCGATTGTCTCCTGGAGGCATGGCACGCTGAAAAATTGGCAGAGTTGCAATGAGTGAGCTCGCCTGCCGCCCCGACTGTGGAGCCTGCTGCACCGCGCCTTCGATTTCTTCACCGATTCCCGGTATGCCGCACGGCAAGCCTGCCGGCGTGCGTTGCGTGCAACTCGATGACGCAAACCGCTGCCGCATTTTCGGTCGGGCAGAGCGGCCATCTGTCTGTAGCAGTCTCCAGCCCGAGCCTGAAATGTGCGGCAGTACGCGCGCGCATGCGATGACCTTCCTGATGCAGCTGGAAAGGCTGACCGCGGCATGAACACGCGTGACGATCTCGGTGCACGAGCGTTGCACATCCTTGAATCGGTCTTCGGCTATGGCTCGTTTCGTGGCGAACAGGCTGCTATTGTCGATGCGGTTGCGCGCGGTGGCGATGCACTGGTGCTGATGCCGACCGGCGGTGGCAAATCGTTGTGCTACCAGATTCCGTCTCTATTGCGCGATGGTGTTGGCATTGTCGTTTCCCCCTTGATCGCCTTGATGCAGGATCAGGTCGATGCGCTGGCAGAAGTCGGCGTGCGCGCCGCATTCCTCAATTCGACCCAGACTTTCGAGGAATCCGTACGCATCGAACGTCGCCTTCGCAGCGGCGATCTCGATCTGTTGTACGTGGCACCCGAGCGACTCATGACGCAACGCTGTCTGGAAATGCTCGACGGCGTGCATGACAGTGTCGGCATTGCGCTGTTCGCCATCGATGAGGCGCATTGCGTGTCGCAATGGGGGCATGATTTCCGGCCCGAATATATTCGGCTATCGGTGTTGCATGAGCGCTTTCCACTTGTGCCGCGCATCGCCCTGACAGCGACGGCCGATCATCAGACGCGTGCCGAAATTGCGCATCGCCTGCAACTGGAAGAGGCGCATCAATTCGTTTCTTCTTTCGACCGTCCCAACATTCGCTATCAGATTGTCGAAAAAGCCAATGGCCGCAAGCAACTGCTCGATTTCATCGAAGCCGAGCACGCGGGCGACGCCGGTATCGTCTATTGCCTGTCGCGCAAGAAGGTCGAGGAAACGGCCGATTTCCTCAATGAAAACGGTATATCCGCGCTGCCGTATCACGCCGGCATGGAAACCGCGATGCGTAGTGCCAACCAGTCACGTTTCTTGCGTGAAGACGGCATCGTGATGGTGGCGACGATTGCATTCGGTATGGGTATCGACAAGCCCGATGTGCGTTTTGTGGCGCATCTCGATCTGCCGAAAAGCATTGAAGGTTATTACCAGGAAACCGGCCGTGCTGGCCGCGATGGCTTGCCTGCCAATGCATGGATGGCCTACGGTTTGCAGGACGTGGTGCAGCAGCGCCGCATGATCGATGAATCCGAAGCAGACGAAACCTTCAAGCGCGTGCAGAGCATCAAGCTGGATGCGATGCTCGGTCTGTGCGAAACGCTGCACTGCCGTCGCGTGCGTTTGCTCGATTATTTCGGCCAGGCATCCCAACCGTGCGGTAATTGCGATACCTGCCTGCAGCCACCGCGTTCCTTCGATGCGACGGTCGCCGTGCAAAAGCTGCTATCGACCATCTATCGTGTCGATCAGCGCTTCGGTGCCATGCATGTGCTGGATGTGTTGCGCGGTGCCGATTCGGAAAAAATCCGCCAGTGGGCGCACGACAAACTCTCGACCTTCGGCATCGGTGCCGACCGCAGCGAAGCCGAATGGCGTGCCATTCTGCGGCAATCGATTGCGTTGGGTTTGATCGATGTCGATCATGAGTCCTATGGCGCACTCAAGCTGACTGACGCTGCACGCCCTGTACTCAAGGGGCAGCAAAGCGTGCAATTGCGTACTTATGAAAAACCGGTGAAGTCGCGCCGTATCGGCAAGCCGAAACCCTATGTGGAAACCGAGCTGACGAGCGAAGAGCAGGCACTGTTCGAAAAGCTGCGCTGGTGGCGTATGGAAACGGCGCGCAAGCACAACGTGCCGGCCTACGTGGTATTTCAGGATGCGACGATGCGCGAGATTGCCAAGATACAGCCGACTTCGCTCGATGCCTTGCGCAGTGTCAGCGGGGTCGGCGAGAAGAAGCTGGAAAGTTATGGCGAAGCGATTGTGGCGTTGATCGCAGAACAGTGATTCACTGATCGCCAACCTGCGTCCTGTCTGATCGAACAGTCAGCAGGCAACGAAGGGAGCGCGCATTGCTCTGCTATCGGCAATGGCCATGTCAAATTCATTGCGACGGAAAGGACGTGGGAGTTGGGGCGGTGGCGGTTCGTCAAGGCAGGCATCGGTTACTCTTTCTAATACCTGCAGCGTTACGTGATACTGCGAAAAGCACCTCGGGTATTTTTTTGCGAAGATGCGTCTTTGTCGCATGACAAGGCGAGGACGGATCGGTTTGCTCCTGTCGCTTGATGTGCCGCGTAGCCTGAATGGGGTGAGGTAGAAGAGGCTGTAACGCGAAAGCGAAACGCTTACCGAGATCAGCTCGGTCGCTTGTCCAGTTTCAGTGCGTTCTGCAGCGGTGGTGTCTTGCGTGTACAATCCAGCCCACGTCATCTTTACGATGACTTGCGTGCGATCAGGTCTGGTCACACCTTTCAATAAGCGGACCCGGCTTGCCGGGTGGCTCGGCCGGGCGCCTATCCCTCGGAAACTTCCAAGCGCATCTTCCCCTCGTTCCGAGGCCAGTATCTTCTATTGCCAGTTGATTGGTGCATAGAGGCGCTTGTCAGTCGATTGTTCATCCATGTTCCATTTTTCCCAATTTCGCCGCGAATGGTTGGTTAGCCCGCGTGCGGACATCCTTTCAGGTATTGTCGTTGCCCTTGCCCTGATTCCAGAAGCAATCGGTTTTTCCATTATCGCTGGCATCGATCCTCGTGTCGGCTTGTATGCCTCCTTTTCGATTGCCGTCATCATTGCCTTTGCTGGCGGCCGACCCGGCATGATTTCTGCCGCTACGGCGGCCATCGCGGTCATTGTCGTCCCGCTCGTGCGCGAGCATGGGGTGGAATACCTGTTCGCTGCATCCATCCTCATGGGTATCTTGCAGATCGCTGCCGGCTATTTGCGGCTCGATTTGTTGATGCAATATGTCTCGAAGTCGGTCGTGACCGGTTTTGTGAATGCCCTCGCCATCCTTATTTTCATGGCGCAATTACCTCAGTTGACCAATGTCACCTGGATTGCCTATGTGATGGTAGCCGGCGGTCTGGCGATCATCTATCTGCTGCCGCGTATTACCAAGGCGATCCCGTCGCCACTGGTTGCCATTATTGTGCTGACCGCGATCTCGATCTGCGGCGGGCTGGAAGTGCATACAGTCGGTGACATGGGGCAGTTGCCATCGAGTTGGCCGGTGTTCCTGATTCCGGACGTGCCGTTTACATTGGAAACGCTGCTGATCATCTTGCCGTACTCGCTGGCTATGGCGGCGGTCGGCTTGCTGGAGTCCTTGATGACGGCGCAGATTGTCGATGAGCTGACTGATACGCCAAGTGATAAGCGGCGTGAGTGCAAGGGTCAGGGCATTGCCAACTTCGTCACGGGATTTCTGGGGGGAATGGGAGGTTGCGCCATGATCGGGCAGTCTGTCATCAACGTGAAATCCGGTGGTCAAACGCGTTTGTCGGCGTTTGTCGCTGGTGCCTTACTACTATTCCTGATCGTGGTACTGGGCCCGCTGGTCGCACGCATTCCCATGCCGGCATTGGTGGCTGTCATGATCATGGTGTCGATCGGTACCTTCAGTTGGCGATCGATCGTTAATCTGCGTGTGCATCCGTGGCAGGCCTCGGTCGTCATGCTATCAACCGTCGCAACGGTTGTCTCGACGCACAATCTTGCTCTTGGCGTACTTGTGGGTGTGGTGCTGAGCGGGTTGTTCTTCGCCGGCAAAATACGCAAGCTGTTAGGCGTGACGTCTGCGTTGTCTGATGACGGACAGACCCGTATCTACCTTTACGAAGGACAAGTCTTTTTTGCGTCGGCAGAACGCTTTGCCGAAGGGATGAATTTCAGGGAAGAGGTTCCACGCGTGGTGATTGACGTTTCCGCCGCGCATTTCTGGGATCTGTCTGCTGTCGATGCGCTGGATAAAGTCGTCATCAAACTGCGTCGTACTGGCCATGACGTAGAAGTCTTCGGGCTGAATGCGGCGAGCGCCACGCTAGTGGGCCGGTTTGCCGTCCACGACAAGCCGGGTGCCGACGTGTCACTGAGCGGACATTGATCCGACAGCAGAAACGATGCGCCGTGTTCAGCGGCTCATTTTCTTTCGAACACCAGATCCCACACGCCGTGACCGAGTTTCAGTCCGCGGTTCTCGAATTTGGTCACAGGGCGATAGTCGGGCCTTGGCGCATAACCCTCTGCCGTATTTTTCAGCGTCGGTTCTGCGCGCAGCACTTCCAGCATTTGCTCCGCATATTCCTGCCAGTCGGTGGCGCAATGGATGTAGCCGCCTGCTTTCAGTTTCGATGAAAGCAAGGCCACCATCGGTCCCTGGATCAGGCGACGCTTGTTGTGCCGTGCCTTGTGCCAAGGATCGGGGAAGAAAACGTGCACGCCATCAAGCGAACCATCGGGAATCATGTGCGTCAATACTTCGAAGGCATCATGCTGGATCACGCGTTGATTCTGTAGGCTGCCTTCGCTAATCAGTTTCAGCAGGTTGCCTACGCCCGGCGTATGTACTTCCACGCCGATGAAATTCTTTTCCGGCATGCCGTTAGCGATCTTCGCCGTGGTTTCGCCCATGCCGAAACCGATTTCGAAAATGGTCGGTGCACTACGGCCAAATGCCTGATCGATATCCAGCGGCTTTTTTTCATACGGAATGAAAAATTGCGGACCGAATTCTTCGATGGCCCGCGCCTGCGCATTGGACAGGCGGCCCGCCCGCGTAACGAAGCTGCGTATGCGGTGTTCGGTTGGATCGTAGAAGAGCGGTTTTTTGTCGTCGTTGGTGAAGTCGGTCATGCTGAAATCGTTGTTGGTGAAGCTGGAATGCGGCCTGGAATGTGGTCAAGGGTCGCGGCGGGCGTATTGTACCGCCGCGGGTGAGCGCATGCGAGCAGATGCGCATCGGACTGCGTTACCATGCAGCGATAACTACAAAGGAGCGGAGATGAAATATCTGGCTTTGCTGCTGGCCTGCATGGCATTGGCAGCTTGTAAAAACGAGGTCAACAAGCCGGCGCAACCTGTCAGCAAGGTGGCCAATACTTCCCAGCAACCGGAACCCTTTGCGTTGCAGGCGTTCGATGCATTCGTGGCGGCTTGTCCGGTACTGGCGCGCAGCGAAGCGGAGGTGTCCGATTGGAAATTCGCAGCGTCGGCACTGTCGCGTATCGAGCGCGATTTCGGCTGGAGCCGGGCGTTCGATCTGTCCTTTCGCGTCGTGCCGCAACCCCGTGAACAAGCCTTGCATGAGGCTGCCGGAAACACGTGCACCTTCACCCTTGGAGGTGGCGACCAGCCGGGTTACTTTGCCGAGCGCGATCATTGCGCAAAAATCTGCGGTATCGCGACACATAGCAAGTTGGCCCCCGTTCCTGCAATGGCATTTCTGGATGAGCCGGATTCGCCCGGTTACAAGGCACGGCGACACGGGCTCGATCTCGATTTGCAGGTGCGTGTGAAGTCTGTCAAAAGCAAGGCGATGGATAATGACTACCAGGCCCAACGCGCGCTTGCCGCGATCTATGCCAATGAATCGTATGACAGGGAAGATCGCATCCAGGGCTGTGCATGGCGCATGGTCATCGTGAACAATCATGCGGTCGTGGAGCCGAGTGACAATGCCAATCTGACGGATGATTGTGCCGGTCTGTCGCCGCACGAGAAAGATGCGGCTGCCAAGGTGGCGCTTGCCTTATCGAAAGAAATACGGCGAGATTAAGGCGAGAACCAAGCGTAGGGTCGCATGGTCGTAGTCGTTTCATGCAATGGCAATCCAAGCCTGCTGATATCCAGAATCGTGGGTAAGATTCTCATGGTTTGTATGTAGCCCCGACGACGAAATGAATCGGGTTCGATAGCGAGTTTTGTTTAACAAGGAGAAAACATCATGGCAATTGAGAAAGTGTTGTACCGCGCTCAGGCAAGCGCTACCGGTGGTCGTGACGGTCGTGCAGTTTCATCGGATGGTGTACTTGATGTCGCCTTGACGACGCCGAAGGAACTAGGCGGTGGTGGTGGCGCGGGTACCAATCCCGAGCAACTGTTCGCTGCCGGTTATTCGGCCTGCTTTTTGGGGGCAATGAAGTTCGTCGCTGCCAAGGAAAAGATCGCCATTCCCAAAGATGTATCGGTGCAAGGCAATGTCGGCATCGGTCCGATTCCGACGGGTTTCGGTATAGAAGTTGAACTCAAGATTTCCTTGCCTGGGTTGGATCGCGAACAAGCGCAGGCATTAGTGGACAAGGCGCACATCGTGTGTCCGTATTCGAATGCAACGCGCAGCAATATCGATGTGACGCTGACGATTGTCTGATAACGTCTTGATGGTCATCAGCCCTGCGCTTCGGAAGAAAGACGCAGGGCTTTTTCATGTTTGTGCAACAAACTAGAGGTTTGCGTTTCTTCATGTGCAACAGTGAAGAAACCGAAATGGCCAATCAATAATGTTCAGTCGATCGGCCAAGTATTTTCACTGTAGATGGTGCGTAGGGATTTACGTCTGTCCCAGCCTTCCTGCTCCAGCATCGGGGCAGGATAAAACGTATCGACATGGCCGATACAAAGTACGGCAATCGGCTGACTGCCTTCTGGCATGGCACACATGCTGCGCAACACATCGGGATCGAACAACGACACCCACCCCATACCGAGTCCTTCGGCGCGTGCTGCCAGCCACATGTTCTGAATCGCGCATGAGGCCGATGCGAGATCCATTTCCGGCATCGTGCGACGGCCAAAAACGTAGCGCTCACGTTGATTCGTCAATGCCACGATCAGTACTTCGGCGCACGCAAGAATGCCTTCGACCTTGATACGCATGAATTCACTGGCACGTTCTCCCAATGCACGCGCCGTGGCGATTCGTTCCTCTTCCACATGTTTCTGGATCGTCTTGCGTAACGCTGAATCCGTGATGCGGATAAAGCGCCATGGCTGCATGTAACCTACACTTGGCGCCATATGGGCGGCTTCGACCAGACGATCCAACTGTCCTTCCGCGAGAGGAGTTGTGAGAAAGTGTCGCATGTCACGGCGTTCTCGCATGGCCTTGTAGACAGCTTGGATTTCATCGTCGGAAAAGCGATGTGGGTTCATGGTTGCAAGGCGGATTGAATGAGGCGGAATATTCTTGCCAGAATTAATTGCAGTTTTGTCGTGATCAGTTTGCAAGAACAGAGACGGACATGTGTTTCAGCACATGTCCGTTTTTGTATGGAAGCATATGTCAGATTGTCACCAAGCAGAATCCACTCACACCCAGCGTCACGCTACCTTCATTCAACGTCACGTGCTGTCCAAATAGCAGGTTCTCGTATTGGCAGGGGATGAAGTGCTGGATCACGTCCATGTTGAACAGGCACAGCAGGCGTTGTGCATCGCAGTGGCGTTCAAAGGCAAGTACGGCGTGCGGGGCATCGATGAGTGCGATGCGTGCGGTTCTGTGCAGTGCCGGGTTGGCACGACGTACGGCGATCATCTGACGATAGAAGTTGAGGACCGAATGCGGATCGGCTTCCTGCGCGGCGACGTTCAATGCGCGATGTTCATCGGTGACGGGGAGCCAGGGTTCGGCGACGCTGAAGCCGCCGTGCGAACCACCGGTCCATGGCATCGGCGTGCGGCAGCCATCGCGGCCCTTGAACTTGGGCCAGAACGATTTGCCGAACGGGTCCTGAATGCGTTCGAACGGCACGTCGGCTTGCGGCAGGCCGAGTTCTTCGCCTTGGTACATGCAGATGTCACCGCGCATGGCAAACAGCAGGGCCAGCATTTCCTTGGCGGTTTCGGCGCGGTCGCGGCCATTTTGCCAACGCGTGGCAACGCGGGGCTTATCGTGATTGCTGAGGGCGTAGCAGGGCGCGTTGGGAAAGGGAATATTGGTTTCGAGTTCCGTAATCACATCGCGCACACGCTGCGCACTGCTGTCCGGCTGCATAAGCGAGAAACTGTAGGCGGAGTGCAGGCGCCCTGGCTCGGTATATTGCCCCATGAGTTTGATCGCATCGTGGCCGCCAACTTCGGCGAGGCTGAAGGCATCGTATTCGTCGAGCAGGGTGCGAATGCGTTCAAGGAACGGCAACATTTCAGGCTGCGCTTGATCGTAGACGTGGACCTGAAAGCCATAGGGATGCAGCGCCGCACTGACATCGGCACGCGGCGGATTATTGCGCAGCTGCAAATCCTGAAAGACGTGGTTGCAGGCATCGAAGCGAAAACCGGCAACGCCGAGATCGAGCCAATAGCGCATGTCGGCCAGCACCTGATTCTGCACATCGGGATTGTGCATGTTGAGATCGGGCTGGCTGGCGAAGAACGAGTGGAAATAGTACTGCCGCCGCTCGGCATCCCAGCGCCATGCGGGACCGCCGAAGACCGATACCCAGTTGTTGGGCGGACTGCCGTCGGGTTGCGGACTGACCCACAGATACCAGTTCGATTTGCCATTCTTGCCGAGTCTGCTGTCCTTGAACCACGGATGTTCTTCCGAGGTGTGCGAGATCACCATGTCGACGATGATGCCGATGCCGCGTTTTTTGGCAGCGGCCAGCAGGCTTTTGAAATCGTCCATGTTGCCGAAGATCGGATCGACATCGCGGTAATCGGAAACGTCGTAGCCAAAATCGACCATTGGCGATTTGAAGAAGGGGCTGATCCAGATCGCATCGACATCCAGGCTTTTGATGTAGTCGAGCTTTTGCTCGATGCCGGCCAGATCGCCGATGCCATCGTTGTTGGAGTCCTGAAAGCTGCGCGGGTAGACCTGATAAATAATCATGCGGCAAACCTCTGAAGAAAACGGGTGAGCCGGTTTGCAGACGCTGGATGCCGGCGCGAGGACGCGTCACAGGCGTGATCAACGATGCAAACCGTCATGGCATGGATGCAATATTCGAACCATGCATGAAGGCTGTGGCAGTAAAAAAGAATGGTGGACGACGTCCATCGTTGCGCGGGACAAGGCCGCGGTGCGCAGATGCGCACGAAGATGGGGCGTAAAGCGGGAATGCGGTCGAAATGAAACGCCATCGTGGATGGAAGGATGAAGGTGCTTGGCATTTTAGCATCGCCAATATTGCATCGTTGGAGCCTGTTCTTTCGTGCATGGGATGCCAGCTTCTTCTACAATGCTGTATTTATATACAGTATTTGGTTGCGACATGGAAACGATCGCCAAACTCGACATTCTGGCTGATGCGGCCAAGTATGATGCCTCGTGTGCCAGCAGTGGTGCACCCAAACGCTCGTCCATCGGCAAGGCGGGTATGGGGGCAACGACGGGTACTGGCATCTGCCACAGCTATACACCCGATGGTCGCTGCATTTCGCTGCTCAAGATTCTTCTGACGAATTTCTGTGTCTACGATTGCCAGTACTGCGTCAACCGCCGCAGCAGCAACGTGCCACGTGCGCGTTTCAGCGTCGAGGAAGTGGTGCGCCTGACCACTGATTTTTACCTGCGCAACTATATCGATGGCCTGTTTCTCAGTTCCGGCATCATCCAGTCGCCGGATTACACGATGGAGCAACTGGTGGCGATCGCGCAGCAATTGCGCGAAGTACATCAATTCCGCGGCTACATTCATCTGAAGACGATTCCCGACGCCGATCCGCGTCTGATCGAACTGGCGGGGCGCTACGCCGATCGGCTCAGCGTCAACATCGAATTGCCGACGGCCGCGAGCGTTGAGCGGCTGGCGCCGGAAAAGAAGGTGCAGACCATCAAGCTGGCGATGGCGTCGATTCGTCGACGACTGGATGAAAAAGCCGAAGAGCCGCGTGCGCCGAAATTTGCACCATCCGGACAAAGCACGCAGATGATCGTCGGCGCCGATGCAACTGACGACAGCACCATTCTGCATACGGCCGAGACACTCTACAGTTCGTATCGCCTCAAGCGCGTGTATTACTCGGCGTTCAGTCCGATTCCGCAAAGCCCGAAGACGGTGCCGTTGAAGCCACCGCCGATGTTGCGCGAGCATCGTTTGTATCAAGCCGATTTTTTGGTCCGCAGCTATGGTTTCGAGGCGGGTGAATTATTGCCGGGCAGCGGCAATCTGGCGCTGGATATTGACCCCAAACTGGCATGGGCACTTTCACATCGCGAGCATTTTCCGATGGACGTCAACCGCGCCGACCGCAGCATGTTGGCGCGGATTCCCGGCATCGGCTTGCGCAATGCCGAGCGCATCGTGCAATTACGCATGTCGCGCCGCGTACGGTATGCCGATCTGGCGCGCATGCGCTGCAGCATGGACAAGCTGAAGCCCTTCATCGTTACGGCCGATTATCGACCAGCGCATGACACGATTTCTTCCGAGAGTTTGCGCCGTCAGATGGCCGAGAAGCCTGCGCAACTGGATTTGTTTCCTGCACTGTCAGGCGACGCATGAATGCCGTGCTGCATAGCGTATCCGTGACGGATTTTGCCTCGTGGCGCGAAACGGCGCGGCAATTGCTCGCGCAACAGATAGCACCGCACGAGGTGCAATGGCAAAGCATACGGCATCTTGGTGCGGGTGATCTTTTCAGCGATGACACGTCTACCATCAATAACTTGACGACGGCAGACACGGCAACAAATGCGCCGGATGTTTTGCGCATGCCGGGCAGCTTGCTGCGCATGCTGCAAACCGCTGCCTGCTATCGTGCGCCCGATCGCTGGGCCTTGCTGTATCGCATCGTGTGGCGTTGGCAGCACGGCGATCGTTCCGCCTTTTCGGCAGCAGATGAAGATGGTCGCCGATTGCACACCATGCTCAAGA
>NZ_CAJYMD010000001.1 GCF_913776015.1 uncultured Oxalicibacterium sp. | reverse complement strand
ACATCCCGATCGGCAATACGCACCGACTGGAGAATCCGGGCAAGCTACCGCTGCATCTGATCGAGGTGCAATCGGGGGCGTATCTGGGTGAGGATGACATCGTCCGGTTTGATGATGTGTACAAGCGTAATTGAGTGAATCGATCGATTGTCATGATGTGAAAAACGCTGCCATGTATTCCATAGGCAGCGTTTTTTTATGGACTTCCCCCCAAGCGTGGGCAAGCCTCGTTATCGATATTCCATCCGGTTGTAATCCAGAATCCCAGCCTGATTTGGCTGTTCCTTGCGATAACGTTCATGTACCGCATCACTGAAGGCCCAGAAGCCCGGGTTGTCACGCTTGACGGCCCAGCGTTTGGTAAATGCGGCGTAATCCTTTTCGGATTTCAGGTGCTGCAACGTTTGCACGAATGTTGACAGTTCGCGTGCCGACACGTTGTAGAACGCATTTGGGTAGCTAAATGCAACCCCAGTAGCGAGT
The DNA here is from genome assembly GCF_913776015.1 of uncultured Oxalicibacterium sp. GTDB lineage: Bacteria > Pseudomonadota > Gammaproteobacteria > Burkholderiales > Burkholderiaceae_D > Oxalicibacterium. The sequence goes on along the minus strand of NZ_CAJYMD010000001.1, from coordinate 105,360 downwards.
GTCAGCGTATCTTCCTTGGGCAGGAGCGATTGATTTTCTCCAAGTAGATGCGAGACGCTGGCACGTGCCGTGTTGCGCATGAGCGAGAAAGTCTTCTTTTGACCGTTCGGCATATCCACCACGAGTACAGCACTTTCCGGCAGCCATTGCAGCGCGGTGCCATGCGTTGCCGCAAGCGAGCGTAGCGGTGCGTGCAGTACCGGTGTTGCCTGACGTTGCCAGTCGAAATCGGTATTGATGACTTTGCCTACTCGCTGGCGCATCAGTTCCAGTAGCTCCCGCTTGTGCTGATTGGTTTGATAACGCACGCCACTTTCCGTATCCAGCGTAGTCGATGGCCCGCCATAGACTTGATCGCGTACTGATTGGCTATCGCCTCGGTACCAGTCGTCGCGTACGGCGATACGTTCGGCTTTCGGCAGAAACATAAGGAAGCCGGATTCACCTTCCGCACGCAAATAATCCATATAGAGACGCGAATTGAACTGATGGCCGACATTGCCATAGACGTCGTAATTGGCGACGAGCAGGTAATGGATGCGTTCGAGTAGCGGGTAACCGATGACCCAGGCGGTTTTTGGTGTTTCGCCGATGAAGCCCTTGACGACACTGGCACCATCGAAGTGGCGCAGAATCGTCAGCGCTGCATTGTCGTTGTTGCCGTCGCCATCCCAAATCAGATTCAAATTCAAGTCAGTAGGTTGCCGGATGGCTTTATTCAATAACTTGCTGCGCTCCTTGAGATATTCGTTTTCCAGCTTTCCATATTTGAGCCAAGGTGTAAGGATGCCACTGGTACTGCTGCCTGTCGGCAGACTGGCGAGATCGGCACTACGCTGCAGCAGGCGATCGACTTCCTTGTCGTATGCATCTGATGGCGCCATGAAAGTCACCCAGAACTGATCCTGAATGACATTGAGTGCGAGTTGGCCGCGGCAGACGGGCCCTTTGATGAAACCCATGATGGTGAACTCTGCCTCGTCCAGCATGAAGCGATAACGTGCGCCGACTGGCAGATCGGCATAGGTTTCAAAAGGATTGGCGGCGGTACGCTCGGTATAGCCGGGCAACTTCTGTACCGAGTAGTTCGGTTCAAGAAACAAGGTTTTCCAGCGCGCCATGCGTTGTGCATCAAGACGATATGGCAGATGTGTCTTGGCGACGATGGTTTCGCGCTCTTCTGTCAGGCGGTAGTAAACGCGTTTTACCTTAGGATCGTCTACGGGACGAGCGCTGGGAATGATGCGGATTGGCTGGCCGGGCGGTGTGGTTGAGCGTACCAGCTTGAAATAATGCCGTTGCTTGTCGTTGCCAAAGTAAAGATGGGCGAGGAAAAGATGTTCGTACGCATAGCGTGCAAACAGTTGTTCCTTGTTGGCGTTGCCGTTGAAGAAGCGTTCCCAGTTTGATACTTCCTGTTGCACATCGTTTGGCAAGGCCGCCGATTTTTCAGCTGGCGCGCCAAGTTCCAGCCAATGCAGCAGTGTGCGCTGTTCATCTGGCGACAGTGCTGGCAACCCAAAGGGCATACCGCCGAGAGGGACGGTTTGTTCGTACACATCCATTTCGGCGCCAGCTGGGCACATGTTGCTGCGTGTAGAGGAAATATCGAGTTTGTCCAGTGTGGCATCGTTCGATGGCCAGGGATGCTGCTGCTTCAGCATCAGCATGCGATAGATCAGATTGGCAGAACGATTGGCTTCGGGCGTTTGCTCATGCTCGTTTAGCACGGAAAAAAAACCTTTGGTACGCCATTCGGATGCGTTCTCTGCATCGATGTAGAGGCGTGAAGGAGCAGAGGCGATCAAGCGTCCTGCGTCATAGACAGTGGTTTTGCTGGCACCGCGTGATAGGCCTTCCCAACTCGTGGTTTTCAACTGGCAAGGTGCATCGTAGCAGGCGTGGCAAACGACGCAGCGTTGATCGAGAATGGGACGAATCGTTTGATTGTATGAAAGGCCAGTTGGCGGCCGCGATGGTTCGTCAAATCGCGCAGGGTCGGCAGTGCCATAGAGGCGATTGAACTGGGCAGTTGCCAGCGTGGTACATGCGACCAGCATGAGCAGTGGGATGAGGACGATGCGGCGCATAGAATTTTGATGTATTGGGGCAATACATCTTACTCTTTCATCCCTGCTCATCCTAACTTCCAGTGCAAAATGATGGCGCATGTCTCACGTTGTCCCTGTATGGAGGGATTGCAGTGTCATTGCCGCAAATCCTGGCCGGCTGCAGAAAACAAAAAGCCGCTGCAATAACTTGCAGCGGCTTTTACAAAAAGATCAGAATGGGCTTTAGGCAGCTTTCACATTCAAGGCGCTATCGCGATTGATGGCGCTCAATACGGCGCGGAACGATGCCGTCATGATGTTGCTGTCGATGCCGACACCGAAGCGCGTCTGGCCGCCGTTGACGCGCAGCTCGATGTAGCTGGCTGCGTTGGCATCGGCACCTGAGCCGATTGCGTGTTCATGGAAATCCATGATCTTGACATCAAGGCCCAAGGCATCGACGAAGGCATCGATTGGACCGTTACCTTTGCCGGTTACCGTCAGCGGTTTGCCATCTTTTTGCAGATCGACCTTGATCGTGATGTCACCGCCATCGTCCTGCATGTGATGGCTGATGTAACGGTACGGCGTGACGGCATCCACATACTCGTTCTTGAAGATGGTGTGAATGTCGCCGGCGACAACTTCCTTGCCGGTTTCATCGGTCACGCGCTGGACGACGCGGCTGAATTCGATTTGCAGACGACGTGGCAAAACGAGGCCAAATTCCTGTTCGAGCAGATACGCCATACCGCCTTTGCCGGACTGGCTATTGACGCGAATGACAGCGTCGTAGCTGCGACCGAGGTCCGCTGGATCGACCGGTAAATAAGGGACTTCCCAGATCGCATCCTTCTGCTGCTTGGCAAAGCCTTTCTTGATCGCATCCTGATGCGAGCCTGAGAATGCGGTAAAGACCAGATCGCCAGCGTAAGGGTGACGTGGATGTACAGGAATCTGATTGCATTCTTCAACTGTCTGACGAATTGCATCAATGTCGGAGAAATCGAGACCCGGATTGATGCCTTGCGTGTAGAGATTCAGTGCCAGCGTGACGAGATCGACGTTACCCGTGCGCTCACCGTTGCCGAACAGACAGCCCTCGACACGATCCGCACCGGCCATGACGCCCAGTTCGGCGGCAGCAACGGCACAACCGCGATCGTTGTGCGGATGCAGGCTGATGATGATGGAATCGCGACGTTGAATATTGCGATGCATCCATTCGACCTGATCGGCATAGACGTTCGGTGTGCTGACTTCGACTGTACCAGGCAGATTCAGGATCATTTTGCGTTCCGGCGTCGCACCCCATGCTTCGGAAACGGCATCGCAGACTTCCTTGGCGAAATCCAGTTCGGTCATGCTGAAGGCTTCCGGCGAATACTGGTAGACCCATTCGGTTTCAGGACGTGCGTCGGTCAGTTCCTTAATCAGCTTGGTACCTTTGACGGCCAGCTCTTTCACTTCTTCCTTGGTCATGTTGAACATGATCTTGCGGAAAGAAGGCGCGGTCGCGTTATACATGTGCACGATGGCGCGGCGTGCACCGGTGACCGAATCCACGGTACGACGGATCAGATCTTCGCGTGCCTGCGTCAGCACTTCAACGGTCACGTCGTCAGGAATACGTTTTTCTTCGATCAGCTTGCGGCAGAAGTCGAAGTCGGTCTGCGAAGCGGAAGGAAAGGCGATCTCGATCTCCTTCACACCGATTTTAACCAGCATTTCAAAGAAGCGCAGCTTCTTGGCAGAGTCCATGGGGTCGATCAGCGCCTGATTGCCGTCGCGCAGGTCCGTGCTCATCCAGACAGGTGGTTTGGTGATGGTTTTGTTTGGCCAGCTGCGGTCAGGGAGATTGATGACCGGGAATGCCTGATATTTGGTCGATGGGTTCTTCAACATCATGATGATTTTCCTTGCTGAGTATTCTGTAGTAAGTCGTTGTATTCAATAGATCGAGGCTGTGGCGAAGGGCGATTCGGCTGCCACGGAACGCGAGGCCGGATCACCGATCGGTAGCGACAGCAGGGCGCGTGTGCGTGCAAAGACCTTGGCAATGAGTTTGCCGGCAATGTGCATGACAGAAAGGGCCTTGGTATGCATGTTTTCGGTACAGCCTGATTGGAGGAAACGAAACCGGCAAGTGAGAACCGGCGAGGTACGACAGAACGCTACGATCAGATTAGTCGTAGCGATAGCGGTAGAGCTGCCAGCGAGAACGTGGCAACAGGCGCTGTAATGCGGGGAGTGATGGATGTCTTGGACATGATGCCGCTACTTTAGGCGCGTGCCTGCTTGATGTCAAGCTGCACGCGCCCTGGCGGCCTATTGTGTGGCATTTTTCCCTGTGCCGAAGGCCAAGGCCGATACCACCACGTTCATCACCGTATCCTGAAAAACACGGACTCCGGTGTCTGTGCCAGCGGCTCCTGCGGCCACCATCAACGGCAGCAGATGGTCGGGATGCGGTTGTACCTGTCGTGCATGCGGGGCATTTTGCCAATCCTGCAACAACATATTCCGCGCGTTTTCCGCCTGCGTGGCCATATTGGCCAGCCAGTCGTCGAACTGTGCCGAAGCGTCGCGGAATGCAGGACTGAAACCGCGCATGTTGTGAAAGCTCATGCCGCTGCCGAGAATCAATACGTTTTCGTCGCGCAATGTCTGCAAGGTTTGCCCCACGCGCAGGTGTTCGGCGGCATCTAATCCTTTTTTCATGGAAAGTTGCAGAACCGGAATGTCCGCGTCGGGAAACATCACTTTTAGCGGAATGAAGACGCCATGATCCCAACCGCGACTTTCCTCGTGGTTAACGGTTATACCTGCCGTCGTGAGCAAGGTTTGCACGCGTGCCGCTAGCTCGGGGGCGCCTGGCGCTGCATATTCCAATTGATAAGTGTGCTCTGGAAAGCCGTAGTAGTCATAAATCAGGCCAGGTTGCGTGGTGGCTCCCAAAGTGAATTCGGCTTCTTCCCAATGGCCCGACACGATCAGGATGGCTTTGGGGCGCTTGGGCAGCGATGGACTCACGCTACGCAGAAAGTTTGCCATACGATCCCACATGTGCGGATCGCCGGGCCAGTCCATGAAAAAGCAGGGGCCGCCGCCGTGCGGGATGAAATAGGTCGGTAGTCGATGCGTGGTCATGATGTTCTCGAGCGAATGAGGCGGTGAGTGAAACGCTAAGCAGCAGTCAGGACGTCAAGACGGTTTGCTTATGTCGTCCTATGACAAGGGTTGGGGCTGGCCGTCGAGCGCGTCGCGGATGCGTTGTTTGAATGCGCTGATGAATTCCACAAATGCGGGTTGCAAGGGGCTGAACAGCGGATCCTTGCGATGCTTGAGCATCACCTCGCCAAACAGTTTCAAGCCGAGCGCCAACGCGGCAGCTTCATCCTTGTCCGTGATGTCGACGGCTTGCGCGCGCTCGATGATCATGAACAGATCGTCATGGTTACCGGCATCGAATTGCAAAGGTGCATGGGCTTCAGGGCCGGCATGTTTGCCGCCCAGGTATTCCAGGGTGACGCGGTAATCGTGTGCGCTCATGATGCTTTCCTTTCTGGATAAACGAGTTCCGACAGTTTGTCTTTGGCCGTTGCCCAATGTGCGTGATCCGGCAATGGTGCCTTGCTGTGACGCAGGCGTTGCCAGTCCGGATGTCGCGAAAGCTGGCGATTGAGTTCAATGAAATGCGCCTGTTCCGGCGCAATCTCACGATCGCCGACGATGGCTCCGACCGGGCATTCGGCAACGCACATCGAGCAATCGATGCATTCGTCCGGATCAATCACCAAAAAATTCGGCCCTTCCTTGAAACATTCCATCGGGCAGACCGTGACACAGTCCGTGTATTTGCAGCGTATGCAGGGTTCGGTTACGACAAATGTCATGCAAATCCTTTCCTTGTTTCTCCACTATAGTCGTCATTAAATTGTTGATAAATAATGTATATTCATAATAATTATCTTCAAATTATTGACAATGGATATTCTGGCCTGCATGAAAACCTTTGTTGCCGTGGTTGAAACCGAGAGTTTCACTGCTGCAGGGATGAGGCTTGATCTATCGAAGGCGGTGGCCTCCAAATACGTGGCGATACTGGAAGACCATCTGGGTACGCGGCTGCTCAATCGCACAACGCGTCGCCTGAGCCTGACGGAGTCCGGCAGTGTGTACTACGAGCGATGTGTGCAGATACTCGCCGATGTGGAAGAGGCCGAGCAGGCGGCCGCACAATTGACTACCGTGCCGCGCGGTACGCTCAAGGTGGCGCTACCGGTTTCATACGGCACGATTCGCATCGCGCCGTTGTTGACGTCTTACATGCAACAGCATCCAGACGTTCATCTGGATATTGCCCTGGCGGATCGGCGGGTCGATCTGATTGAAGAGGGATTCGATCTGGCGATTCGTATCGGTGCCTTGCCGGAATCCGGTTTGGTCGCGCGTCGCCTGGCAACGGAGCGCATCGTCCTGTGTGCGGCGCCTGCGTATCTTGCGCGCCATGGCAAGCCGATGCAGCCGGCAGATTTGGCTATGCATGCTTGTCTCAATTACAGCTATGCGAGCACTGGCGACGAGTGGACTTTCGTAACGGGGAAAATGCAGGAACATGTGCGTATTGGCGGGCCGATGCGTGCCAACAATGGCGACATGCTGCGCGTGGCGGCGCTGGCCGGCGCCGGCGTGATCTGGCAACCGCAATTCATCGTCGGCGATGATATTGCGGCAGGACGGCTGGTCGAGCTATTACCCGATTTCGCGCCTGCCGAGCTGGGAGTCCATGCCTTATATCCGAGTCGCAAGCATCTTTCCGCCAAGGTCAGGACGTTTGTCGATCATCTGGCGGTCAGCCTGTAACAAGGGTAGCCATCTCCACCGGGATGGCTATGGAGCGTGCCTTGGTCAGCAATGACCTTTCTTGGCTTGTCCCGGTGGACAGTGATAGCCGTGCCCACGATCATGTTTCTTGGGCTTGTGGCCGTGATGGTGGCGGTCCTCTTTCCAATGGCCTTTGCGAAGATGCCAGCCGCCCCGATCCTGATACCAATGGGCTTTTTCATAGACATAGCCCGAGCGTGCTTTCACCCAGTATCCGGGCACCCATACGTGACCATGTCCGTTCCAGTTCCAGTAACCTGGTGCCCAGACGTAGCCTTTACGCGGGCCTGGTACGCGTTCATAACGCGGTGGCGGTGGTTCTGCACCGATATTGACATTGATACTGACCTGCGCGCTGGCTTGGATTGGTATCAGCGTTGCCGTGCCAAGCAGCAGGGCGGTGAACAACGCGGCACTTGTTTTTTTCATGATGGCGCTCCGTAAGGGGTATGGGTGCAGTATAGGAAAACGATGCGCGCTTGAGCGTAATCCGAAAACTTGCTTACAACTGTTACGCAAGTCGCACAGACATAAAAAAAAACGGGCCGATCGGCCCGTTTTTTTTATGTAGGAAGCAGCTATCAACGCTCGCCAAACGAACGGCGCTGACCGCCATCCGCCGGACGCGGGCCCTTGCCGAATCCCGATCCTTCGTGGCGCGGACCATTGCCCGGCTTGCTGAACGTGCGTTGACCTGGTTTGCCGCCGCGGCCATCGCCTGGACGCCAGCCACCTGGTTTATGCGAACGTGCTGGAGAAGCCGTACGTTTCGGTTCCAGACCTTCAATCACGCTGACCGGAATCGATTGCTTGATGAAGCGTTCGATGCGCTTGACGTTGACTGTCTCGGCATGGTTGACCAGCGAAACCGCAATACCCTTGCGACCAGCGCGGCCGGTGCGGCCGATGCGGTGGACGTAGTCTTCGGCAAATTTCGGCAGATCGTAGTTGACCACGTGCGTGATGCCCGGCACGTCGATGCCGCGTGCGGCAACGTCGGTGGCAACCAGTACGCGAATCTGGCCGCGACGCAAGCCATCCAATGTGCGATTGCGCGCACCCTGATGCATGTCGCCATGCAAGGCTGCAGCGGCGAAACCGGCGATGTTGAGGCGATCAGCGATCGTGTCCGCATCACGCTTGGTCGCCGTGAACACGACAGCTTGATCCATCGTGCTGTCGTTCAGCAGGTGATCGAGCATGCGGTTCTTGTGCGACAGATCGTCAACGAAATGCACGCATTGCTGGATATTTTCGTGCTTGCTTGCCGAACCAGCGATCTGGATGATCAGCGGATCCTTGGTAATGCGCTTGGCCATGTTGCCGACGACGCCGTCCAGCGTTGCCGAGAACAGCATGGTCTGACGGGTTTCCGGCGTTTTGGCGACGATGCGTTCGATGTCTTCGATGAAGCCCATGTCCAGCATGCGATCGGCTTCGTCGAGTACCAGAATCTGCAATTGCGAGAAATCGATCTTGCCCGATTCCATATGGTCGATCAGACGACCAGGTGTCGCCACGAGGATTTCCGGATTGCGCGACAGCAGTTGCATCTGTTTTGGATAAGGCATACCGCCGAGAATCGACACGGCTTTTACGCGGCGCATGAAGGCGCCGTATTTGTCGGTCGAGGTCGTGACTTGCAATGCCAGTTCACGTGTTGGCGTCAGGACCAGCATCTTTGGTTGCGCAGGGCGGAAACGCGGACGCTCGCCACGCGAACGTGCCGATTGCATTTCCTGATTGGGCGTGCGGCTGCCCATAGGTGCCTGTTCGTCGGCTTGAACGGCGAACTTGTGCAGGGCTGGCAGCATGAACGCTGCGGTTTTGCCCGAGCCTGTCTGCGACGAGACCATCATGTCGCGGCCTTCGATACCGGCAGGAACTGCCTGCGCCTGAACGGGCGTCGGCGAGGTATAGCCGGATTCGGTCAAAGCCTTGATGATGGAAGCATGCAGGCCTAGTGATTCAAATGTCATTCTTTTCTTTCGTATATGTCAGCGCGACACAAGGCATCCGACAACAAGCGGACAGTTCTCGATGTAGCGCGAAAAATGCAAGGCCAACCAACGAAACAGCTGAGAAATCAGGGAAATTTCGGCACAAAAGCTTTGCGCCGGGACGGTGTAGGATGATTCAACACCAGAGGGGCGGGATGGCTTTATCGTTAATGCTAACGGTTCGCGATGCTGCGATGTTCACTGCACTCGTTGCGGAGCGATGAACAGCCGACATTGTAGTACAGAACAGGGGCGCCTGTCGAGGCGATGTTGGAAAGGGCATGTCTTGGCACGAAGAGAAACGACAAGTGTCGTTCTTCGTAGACAAAACGGTTGATACAAAAAAAGCGGTGAGTATTGCCACCGCTATTCATTAAGTCCCAAGCCTTGGCGGTTTATTCGCCGCCCATGCCACCGACCACGTGCGAAAAGCCGCCATCGACATAGGTGATTTCACCCGTGATGCCGCCGGACAGGTTCGACAGCAGGAAAGCGGCCGTATTGCCGACATCCTCGATCGTGACGTTACGACGCAGCGGTGCGTGATCCTTGACGAAATTGAGGATCTTGCTGAAATCCTTGATGCCCGAAGCGGCCAGTGTCTTGATCGGGCCGGCCGAGATACCGTTGACGCGCACACCTTTGGGACCCAGGGATTCCGCCGTATAGCGCACGCTGGCTTCCAGCGATGCCTTCGCCAGACCCATTGTGTTGTAGTTGGGCAGGGCACGCATCGAACCGAGGTAGCTCAGTGTCAGCAGCGAGGCACCCTCGTTGAGGAAAGGCGCAGCAGCCTTTGCCATTGCCGGGAAACTGTATGCAGAAATGTCGTGCGCTATGCGGAAGCCTTCGCGTGACAGACCTTCGAGAAAATCGCCGGCAATCGCCTCGCGTGGAGCAAAACCGATCGAATGTACGAAGCCGTCGAACTTGGTCCATGTCTTGCCCAGATCGGCAAACAATGCCTCGATCTGCGCATCTTCGGCTACGTCGCACTCGAAAACGAGCTTGCTGTCGAATTCGTTGGCGAATTCGGTGATGCGATCCTTGAAGCGTTCACCAACGTAGGTAAAGGCGAGTTCGGCACCTTCGCGCTTGCAGGCCGTAGCAATGCCGTATGCGATGGAGCGGTTCGACAGCAAACCGGTGATCAGAATTTTTTTGCCTTGCAGGAATGCCATGAACGACTCCGAGAATTCAGCCAAATGTTGTGGAATGGGCAGGATTGTAGGGGTTGCAGCGGGCGAGGGCAACTTTTGCATCGGATAGGTGTCTTGTTGCGAAGACTTTTCATTTGCAGGTTTCCGGCGCGGCGCGGCATGCATTTTGTGGCCGCATTCTTGCTCCTTATGCATCTCGCAGCCGGGCCGCTGTAGAATAGCCGGCAGCCCAACTGGCGCCCGATTCGTAGCCTTTCTCATTGACAGAAGCAACCAGGAAGTGATCTTCACGCGCATGACCAAGCCTTTTTTCTCTGTTCTGCTCGCCTGTCTTTTCTCTCATGGCTCGGCCGCCTATGCCGCTCACGCATTTTCTCTTTACGACACGCCCAAGTATCCGGCTGGCTTCACCCATTTCGATTACGTCAATCCCGATGCCCCCAAGGGGGGCGAACTGTTTCTCGCCAATCCGGATCGCCGCACCAGTTTCGACAAGTTCAATCCGTTTTCACTGAAGGGTGTCGCCGCGGCCGGTGTGTCCGAACTGATGTTCGAGACGCTGACGACCGGTTCTGCCGACGAAACCGCAACCATGTACGGCCTTCTGGCCGATGATATGGAACTGGCATCGGATCGCCTTTCGATGACCTTTCATCTGAATCCGAAAGCACGCTTCAATAATGGCGATCCCGTACTGGCTGCCGATGTGAAGTATTCGTTCGATACGCTGATGAGCAAGGGTGCGCCGCAGTTCAAGTCGATCTTCGCCGATGTCAAAGGCGTGGTGGTCGTCAGCGAACGCGTGGTGCGCTTCGATTTCAAGACGCGCAATCATGAGTTGCCCTTGATCGTTGGCGGTGTGCCGGTGTTTTCGCGCAAGTGGGCACAAGGGACGGAATTCGATCGCATCCAGCTGACGCCACCGATTGCCAGCGGCCCCTATCTGATCGATCGTTACGATATCGGGCGCTCCATCAGTTATCGCTTGAACCCTGACTACTGGGGCAAGGATCTTCCGGTGCGCAAGGGCATGTTCAATTTTGCCCGTATCAACTATCGCTTCTACAAGGACGATGTCGCGCGACTGGAAGCGTTCAAGGCGGGCGAATTTGATGTGTCGGTCGAGATGATTGCGAAGAACTGGGCGCGCAGTTACGTCGGTCGCAAGTTCGATAGTGGCGAACTGATCAAGCGCGAGTTTGCGCACGGCAATGGCGCTGGCATGCAAGGCTTCATCATGAATTTGCGGCGCGATCAATTCAAGGATCCGCGCGTGCGGCAGGCACTGGGACTGGCGCTCGATTACGAATGGATGAATCGCCAGTTGTTCTTCAGTGCCTACAAGCGCATCTACTCGTTCTTCAATAACAGCCCAATGGCGGCGACGGGTATGCCATCGACAGGTGAACTGGCATTGCTGGAACCGTTGCGCGACAAACTCGATCCCGCAGTCTTCGGGCCAGCACCCGTGCCGCCGAATACCGATGCACCGCATTCCTTGCGTGCCAATCTGCTGCAGGCGGTCGAATTGTTCCGCCAAGCAGGCTGGACTTATCGCGATGGGGCCTTGCGTAATGAGAAGGGCGTGCCATTTGCTTTCGAGATCATGGACGACCAATCGTCGATGTCTCGCGTCATCAGCGTCTATGTGCGCAATTTGCAGAAGCTGGGGATTCAGGTGACACAGCGCACGGCCGACTTTGCCCTGTTGCAGCAACGGATGGACGATTTCGATTTTGATATGACGAGCCTGCGCTTTCCCGATGTCAGCACGCCGGGTAACGAGTTGTTCGACATGTTCGGTTCCAAGGCCGCAGATGAAAAGGGTTCCAGCAATTACTGGGGTTTGAAGGACCCGGCAATCGACCGCCTGGTCGAAGCGCTCGTCAAGGCCGATACGCGCCCGCAACTCGAGTCTGCCGCGCGTGCCCTGGATCGTGTATTACTCAACAAGTACATTGTGATTCCGCACTGGTATTCCTCGACGCACCGGATCGCCTATCGCAACCGTTTCGGCATGCCGGCCAATTTGCCGCTGTACTACCAGGCCAATCCGTATGTGCTGTCGACCTGGTGGCAGGTCAAACCGCGATGAGGAGCGCGCAATGAATATCTGGACTTACGTCCTCAAGCGGGTGTTGCTGATGCTGCCGACCTTGTTTGGCGTGATTGCCATCACGTTTGCCGTCATCCAGTTCGTGCCGGGCGGTCCGGTCGAGCAGGCATTGATGGAAATGAAGGCAGTCGGTGGGGCCGGCGAGGCGAGTGGCGGTGGGGCATCGCAGTATCGTGGGCGCCAAGGTGTGGATGCCGAGCGCGTGGTGGAGATCAGGGCGCTGTATGGTTTTGACAAGCCGGCCAGCGAGCGTTTCTGGCAAATGCTGAAAGGCTTTGCGACCTTCGATCTGGGCAAGAGCTTCTATCACCACATGGATGTGTGGCAGCTTGTGGTTTCCAAACTGCCGGTGTCGATTACGCTCGGCATGTGGACCTTCTTCCTGACGTATTTCATTTCGCTGCCGCTGGGTATTGCCAAGGCCGTGCGTGAAGGCACGCGTTTCGATGCCGTGACCAGTGCGCTGGTACTGATCGGCTATTCGATTCCTGGCTTCATCCTCGGCGTATTCCTGCTAGTGATTTTCGGCGGTGGCAGCTTCGTGCAATGGTTTCCCTTGCGCGGCCTAACCTCGGATGATTGGGAGCAGTTGTCGCTGATGGGCAAGGTGCTCGATTACCTGTGGCACATCACGCTGCCTGTCACCGCATCGGTCGCGGGTTCGTTTGCCGTCATGACGATGCTGACCAAGAACACCTTTCTCGAAGAGATACGCAAGCAGTACGTGCTGACCGCGCGTGCCAAGGGCTTGAGCGAACGGGCGGTGCTGTACAAGCATGTGTTCCGCAATGCACTGATCCCGCTGGTGACCGGTTTTCCCGCAGCATTCATCGGTGCCTTCTTCGCCGGCAGTTTGCTGATCGAAACCCTGTTCTCGCTGGATGGCCTAGGGCTACTTTCTTATGAATCCGTGGTCCGGCGCGATTATCCGGTGGTCATGGGCACGCTTTATCTCTTCACGCTGATCGGGCTCGTTGTCAAATTGATTGGCGATCTTTGTTATGTCTGGGCCGATCCGCGCCTGCAATTCGAAAGCCTGAACCGATGAGCGCCGCTGCATCCTTGCCGCCACTTTCCACGCCGCCAACCGAGGCGGCGTCATCGGTATCACCGTGGCGACGCGTCTGGTTGCGTTTTCGGCGTGATCGGCGTGGTTATTGGAGTTTGATCCTGTTCAGTATTCTGGTCGTGATCAGTCTTTTCGCTGAATTGATTTCAAACGACAAGCCCTTGGTCGCCAAGTACAACGGTGAACTGGTCTTCCCGATTCTGCAGAATTATTCGGAAAAGAAATTCGGTGGCGATTTCGAGACGCCGGCCGATTATCTCGATCCTTTCATCGAGCAGCAATTCGAAAAAGACGGCAACTGGGCGATCTATCCGCTTAACCGCTACCGTTACGACACGCTCAACTATTTTGCCGAGTCGCCCAATCCTGCCCCACCTTCCGCCGAGAACTGGCTGGGGACCGATGATCGCGGGCGCGACGTGGTAGCACGCCTGCTGTACGGTTTCCGCGTATCCGTCCTGTTCGGTTTTGCATTGACGATTACGGGCGTGCTGCTCGGTCTGGTGACGGGCGCAATCCAGGGATATTTCGCCGGTCGCGTCGATTTGTTTTTCCAGCGTTTCATGGAAATCTGGGGCGCGATGCCCGAGCTGTATCTGCTCATCATTTTCGCTTCGATTTTTCAGCCCAGCATCGGGCTGTTGCTCGTCCTGTTGTCCCTGTTCGGCTGGATGGGTTTGTCGGATTACGTGCGTGCGGATTTCCTGCGTAACCGCAATCTCGAATACGTGCAGGCAGCCCGCGCGCTGGGCTTATCCAATGGCCAGATCATCTGGCGTCATGTGCTGCCGAACAGCCTGACCCCGGTGGTCACCTTTCTGCCATTCCGCATGAGTGCCGCCATCCTCGCGTTGACTAGTCTGGATTTTCTCGGCCTTGGCGTGCCTCCCTCAACGGCCAGCCTTGGCGAGTTGCTGGCGCAGGGCAAGAACAATCTGGATGCATGGTGGATTGCCGTCTCCACTTTCATGGTGCTGACCGTGATGCTGTTGTTGCTGACCAATATTGGCGATGCCTTGCGCAACGCGCTGGATGTGCGGAGAAAGGCATGAGTCTGCTGGAGGTAAAGAATCTGCAGGTTGCCTTCGATGGCAGCCGTGTCGTAGAAGACGTGAGTTTTTCGATTGCGGCAGGCGAGAAATTCGCGCTGGTTGGCGAATCGGGATCGGGCAAAACGGTGACGGCCTTGTCCATCCTGCGCCTGAATCAGGATGCGCAGTACGGCGGTGCGATTTTGCTCGACGGCGAGAATCTGCTGCAACGCAGCGAGAGGGCCATGCGTGCCGTGCGCGGCAAGGAAGTCGCCATGATCTTTCAGGAGCCAATGACGGCTCTGAACCCGCTTTATACGATCGGCAACCAGATTGCCGAAGTCCTGATGCTGCACGAAGGCATGAGTGCCAAGGCGGCTGCATTGCGTGCCATCGAATTGCTCGACAAGACCGGTATTCCCGAGCCGCAACGTCGCGCGCTGTCGTATCCGCACCAGTTGTCGGGTGGGCAGCGTCAGCGTGCGATGATCGCGATGGCGTTGGCGTGCAAGCCGCGTCTGCTGATTGCGGACGAGCCGACTACCGCACTGGACGTCACGATTCAGGTGCAGATCGTCGAATTGCTGAATCAGTTACAGCGTGAAGAGAACATGGCCGTGCTGATGATCACGCACGATCTGAATCTGGTTCGACATTTTGCCGACCGCGTTGGCGTAATGGAAAAAGGGCGCCTGATCGAGACTGCAACCACGGCCGATCTGTTTGCCAACCCGCGTGAGGCGTACACACAAAAGCTGCTCGCCAGCCAGCCGCATCAACTGGTCGATACGCTGGATGCCAAGCCGTTGTTGAAAGCCGAGAAGCTGCGCTGCGTGTTCGATATCAGGCAAGGGTGGTTTCGCTCGCGGCCCTTCGTTGCGGTCGATGCCGTTGACTTGCAGGTGGCACGTGGCGAGACCTTGGGCATCGTTGGCGAATCGGGTTCGGGGAAATCCACGCTCGGGTTGGCATTGTTGCGGTTATCTGCAGCACTTGTAGAAGGTCGCATCACGTTTGGCGATACGGATATTTCACGTTTACACAGCAATGCCTTGCGTCCATTGCGGGCGCGCATGCAGGTGGTGTTTCAAGATCCGTTTGCCTCGCTATCGCCGCGTCGTACGATCGAGCAGATTGTGGGCGAAGGGCTAGCCTTGCATCAGCCGCAATCAAGTGCGGCAGAAATTCGCCAGGCAGTCGCGCAGGCGTTGGAAGAAGTTGGCTTGTCGCCAGCTTTGATATCGCGCTATCCGCATGAATTCTCTGGTGGGCAGCGTCAGCGGATTGCGATAGCGCGTGCGCTGGTACTCAAGCCAGAGCTGATTTTGCTCGACGAGCCGACTTCATCGCTGGATGTCTCGGTGCAGCAGCAGGTGTTGCGTCTATTGGCGGATTTGCAGGCACGCTACGGTATTGCCTATCTATTCATCAGCCACGATCTGGCCGTGATTCGCGCCATGGCACACCGCGTCATGGTCATGAAGGATGGCAAGGTGGTAGAGCAGGGAAAAACCGCCGAAGTGCTCGCGCAGCCGCAACAGGCTTATACGCAAAAACTGTTGGCAGCATCGGTCTATGCCGGTGTTGCGCGTCAGGATGATCGTACCGATACAGCGATCTGAGATACGGTCACGCTGTTAAAAGCAAAACGCCGCTATGCATTGCGTAGCGGCGTTTTGCTTTATGCGGTGTTTAGATTCTCGACTGAAACGCATCACAACTCTGAAGCGTGGAGACGCAAAATATCTTTGCGTCTTATCGTGAAGCCGTCTTCGTCGAAGCCAGGCTGACTTTCACACGTGTATCGGATGGCTTGGCTGCCACCTTTCTGACGGTAGCTTTGGATGCGGTGGCTTTGTTGTTGCTCTTTGCAGGCGACTTGGCTGCGACGCGCGTGCTGGTGCTGCGGTTGCCCCCACCCGGCGTATGCAATTCGATCTTGCTGCCTACGGCCAGCTTGTCGCTGCGCAGATTATTCCATTCGCGAATCTGGCTGGCACTCACCTTGTAACGTTTGGCCAGCGAGGCGAGCGTATCGCCATGTTTGACTGCGACACTGCGCTTGCGACCTTCGGACGCTTCGGGTGCCATGGCCAGCACGGCGCTATCGGCAATATCGGAAGTGATGTCTTTTTGCTTGGCATCGGTACGCGGTACCAGAATCGTCGAGCCGGCTTTCAACACCATCTTCGGCGGGATGTGATTCACTTCGCGAATGACTTGTGGCGTGGTGTTGAACTGTGCGGCGATGGTTTCGATCCGCTCGCGTGCGCCGGTAATCTTGTGCGCTGTCCATGAAGACAGGGCATGGGTCCAGTTCGCCAGATTAGCCTTGAACTTGTCGGCGTTGCTCTGCGGCAGAAGAATCTGGGTATTGCTGCTGCCCGTGATGACCGGGCGGTTGAATTGCGGATTCAGCGCCTTGAATTCTTCGATCGGCAGTTCTGCCAATTGTGCCGCCAGTTTGACATCGATGTCGCGTGTCTTGGCGACGCTGACAAAGTACGGCTGGTTGTCCACGCGGGGCAATGCGATGTTATAGGCATCAGGGGTTGCAATGATGTTCTTGACGGCCTGCAGCTTGGGCACATAGTTGCGCGTTTCAGCCGGCATGTAGATCGACAGGCTGGTGTAATCGGTGCCGGTCCCGGCTGCTTCCGCCTTTTTGATCGCACGCATGACCGAGCCTTCGCCCCAGTTGTATGCGGCGAGTGCCAGTTGCCAGTCACCGAACATGCCATACAGCTTTTCCAGATAGTTCAGGGCAGCATCGGTTGAGGCCAGCACACTACGGCGCTCGTCCTTGAACATGTTCTGCTTGAGGTTGTAATCCAGTCCGGTCGAAGGGATGAATTGCCACATGCCGGCGGCCTTGGCCGAGGAATAGGCTTGCGGGTTGAATGCCGATTCGATGAAGGGAAGCAATGCCAGTTCAGTCGGCATGCCACGTTTTTCGAGTTCTTCGACCACGTGGTACAGGTACAGCGAAGCGCGCTTGGTGGTACGTCCGATGTAATCGGGGCGCGAGGCATACCAGGTCGTCTGGTTGTTCACCAACTGGTTGTCGACCAGATCAGGAATGCCGAAACCCTTGCGGATGCGGGCCCAGACGTCGATTTCGCTACCGACGCGGAAGGCGCTCAGCGGATCGTCATCGAGGCCAGGGTTGTTTTGTAGTGCTGCATCTTTTGCCCAATTGTAGGCAGGCAATGCCAGATCGCTGGCGGCGTGGGCCGTGTTGGCAGTAGCGAAAAGGAAAGTGGCGGATGCAAGGGTTTTGAGTACGGCGCGGATGTCGGACTGTGGCATGGGAACTCGCAATGATCACCGACCCATGAACAGCCGGCAGAAAAGAATAGATGCGAGTGTAAGGAATCGACGTTTTCGGCGTCAAGTAATTTGACAGGATAATGACAAATCGCAGCAAATTCGATGCCGATGAGAAAGGATCGCACTGCTTGTGCCGGTCTCTGCCATGACGAGGCCGGCACATGGGAAAGAATTATCTAAAAGCTATTTTTCCATTCGCGCAGCGCACCGAACACGGCAACGGTGTCGCCGCCTTTGACGCGCCCTTCGCCTTGCAATGTTTTCAAAATGGCGGGTTCGCGCGCGCGCAGGAAGGGATTGGTCGCCTTTTCAAGCGCAATGTTGGAAGGAACAGTCGGTTCGTTGCGTGCGCGTTTGGCCTGTTCGGCCTCCAGGCGCTGGCTCACGGCCTGATTGCCCGGTTCTGCAGCCTGGGCAAAACGCAGGTTCGAGACCGTATATTCGTGAGCGCAGTAGACCTTGGTGTCGTCCGGCAGTGCGGCCAGTTTGTCGAGCGAATGCAGCATCTGTTCTGGCGTACCTTCGAACAGACGACCGCAACCGCCGGCGAACAGCGTGTCACCGCAAAACAGCCAGCCTTGCTCTTTGGCGACGTAAGCGATATGTCCGCGCGTATGGCCCGGCACATCCAGTACGGACAAGGTCAGATCGAGTTCGGAAATGTGGACATTGTCACCTTCGGATAATGAGGTGGTGACATTGCTGATGCGGTCGTTGCGTGGCGCATAGACGGGCACCTTGGCATGTTGCAACAAGGCAGGCACACCGCCGACATGGTCGTTATGGTGATGAGTCAGTAAAATAGCGACCAGCGACAGATTGTGGGCACGCAATGCATCGAGAATCGGTGCGGCATCGCCCGGATCGACCACAGCGGCATGTGTGTCATCGTGGATGAGCCACAGATAGTTATCGTTGAACGCGGGAACGGTGAGTACTTTCAACATGAGCATGGACAATTTTTCGTCTGAAAAATCGATTATATCGCTGGGCTCGTGGTTGGAGAGTCCGGCGGGCAGTTACGTGCGCGCGTGGGAAGAGGCACAACTGGAAGAAATCACGGCCGACATCTTCGGTTTTCATGCCACGCAACTCGGCTTGCCGCAGGTGCAGACGTTACGCGGCAGTCGCATGCCGCACAAGTGGCTGACCGACACAGCATTGTTGGAAAGCGCGTCCGAGAAATCGGATGAGGAAAAATTGTTGGTTGTGGTGCAGGATTTTGAAGAGCTGCCTTACGAGACTGCCAGTATCGATCTTGTCGTGCTGCCGCATGTGTTGGAATTTGCGGCCGAGCCGCATCAGGTGCTGCGCGAAGTCGAACGTGTACTGATTCCCGAAGGGCAGGTCATCATTTGCGGTTTCAATCCGTTCAGCCTGTGGGGCGCGCGCCAGATTCTCGGCCGCATGATCGATGCCCATTAT
The DNA here is from genome assembly GCF_913776015.1 of uncultured Oxalicibacterium sp. Taxonomy (GTDB): domain Bacteria; phylum Pseudomonadota; class Gammaproteobacteria; order Burkholderiales; family Burkholderiaceae_D; genus Oxalicibacterium. Next base: position 86,291 of record NZ_CAJYMD010000001.1, on the reverse strand, counting down.
CTTCCCGAAGAAGGCGAATTCATCGCGCTTCCGCGTATCAAGGATTGGCTCAAGCTGCTGAACATGGAGGTTGGTAACGGTGTATTTGGTTGTTATGCGCCGCCGTTCGAGACGGAAAAATGGCTGCATCGCTGGCGCTTCATGGAAAGTGCCGGCACGAATGGCTGGCCGGTGTTCGGTGCGGTCTATATCGTGCAGGCGATCAAGCGCGTGCGGGGGATGCGATTGATCGGTCCGGCGTGGAAAGGCAAGACCGCAGCCGCGCCTTCGCGCGTGCCCGTCACCAACAAGATTCACCAATAACCCTGCAGTTGCAGGATAAAAGAAGCGTAATGAGTAAAGTCGAGATTTATACCGATGGTGCATGCAAGGGCAATCCTGGTCGTGGTGGCTGGGGCGCCTTGCTGCTCATGGGCGAGCATGAAAAGGAATTGTTCGGCGGAGAAGCCAACACGACCAACAATCGCATGGAACTCAAGGCCGTCATCGAGGCCTTGAATGCCCTCAAGCGTCCGTGCGAAGTCGTCTTGCATACCGATAGCCAATACGTACAGAAAGGCATCAGCGAATGGATACATGGCTGGAAGGCACGCGGCTGGAAGACGGCGGCGAAGGCACCAGTCAAGAATGTCGATCTGTGGCAAGCGCTCGATGCGGCACAGGCCCGGCATCAGATCGAATGGCGCTGGGTGCGTGGCCATAGTGGCCATGAACAGAACGAACGCGCCGATGCCCTCGCCAACCGCGGCGTGGAAACGATCTGACCGGCTTCGGCCTCGTTCATCAATACAGCAAGTAATCGGAAAGTAACCGTATGCGACAAATTGTCCTCGATACAGAAACCACTGGCCTGAATGCACGTTCTGGCGACCGCATAATCGAAATCGGTTGCGTGGAAATGATCAACCGTCGTTTGACGGGCAATAATTTTCACTACTACATCAATCCAGAGCGTGATTCCGATCCGGGCGCGCTGGCGGTACACGGCTTGACGACCGAATTCCTGAGCGACAAGCCCAAGTTTGCCGAAATCGCCGACGAATTCTGCGATTACGTCGGCGGTGCCGAAATCATCATCCACAATGCGCCTTTCGATATCGGCTTCCTGGATGTCGAACTGCAACGCCTGGGCCGCCCGGCTTTCCGCGAACATGTAGGCGAGATCATCGATACGCTGATTCGTGCCAAGGAAATGCATCCGGGCAAGCGCAACTCGCTCGATTCGCTTTGTGATCGCTACGGTATTTCCAATGCGCACCGTACCTTGCACGGCGCATTGCTAGACTCGGAGTTGCTGGCCGAAGTCTATCTGGCGATGACGCGTGGTCAGAATAGCTTGTCTATGGATTTGGGATCGGATGACGACGCTGACGGCGCCGGAATCGAAGTGGTGGAGATCGCAGAAATCCTCGTCTTGTCAGCCAGCGACCAGGAAATCGCTGCACATGACGCGTTGCTCGATGGACTCGACAAGCAGGTCAAGGGAACGTCGCTGTGGCGCGTGGCTTCTGCTGAAAGCCAACAGGCAAATTGATGTCTGCGTACTTTTGTGGAATAATGCGTGACTTCGGGAGGTTAGCTCAGGGGTAGAGCGATCGCCTCACACGCGATAGGTCACAAGTTCGAAACTTGTACTTCCCACCAAATCTCAAAGGCCACGTTCATGCGTGGCCTTTTTATTTGCCGAACGCTCGTTCGGTTTTTCAGATGGACTCTTCAGTCCATCACATTGGTGAAGCAAAGATTGAAGCCTTCGCCAAATTCCGGAATGGCGGTTTCTTCAATCGCCAGCAGAACATCTGGCATGGCGCGATCGATCATCTCGCGCACGAGTTCTTCATTAGGATGGGTTTTGACGAGGGCGCCGACGATGAATTTGAGTGCGAGCAGCTGGCCATGCAGGTTGGCGACGTCTTTGTCTTCCATGATGTGTCCCTATTGAATCGTGGTGTTGTTATCTGAAGTACAGACAGCAGCAAGCGGTCAAGAGTTCATCCATTTGCTGCAAATCTCTGGGTAATTATGCCGTGCATTTATTCTTCCGGGCACGGGAAATTTGATTTCCGGAAATTCATTTTCATAAGCAAAGAGCATTCTGATACAAGCGCAACGTTTGACGCACTTTCATAATCCCGCCTAATTCATCGACTCAAGGAAAGTGCAGGTGCCGAAATGAAAGGCTCTGTCTATTTTCTCTCGCTGGGAGCCGGTCTGCTGGTCGGCATTCTCTATGCCTTGATCAAGGTGCGTTCACCCGCGCCACCGGCGATCGCGCTGCTTGGATTACTAGGCATGTTGATCGGCGAGCAGATCGTGCCGATCGCTGCCAAGGTTGTGCGCGGCGAACCCTTGTCGATTTCCTGGTTTGCCAGCGAATGCGTACCCAAGATAACCGGTGTCGAGCCTGCAGCAGGGCTGACGAGTTCCGCACCTGAACAAGCTGTCTCTCCTCCCAAATCGTGATGCCTGGCGTCGCTCACCTGACATCCAATTTTTATCCTGAAGGATCACTGACATGAACAATCATCGTCGCAACATGCTGAAGTCGGTGGCATCCAGCGCCGCGCTGGCTACGCTTGGTGCCGTTGCCAATCGTGTAGAGGCGGCATCGGCCGGCTACGTGACACGTAACGCTAGTGACGACGCCGCAGCAGGCGCTGCCGGCAATACGCTGATTCTGCTGAATGGCAAATTTCACACCGTTGATAAAAGTAAGCCTGTGGCTTCGGCAGTGGCGATTCGTGATGGCAAGTTCCTCGCGGTGGGCGATACCGAAGAGGTGATGCGTCACCACGTGCCGGGTAGCCAAGTCATTGATCTGCATGGTCGCACTGTCATTCCGGGGCTGAACGACTCGCATACCCACCTGATTCGCGGTGGCCTCAATTACAACCTGGAGTTGCGCTGGGAAGGCGTGCCATCGATTGCGGATGCCTTGCGTATGTTAAAAGAGCAGGCATTGCGGACGCCAACCCCGCAATGGGTACGCGTGGTGGGTGGCTGGACTGAATTCCAGTTCGCCGAAAAGCGTATGCCGACGCTGGAAGAAATCAATGCCGCAGCACCAGACACGCCGGTTTTCGTGTTGCATCTGTATGACCGCGCCTTGCTCAACCGTGCGGCCTTGCGTGCTGTTGGTTATACGAAGGACACGCCGAATCCGCCGGGCGGCGAGATCCAGCGCGATGCAGCCGGTAATCCGACCGGCATGCTGATTGCCAAGCCGAACGCCTTGATCCTGTACGCCACGCTAGCCAAGGGGCCAAGCCTGCCGCACGACTATCAAGTCAATTCAACACGCCAGTTCATGCGTGAACTGAATCGTCTTGGCGTTACCAGCACGATTGATGCCGGCGGCGGTTTCCAGAACTATCCTGAAGACTACGCCATCATCGACGATCTGGCGCGCAACAAGCAGTTGACGGTACGGATCGCTTACAACCTGTTCACGCAAAACAAAGGCAAGGAACTGGAAGACTTCCAGTCCTGGAGCAAGCTGGTCAAGCCGGGACAGGGCGATGACTTCTATCGCCATAACGGTGCGGGCGAGATGCTGGTGTTTTCTGCTGCGGACTTTGAAGATTTCCTTGAACCGCGTCCGGAACTGCCTGTCAGCATGGAAGATGAACTGGAGCGCGTGGTCCGTCATCTGGTTACGCAACGCTGGCCGTTCCGACTGCATGCAACCTATGACGAGTCAATTGATCGCATGCTGGATGTATTCGAGAAGGTCAATCGCGAGATCCCATTCGATGGTCTGCGCTGGATGTTCGATCATGCGGAGACGATTTCGCCGCGCAATATCGATCGCGTGCGTGCGCTTGGGGGTGGTATCGCGATCCAGCATCGCATGGCATTTCAGGGTGAGTATTTTGTCGAACGTTATGGTGCCGAGGCAGCGCAGCAAACGCCACCGATCAAACGCATGCTGGATGCCGGCATTCCTGTGGGCGGTGGCACCGACGCCACGCGTGTTGCGAGTTACAACCCGTGGACAGCGTTGTACTGGCTGGTGTCCGGCCGAACGGTTGGCGGTATGAAGCTGTATCAGAGCGGCGCGCAACTATCGCGTGATACCGCGCTGGAACTGTGGACCAACGGCAGTGCCTGGTTCTCTAGTGAACAAGGCAAGAAAGGTCGGATCAAGGAAGGCCAGTTGGCCGATCTGGCTGTGTTGTCCAGCGATTTCTTCTCTGTCGATGAAGATGCGATCAAGTCGATCGAATCAGTCCTGACCATCGTCGATGGCAAGGTCGTGTATGGCAGCGACGAATTCACCAAGATCGCGCCGCCACCGATTCCTGTTCTGCCGGACTGGTCGCCGGTCAAGACCGTGCCAGGCCATTACCGTCAGGTCACCACACGTCAGCAGATGGCGGCCTTGCCGCATCAATGCGCCGGTGCGTGCGGCGTGCATGCCCATGCCCATGACGTTGCGCGCAAGTCATCGGTCCCGATCTCGAACTACTCGGGTTTCTGGGGCGCGCTGGGTTGCAGCTGTTTCGCTTTCTGATCGCGCTGGATACATCACTCAGATGACTCAATCTGTTCAAGGCTGGAATAAGCCACGCATCGACGCCGGCCTGTTTTTTCTGCGCGTGGCTGGTGCTTTCATGCTGTTTTATGTGCATGGTCTGCCCAAGATTTTGCATTACAACGAAGAGCTGACATTGATCGAAGATCCGCTCGGTCTTGGGCGTCAGTTCTCTTTACTGATGGCGATCTTTGCTGAAGTGATTTGCCCATTGTTCATTGCCGCGGGCTTGTTCACCAGACTGGCTTGTTTGCCTGTACTCGCCGTGTTGGTGGTGTCGATGTTTATCGTGCACACGCAGTGGTCGATTGCTGAAGGGCAGTTCGGCTGGTTACTGATGATCATATTCGGCGCGATTGCCTTGTGCGGTCCGGGTAACTGGTCGCTTGGCCGCAAGCAGGTGGCGTGATGGCAAGCATTTCTTCCTGGAGCCCGTTACAGAACAAGATGTTCCGTGCGTTGTGGCTGGCAACGGTCGCGTCGAACGTCGGTACCTGGATGCATGATGTCGGTGCTGGCTGGATGATGACGTCGCTGAGTCCGGACCCTTTGATGGTGGCGCTGGTGCAGGCGGCAACGAGCTTGCCAATGTTCCTGTTTGCATTGCCATCTGGCGTGTTGGCCGACATCGTTGATCGTCGCAAGTACCTGTTGTTTGCACAGGGCTGGATGTTGCTGACGGCTGCTGTGCTGGGCGTATTGGCTTTTGGTGATCTGGTAACGCCGGAGATTCTGCTTGCGGCAACCTTCATGCTTGGCGTCGGCGCTGCAATGGCGGCACCACCGTTTCAAGCCATCGTGCCGGAACTGGTCGGCAAGGAAGACCTTTCGGCGGCGGTTGCGCTCAACTCGCTGGGCGTCAACATCAGTCGTGCCATCGGTCCTGCTTTGGGCGGCTTGATTCTGTCGTTTGCTGGTCCACCCGTCGTCTTCATGCTAAATGCATTGTCGGTCCTCGGTGTCGTCATGGTGCTCTATACATGGAAGCCTGCGCCACGTGTACAACGGTTGCCATCTGAGCATTTTATTCCCGCCGTGCGTGCCGGTTTGCGCTATGTACATGCAGCACCGTTGTTGCGTGTGGTACTGATCCGCGCCGTTGCCTTCTTTGTATTTGGTAGTGCAGCATGGGCTTTGTTGCCACTGGTGGCGCGTAACCAGCTTGGTTTGGGCGCTGGCGGTTACGGTGCCTTGCTGGCCTGTATCGGTGTGGGTGCGGTCGCAGGCGCCTTGTTACTGCCGCGTCTGAAGAAAGCCTTTTCGACCGATACGCTGGCGCTGGGTGCCAGTGTCCTGTTTGCCATCACGATGCTGGCATTGGGTACAGTGCAGAACGCATGGCTGCTTGGCGGCATCCTGCTGTTTTCTGGTCTGGCGTGGATTGCAATGCTATCGATCCTAAACGTCGGTGCGCAGCGCAGTTCTGCAGGTTGGGTCAAGGCACGTGCACTGGCGGTCTATCTGGTCGTGTTCTTCGGCTCGATGGCAGCGGGCAGCACGATTTGGGGCAAAACGGCGGCGCAGCTTGGTACTTCGATGGCTTTGATCATCGCGGCGGTTGGCATGGTGCTCGCGTGTGCAACAGCACTGCGTTGGAAGCTCAACATGTCGCCAGACCTTGATCTGACGCCATCCAAACATCTACATGCACATGCGCCGCAGATCGACGCTGCACATGATGCCGGTCCTATCCGTATCAATGTTGAGTATCGCGTGACTACAGAAAACGCTGTGGCTTTCAAACATGCCATCCGTGAGATGCATCGTGTTCGCCGACGTGGTGGTGCCTTGTCGTGGGGTGTGTATGAAGACATGGCGGAACCCGGACGCTACATCGAAACCTTTGTCGTCGAATCATGGCTCGAACATCTGCGCCAGCATGACCGCTTTACTGAAAACGATAAGGCAATTACGACACGTGTGCATGCTTTTCATATCGGCCCGGATGCGCCACGTATCGAACATCTGATGACAGCATCTTCCTGACCAGATTATCTCAACCAGATTTATCCGGACTGCATGGGCAATTCAGCATCCATGCAACCAATCAACCCAAGGAGCATTGAATGAGCAACCCAAAACTGGAAGTCCTGACCCCGACTAATTCGCAGTTGATCTTTATCGATCATCAACCACAAATGGCATTCGGTGTACAGTCTATCGATCGCCAGACCTTGAAGAACAACACCGTTGCGCTGGCCAAGGCGGCCAAGGTATTCAACATTCCAACCATCATCACGACGGTGGAAACCGACAGTTTTTCGGGCCACACTTATCCGGAATTGCTGGATGTCTTCCCGGATCACAAGCTGCTGGAACGTACTTCCATGAATTCGTGGGATGACCAGAAGGTGCGTGACGCCCTCAAGGCCAACGGTCGTAAAAAGGTGATCGTATCGGGCCTGTGGACCGAAGTCTGCAACAATAGTTTTGCCCTGTGTGCCATGGCCGAAGGCGGTTATGAAATCTACATGGTGGCCGATGCATCCGGCGGTACCTCGCAACTGGCGCACGACATGTCGATGCAGCGCATGATTCAGGCAGGCGTGGTGCCGGTTACCTGGCAACAAGTCATGCTCGAATGGCAGCGCGATTGGGCGCGCAAGGAAACCTACGATGCCGTGACCGGCATCGTTAAGGAACATTCGGGTGCATATGGCATGGGCATCGACTATGCCGTCACCATGGTGCACAAGGGTGCGGAACGTACCAAGGTCAAGAACGAAATTCTGGCACCGATTCCCGCAAAATAAGCGTATGCAATGCGTGGCAAATGCGCAAACGGTTGGCAGGCTACTCATCGGCCTGGCTCTACCGCGCAACGCGCACGAGCACGCGTTTGGTCGTACCACGGGATACCGTTAGTGGTATCCCATTTTTTCGTCGGGATGATGTTTCTGTCTGCAATCACGATCATGCATCCCCTTTCTCTTCTTGCTTCCCTATGTTCGTTTGCACATTCGTTGCGCGCCGCATCTGGTGTGCCTCGCTGGACGTTGGGATGCTGCCTCCTGTTGATACTGCTTGGGCAATGCGGTAACGCCTTGAGCAAGCCTCCGAACCGGATGGAGCACCACCGATGGCTGGCTGCGGATGGCGGGCCAAGTCAGGTTGGTGCAATTGCACAGACAGCCGACGGTTATCTATGGCTGGGGACCAATGATTCCCTGTTTCGCTTTGACGGCTTTGACTTCACGCCTTATCGCACCCCGGATGCAAAACCCATTGGTATCGTTTCTTGCCTTCTGGCCGTGGAGGATGAGCTATGGGTCGGGTTACGTGCGGGTGGTGTCGTGCGAATCAGAAAGCAGGGCCTGACACGTTTTTCGCCTGAGCAGTTGCAGCCGGGCGTGGTGTACGGCATGGCCAGAACCCACGATGGTGCAATCTGGGCGGCGGCGGAAGATGGGCTGGCACGTTTTGACGGACGACGATGGCAAACCGAATGGCAGGATTGGCGCTTGCCCGCGGGCAGAGCACGTGCCGTGTTTGTTGATCGCACGGATACGCTCTGGTTGGCGACTGCGGGAGAACTGTTTTATCTGCCTTCCGGTACCAGGCAATTCATCAATGCCGGTGTGAAGGTGGAATGGGGAAGCGGGTTTGCACAGGCGCCAGATGGTGCGATCTGGCTGGCAGAGCGCTACAAGGGCGTGCTGTATCGGATCGCCCGCGAACAGATGCGGACGACCGTCGACACATTTCAGATGGATGTGCCCGCCAGCAATTTGCATGTCGACCACGACGGTGGACTGTGGATCAGCACACTCGGTCAGGGTGTGCGGTATGTGGATTTTCCAGTGGATGCGACGCGGTTGCGCAAGGCGCAGGTTTTTTCCTTCCGGGATGGTCTGAGCGCCAATTATGTGTGGCCGATCTTTGCCGACCGTGAACACAACATCTGGATCGGCACGAGCGCCGGTCTGGACCGGTTGCGAACGCGTGTCCTGATGCCGTCCGGGCTGCCGCTGGATGGGCTGAACTATGCGCTTGCACCGGGCCGGATGGGGACTTTGTGGGCGGGTACCAGCAATCATGGGGTAACGCATCTGCAAGGCAAATACCAGCAGCGTTTCTCACTGCCATCACCGATTACGGCTGCCATGCGCGATGCGCAGGAAAACATCTGGATCGCCGGTCCGGCGGGGATATGGAAAACGGTCGGTGATATTCCGCGCTTCGTGACATCGCTGCCATCGGGAAGCAGTGCCGATTCAACCGTCCGTGCTTTGGCGGTGGATGCGAAGCACAGCCTCTGGGTATCCATCAATCGACGGGGACTGTATGTATGGAAGCATCATGCCTGGCACAAAATGCCCCCCGTCTCAGCGCTTGCAAGCCAGATCATGCCGGTTTCTGCCGCGACCGATGCGCAGGGAAATGTCTGGTTTGGTTATCGGGACGGCTTGCTGATCCGGCAGCAAGAAGATGGCGTGACGCGCTGGACAAGCAAGGATGGCTTGGATATCGGCCATGTCACCGCCATTCTGCATCACGGCGGTCGTACCTGGGTCGGCGGCCAGAACGGCATGGGATGGATCGAGAACGACCGCTTCGTGCGGCTGAACGTCCCGGACTGGTCTGCCTTCGGTAACGTGTATGCGATGCTGGCGGTACAGACGGCAGGAAATGCAGACGCCATGCCTGAGTTATGGGTGCATACACGATCAGGCATTTTTCAGATTGAATCGTCGGAACTCATGCATGCCGCATCCTTGCCGAATCATCGCGTGCGCTATCGGTCGTACGGTCGCTTAAGCGGACTGGCAAACGATCCGTATCAGGTGCTGCCGTTGCCGACGGCAGTAAAGACAGAGGATAACCGGCTCTGGTTCTCGACCAGTAATGGCGTGTTCTGGATCGATCCTGCGAGCGTGCAGTCGGATCAGGCCGGGCCGTCGACCCATATCGAATCCGTGGTGGCCGACGGTGCATTGCTTGCGAATTTGCAGCCTGCCGTGCTGCCTGCATCGACGCAGCGCCTGGTGATCGATTACACAGCCTTGAGTCTGTCGGCACCGGAAACGGTGTCGTTCAGCTATCGCCTCGATGGTTACGACAGCGACTGGCAGGTGGCGGGCCGTCGTCGGTCAGCGACCTACACGGGGCTGGACGCGGGAGACTATCGCTTCCGTGTTGTCGCAACGGATCAGGACGGCATCCCCAGCGAACAGGAGGCGACTTATACCTTTTCCATCGAGCCAACCTTGTACGCGCGCCCGCTTTTCCAGATATTCGGTGGCGTGCTGATTGTATTGCTCCTGATGCTGGCTTATGTCTGGAGCATGCGCGGTTTGCGGCGTCGCATGCATGATCGTCTGGCGGCGCGGCATGCAGAACGCGAGCGCATTGCGCGCGAACTGCATGATACCTTGCTGCAAGGCGTGCAGGGTTTGCTGTTGCGATTGCAGGTCATTGCCAATGCCATGCCAAGCGAGACCCGTGCGCGGGACGATCTTGAGAAAGCGCTGCTGCGTACCGAAAAAATGGTCGAAGAAGGACGTGACCGCGTACGCGACTTGCGTGATGCGCAGGTGCCGGTACGCATCGATCTTGCACAACGTCTGGAGGAACTCGGGCGGACCCTGGAAAGCGACAGTGGTGCAGTCTTCGAAATCAGATCCAGCGGCACGCCTGTGGAGATGTCGGCAGCGTTGCATCGCGATTTGTACGGCATTGCGCACGAGGCGATCGTGAATGCCTTTCTGCACGCGCAGGCAACCACTGTACGCGTGGAACTGCTCTACACCGCAACCCGCATTCGCTTGATTGTCCGAGACGATGGGATTGGTATTCCGCCTGCCTATCTGGGTCGATATGGCAAGGAAGGCCATTGGGGGGTATCCGGCATGCGTGAACGTGCGTCCGAGATCGGTGCGATTCTGGATATCCGCAATAGGGACGACGGAGGAACAACGGTTGATGTACTGGCGTGCCTGCGTGGTTGTCGCTGGCTGAAATGGCAGGCCTGGTTCAACAGAATCGCGGAATGGAGAAAACATGACTGACAGAAAAATCCGCATACTCATTGCAGACGATCATCCGCTCATGATCGAAGGCATTCGTGCCGTGATCGAGAGCCAGCCGGATATGGAAGTCGTGGCTGAAGCCGCAGACGGGCTGGAAGCATTGACGCTGTATCGCACGCATTTGCCGGATGTCGCGCTGATTGACCTGCAAATGCCGCGGATGAACGGCATCGATGCGATTCACCTGATCCGCAACGAATTTCCCACCGCGCGGATCGGCATTCTGACGACTTATCGCGGCGATGTACGTGCCAGTCATGCCATCAAGGCCGGGGCGCAGGCCTACCTGCTCAAGACCGCCTTGCGTACCGAGCTGACGGAAGCCGTACGTGTGCTCGCTGTCGGCAAGCGCTATTTTCCAACGGCGATTGCGGCAGATCTGGCTGATCATCTCGGGAAGGAGCATCTGACGCGGCGTGAACTGGAGATACTGGGACTGATTGCGGGCGGCCTGTCCAACAAGGAAATTGCTGACCATCTTGGTTTGGCCGAAGACACGATCAAGGGGCATGTACGCAGCCTGATGGACAAGCTGTCGGCGCGCAACCGTACACACGCGGTGGCGATTGCCGTCGAAAGGGGATTTGTCACGCCCTGAATATAATTCACGTTGAAAACCAACACGAAAGTGTTGGTTCAGGTCCGCCGACTTGAGTCTTTTGCATAACCGGCAAGGACTGCATGATGTCGTTTTGACAGCCCGCAGGGTCAACCATGCATACGATTCCTCGCGTTCTATCCGCAGATTCGGCTCGTCGGACGCCAGAATGCCTGTCCGCCTATCAGATTGCGATGGCCAGTCTGGGTGTCATGTCGATTTCTGTCAGCCTGGCGTGTCCTGCCGAACGTGCTGCGCCGTCTTGTCCCGGCTCGCAGATGTCTGCCGAAGGCGATGCCGTCAACAATGACCATGCAGGCTTGTGTGCATGGCAGGTGCATCGGCTCACTGCCTATATCGATGCGCATATCCACATGCCGATTCGCACGGTGGATCTTGCCCAGGCACTGAATCTGAGCGTGAGTCATTTTTCACGCGCGTTCAAGCGCGCATGCGGCATGACGCCACGGGACTTCATCCTGCGCAAACGTGTGGCGCATGCGTGTCTGGCGATGAAGCAGCAGGACATCAAACTGACGGAGATCGCGCATACCCTAGGTTTCTATGATCAGTCACATTTCACGCGAGTCTTCAAAAAACTGAGTGGGCAGTCACCGCAAGCCTGGCGCAGACAAGCGTGTCTGGCAGATATGAGTGAATGATCGTTCCGTCTCAATCAAGCCCGGCGCCATGAAACGGCACCACTCACTGAACCTGGCATGGCTTGCCGCATCGTATCGATGAAATGCCGCAGACGGGCAGGATAGAAGCGCGCGTACGGATAAATGATGGAGACTGGCAAGGGCGCTGCCTGCCATTCTGGTAACAGCTGAACCAACCGTCCACTCGCTAGATGTTCTTCCATCAACCATGAGGAGCCAAGGCATACACCCAGACCTTCCACTGCCGCATTGCTCAGCGCATACAAACTATCCGAACTCAATTGCGGCTGAATTGCGACATGACATTGCTCGCCAGTTGCGCTGTGCGTGAGTAGGACTTCGCGTCGATAAAAAGTCGGAATGGCAACCCAGGGGAGTACGGTCAGATCGCGCGCATGCTGCGGCATGCCATAACGCGCCAGCAAGGCAGGCGATGCCACCATCATGCGTGGCACTTCTGCAAGCTTGATGGCGACGACCGATGGATCATTGGTTTCGCCAACCTGAATCGCGCAATCGATGCCTTGCGTGATGAAGTCGCTGCCACGGTCATGCAGTATCCATTCGATCGTGATGCCCGGATAGCGGCGCATGAATTCGGCCAACGGTCCGATCAGTTGTTTTTGCCCGAACGCATGCGGCACGATCACGCGCAAAGAGCCGCTGACTTCACTGCTTGCCGCGCGCAGATCGGTTTCAAATGCTTCCCAGCCGGCCAGCAGTTCTCTGGCGCGTTCATAGCATCGTTCGCCATCTTCGGTCAGCTTCATCGCATGCGTGGAGCGTTGCAGCAATCGCAGGCCAAGTGAGCGTTCCAGTTGCTGCAGACGGCGGCTGATGGTGGGTTGGGTTGTACCCATTTGCGTTGCGGCAGCAGACAGGCTGCCGGCCTGGACAATACGGACGAAGGTTTGCATCAGCTCGATCCGATCTGAGCTGACGGCTGGGGATGATAGTTTTGTCATGCGTAAAGCGTATAACAATTCTGCGCATGGTGCTACTACCATGCCGAGGTTTATAGGATCAGACTTCGTTTCAGCTTTTATCAACTGGAGAAACGAGTATGTCTTCCATTCAAAATACGCATACAGAGCCTGTATTAGCAGCGACTGGAGCGACTCCGCTAAAACGGGACGTGCGTCTTTCCGGCATGCGGATCTGGCTGCTGGCTGCCAGCGCGGGCTTCAGCGTCGCATCGCTTTATTATTCGCAACCGATGCTGGGCGTGATCGGCAGCGATCTAGGGATATCGGATCGTGCTGTCGGCATGGTGCCGATGTCCTCGCAATTGGGTTATGCGCTGGGCATCCTGTTGCTGGCACCGCTGGGCGACCGGCACGATCGCCGTCGCATCATTCTGATCAAGGTTGCTGTGCTGGTGCTGGCATTACTGCTGGCAAGCACATCATCCGGCCTGAGTCTGTTGCTGGCATCCGGACTGGCAATCGGCTTGTCTGCCACCATGGCACAGGACATCGTGCCGGCGGCGGCCATCCTCGCACCCGAGCAGCATCGCGGCAAGGTGGTGGGTACCGTGATGACCGGCTTGCTACTCGGCATTTTGCTGTCGCGTGTGCTCAGTGGCTTTGTGGCTGAACAGATGGGGTGGCGCGTCATGTTCATCGCTGCGGCCGTCAGTGTCGCGATGATTGGCTTGGCCCTGCTACGCAGTCTGCCTGCCTTCAAGCCAACGACGCAACTGGCCTATCGTGCCTTGCTTGGCTCGATGCTGGATCTGCTACGCCGACATGCTTCGTTGCGTCGTGCAGCGATGGCGCAAGGTTTGTTGTCCGTTGGTTTCAGTGCGTTCTGGTCGACGCTGGCGTTAATGTTGCACGGCGCACCGTTTCACCTTGGTAGCACGGCTGCCGGTGCATTTGGGCTGGCAGGGGCTGCAGGTGCGCTGGCAGCGCCATTGGCAGGACGCATTGCCGATCGCAAGGGGCCTGAACTGGTGACGCGTCTTGGTATCGGTCTGGCTGCACTGTCGTTTGCAGCAATGGGATTGGCACCTTTCTTTTCGGTCGATGGCAGCCTGTGCCTACTGGTACTTTGTGCGATCGGATTCGATTTCGGTGTGCAGGCAACGTTGGTGGCGCATCAGACGATCGTGTATGGACTTGACCCGGCTGCACGCAGTCGTCTTAACGCGGTCCTGTTTGTCGGAATGTTCGTTGGAATGGCCGCGGGAGCAGCATTGGGTAGCCTGATGCTGGCACAGTGGGGATGGTATGGCGTGATTGTTCTCGCAACCTTGATGTCATTTGCGGCGCTGGTTGTACGTGTCTGGCCACAGCGACACTGATCGCCTTCTTCAAAACGAAAAGGCCTGTCAATCGATCAAAATTGGCAGGCCTTTTAGCGTGAAGATGGATGTTCAGTTGCAGAAGTCGGTGGGCAGGCGGCGTGGGAAATACTGACCGGCGCCTGGTCGATCGGCATCACGCAGTGTGCGCCAGGTATAAGCCAGCGCGTTCTCAACAGCCGTATGCGTGTCTTCGCCCAATGCCAGACGACCCGCAAGAGCACTGGCGAGCGTGCAACCAGAGCCGTGATAGCTGCCAGGCAGACGATCACAGGTGAAGGTTGCAGTAGATCCATCGCGCGAATACAGACGGTTGTGGACGCGGCTTTCTTCGCCATGGCCGCCTGTGATCAGCAGATGCTGGCAAAACGGCAGTAGTTTTTCTGCACATTCATCGGGTGTGCCATTTGGCAGTTCGGCCAGAATGCGTGCTTCCGGCAAGTTCGGTGTGGCGACGGTTGCGACAGGCAGCAAGCGTTCGCGCATGGCGTAGCCGACTTCGTCCTTACCGAGTGCGCCACCGCCACCCGCACGTAATACCGGATCGCAGACGATCGGCAAACCTTGCAGGCGCTGCAAGACTTGTACGACCGTATCAACCATGGCAACCGAGCCCAGCATGCCGAGCTTGACGCCCGCCACCGTCATATCCTTAATCACGGCATCGGCCTGAGCGAGGACCCAGTCAGCATCGAGAACACGGAAATCGGACACATCGATCGAATTTTGTACTGTCAATGCAGTGACGGTTGGCGCAGCATGGCAGCCTTGAGCCATGATCGCTTCGATATCGGCCTGCAGGCCGGCGCCACCGCTGGGATCGTGGCCGGAAAGACAGAGAACAACCGGGCGGGAATGATCAGGTTTCATGTGCAACGATTCCTTGCCAATCGCGGAGTGACATGCGATGTGAATGAGGGGCAGTGACTGCCTTGCTTGAACAAACGGGCGCTATTATAACTGTGTACTTGGTCGTGCATTGATTGGTCTGCGTGGAGTAAAAAACCTTCTTGTTCATGTTGCTTCTTGCTTCTCTGGTAAGGAGCAACGTACCATGCTCATACCATCATTTCTGGGAGGGACATTATGTCGGTATATCTGATCGAAGCCGTACGTTTCAATGCAACGGGGGATCGTGTGGAAATGGTGCGCTGGGGTCGCGGTCACCGCAAGGGAAATGGTTCTCCGGGGTGGGAAGCGACGATGGTCGAGCAGGATGTGAGTCTGGTGGTGGATGCCTTGCATTTCGGCGATGAGGTCGCCACGGCGTTCAAGGCAGGCGAGGAACTGGTGCTGGGACCGCGCGTGCATATCGTCTGTCATGAGCATGGCATTGAAGATATCGATACGATCGACCACGATGTGCCCGGTCGCATGCTGTCGGACTTGCCGCGATTTTGATCAACAAGGATGTCGCCTTTGGCGACATATTCAGATTTTTACGATAACGAACATGGGTGAAGAGTTAACACTGGACGAGTTTTCTGCACTGAAGCAGATTGCCGCGATGGGATGGCAGAAAACGCGTCCATCCGCATGCGTGGCGCGTAACATCAAGCGCCTGACAGGGCTGAAATATGTGTCGCACACGAAAGGCATGCCAACGCTGACAGAGAAGGGAAAGCAGACGCTGTTTCTGCATCAATGCGTGGAAGCATTGTGTCAGCTGGATGCCAATGCTTCGCTTCCAGTCCCGCCGGATGTGGCAACTTTTCTTGAACGCAAAGGGCATGTTTCAGGAAATGCGACTGACGGATTCGTCATCACAGCCAAGGGCAAGGAGTGCCTGGACGATATCAATTCCCGAGCCAAAGTGCGTTGAGAATCACGGCGTGAATCCCGGGTGCAGTGCCATTTAATATCAAAGAAACAGAAATTTATTAGCAATACTTTTTTTGACCAGCGTCAAATTCCGAAGTTGTCGAACCGTTTAACGTGACGGTGTTGTATTCAACTTTGGAGGTTATTGTGAAAAGAAGTATTGCAGCACTCGTCATGATTCTGTCGGCAGCCGCCGGATCGCAAGCATTCGCACAACAAGTACAGGAAGGACCATGGCTGGTACGTGTACGTGCAGTCCATCTCGACCCTGCAAACAAGTCTGACCCTATTGGTGGTACCGGTGCAGCCAATCGTCTGACCATCGATTCGAAAACGATTCCGGAAGTCGATATCAGCTATTTCTTCACGCCTAACTGGGCGGCAGAACTGGTCCTTACGTATCCGCAAAAGCAGCGTGTCTATCTGGATGGTAGCGACATCGGCAGCTTCAAGCATCTGCCACCGACGCTGACATTGCAATACCACTTCACGCCTGAAAAAACGTTCAGCCCATACGTGGGTGCCGGTATCAACTACACACGTATTTCGAGCGTTCACTTGTTGAATGGTAGCGCCGATCTGGAAAGCAGCAGCGTGGGACCTGCTTTGCAAGCGGGTATCGATTACAAAATCAATCGCAACTGGTCGCTGAATCTGGACGTCAAGAAAGTCTATATTCGTTCCGATGTGAGCAATGCTGCCGGGACTATTAGTCAAGTCAAGGTTGACCCTTGGTTGATTGGGGTCGGTGTCGGTTATCGCTTCTGATCACAATAAAACCAGAAGAGGCGAGGGGAGGCGACCCGATAGCTATCCTGTAATAAAGGAAGTCATTACAATGCCGAACTTCGTTTTGCAGCGGGCTTTCGGAAAATGCAGGATCAGGCACAGCAGGCGGTCAATACCAAAGAGAATTCGATGAATTTGCAGCCCGGAACCCGGTTGCAGATTTTTACGCATCGCGGTCACAAGCCCATGCAATATGTCTCTGCCGTCATTGGCTTCGATTTTCCCAACTACATTCTGATCCAGCAACCGCGTGAAAGTGGTTCGCTTCTCACTTTCATCGATGGTGAGAAGTTGACCGTACGCGTGTTCTCGGGCACGACCATTTTTGCGTTTGATAGTGTCGTCCTGAAAACACTGGCGCATCCCGTCTATTGTCTGTGCATCGCCTGTCCGCTTGATGTTCGTACTAAAAAAGTCCGTAGTGAGATGCGTATCAAGGTGGCGATGGGTGCAGAGGTCGTTCGCGCTTCTGGCAGCGAACAAGTATCCTTGCAAAATCTGAGCGCGACAGGATGCCTGATCATGTCATCGAACAATCTCGGAAGTTTCGATGACGAACTTGGGTTGCGTTTCACGCTGCCACCCGGAGATGGCGAGCCTAGTCATGAGATCGATGTCCACGCAAGGATTCGCAATGTCATGCCACACGGTGCCGCAGGCATGACGACTGGCGTCGAGTTCGTCAAGGTAGGTGCGACCGAGTCGCTGGTGATCCGCAATTATGTATATGAAATGATGCTGGACGGCCGACAGAACATTGCCTGATTTCCACTGCATTCATTTCTTCTTCCAATCCAGAGGGAGCAATAGCGCAGAGAGGAGCCTACTGCGTTTGCACACCTCCCAGATCGCAAGCGCAATACCGGTGCAGGCGATGAAAGCGATCAGTCCCGCAAGTATTGCGGGCAGATGCGGTTGCAGGGCTGCCACCAGCGGGAACTGGATTTGTGCATGAAACAGCAAAATCATCAGGCTTCCCTTGCCAATGTAGGACAGCATTTTTCGCAGGTGCATGACTTGCGCAAGTAGCGTGCAGATGCACAGCATCAGATAGATTCCCGCCAAAGCCTGAATCGTGGAGATGAAGAGACTATCGTAGCGGCGCATGTTGAAGTCGATGCGGAAGCCGTATTGCATATTGAGCAGAATGGCGACCACGAATGCGATTGTCATGACAATCGGATGGATGCGGAAATTCTTGGCAGGTGTGGAGAGAAAATGCCCCAGCAAGAAGTAGCTTGCTGACAGCAGCAGGACATCGGCGCTGAAGGGCAGTCCACAATGCAGCAGCATGGGCTCCACATGCATGATGCGTTCGCAGGCGGGATTGTCGCGTACGGTATCAAACGCATTCATCACGTAATAGCCGATGCCCAGTAACAGTAGCAACACTGCACTTTTCTTGATGGGCTGATCAATCAGTGATTGCCCATGTTTGACGAGAATGGCAACGCTGACATAGAGCAGCCAAAGATGCGGCAGAAACCACAGCACATTCCAGCCTAGTGTAAAGCCGGTGCCATAGAAAATCCCTAGTAGCACGGATTCCACGCTTTCTTTCCCCATCAACCACTTCAGCAGTCCGCCCAATAACAGCACCATGACGTAAGGTTTCAGCCAGGCATCGGCGCGCCGCCACGCAATCGTGCCGATGTCGCGTCGCCCGACTGAAAAAATAACGCCTGAAATGAAGAAAAAGAAAGGTAAACGAAAGGCCGCTAGAAAATTGGCCGCGTCTTCGTAATGCGAAGTAAAGATGCGGTTGTGTCCAAGAACGATCAGCAAAATGCCGATTCCCTTGGCGACATCGATCATCGGTAGACGGGGTTGTGGAGGATGTGTGGTAACAGGTGTGGCTTGAGATTGATGCGTGACGGCAATCGGCATGGCAAGGCAGATCGATACGCTACGTTATGGATGGCAAAGAAATTGCCAAGAGTTCGCGCAGGTTCTCGATGAAGAAGTTCTTATTGCCTTGTTAGATGCTATTTTGAAAATATGTTCAACTCAAATCATTTTGAGCTGATGATTTCAGTATGGTGATGCGCGTTGACCGTATGAATAGCCGGATTTCAGTCGAACTAGAAAAGCCAGATCAGGGCCGATAGCGCAATCGAAATGACGAAGGCCAGCGTTTTGGCGGGGTGGTTATCGATAAGATAGTTCATGGAAAGGACTTTCATGGAAGCGGCGACAGTATTCCGTTGCTTCGATGAAAGAGCAATCCCATGAAATGGGGATTGTTGAATAGAAAGCGATTAATCGTCCTCATGCGCGGAGGAGTGCATTCGCATTCCCGCAATGTCTGGAAAATTCCCGTATATTGCGTTTTTCAATTTTCATCTGCTTCTATCATGCAAATCACTGCTCAGGAATTCGCCGATCTCGTTACGCAAGCCTTGCAAGACCCTGAAAGATTGGGGAGCGATGCCAGCTTCGGTGTAACGCTATTGCGTGTGGGAAGTGGTTACCATCTGCGTCCGGTAGGGGAAACACCGAGCACTTTCATCCATGAGTGCTATCGGATCATCTACAGCCTGTATCAACCCACATCTACCGTCGTACCGCCGCCGCTTTGATCTCTGCGGTGTTCTGACACTTACCGCCCGTTTAAATGTTGGTCATTTGCTGATGTGACATGGCGAACATATTGAATGCATCGATGGGCAAGGGTTTGCTTAGCAGGTAGCCCTGAAACGCATGGCAGCCGAGTTCCGCAAGAAATTGCCTTTGTTCCTCAGTTTCGACGCCTTCTGCAATGACATGTAATTCCATGTTATGCGCCAACTCTACGACGGTTTGCACGATCGCGACATCATGCTTGTCGATTGTGACGTCGCGTACGAAGGAACGATCAATCTTGATCTGGTCAAGCGGCAACCGTTTTAGGTAGCTGAGCGATGAGTAGCCGGTGCCAAAATCATCCAGCGATAGTCGTACGCCTTTTGCTTTCAATGCATGCATCTTCGAAATGATGTCATTCACATCATTAACTAGCATGCTCTCCGTCAGTTCGAGCGTGAGGCGTGTCGGTTCTACACCGGAGCGATCCAGTACAGAGATGACTTGGTTGACATAATCGCGCTGTTTGAACTGCGATGCGCTGACGTTGACGGCAATGCTGAGATGTGCGGTCGCGGGATTCGCTGCCCATGCTTGCAATTGCGTACAAGCTGCGCCCAAAACCCAATGACCGACGGGCAGAATCAGACCGCTTTGCTCGGCCAGCGGAATGAAGTCCGCAGGTGATACCAGGCCTTTTGTTGGATGGCGCCACCGTAGCAACGCTTCGGCACCAACAATGTGACCATCATTTCCGACCTGCGGCTGAAAATGGAGTATGAGCTGTTCAGCGGAGATGGCTTTGCGCAGATCCGCTTCCATCGCATTGCGTTCGGCCAGATTGGTTTGCATGACCCATAGCAGCGTGACCAGTAAGGCTGTCACGAGGATATTGTGTATCCAGGATCCGGGAGCGCGGACATCCGCACCTAATGCGTATGGCGTGCTGATGCCCCATTGCGTGCTGGCGAAAAAGATAAAGGCACCAAGCGCTGCCAGCAGCGTGCCATAGCGCAACCAGACTGCATCGCCTTTAAACACCAGCCATGCGAATAGGGCCACAACCAGAAAATAGTTGTGATTGGAGCGAGGTGCATCTGCTGTAGGGACGTCCAAAAAGACGCAGAACACGCAGAGGATCAGATACACCGCCGAAAACAGCGTAATCGAAGCGAAGCGTATTTTCCCGCGCCAGGTCAGCCAGGCGACACCGATTGCAACAGCAATTGAAAGTATGTTGATCGGCCAGATAATCCAGTTGCCCTGTGTGGCAAAGTAAAAGCCCCAGGCGATGGAAATGCAGCCCAGTACCAATGCGCTGAGCAGCAAGGCACGGCGCATGCGTAGCGATTGTTTGGGATTGGGCGCAGGAGGCATGCTCATTATTGTTTGCCGTCTTTCATCGACATCTGGGAAAGCTTGCTCTTCGTTAAAAATTCTACGCTTCTGAATTAACTTTGGGCAATTGTCGGTTGCCAGGCTGTAGTTCGAATGGCTGGTTTGGCTAACCCTCGGTGAACGCATGGATGGTGGGGGCGGGTACTGTTTGTAATGCGAGGCTGCTCTATATCCCCAAAAGAAAAGGCCCTACATGGTAGGGCCTGATAATTCTTTTATGTCGCGGATCGACTGTCTTCAATAATTATGGTCGCAAGACGCCGGGACTTGGCGCACCTTCGTAATAGGCAATCGCATAGCATTCGCGAATGAAATCCCGATCAGGAGAGCCGATCATTTTCAGCACATAGCCATAAGGCTCGCGTGCCAATTCCACGCCGTAATGTGGTTGGCTACCAGCGCGAGCCGGGTCGCTTGCGAGTTCGTTGACGCGGTCTGCGAATTCCTGTGGTGTACGTGCCATGACAATTCCTGTCGTGAAATGGAAAAAGGGCCCAGCTTTTAACTAGGCCCTTTGCATTCTGTGGCTCCCCGACCTGGACTCGAACCAGGGACCTGCGGATTAACAGTCCGTCGCTCTACCGACTGAGCTATCAGGGAACAGAGACAAGATTATGTCTGAAACTTCCTTGCCTGTCAAACACTAAGAGAAACTTTTTACGATTTTCTGCAGAAAAATTTACGTGCTTGCCTTACAAAACTTTTGCAATGGCATCGACAACGTAATCGATGTTGCCGCTGTTGAGCGCGGCCACACAGATGCGGCCGGTATCGACCGCATAAATCGAAAATTCATCGCGCAGGCGTTCGACTTGCGGCTTGGTCAGGCCGGAATAGGAAAACATGCCGCGTTGCGTGACAACGAAATCAAAATTATGCGATGGCGCTTTTACCTTGAGCTTGTCGACAAAGGCATGACGCATTTCGCGAATACGTACGCGCATGCCGGCCAGTTCTTCTTCCCACAGTGCACGCAGCTCTGGCGTTGCCAGTACGGTCGCGACGACCTGGCCACCATGAATCGGTGGGTTGGAATAGTTGGTGCGAATGACGCGCTTGAGTTGCGACAGCACGCGTGCCGCTTCTTCGGCACTGGTCGCGACGATCGACAAAGCGCCCACGCGTTCGCCATACAGCGAGAAGGATTTGGAGAACGAGTTGGAGACGAACACGGGGCCGCCGGCATTGGCAAACAGACTGACAACCTTGCCGTCCGATTCGATGCCATCGCCAAAGCCTTGGTAAGCCATGTCGAGGAAGGGAATCAAGCCGCGCGAGGTGACGACATCGATGACTTGCGTCCATTGTGTATCGGTCAGATCGGCGCCGGTGGGGTTGTGGCAGCAAGCGTGGAGCAAGACGATGGAGCCAGCCGGAATCGATTTGAGCGTATCCAGCATGCCAGCGAAATTGATGCCCTTGCTTGCTGCATCGTAATAAGGATAGTTATTGACCACGAAGCCTGCTGATTCGAACAGGGCGCGGTGGTTTTCCCAGCTTGGATCGCTGATCCAGACTTGTGCATTCGGTGCAAAGCGCTTGAGGAAGTCGGCGCCGAGTTTCAACGCGCCGGTGCCGCCGATTGCTTGCGCGGTGATTGCACGTTTTTCCTTGACGACGGCGCTATCGGCCCCAAATACGAGATCCTGGACCGTTTTGTCGTAAGCAGCCAGTCCGTCGATAGGAAGATAGCCACGCGGTGCGGTTTTTTCCATCAACTGGGCTTCTGCCTTGCGTACGCATTCCAACAGAGGCAGCTTGCCGTTGTCATCATAATAAACGCCGACACCCAAATTGCATTTCTTCGGATTCTTGTCTGCGTTGAATGCCTCGGTGATGCCGAGGATCGGATCGCGGGGCGCCATCTCGATGGCATTGAGCAGTGAAGCAGAAGTAGGTGCGTTCATCGTGATAACATCAAAAGTTAGCTGCAAGTCACTGATTGCAGAGAGGTTGATTGGTGCGCAGGGCCAAAAGTCCTGAGCGAGAATTCAGCCGAACAATTCTACCAAAGGTCGTATTGCAATGTCCGATTTATCCCAGGTCACGCCGTCATTCGACGAGTCGAAAATCATCACCTTCCCGGATTCGCCGTTTCGGCTTTATCAGCCGTTTCCGCCTGCTGGCGATCAGCCGAAGGCGATTGACAAGCTGGTGGAAGGGATCAATGACGGTCTGTTTTATCAGACCTTGCTGGGTGTAACCGGCTCGGGCAAGACTTATACAGTGGCTAACACGATTGCTCGCCTGGGGCGCCCAGCGATTGTGTTTGCGCCGAACAAGACGCTGGCGGCACAGTTGTACAGCGAATTTCGCGAGTTCTTCCCGCAGAATGCGGTCGAGTATTTCGTCAGTTACTACGATTACTACCAGCCGGAAGCTTACGTACCGCAGCGCGATTTGTTCATCGAGAAGGATTCGTCGATTAACGAGCATATCGAGCAGATGCGCCTGTCCTGCACCAAATCGCTGATGGAGCGGCGCGATGTGGTGATCGTGGCCACTGTGTCAGCGATTTACGGTATCGGTAATCCCAACGAATATCACCAGATGATCCTGACCTTGCGTGCCAAGGACAAGGTCAGCCAGCGCGATGTGATTGCCCGTTTGATCCAGATGCAATACACGCGCAATGAGGTCGATTTCGGGCGCGGTACTTTCCGCGTGCGCGGCGATACGATCGATGTTTTTCCGGCGGAACATGCCGAGTTGGCATTACGGATTGAAACTTTTGATGATGAAATCGAGAGTCTGCAACTGTTCGATCCTTTGACCGGGCGCGTCAAACAGAAGATTCCACGCTTCACGATCTATCCGGGTTCGCATTACGTCACCCCGCGCTCCACGGTATTGCGCGCAATTGAAACGATCAAGGAGGAGTTGCGCGATCGTCTCGCCTTCTTCCGCAAGGAAAATAAACTCATCGAAGAACAGCGGCTGGAACAGCGCACGCGCTTCGATCTGGAAATGATGACCGAGATCGGCTTTACCAAAGGCATCGAAAACTATTCGCGTCACCTCAGTGGTGCCAAGGCTGGCGAGCCGCCGCCGACGCTGGTCGATTATCTGCCACCCGATGCGCTCATGTTCCTGGATGAGTCACACGTGCTGATCGGTCAGTTGAATGGCATGTATAACGGTGATCGCGCGCGCAAGACCAATCTTGTCGATTACGGTTTCCGTCTGCCATCTGCATTGGACAATCGTCCGCTCAAGTTCGATGAATTCGAGGGCAAGATGCGGCAGACCGTCTTTGTATCGGCAACGCCGGCCGAATATGAAAATGCACATGCCGATCAGGTGGTCGAGCAAGTCGTACGTCCGACAGGGTTGGTCGATCCTGTCATCAGCGTGCGGCCGGCAACCACGCAGGTGGACGACTTGATGTCGGAAATTACCGAACGCGTGAAGTTGAATGAGCGTGTGCTGGTGACCACGCTGACCAAGCGCATGGCCGAGCAATTGACCGAGTTTTTATCCGATAACGGCATCAAGGTGCGTTATCTGCATAGCGATATCGATACGGTTGAACGTGTCGAGATCATTCGCGATTTGCGACTGGGGACGTTCGACGTGTTGGTTGGTATCAATCTCTTGCGTGAGGGGTTGGATATTCCCGAGGTATCGCTCGTGGCGATTCTGGATGCGGACAAGGAAGGTTTCCTGCGTTCGGAACGCAGCCTGATTCAGACCATTGGTCGTGCTGCACGTAACCTGCGCGGGATGGCGATCCTGTATGGTGACAAGGTGACCGATTCGATGCGACGTGCAATCGATGAAACCGAGCGCCGTCGTGCCAAGCAGTTGGCTTTCAACGAAGCGCATGGCATTACGCCGGCAGGTATCAAGAAGGAAATTCGCGAGTTGATCGATGGCGTTTACAGCCCGCAAGAAGCGCGTCTTGAATTGCAGGTTGCGCAGGATAACGCCAAGTATGAATCGATGAGCGAGAAGCAGGTCAGCAAGGAGATCAAGAAGCTCGAAAAGCAGATGATCGACCACGCGAAAAATCTCGAATTCGAAAAAGCGGCCAAGGTGCGCGATCAGTTGCGTGTGTTGAAGGAGCAGTTGTTCGGGGCAGCGACGGGAACGGATTCATCGAACGTTATTCCCCTGTGATTTAGTTTATTTGCATGTGACGGCAGTTGCGTCACAAAATATATTATGGTCGGCCTCGTGCCGGCCTTTTTCCATTTATTTGTTCGTTACCATGCCTACTTCTGTTCCTGCCAAGTTCATCGCCATGATTGATCGCGCCCATCCATCGTGGCATGCCGTGTTGCGTAAAGGTCTGGATGCGGTTGCATCGGCACATCCGGCCTATCTGGTAGACCTCGACGATGCGGCTTTTCTGCCGACAGAGCAGCGCCTTTTTGCTGCCTTCGCGCAGCCGCTGGATGCGGTGCGATATGTATTGGTGGGGGAGGGGCCGTATCCACGTGCCGAGAGCGCAACCGGTTTTTGTTTCATGGATGGTGCCGTTGGTTCCTTGTGGTCCGAAAAGGGATTGTCCAAGCAAGTCAATCGCGCTACTTCATTGCGCAATTTCATGAAGATGCTGCTGGTGGCAGATGGCCAATTGTCACTGGCGCAAACGAACGGTGAGGCGATGGAAGCGGTTTCTGCAAAAGCACGTGCCGATGCGCCGCATGTCGTGCAGACCCTGCCTGAGTTGCAGGAAAAAATGATTGAACAGGGATTTTTGTTATTGAACGCGTCCTTGGTGTTTCGCCCGGATGTGCCGCCTGTGCGTGATGCCCGGGCTTGGCTACCATTTTTGCAAACGGTGCTGTCGGCACTGGCCGATCATGCCGAAGCGGCAGGGCAGACGCCAGCGATGCTGGTGTTATGGGGGAAAATTGCCGTGCAGCTCGATGCCTTGCCAGCCACGGCGCGTTTTCCGCGCAAGGTGGCGGAGCATCCTTATAACCTGAGCTTTATTGCCAACCAGTCGATGCAGGAATTTTTTGGTCCGATGTACTTGCTGGAGAAGTGACGGTGACAGATAAGGGCATTTGTACAAGTACGAATTAGCGCCTTCAAGCATGCTTTTGTTAGCTTGTTAAGCATTCCAAGAAAAAACGCCGCTACGGATTATTCGTGGCGGCGTTTTTTATGAACGAATTGTAAGTGGCATGAGCCAGCAATCTGTTTAAATCAGACTCATCTGTCGTACATCGGGTTTGACGTAGGGTGGTTCTACGCCGGTCAGCAAATCTGCTGGCGGCAAACCGGTCTTGCTGCGACTTTCGCTTTTGGTTTCCTTGCCGAGCACACGCGTAATCATGGTGTCGAAAAATGCAGGCAGGGCTTGCGGGTCGTCATGTGCGTGAAAGTGCTGGCGGATGACCATGCCGTCCCACAAGCCGGTCAGAAACAGGGCGGTTTGTGCGGCATCCAGCGAGGCATCAAGCTGACCACGTGCCTGGGCGACACGCAGAATGTTCGTCAACCCCATTACCCATTCGGCTTCGATCTTGCGCAACACGGCACCGGTACGCCTGCTGCGCATGCCTTCTGCATAGACTTCTGTCATCAAGCCTGCATCGCCACTGGCGCGATAACGATCGGCAAACATGCGTGTGGCCATTTCCAGCGCTTGCTGGATCGATTCGGCATCACGCATCTGCAACAGCATGGCGCGCGCCTGACGACGTTCTTCTTCCACCATTGCTTCAATGATGGCTTCCTTGCCAGTGAAATAGCGGTACACCGCACCAGGGCCAAGGCCGGTTTCTGCGCAAATCTGCTGCATGGAGGTTTGGTGAAAACCGGCCTTCCGAAAACATTTGCCGGCTGCCTTGAGGACATCACCACGTTTGCGGTCTGCCTTCTGCGTGGGGGATTGCGGTGTTTTCGGTATGCGGATCGCCATATTCATTAATGAAGCGAAGCTTCAGTCAGTAAACGAAGGATTGATTATAAATTGAATGCTCCCTCAAATAAAATTTGTGAAAATTTATTTTTAACTTATTGATTATCAATGTAATTAAACTATTTGATCGTTCATTCAATTATTTTAATTCGTTATCTGTATGTGTTTTTTCGGCTATCTGCAGCGATTTGACATTGAGTGTTGTAAGGTTGGCTTTGGATATGGTGGATTTGGGTGGATGGTGATCTAGTTGTTTTTAAGGAAAGCTTTTGTGAGTTGAATTGATTCGCGGCAGCCATGTTCCGAGCTAGGATTTTTTTCATGAGGGAGGTTGCGCGCCGAGAGTTGAGGCGGTGTTGCATAGGTCGCTGCAGGCTTACTTTTTATTCCTGACAGATTTAGTGGGGTTTGATATACTTGACGAAAATATTCAACCACTCAGGTTAATCCTTTCCGTGTGAGGAATAGCGTATGCGTTTGACCACAAAGGGGCGTTTTGCCGTGACTGCGATGATCGATTTGGCGTTGCGTCAGGACAATGGTCCGGTCACGCTGGCCGGGATCAGTCAGCGTCAGGAGATTTCGCTCTCCTATCTGGAGCAGTTGTTTGGCAAGTTGCGTCGCCATGAAATCGTGGAGTCTGTGCGTGGTCCGGGAGGCGGTTACAATCTCGCGCGCCGTGCGGAAGACGTGACGGTGGCCGACATCATCATTGCCGTCGATGAGCCGCTGGACGCCACGCAATGTGGTGGCAAGGAAAACTGCCATAGCCCGGCGCACGAAAATGGCGGACGCTGCATGACCCATGATTTGTGGGCCACGCTGAATGCCAAGATGGTCGATTATCTGGATTCGGTTTCGTTAAAAGATCTGGTGGATCAGCAAAAAGAAAAGGTTTCCGAGCAACGTGTGGTGGTGATGCATCGCAACAGTCACGCTGCTGTTTGATTATTTGGAGTAAATGGATGAATGCCCCGTTAGACAAAAGCCTGCTTGACACGATCAAGGCCCCGCACTTCCCGATCTATATGGATTATTCGGCGACCACGCCAATCGATCCACGTGTCGCTGACAAGATGATTCCCTACCTGCGCGAGCAGTTCGGCAATCCTGCGTCGCGTAGCCATATGTATGGCTGGTCGGCCGAAAAGGCCGTCGAAGATGCACGCGAGCAGGTCGCAGCGTTGGTGAATGCCGATTCGCGCGAAATCATCTGGACGTCGGGTGCGACCGAAAGCAACAACCTGGCAATCAAGGGTGCGGCGCATTTCTACAAGACCAAGGGTAAGCACATCATCACGGTCAAGACCGAGCACAAGGCCGTGCTGGATACCGTGCGCGAGCTCGAACGCGAAGGTTTTGAGGCGACGTATCTGCAGCCGCAAGACAATGGTCTGATCACTATTCAGCAACTGGCGGATGCAATTCGTCCTGACACGATTCTGGTGTCGGTCATGCTGGTCAACAATGAAATTGGCGTCGTGCAGCCGATCGACGAAATCGGTGAACTGTGCCGTAGCAAAGGCATCATTTTTCACTCCGATGCTGCGCAGGCGACGGGCAAGGTCAAGATCGATCTGGAAAAAACCAAGGTCGATCTGATGAGTTTTTCGGCACACAAAACCTACGGCCCGAAAGGCGTGGGTGCCCTGTATGTGCGCCGCAAGCCGCGCGTGCGTATCGAAGCGCAGATGCATGGTGGTGGTCACGAACGCGGCCTGCGTTCGGGTACGTTGGCTACGCACCAGATCGTTGGCATGGGCGAGGCTTTCCGCATTGCACGTGAAGAGATGGATAGCGAACTGGCCCGTATTCGCGGCCTGCGTGATCGTTTGGCCAAGGGCCTGATGGAAATGGAAGAGGTCTATGTCAATGGCGACATGGATCACCGTGTGCCGCACAACCTCAACGTCAGCTTCAATTACGTCGAGGGCGAGTCGCTGATCATGGCAATCAAGGATCTGGCAGTGTCGTCGGGTTCGGCTTGTACTTCGGCCAGCCTGGAACCATCTTATGTGTTGCGTGCACTGGGCCGTAGCGATGAACTCGCACATAGCTCGATCCGCTTCACGATCGGTCGCTTTACAACCGAAGACGAAGTCGATTTCACGATCAACCTGATCAAGGAAAAAGTTGCCAAGCTGCGCGAATTGTCGCCGCTGTGGGATATGTACAAAGACGGGATCGATATCAGCACGATCCAGTGGGCAGCGCACTAATCGCTGTTGAAGCGCAGATTAATCAAGGAGCATCAAAATGGCTTACTCGGACAAAGTACTCGATCATTACGAAAACCCGCGCAACGTCGGTGCGTTTGAAAAAGGCGACGAAACGGTTGGCACCGGCATGGTCGGCGCGCCGGCCTGTGGTGACGTCATGAAATTGCAGATCAAGGTCGGTGCCGACGGCGTGATCGAAGATGCCAAGTTCAAGACCTATGGTTGCGGTTCGGCCATCGCTTCCTCGTCGCTCGTGACCGAATGGGTCAAGGGCAAGACGCTGGATCAAGCCTTGGCAATCAAGAATACGCAGATTGCGGAAGAACTGGCTTTGCCACCGGTGAAGATTCACTGTTCGATTCTGGCGGAAGACGCCATCAAGGCTGCCGTGGCGGACTACAAGACCAAGCACGGTTCGGCGGAATCGCAAGAGGCGGCATAAATTTGTTTCTTGCACATGGGGTCGTAATGACCGGCATGTGCAGCGACCATCCTTTCGTGTGGAAGATCATGGCAATCACATTGACAGAAAAAGCGGCAAAACACATCAATCGCTACATGGAGCGACGCGGCAAGGGCATTGGCCTGCGTTTTGGCGTTCGCACGACCGGTTGCTCCGGTCTGGCCTACAAGCTTGAGTATGTGGATGAAAGCGCAGCCGAAGACAGTGTGTTCGAGTCGCATGGCGTGAAGGTCTTCGTCGATCCGAAAAGCCTGCCGTACATCGATGGCACCGAACTCGATTTTGCGCGCGAAGGGTTGAACGAAGGCTTCAAGTTCTATAACCCGAACGTCAAGGATGAGTGCGGTTGCGGAGAAAGCTTCCGTATCTGATTCATCGCGGCGGAAGTCGCATTTCATCGGAGCCTGACAACGCGCAGGCTCTTTTGTTTGCAGCACACCAGAGACCTGTTTCCAACCACGCCGAACAGCGGCACGCGTAGCAATCGCCAACGCAGCATGCACAATCACTTCGAACTCTTTCAACTCCCCGTTCAGTTTGCGATCGACCAGTCGGCGCTGGATCGTGCCTATCACGAAGTACAGGGCAGGGTGCATCCCGATCGTTTCGCCAATGCCTCGGATAGCGAAAAGCGCGTTGCCATGCAATGGGCCACACGAGCGAACGAGGCATACAAGACGCTCAAGAATCCGTTCAAGCGCGCGGCCTATCTGTGCGAATTGCATGGGATCGATCTTGAGGTCGAATCCAATACGGCGATGCCCGTTACCTTTCTGATGCAACAGATGGAATGGCGCGAAACGCTGGACGATGCACGTGGCAACAAGGATGCCGCTGCGCTAGACAAGCTCGAAGCCGGCTTGCGCGCCGAACGCAAGGAAACGCTGACGACCATTGCCGCGCAGCTCGATGCAGGCCAGTTCAAGGATGCAGCCGGTCTGGTGCGTCAACTGATGTTTCTGGAAAAATTTTCCGAGGAAGTCGCCAATGCACAGGATGCATTTGCCTGATTTCTCCTTGTATCCTGTGCCATGCACAGGATAAAACCAAGACACTACAAAGCATTCAATCGTTATGGCTTTACTTCAAATCGCAGAACCCGGCATGTCCACCGCGCCGCATCAGCACCGGCTGGCGGTGGGGATCGATCTTGGAACGACCAATTCGCTGGTGGCGACTGTGCGCAATAGCGTGCCTGAAGTGTTGAGCGACGAAGAAGGGCGCACGCTGTTGCCATCGGTCGTCCGCTATCTGCCGGATGGCAATGCACATATCGGGCACAAGGCACAGGCTGCGCAAAACAGCGATCCGAAGAACACCATCGTTTCGGTCAAGCGCTTCATGGGCCGTGGCCTGAAAGATATCGCCTATGTCGAAAACCTGCCGTATGACTTCATCGATTCGCCAGGCATGGTGCAATTGAAGACGGTTGGCGGCATCAAGAGTCCGGTCGAGACTTCGGCCAATATTCTGGCAACGCTGCGTCAGCGTGCGGAGGATGCATTGGGCGACGATCTGGTCGGTGCGGTCATTACGGTACCGGCTTATTTCGATGATGCGCAACGTCAGGCGACCAAGGATGCTGCCAAGCTGGCCGGCCTGAACGTATTGCGTCTGCTGAATGAGCCGACGGCTGCCGCGATTGCCTATGGCCTCGACAATGCTTCGGAAGGTATTTTTGCGGTCTATGACCTTGGCGGCGGCACATTCGACATTTCGATTCTGAAGCTGACTAAAGGCGTATTCGAGGTCCTTGCGACCGGTGGTGATTCGGCGCTCGGTGGTGACGATTTTGATCATCGCCTTTTCTGCTGGATCATTCAGCAAGCGGGGTTGTCGCCCTTGTCGGATGAAGACACCAGTCTGTTGATGGTCAAGGCGCGTGAAGCCAAGGAACTGTTGTCGAGTCGTGCCGAAACGCATATCGATGCAGTCTTGAGTACCGGCGAAGAAGTGCGCCTGACATTAAGCGCCACCGAGTTTGCCGAGATGACGCAGAATCTGGTTGCCAAGACGCTGGCGCCGACGCGCAAGGCATTGCGCGATGCGCAATTGTCAGTGGACGATGTCGATGGCGTCGTACTTGTCGGCGGTGCCACGCGCATGCCGCACGTACGCAAGGCGGTTGGCGAATATTTTGGTGCACCTCCGCTCGGCAATATCGATCCCGACAAGGTGGTGGCGTTGGGTGCGGCGATCCAGGCCAATCTGCTGGCGGGTAATCGTACTGCCGGCGATGACTGGTTGCTGCTCGATGTGATCCCACTGTCGCTCGGTATCGAGACGATGGGCGGATTGGTCGAGAAAGTCATTCCGCGCAATTCGACGATTCCCTGTGCCCGTGCTCAGGAATTCACCACCTTCAAGGACGGCCAGACCGCGATGGCGATTCACATTGTCCAGGGTGAGCGCGAGCTGGTCAGCGATTGCCGTTCGCTCGCGCGTTTCGAGCTGCGCGGCATTCCACCAATGGCTGCCGGCGCGGCACGCATCCGTGTGACGTACCAGGTCGATGCCGATGGTTTGTTGTCGGTTTCCGCGCGTGAATTGCGCTCGGGCGTCGAAGCCTCGATCAGCGTCAAACCGTCTTACGGTCTGGGCGACGATCAGATTGCCCAGATGCTGCAGGATTCCTTCCAGTCTGCCGATCATGACATGCTTGCACGCGCGTTGCGTGAAGAGCAGGTCGACGCAGAGCGCATTGTGCTGGCGACGCAATCGGCACTCGATGCCGATGGCAATCTGCTTTCCGATGACGAACGTGCCGAGGTTGTCCGCTTGCTTGATCTGGTAAGGCAGGCAGCCGGTGGCGACGATCACGAAGTGATCAAGGCGGCCGTGCATGCGCTCGCGCATGGAACGGAGGAATTTGCTGCGCGCCGCATGGATCGCAGCGTGCGTACCGCGTTGTCCGGCAAGAAGCTGGATGAAGTCTGATTCCCAAACCTATTTCAATCGAACCGAATATTTCATTTGCAGAGGTAGTTCAAGTGCCCCAAATCGTCGTTCTTCCCCATCATATTTTGTGCCCTGACGGCGCGGTCATCGAAGCGCCTGCCGGCAAGACTGTCTGTGACGCCTTGCTGGAACATGACATTGACATTGAACATGCCTGCGAAAAATCCTGTGCCTGCACCACCTGTCACATCATCGTGCGTGAGGGTTTCGATTCGCTGAATGAAGCCGAAGAAAAGGAAGAGGATTTGCTCGACAAGGCTTGGGGACTGGAAGCGCAATCGCGCTTGTCGTGCCAGGCAATTGTGGCCGATGAAGATCTGGTCGTGGAGATTCCGCGCTACACCATCAATCACGCTAGCGAACATCATTGAGGAGTGTGAGCATGAAATGGACTGATACGATTCGCATCGCAGAAGAACTCAACGACAAATTCCCTG
The DNA here is from genome assembly GCF_913776015.1 of uncultured Oxalicibacterium sp. Taxonomy (GTDB): domain Bacteria; phylum Pseudomonadota; class Gammaproteobacteria; order Burkholderiales; family Burkholderiaceae_D; genus Oxalicibacterium. Next base: position 53,641 of record NZ_CAJYMD010000001.1, on the reverse strand, counting down.
ACATCGATCCCTTGACGGTGCGCTTTACCGATCTGCATCGCTGGGTGTGCGAACTGGAAGACTTCGACGACAACCCGAACAATTCCGGCGAAAAAATTCTGGAAGCGATCCAGATGGCATGGATAGATGAAGCAAAATGATCATCCAATAAAAAGAGCGGCTTGAAGCCGCTCTTTTTTGTTTGCCTCGCCGATTAGCGAATTAGCGGGCGCGCAGATAACCGTCGACAACACGTACGCGGTCACCTTCAGACCATTGTGGCGGATTGTTGTAAGGGAAGGTGCGGATGTTACCGTCTTCCATACGGACGCGGACCTGGTACGTGGTATGCGTGCGTGTGCGTTTTTCAATCTCGTTACCGGCATAGCCGCCGCCTACGGCACCTGCGACTGTGGCCAGGGTTTTGCCATTGCCGCCGCCAATCTGGTTACCGAGCAAACCACCGACGACAGCACCGCCGACGACGCCGACGCCGCTAGGCTGACCGGCAGTCTGGACGGTACGTACCGATTCGACGCGACCGCAGTTATGGCAAATCGGCGCTTGCGCCACTTGGGTTGGACGATCATCCGCCTTTGCTGCTGCAGCACGGCGACGTTCTTCTTCCTTGCGTAATTGCGCAGCCTTGTCTGCTGCGACCTTGGCCTCGGCCTCTGCTGCAGCCGCTTTTTCTTCCGCAGCTTTCAATTCAGCCTGCTGGGCGGCAATTTCCTTGTTGTCACGGTTGGAGCTATTGGAGGTCGGCAGCAAGCCGGTCATTGCGGCAACACCGACGAGGCTAACCAGCAAGACGGCAATGGCAGCTGCCGCGACCAGGGGATGAAGGCGATTCGAATTGTTGTTGGCTTCCATGATGTCCTCCGTTGAGGGAACTGGTTGTTGATCACGTACAAAGTATTACGGACACACAGATAAATAAAAAGCATGAACCTGTGTAAGTTGTAAGACGATGTTACTCAGACATCAAGGTGCAATTTTGGTTGCCAACAGACAAGCAGGCATCCGGCATATAAGAAAAAAGGACTGCCGTAGCAGTCCTTTCCGTGGAGCAATGTAAGTTTATTCTTCGCGGCGCAGGTGGGGGAACAGCAGCACGTCGCGAATGTTCGGCGAATCGGTGATGATCATCATCAGGCGATCGATACCGATACCGCAACCGCCGGCTGGCGGCATGCCGTATTCGAGTGCACGGATGTAGTCGGCATCGTAATACATGGCTTCTTCATCGCCAGCGTCCTTTGCGGCAACTTGTGCCTGGAAGCGTGCGGCCTGGTCTTCGGCGTCGTTCAATTCCGAGAAGCCATTGGCGATTTCGCGGCCGACCATGAACAATTCGAAACGCTCGGTAATGCCTTCACGTGTATCCGATGCACGTGCCAGTGGCGAGACTTCAACCGGATAGTCGATGATGTAGGTCGGTTCCCACAATTGGGCTTCGGCCGTTTCCTCGAACAGGGCCAGTTGCAATGCGCCGAGACCTGAATGTGCATGCGGCTTGACACCAAATTTCAGCAATTCCTGCTTGATGAATGCGGCGTCGTTGAGTTGTTCGTCCGTGTAGCCGGGCGCGTACTTGTTGATGGCTTCGACGATGGTCAGGCGATGAAATGGTTTAGCCAGATCGAGTTCACGGCCGCCGTAGGTCAGTGTCGCCGTACCGTGCGCATCGATGGCTGCCTGGCGAATCACGGCTTCGGTGAAATCCATCAGCCATTTGTAATCGGTGTAGGCAGCGTAGAACTCCATCATCGTGAATTCCGGATTGTGGCGGATCGAGACGCCTTCATTACGGAAGTTGCGATTGATTTCGAACACGCGATCAAAGCCGCCGACGACCAAGCGTTTCAGATACAGCTCCGGCGCGATACGCAAGAACATCTGCATGTCGAGCGCATTGTGATGCGTGATGAACGGTTTAGCCGACGCGCCGCCCGGAATCGTGTGCAGCATCGGCGTTTCGACTTCCATGAAGTCATTCTTTGCCATGAAATTACGAATGGAAGCGATGGCTGCCGTACGCGCCTTGAATGTACGACGCGTCTCTTCGTTCATGATCAGATCGACGTAGCGCTGGCGATACTTGGTTTCCTGATCGGCCAGACCGTGGAATTTGTCCGGCAGCGGGCGCAGCGATTTAGTGATCAGGCGCAGTTCGGAAACCTTGATCGTGAGTTCATCGGTCTTGGTCTTGAACAAGGTGCCGGTCACGCCTAGGATGTCGCCCAGATCGTAGTGGTGCAGGGCAGCCATCGCTTCTTCCCCGACCTGATCCAGTTGGACGTAAATCTGGATACGGCCATCGGCGCGTGCGCCCGAGGCATCCTGCAAGGTCGCAAATGCTGCCTTCTTGCCGGCTTCGCGCTTGAGCATCATGCGGCCGGCCAAAACGACCGTTGCTGGCGCGGCTTCGAGTTCTTCACGGGTCTTGCCGTCGTATTGCTCGTGCAGTTCCGCAGCCTTGTGTTGCGGGCGAAAATCGTTGGGGAAGGCCACGCCTTGCGTGCGCAGTGTAGCGAGCTTGGCACGGCGCTCGGCGATGATCTTGTTTTCGTCCTGTGGCAGTGGAGCGGCGGCGTCAGTATGCGTGGTCATGGAATGCAACGATCGGTTGGGTACGTAAGATAAAAATGAAATGAGCACGTGCGTTCATACCGCACGTGCTGCCGATTACACGCCCTGCTTGAGCGAGGCGGCGATGAAGTCGTCCAGATCGCCATCGAGCACGGCCTTGGTGTTGCCGGTCTCGAAGTTGGTACGCAGATCCTTGATGCGCGACTGGTCGAGCACGTACGAACGAATCTGGTGACCCCAGCCGACATCGGTCTTGGAGTCCTCAAGCTTTTGCTGTTCACTCATGCGGTTGCGCAGTTCGAGTTCGTACAGCTTGGCTTTCAGCATGTCCCATGCTTCGGCCTTGTTGCGATGCTGCGAACGGTCGTTCTGGCATTGCACGACGATGCCCGACGGGCCGTGCGTCAGACGTACGGCGGAGTCGGTTTTGTTGATGTGCTGACCACCCGCGCCCGAAGCACGGTAGGTATCGATACGCACGTCGGCCGGGTTGATCTCGATGTCGATCGAATCATCGACTTCGGGATAGACGAACAGACTCGAAAACGATGTGTGACGACCATTGGCCGAATCGAAAGGCGACTTACGCACGAGACGATGCACACCGGTTTCGGTACGCAGGAAGCCATAGGCATATTCCCCCTCGACTTTCAGCGTCGCGGTCTTGATGCCGGCAACCTCGCCATCGGACTGTTCGAGAATTTCAACCTTGAAGCCCTTGCGTTCGCAATAGCGCAAATACTGCCGCAGCAGCATGGACGCCCAGTCTTGCGCTTCCGTACCGCCGGCACCGGCTTGAATATCGATGAAGCAGTTGTTCGCATCCAGCGGGTTGCTGAACATGCGACGGAATTCCATCTCTTCAACCAGCTTCAGCAGTTCCTGCGCATCGGCTTCGATGGCGACAATGGTGTCATCGTCATTTTCTTCGCGCGCCATCTCGAACAGGTCGCGTGCATCGGCCAGTTCGCTGTCGATCTTGATCAGGGTGTGGACGATCGCTTCCAGCGACTTTTTTTCCTTGCCCAGATCCTGGGCGCGCTTGGGATCGTTCCAGACGTCGGGGTCTTCGAGTTCCCCGTTGACTTGTTCGAGTTTCTCCGACTTCACATCGAAGTCAAAGATACCTCCGAAGTTCGGCTTCGCGATCGGCCAGATCGGTCAGCAGGGATTGTAGGGAATTGAGGCGTTCGGCTTCCATGATGTTTTCTTTTGCAATCAAACCGGTGATTATACCTGCTCGACGGTCTTTTTCAGTGTGCCGGCTGTAGTAGTCGCCTGCGCAAGTATTCCGTGGCATGATCCAGGACTGGTCATTTTGACAAGGAAAAGATGATGCGCGTAACGATGATGTTGGTGCTGGGTCTGGCCGCATTGTTGAGTGCTTGTTCGACAGCGCCAGGTCCGCGTGGCGAAGTGCGCGGCATGACCAGCGGTGGCGGTGAAATGGGGCAGTCCGATACCAATCGCATGGCGACGATCACCATGCGTTACAACCTCGACAGCCTCTACCTGCTGATGGACAAGCTGTACCGGCGTAATCCAGCCGAGTGGAAGAAGACGGCAGCCAGCCGTGAAGATGCCATCGGCAAGGTGCGCAGCACGATCGAGCAGCGCGCGCCGTGGCCCGGTTTGCAGGGCGAACGCGACATCCGCGCCTTGTCGCTGGCATTGCGGCCCGATTTCGCGGGCGATCGCGTGGCGGCCTTCATCTACGCCACGGCCGACATGATCATCGCCGCGCATGGCGGCAAGACGGAATTCTTCCTGGTCGATAGCCTCGATGCGCAGCATCTCTATAACGCAGCACGCAATGTGGAAATCGCCGTATGGCTGCTGGGTAGTCGGCGTGATGCCAATGGTCAGCCTTTGCTGCTGGCAGACGACATCGGTACCGGCGCGCGCAATCTGAGTTTCGAGCGTGAATTCGGCAAGATCGTCGGTCGGCTCGATGTGCTGGCAACCTTCATGACAGAGAAATACCGGCGTGCCGGCATCAACTATGTGCAGAACCTGATTGGCGGCGGCTTCATCCAGTTCTTGCCGGTACGTTAAGGCTCGCTGTTGTCAGTATCGTTTTCTTTGCGATGGCTGTGATGCCGGAGTTTCAGGCGGCTTCGGCGTGTTCCACCAACAGCTGCACGCGCGTGCGTCCATTGAATTCGTTGGCATCGAGTCGGTAGGCAACGCGCGCGTGGCTAGGCAGGGAGTCGCTGTTGCCGAACCAGATCGCATCGAATTGCTGGCCGTCTTTTTCCAGTGTCAGCTTCAGGTGGCGCTCCTTGAGGATGCGCTGGTTGACGACGCGGAATTCATCGCAGAACACAGGCGGCGCAAAGCCCTGGCCCCATACCTGATTGTTTATGATGTCGATGAATTGCGTGTTGAAGTAGGGTAATTCCAGCGAGCCATCGGTTTCCAGCACACGTTCGAGCTGGTTGTCGTCCAGCCATTCGCTACCGACGGCCTCGAAAGCCTGCGAGAACGCATCGAAGGCATCCGCACGAATCGTCAAACCGGCTGCCATCGCATGGCCGCCGAATTTATCGATCAGTGTCGGCGCATGTTTGGACACCAGATCGAGCGCATCACGCAAATGGAAGCCTGCGATCGAGCGTCCCGATCCCTTGATCCAGCCATTGCCGGCATCGGCAAACGTAATCGTCGGGCGATAGAAACGATCCTTCAGGCGCGAGGCGACGATACCGATCACGCCCTGATGCCAGCCGGCATCGAACACGCTGATGGTGCTTTTATTTTGTGGATCGAAACTGTCGAGAAGATGCAGCGCGGTTTCCTGCATGTCGGCTTCGATGGTGCGGCGTTCGCGATTGATTTCATCGAGCTGTTGTGCGATGGCCCAGGCGCGCCCGGGATCGTCGGTCGTCAGGCATTCAATACCGAGTGACATGTCGGCCAGACGACCGGCCGCATTCAAGCGCGGCCCGAGCGCGAAGCCCAGATCGAACGGCGACGCGCGTCGCGCCTCACGGCCAGCCGCACGGAACAGCGCGGCAATGCCTTCATGCATGCGGCCGGCGCGCATGCGCTTCAGGCCCTGCGCGACGAGGATGCGGTTGTTGGCATCGAGCTTGACGACGTCGGCCACGGTGCCGAGCGCCACCAGATCCAGCAGGCTGTCGAGCTTGGGCTGGGTATTTGCATCGAAAATGCCACGCTTGCGCATTTCGGCCCGTAACGCCAGCAGCACATAGAACATGACGCCGACTCCCGCCAGATTCTTGCTCGGGAAGCCGCAGTGCGGCTGGTTGGGATTGACGATCACGCGTGCCGCCGGCAGCTTGTCACCTGGCAGATGATGGTCGGTAACAACGACATCGATCCCGCGCCGGTTGGCTTCGGCGACGCCATCGATGCTGGCGATGCCGTTATCGACTGTGACGATGATGTCGGGCGATTTTTCGCGCACCGCCAGTTTGACGATTTCGGGTGTCAGCCCGTAGCCGTATTCAAAACGATTGGGCACGATGAAATCGATTTCTGCGCCGAGCGCCCGCAAGCCGCGCAAGCCGACGGCGCAGGCAGTCGCGCCGTCGCAATCGTAATCGGCGACGATCACCATTTTTTTATGTGCGGCAATCGCATCGGCCAGATAGCCGGCGGCGGCGTCGATATGCAGCAGGCCGGGTGGCGGGATCAGTGCCGTCAGATCACTGACCAGTTCACGTGCATCGAGCAGGCCACGTGAGGCGAAGATGCGTGCCATCACGGGATGCAGGCCGGATTGCAGCAGGCGTTCCGCATCGCTGGCGGAATAGGGGCGAACGACGATACGGGTCATGCTGCGAGTACGGACAGAGAAGGTTTTTTCCAGAATTTGCGCAGAGAGCTGGCGCTGACGTCAATGTGCCTGAGTGCGGCGTGGTGGCCGAGCGTGATGCCGAATTGGCGAATCCTTCCCGTGCGGAGCGCTTCCAGTAGCGGCGCGAACCACTGTGTTTCCATCGCATTCAGGCGGGCAATCCATTCGGCCCAGTCTTCGGCGAGTATCGTTTCGGTGAGATCATCCAGCAGCAGGAGCGGGCGTGCCGTCGTACTGGCAAGCAGGGCATCGACGCCGGAGGCCTGATGCGCTTGCAGGCTCGCGAGCAAACCGTTTGTGGCTGCCGAGCCCGCATTCGAACTGGTATGAATCACATCGAAACGCCGGGTATCGACATCTTCTGTTGCTGCGCCACCCCACAGCCAGACGGAATTGATCGGTTTCTGACCGCGCGCAGCACGTTCGTCGTTGATGGCATGGTTGTGCCAGTGCATCTGGACTTCGTTTTGCAAGCGCCGCCAGTCACGTGCGCGTTCACCTTGTGCCATCCAGATATCGACATTGTGGCCGCAGGCTGCATCGGGCGAGGCGGTTTGCAGTTCGTGCCAGTCATCGGCGTGCAGCAGCCACAGACCGGCGTCGGCATACAGCAGGGTTTTGCCGACTTCGGCAAACAGGCTTTGGGCCGTATCGAACAAAATGTGCGATTCGTCCTCGCTGATTTTTAACTGGCGCGGATCGGTCAGCACCAGATGGTCGCGCGCCACGTGCAAATGGAAAGGCTGCAGGATGAACCAGAAGCCTGCTTCCAGCGTGATTCCCTTTGCCTTTGCCAGATGCGTGGCGAGCGGCAGATGGCCGCTGTTGCCATGCGGCGTCTCTTGCCCGAACCGTTGCCCGAGCAGCCAGTATTCGTGCGGCAGCGCGCGGGCGAATTCGTCGCTCGCATGTTCGCCGACGCGTTTGCCGCGTCCGAGCAGCATGGCCAGCGAGGGCGTGTGCAGTTCGCGCTGCAGGTCGCGCGCGAGTTCGGGCGGTGTCAGGGAAAAGGGTAAAAGCAGGTCGAGGCGATTCATGCCGCGATTGTAGGTCAATTGCCGCGCATGCGGGCGGCAGGGAACGGAATCGCGCGCCGGCAGTCCATTCCAGCGCATTGCAGTTTCATGCATTCATGGGAGGGACGGCTTTGCTGCCGCCGTGCAATATATGGCACACTGCCGGGCAACCTGCTTGCCCCGGGCAGAAAAAAACGTGCTGCAAACTGGAGTCTTTTTTGAGCATCATAAAAAATCTATCGTTCGAATGGCTGATCGGCGTGCGCTACACGCGTGCCGGCAAGCGCAGCGGTCGCAACAGCTTCATTTCCTTCATTTCCCTGATTTCGATGGCCGGCATTGCCGTCGGTGTGGCGGCACTGATCATCGTGCTGTCGGTCATGAACGGTTTTCAGAAAGATGTGCGCGATCGCATGCTGTCCGTGCTGTCGCATATCGAAGTGTTCGAACCCGGCGGTTCCTTGCCCGACTGGCAGAAAACGGCAGAGGAAGTCAGTGCCAATACCGAGGTGATCGGCACCGCACCCTACGTCGATTCGCAGGCGATGATGACCCGTGACGATACCTTGCGCGGCGTCATGATTCGCGGCGTGCTGCCCGATCAGGAGCCGCGTGTGTCGGATGTGGCCAAGCACGTCAAGCAAGGCAGTCTCGACAATCTGCGCCCCGGCGAATTCGGCATCGTGCTCGGTAGCGAGCTGGCGCGTGCCATGCATGTCTACATGGGGGAAAAAGTCACCATGATCGCGCCGCAGGGGCAAGTGACGCCCGCCGGCGTGATTCCGCGCCTCAAGCAGTTCACCGTGGTCGGCGTGTTCGATTCCGGCCATTTCGAATACGACTCGTCGATGGCGTTCATTCATATTCAGGATGCGATGACGATGTTCCGCCTCGCTGCGCCATCGGGCTTGCGCCTGAAGATCACCGATATGCAGCGTGCGCCCCAGGTGGCGATGGATCTGGCACGGCATCTCAGCGGCGATCTGCTGATTCGTGACTGGTCGCGACAGAACCGAAACTGGTTCGCTGCCGTGCAGACTGAAAAGCGCATGATGTCGCTGATCCTGACGTTGATCATTGCTGTGGCCGCATTCAATCTGGTTTCCACGCTGGTTATGACGGTGACGGACAAGCAGGCCGATATCGCCATCTTGCGCACGCTGGGTGCGTCGCCAGCATCGATCATGAAGATTTTCATGATTCAGGGAGCGCTGGTTGGTTTGATAGGCACGGCAGTTGGTGTCGCCGGGGGCGTGCTGGTGGCACTGAATATCGACGTGATCGTGCCGTTCATCGAAAGCGTGTTCCAGGTGCAGTTCCTGCCCAAGGATGTGTACCTGATCAGCGAGCTGCCATCCGATTTGCGCTGGCCGGATGTCTGGACCATCGGCGGTATCGCTGTGGTGCTGGCCTTCCTGGCTACGCTCTATCCAAGCTGGGCAGCTGCCCGCGTCAAACCTGCGGAGGCTTTGCGCTATGAGTAATTCTGTTCTGTCCTGCCGCAATCTGGCCAAGACTTTCACCCAAGGCAAATACGCGGTCGATGTGCTGAAAGGTATCGATCTGGATGTGGTCAGAGGCGAGCGTGTGGCGATCATCGGCGCCTCGGGCTCCGGCAAATCGACGCTGCTGCATCTGCTCGGCGGGCTCGATGTGCCGACTGCGGGTTCCGTACATTTGCTGGGTGAGGATTTTGCGAGTCTCGACGAAAAACGCCGAGGCACATTACGCAACCAGTCGCTCGGGTTTGTCTATCAATTCCACCATCTTCTGCCGGAATTCACGGCTCTCGACAATGTCGCTATGCCGCTCATGATTCGTCGTGTGCCGCGCGATCAAGCGCACAAGGTGGCGCGTGCGATGCTGGCGCGCGTCGGGCTGGAGCATCGTGTGACGCACGTGCCGGGCGAACTATCGGGCGGCGAGCGTCAGCGCACGGCACTGGCGCGTGCACTGGTAACGCAACCTGCCTGCGTACTGGCTGACGAGCCTACTGGCAATCTTGATCGGCATACGGCACAAAAGACCTTCGATCTGATGCTGGAACTTTCGCAGTCGCTGGGAACGGCCTTCGTCATTGTCACGCACGATGTGGAATTGGCGACGCACTGCGACCGCATATTGCGCTTGTCGGATCAGGGTTTGCAGCTGTATGAAGAGCCAAAGACATCCGATAGTCTGGTGAGCTGAGTAATCGAGTTCACAAGATGTTGTGATCCTGATTTGCGTTTTCATCAGTTATCAAGTGATTGGATGTTTCCTCCACAACGCATGACTTCGAACTTTTATTTCACTGTCTGATTGATTATGTGGATCGATACGCACTGTCATCTGGATGCAGCGGAGTTTGCCAGTCAGGCAGACGAGGTGGCGCGTGCGGCGGCGATCCGGCAGGTTGGCATGATCGTTATTCCCGCGGTTGAACGCGGCAATTTCGATGAGGTGGCTCGTCTGGCACATGCGCATGCGAATTGCAGTTATGCGTTGGGCATACATCCTATTTACGTGCCGCAGGCACAAGAAAGCGATCTGCAGGTCTTGCGCGAGTGCGTGGCGCAGGCAATGGCCGATCCGCGTTTCGTGGCGATAGGCGAGATCGGTCTCGATTTCTTTGTTCCCTTGCTGACCGAGCCGGCCATGCGCGACAAGCAGGAGCATTTTTACATCGAACAATTGAAGATCGCACGCGATTTCGATTTGCCTGTGCTGCTGCACGTGCGTCGGTCGCAGGACCAGATTCTCAAGCAATTGCGGCGCATCAAGGTGGTCGGCGGCATCGCGCACGCTTTCAACGGCAGTTTTCAGCAGGCGCAAGTATTTATCGATCTCGGCTTCAAACTTGGTTTCGGTGGCGCGATGACGTTCACGCGTGCCTTGCAGATACGCCGTCTCGCTACCGACTTGCCGCTGGAAAGCATCGTTCTGGAAACCGATGCACCGGATATTTCGCCAGCCTGGCTACATCCGCAACGCAACAGTCCTGAGCAATTGCCGCGGATTGGCGAGACGCTGGCCGAATTGCGTGGAGAAGACTCCGCTGTCATTGCCCGGCGCACTTCCGACAATGCACGTGCGGTCATGCCGCGCCTGCAAGCCTTGCTCTGACAACGCATGCGCAGCGCGATCATCGGCTTGGTTGTCGGTGCTTGGCTGTTGCAGCAACAGGCTGCGCTCCCTTCCTTCATTCTTCTCGCGGCGCTTGGCGCGCTAATCCTTCTTTTGTTCGCGTCATGGCGACGTGCGCTTGCCCGTCCGCGCCTGCGCATGTTGCTTGCCGCGCAGGCCGGTCTTCTGACGGGTTTCGTCTGGGCCGCATTGTTTGCACACTGGTATCTGGCCGAGGAATTGCCGCACGAGTGGGAAGGGCGCGATGTCACCCTCATCGGCACCGTTGACAGCTTGCCCAATTATTTCGAGCGTGGTGTGCGCTTCCAGTTTGCGGTAGAAGAGGTAGTGCCGGTCGATGGTGTCATGCCCGTCGTGCCGGCAACACTGGCGTTATCTTGGTATTCGGCATTCAATCCAGATGAATGGCAGCAGGTTGGTGCAGTGCACGCCGGCGAACGCTGGCGCTTGACAGTGCGCTTGCGTCGGCCGCACGGCAATGCCAATCCTTACGGTTTCGATTACGAACGTTGGTTGCTTGAGCAGCACATCAGGGCGACTGGCTACGTGCGTCCCGATCAGCGCTCATCGGTAAAGAATGAACGACTGGCAGATTTTGTCCCCGGCTTTGGTCACGCGGTGGAGCGTGCGCGCGGCTATCTGCGCGATCGCATCCAGCGCTCCTTGCAGGGGCAACCCTACGCGGGCGTCATCGTGGCACTGGTGGTGGGCGACCAGCGCGCCATCAGTCAGGAAGACTGGACCATTTTCAATCGCACAGGTGTATCGCATCTGGTCTCGATTTCAGGCTTGCATATCACGATGGTTGCCGCCCTGTTTGCGCAATGCGTGCTTTTTCTGTGGCGGCGTTCGTTCTTTACATCTGCCTCGTTGCCACTGCTGCTGCCAGCGCAGAAAGCCGCGGCGATTGCCGGTGCGTTTGCTGCATTCGTATATGTGTTGCTGGCGGGTTCCGGTGTGCCGGCGCAACGCACGCTGTGCATGTTGCTGGTCGTCGCCGCTGCAATGTGGTTCGGCAGGCTGACGAATGTGTCGCATGTACTGTGTCTGGCGTTGGCGGCGGTGGTGCTGATGGATCCGTGGGCCGTGATGGCACCGGGATTCTGGCTGTCGTTTGGCGCGGTGGCAGTCATCCTGTATGCCAGCGTCGGTCGCGCGCGGACGCAGGGTGAACATGGCCGACCACATTGGCAGACTGTGCTGGAAACCGCGGTGCGCACGCAATATGCCGTCACGCTGGGTTTGGTGCCGCTGACCGTGCTGCTGTTCGGCCAGGCATCGCTGATCAGTCCGCTTGCCAATGCGATTGCGATTCCGCTCGTCAGTTTTCTGGTGACGCCCTTGTCGCTTGTCGGCAGCGTATTGCCGGCACCGCTTTCCGATGGTTTTCTCTGGTTGGCGCATGGATTGATTGCAGCGATGGCGGGCTTGCTGGGCTGGTTCAGTGCCATGCCGTTATCGGTCTGGACCGTACCGATTCCAACATGGTGGATGTTTGCTCTGGCGATGCTGGGAACGCTCTGGTTGCTGGCACCCCGAGGTTGGCCCATGCGTTACCTCGGCCTGTTCTGCTGGCTGCCGCTGGCTTTCCATGCGCCGCAACAGCCACGTGATGGCACGCTGTGGGTGACTGCATTCGATGTGGGGCAGGGCATGGCTTTGTTGATCGAAACCCGACATCATCGCCTGCTGTACGATACCGGCCCGGCATATTCGCCTGAAGCCGATGGCGGTAATCGCGTGGTGTTGCCGTACTTGCGCGCGAGAGGTATTCATCGGCTGGATGGTGTGATCATCACCCATAGCGACACCGATCATGCAGGTGGCGCGATGTCGATTTTCAGGGAAATGCAGGTCGGTTGGACTGCTTCTTCATTGCCGCAAACACATACGATTGTGCAGGCCGCGCCAGGGCATCGCCGTTGCGAGGCCGGGCAGCGCTGGGAATGGGATGGCATTCTCTTTGAAATGCTGCATCCCTCTGCGGAATTTCACGACAGCGAGCGCTGGAAGCCCAATGCGCGCAGTTGCACGCTCAAGATCACGCAGGGAAATCGCGCCATCCTGTTGACTGGCGATATCGAGGCGCAGCAGGAGGCCTTGCTGGTGCGAACGTATGGCGAAGACTTGCGTGCCGCTGTCTTGCTGGCACCCCATCACGGCAGCGGGACGTCTTCGACGCTGCCGTTCCTGCGCACGGTGGATCCGCAACTCGCGCTCTTTCAGGTCGGTTATCGCAATCGCTACCGGCATCCCAAACAGGAAATTTATGATCGATACGGCGAACTCGGCATTGCGCGCCTGCGCAATGATATATCGGGTGCGATCACCATTCGTTTCGAAGACACAATGACGGTTGGCGAGTATCGACGCGAGCATGCACGTTACTGGTACGGGCGATGATGTCGGTCCGCATGCAACGCGCTGCAAATTTTGCCGGATGAAGCTCAAAGAGTCGTACCCATTTGGGGTATAATTTGAATTTCCCGCATGTGCCGTTCGGCACCTACAGCAATGACCAAGTTTGTTTTCGTCACTGGCGGTGTGGTTTCTTCCCTTGGTAAAGGGATTGCCGCCGCCTCTCTCGCTGCGATCCTCGAATCGCGCGGCCTCAAAGTCACTCTCCTCAAGCTCGATCCGTACATCAACGTCGATCCCGGCACGATGAGTCCGTTGCAGCACGGCGAAGTGTTCGTCACCGACGACGGTGCCGAGACCGACCTTGATCTGGGCCATTACGAGCGCTTCATCTCGGCCAAGATGAAGAAGGTCAACAACTTCACGACCGGCCAGGTATACGAATCGGTGATCCGCAAGGAACGCCGTGGCGAATATCTGGGCAAGACGGTGCAGGTGATTCCACACATCACCAACGAGATTCAGGAATTCATCCATCGCGGTGCCGAAGGTTTTGATGTGGCGCTGGTCGAGATCGGTGGCACGGTTGGCGATATTGAATCGCTGCCTTTCCTCGAAGCAGCACGTCAATTGAGCCTACGTGCAGGCCGCAACGCGACGGCTTTCGTGCATTTGACGCTGGTGCCGTTCATCGCCTCTGCCGGTGAACTGAAAACCAAACCGACCCAGCATAGCGTGCAAAAACTGCGCGAGATCGGTATTTTCCCCGATGCATTGCTGTGCCGCGCCGACCGTCGTATTCCTGACGATGAGCGCTCGAAGATTTCGCTGTTCTCCAACGTGCAGGAAGAGGCCGTCATTTCGGTCTGGGATGCCGACACCATTTACAAGATTCCGCAAATGCTGCTCGATCAGGGGCTGGATCGCATCGTCTGCGAAAAGCTTGGCCTGTCGCCGGCACCTGCGGATCTGTCGATGTGGAGCAAGCTTGTCTACACGCTGGAAAATCCAAAGCACAATGTCACCATCGGCATGGTCGGCAAGTATGTCGATCTAACAGAATCGTACAAATCGCTGACCGAAGCACTGCGTCATGCCGGCATTCACACCGAAAGCCGCGTCAATATCGAATATCTGGATTCGGAAGAGATCGAAACGGCAGGCCCGCAATCGCTCGCGAAGTACGACGCGATTCTGGTGCCCGGCGGTTTCGGCAAGCGCGGTGTGGAAGGCAAGATTGCCGCGGCCCGCTTCGCCCGTGAAAACAAGATTCCTTACTTGGGCATTTGCCTTGGCATGCAGGTTGCGCTGATCGAATACGCGCGGCACATGGCGGGTCTCACCAAGGCAAACTCGACCGAATTCGATCCCGATACAGAACAGCCGGTTGTCGCGCTGATCAACGAATGGCAAAACCACGATGGCAAGGTCGAGCGTCGCGATGTCAATTCCGATCTCGGTGGCACCATGCGTCTCGGTGCGCAAACCTGCGATATCAAGCCGGGTACGCTGGCTGCCGAAATCTATGGCGACAAGGTGACGGAACGTCATCGTCATCGCTATGAAGCCAACAACCACTATCTCGGTCGCGTCGAAGAAGCGGGCCTGATCGTGGCGGCGCGTACACCGACCGAATCGCTGTGCGAAATCATGGAATTGCCACGCACTGGCGACAATGCGCACCCTTGGTATGTGGGCGTGCAATACCACCCCGAATTCAAGTCAACGCCGCGCGATGGACACCCGTTGTTCATCTCGTTCATTCAGGCCGCGCTGGCGCATCAGCAAGCGAACAAGGCGTGAACCAATCGCGACGACGCGCAAATACAGTAAAAAATCTGAGATCAGGAGAAAAATAGATGAGTGCAATTGTTGACATCATTGGCCGCGAAGTAATCGATTCGCGCGGTAATCCAACCGTTGAATGCGACGTGCTGCTGGAATCAGGCGTCATGGGCCGCGCAGCGGTACCGTCGGGCGCATCGACCGGCTCGCGCGAAGCGATCGAACTGCGTGATGGCGACAAGAGCCGTTACTTCGGCAAAGGCGTGTTGAAAGCCTGCGAAAACATCAACACCGAAATCTCCGAAGCCATCATGGGTCTTGATGCCAACGAACAGGCTTTCCTCGACCGCACCCTGATCGACCTCGACGGTACCGAAAACAAGGAACGCCTCGGCGCGAACGCCACGCTGGCCGTTTCGATGGCTGTGGCAAAAGCCGCTGCCGAAGAATCGGGCCTGCCGCTGTATCGCTATTTCGGCGGCTCGGGCGCGATGCAGATGCCGGTACCGATGATGAACGTCATCAACGGCGGCGCACACGCCAACAACACGCTGGACCTGCAAGAGTTCATGATCATTCCGGTCGGCGCGCCAAGCTTCCGTGAAGCAATTCGCTACGGTGCCGAAGTTTTCCATACGCTGAAGAAAATCATCAACGACAAGGGCTTGTCCACCGCGGTCGGTGACGAAGGCGGTTTTGCGCCTTCCGTCGAAAACCATGAAGCTGCCATCAAGCTGATCCTGCAAGCAATTGAACAAGCCGGCTACGAGCCAGGTCGTCAGATCGCGCTCGGTCTGGATTGCGCTGCCAGCGAGTTCTACAAGAACGGCAAGTACGAACTGCACGGCGAAGGCTTGACCTTGTCGAGCAACGACCTGACCAACCTGCTGGGTACCTGGTGTGACAAGTACCCGATCATCTCGATCGAAGACGGCATGGCCGAAAACGACTGGGAAGGCTGGGCTACTCTGACCGCTGCACTCGGCAAGAAAGTCCAGTTGGTCGGTGACGATCTGTTTGTGACCAACACCAAGATCCTGCGTGAAGGCATCCAGAAAAACATCGCTAACTCGATCCTGATCAAGATCAACCAGATCGGTACGTTGACCGAAACCTTCGCTGCCATCGAAATGGCCAAGCGTGCCGGTTACACGGCGGTGATTTCGCATCGTTCGGGCGAGACCGAAGATTCGACGATTGCCGATATCGCGGTCGGTACCAATTCGCTGCAGATCAAGACCGGCTCGATGTCGCGTTCGGATCGCATGGCGAAGTACAACCAGTTGCTGCGTATCGAGGAAGATCTGGGCGACATCGCTACCTATCCTGGTCGCGACGCGTTCTATAACCTGAAGTAATCGTACGATCGGCCATGCAATTGCATGGCCGATCTTTTGTTCACAGTCGGTAGTTTATGTTTGTCTTTTTGCGATGCGCCTGATCATTCTCAGCCTTGCATTTCTGGTGGTGTTGATCCAGTACCCGCTCTGGCTGGGAAAGGGCGGTTGGCTGCGTGTGTGGGATCTCGATCATCAAGTGCAGGATGCGCGCAAGAAGAACGATGAACTGCGCGCACGCAATGCCAAGCTAGGTTCCGAAGTGCAGGATTTGAAGGATGGCACGGGTGCCGTCGAGGAACGTGCGCGTTTCGAGCTCGGTATGATCAAGGAGAACGAAGTGTTCGTGCAGGTCATTGATCCGAACAAGCGTTCGACTTTCGTGGCAATTCCACCGCCGCCAGTTGAACCGAAAAAGGAAAAGAAGAATTAAAAAACGCGCCCAGGGCGCGTTTTTTTTTGTCTGCCAAATGAGTAAGTGAGGTGGCAGATGCGCAAGCCAACGTAGCTCGTCATGCTGGCTATACGGTGGGCAGGGCAGGTTGTGCAAGTAGGCTATACATTTGACTACCTGGAGCCACGACAACAATCAGGTGATTGTGGCGGCGCTGTGCTTTTAATGCCGTTGCTCGTTCGCTGGCAACATCGTTTCCACTGGCGAGGCATCGACAAACAGTTGCGCGCAATCGACACGGTCGAATTCGTAATGCTGCCCGCAGAAGTCGCAATCGATTTCGAGCTTGCCGAGTTCTTCAACGGCTGATGCCACTTCCTCTTCACCCAGCATTTTCAGCATGGCACCAACCTTGTCGCGCGTGCATGAGCATTGGAATTGCGGATGACGAGGATCGAAGACGCGAATGGTTTCTTCCCAGAACAGGCGGCGCATCAGCGTTTCGATATCGGTACTCAGCAATTCCTCGCGTCGCAGCGTTTGCGCCAGCATGACACTGCGTTCCCAGGTAGCGAGATCGTCGGAATCACCTTGCGTGTCGGACGTGCCGCCTTCACGTGGCAGTTTTTGCAGCAGCAGGCCGCGTGCTACGTGATCGTCGGCTGCCAGCCAGAGCTTGGTGTCGAGCTGTTCCGAACGCAGCATGTAGTTTTCGATGACGATGGCGACCGATTCACCGCTCAGCGGCACGATGCCTTGATAGGCTTGCTGGCCCGGCAGTTTGTCTTTCGGATCGAGTGTAATAACGAAGCGACCTTCGCCGTGTGCATTGACGAGATCGGTAAGGCTGGCATCGTCAGCCACGCTCACGCCTTCCGCGAGTTTGGCGGTGGCGCGCAGATTCAGATCGGAATCACATTCGACGACGAGCAGGCGTACCGGGCCGTCGCCATGAATCTGCATGACGATCACGCCATTGAACTTGAGATTGGCCGACAGCAGGGCGGCGGCTGCGACCATTTCGCCAAGGACGGTCTTGACGGCAGGCGGGTAGTCGCGGTGCTGTTGAATGTGTTGCCAGGTGGCCGATACATCCACCAGTTCGCCGCGCACGGCGCTGTCTTCGAACAGAAATTTTTGCAGCAGATCTGCCATGGTTATCCTATTTTCTTCAATTGTGTTTTGAATAGACGACTGCGCTCGGCGTAGCTGTCGGCAATGCGGCGCAGGTTGGCGATTTCAGTTTCATCGAGCGTGCGCAAGACGCGTGCCGGCGTACCGATGATCAGGCTATTGTCGGGAAAGGATTTGCCTTCGGTGACGAGCGCGCCAGCCCCGACCAGACAGTTTTTGCCGATACGTGCGCCGTTGAGAACGATGGCTTGAATGCCGATCAGCGAACCTTCGCCAATCGTGCAGCCGTGAATCATTGCCTGATGGCCGACGCTGACGTTGTCTTCCATGTTGATCGGGAAGCCGGGGTCGGCATGCAGCACGGCACCTTCCTGCAGATTGCAGTTGCGCCCAATGACGATGTCTTCATTGTCGCCGCGTACCGTGGATTGGAACCAGACGCTGGAATCCTCGCCAATCGTCACGCGACCGACCACGGTTGCCGAATCGGTCACGTAGGCCGATTCAGCAATGTTTGGGACGTGTTCGCCTAATTGGTAGATTGACATGGTTTCAGTAGAATGATGCGCTACACGATGTAGCCTTGCGCTGATTGGGGCTTCGTCTGATGCTGTACCGCCGTGCTGGCTATGGGCTGCTCAGCGCCTGCCTTGCCAACCCAGATGGGGACGGCGACAGAAATCGAAAGGGCCGGCGTACTCGACAGGACAAGTGGCGGCACGCTTGCATCATGTGTCGCCGCGACAAAGCCGTTATTTTACGTTACCCATGACAGATTCTTCTTCCTTCGCTGCAAACGCCATGGCATTGCCTTTCAAGGAATTGCGCGAAGCGGCGTTGTGCCTGCTGGTCGAGTGTGATCCGGGCATCAAGGCCGGGCAGACGATTGCCCTGGCAAAGGCATGGGCGGAAGGTGGCATCACGCTCGATACGGTTGCGCAACTGCTGCCGTCGGCACCGATTCCCGGACGCCCGGCGCATCCGATTTTGTTGCCACCCAAGGATGTGGCGCGGCGCGCCATGCATACGCCCGAGGGCAGGGCGATTGCCATTCATGCCTTGACGCATATCGAGTTCAACGCGATCAACCTTGCCTTGGATGCGATCTGGCGCTTCGCGGACATGCCGCACGATTACTACGCCGACTGGTTGAAGGTTGCCGCTGAAGAGGCTTTGCACTTCTCGCTGCTGGCGGCGCATTTGCAGCGTTTGGGTTACGCCTATGGCGATTTTTCAGCGCATAACAGTCTGTGGGAAATGACCGAAAAAACGGTGGGCGACGTGCTGGCCCGCATGGCATTGGTGCCGCGCACGATGGAAGCACGCGGGCTTGATGCATCGCCGCCGATGCGCGCCAAACTGGCACAAGCTGGTGATGCCGAGGCAGCGGCCATTCTCGACATTATCCTGCGCGATGAAATTGGCCATGTTGCAGTCGGCAACCGCTGGTATGCCTTTCTATGCGCGCAGCGAGGCCTGGAGCCGGTTTCCACCTATCGGCAGTTGTCGCGCCATTACAAGGCACCTATCGTCCGTGGGCCGTTCAATCTGGCAGCACGGCGCGCCGCCGGCTTTAGCGAGGCCGATCTGGCCGATTTGCTGTCGGCAGCACAGTCGTGACGAAATAACAACGTTACACCTTGTTACCGAGTTGCAAGAACTTGGGAAAAAGATCACAGTCAAATTGGTGCGTGACGATGCAAAGTCACCGCATCGCGGACGCACGAATCTATGAAGGGATCATGATGAATACTAAAAAAACCTTGATGGCAGTACTGGCAGTTAGCGCATTGGCATTCGGTCTTGCCGCATGCCAGAAGAAGGAAGAAGGACCGGCCGAGCGTGCAGGCAAGAAGATTGATGAAGCCACCGCAACGGCGGCGGAAAAGGTCGAAGAAGTCACCGCCAAGGTCGGCGAGAAGATGCAGGAAGCAGGAAAAGAAATCCAGAAAGCTGCAGACGACGCAAAGAAATGAAAACAAGCGAGGTAGCGGAGTCGATCCGTCCTCGCCAATGATGTCTTCCCATTCCCTCATCCTGAAAGGATCATTACCATGAATACCAAGAAAACCTTGCTGTCCCTGATCGCTGTTGGCTTGCTGGCTGTTGGTTTGAGCGCCTGTCAGAAGGAAGGTCCTGCAGAGCGCGCCGGCAAGCAGGTCGATAACGCCGCAGCCAGCGCTGGCGAGAAAATGAAAGAAGCAGGACAAGATATCCAGAAAGCCGCAGACGACGCCAAGAAGTAAATGTTTTGCTGGCTGCGCGCATCGATGCTCAAACATCGATGCGCGTATTTTTTTGTAATTGCGCGCGCGATGCCGTGACGGCTTTAGTGCGCGCCAGACAGGATGAACGAATTGCAGGATATGAAGCCTTCCCGTTCGGAATGGATTACCTTGCGGGGTTTGCGGTATCACGTGCGCCATTGGGGCGACGATGGGGCACCTATCGTCGTCATGTTGCATGGCTGGATGGATGTGTCGGCCACTTTCCAGTTTCTGGTTGATGCCATGCAGGCGCGCGTACACTTCATTGCGCCGGATTGGCGCGGTTTTGGTGGCACGGCGCATGCGCCCGGCGGTTACTGGTTTCCCGACTATCTGGCCGATCTGGATGCACTGCTGGCGCACTATGCGCCTGATGCGCCGGTCGATTTGCTCGGGCATAGCCTCGGTGCGAATGTGGCCGGCGTGTATGCCGGGGTACGTGCAGACCGCGTGCGTCGCCTGATTCTTCTGGAAGGATTCGGCATGCCGGCGACCCGCCCGGAGCAGGCACCGGGACGCTATGGGCAATGGCTCGATGAGTTGCGCAATCCGCCTGCCTTGCGGAGCTATGCCGACCGGGACGAAGTGGCGCGCCGACTGCAGAAAAACAATCCGCGCCTGACCGATCGTCGCGCCGCATTTCTGGCCGGCCATTGGGCAGCGCCCGATATGCGCAGTGCGTGGGTGTTGCAGGCCGACCCCCGCCATCGGTTGTCGAATCCGATGCTGTATCGTCTCGACGAAGTCCTGGCTTGCTGGCAGGCCGTGCGTGCGCCCGTGCTGTGGGTGGATGCTAAGGAGAGTGAACTGATGCCACGCTTTGGCGATGCCGGGCAGGCAGATGCAGAAATCGCGCGACGCAAGGCGCATTTCGGTAACGTGATTTCGCTGCGCGTGCCGGATGCCGGCCACATGTTGCATCACGACCAGCCGGAACAGATTGCGCGTGCCGTTGACACTTTCCTGGAATGATTTTTGCGGGATGAGAACAATGAGGTATGGCATTGCTTCCGGTAAGGATGAAGCAATACCCGTACAATCATGTCTGTTGTCTCACCGAGTTGAAAACGATGTTGAATTTTGATCTGCACTGCCATTCCACCGTGTCCGATGGCACGCTGTCGCCTACCGATCTGGCGGCGCGCGCCAAACGTAATGGCGTGGATGTGTGGGCAATGACGGATCACGATGAGGTTGCCGGCATTGCCGAGGCACGTGCTGCTGCGAAGGCACTGGATCTGCCGTATGTAACGGGCGTGGAAATCTCGATCACCTGGGCGTCGCAAACTGTGCATATCGTCGGCTTGCAAATTGACGAAACCAATCAGACGCTGATCGATGGCTTGGCCGGCATGCGTGGTGGGCGCGAAAACCGCGCACGCGAGATGGCGGCGCAATTGGAAACAGTTGGTATTCATGGCGCGTTCGAAGGCGCATTGAAATTTGCCGGCAATCCCGATCTGATTTCGCGCACGCACTTTGCGCGCTACCTGCTTGAGCTTGGGGTCTGCAAGGATCTGTCCGAGGTGTTCAGCAAGTACCTGGGGGAAGGCAAGGCGGGCTTCGTGCCGCATCGCTGGGCGACTTTGTCGGACGCCATGCAGTGGATACGCGGTGCGGGTGGCATTGCCGTGATTGCCCATCCGGGGCGCTACAAATTCGATGACACGGCATTCGATGCCTTGTTCGCCGAATTCAAGGACCTTGGCGGTACGGCCATCGAAGTGACGACCGGCAGCCACACGGTGGACCAGTATGAGGAATATGCGCGCGTGGCCAACCGTTTCGGCTTTCTTGCCTCGCGTGGCTCCGACTTCCACGGTCCAGGCGAATCGCGTGTCGATATCGGCACCTTGCCGCCTTTGCCAAAGAGTGTAAAACCGGTCTGGCACGACTGGACGATCTGATTTTTTGCGGGCGTTTCATTGAGCCGGAGGATGGTTTCCGGTATCTTGCGCCCTTGAAATTCGCGATTGCGATCGCATTTGAAGACCGCATTCGGATAAAGCGCAATGTGCGACTCGACCGAATCTCCGCGAATCCCGTTTAATACCCGATGGAGGCAATTGAATGAAACGGATCCTGTTGTTTATCGCAACCAATATCGCCGTGATTGCGGTGATGTCGATCGTCCTGTCCGTGCTGGGCGTCGATCGCTTCATGACGCAGTCCGGGCTGAACCTGCCGATGCTGATGGTGTTCTCCCTGGTGGTTGGTTTCACGGGTTCGATCATCTCGTTGCTGATCAGCAAGCCGATGGCCAAGTGGTCAACGGGTGCTCGTGTGATCGATTCGCCGTCGTCGAGCACCGAATTGTGGCTGGTCGATACGGTGCGTAAATTGTCGGATCGCGCTGGTATCGGCATGCCGGAAGTGGCTGTCTATGACGGCGAACCCAACGCATTTGCCACCGGTGCTTTCAAGAATTCTGCCCTGGTAGCGGTTTCCACCGGTTTGTTGCAAAGCATGACGAAGGAAGAAGTCGAAGCCGTGCTGGCACACGAAGTGGCGCACGTTGCCAATGGCGACATGGTGACCATGACGCTGGTGCAAGGTGTGGTGAACACCTTCGTCGTATTTCTGGCGCGTGTGGTTGGCTATTTTGTTGATCGTGCCATTTCGCGCAACAGCAATAGCGAGGGGCAAGGCATCGGTTACTTTGTGACGGTCATGGTTTGCCAGATCGTGTTCGGTATTGCCGCTTCGGTGATCGTTGCCTGGTTCTCGCGTCATCGCGAATATCGTGCCGATGCCGGTGCTGCCAAACTGATGGGTAGCCCGCAACCGATGATGAAGGCGCTGGCGCGTCTTGGTGGCATCGAGCCAACCCCGCTGCCGGAAAACCTGAAGGCTTTCGGTATCAGCGATCGACCAGGCTTTACCGCACTGTTCTCGACGCACCCACCGATTGAGCAACGTATTGCCGCTTTGCGTAATATTCAATAATTGTTTTGACGAAGGATCACTGGCGGCGGTGGCCCGACGGCTGCCGCCGCCATTATTTTCATGAGCCAATTTTTTCAGATTCATCCCGACAATCCGCAAGCGCGCCTGATCGCACAGGCGGCGAAAATCGTGCGTGAGGGCGGCATCGTCGCCTTGCCGACAGATTCCTGCTATGCGCTGGTTTGTCACCTCGATGACAAGGACGCCGTTACGCGCTTGCGCCGGATTCGCAATGTCGATGACAAGCATCATCTGACCTTGCTGTGCCGCGACCTGAGCGAGATCGCCAACTATGCGCGCGTGGACAATCAGCAGTACCGCATGCTCAAGGCGGCAACACCGGGACCGTACACCTTCATTCTTGAAGCAACCAAGGAAGTGCCGCGTCGCGTCAGCCATCCGTCGCGCAAGACCATCGGCCTGCGTGTTCCCGAGAATGCTATTGCCCATGCCTTGCTGGGCGAGCTGGCACAGCCTTTACTTGGCACGACCCTGATTTTGCCGGGCGATGACGGCCCGCTGACCGATCCTGACGAGGTGCGCGAGCGTCTCGAAAAACTAGTTGATCTGGTGATTGATGGCGGTGCCTGTAGCCTGGAACCGACGACCGTGATCGACATGACCGGCGCGCAGCCGGAATTGCGGCGTCAAGGGCGGGGCGATGCCAGCGCGTTTGGCCTTTGATAGTCGACTCCATTACCTGATCATCCAAAGACTTTGCCATGAACGACCTCATCCAGACGTTTTCCGTCTATGCCTTGCCGATTGTGTTTGCAATCACCTTGCACGAAGCGGCGCATGCTTACGCAGCCAAATATTTCGGTGACAACACAGCTTATGCGCAAGGACGCATGAGTTTGAATCCGATCAAGCATATCGATCCGATCGGTACCTTGCTGATCCCGATCGCGCTGTATTTTGCCGGCAGTCCTTTTCTGTTCGGTTACGCCAAGCCGGTACCTGTGGTGTTCGGCAATTTGCGCAATCCGAAAAAGCAGATGGCATTCGTTGCGTTTGCGGGGCCGTTGGCAAATCTGGTCATGGCGCTGGGTTGGATGCTGCTTGGTATTTTCCTTGCGGCTATCGGTTCGCAAGAGGAATTTCTGATGCGCATGGCACAAGCCGGCGTGCTGACCAACCTGGTGATCTTTGCCTTCAACCTGTTCCCGGTGCCACCGCTGGATGGCGGACGTATCGTGACCAGCATGCTGCCGAATCGTTACGCATATAAATTTGCCAAGCTGGAACCTTACGGGTTTTTCATCGTGATCGGATTGGTCATTCTGAAAGTTCTGCATTACTGGATGGTGCCGGTCATGGCCGCCGCAGGAAAATTGCTGCAAATGCTGGTTTTCCCGCTCACGTTTTTACTCACCTGAATCATGGGCGAACTCGGCAAGAAACCCGATCTGCACGAAGCGCAGGGCCAGCCTTCGGGCTGGGTACAGCGTTTTGCCGGCCTCATTCCTGCGGGGGAAGTCCTCGACCTGGCGTGCGGGGCAGGGCGCCACAGTCGGCTGATCGCCGGACTTGGCCATTCGGTGCTGGCGGTGGATCGCAATCCTGAAAGCCTGGCACTGGTGCACGGCGAAGGAATTCAAACGCTTGCGCTGGATCTGGAAACGGGAGATAGCGCGCGCTCATGGCCTTTTTCAGCAGGACGTTTCAGCGGCATTATCGTCACCAATTATCTGCATCGGCCGTTATGGTCCTTGCTGGCCGATGGCCTCGCGCCGGGTGGCGTCTTGATTTATGAGACTTTTGCCATTGGCAATGAACAGTTTGGCAAGCCGTCCAATCCCGATTTTCTGCTGGCGCGCGGCGAATTGCTGTCCGTGGCGCGCGATTACGGTTTGCATGTCATCGCATTCGAGGATGGCTGCGTTACCTCTCCCAAGCCGGCGATGCTGCAACGCATTTGCGCGGTGAAGTCGGGCGCTCAGCAAGTCGGTGGAATCGGGCATTTTGTCCTGAATTGATCCACACGATTGGGCTATCCGCTACAATCACCTATTCTTCATTTTTTTCGCTCAACTATCATGATTCAGGGCAGCATTCCCGC
This sequence comes from uncultured Oxalicibacterium sp., assembly GCF_913776015.1. Taxonomy (GTDB): domain Bacteria; phylum Pseudomonadota; class Gammaproteobacteria; order Burkholderiales; family Burkholderiaceae_D; genus Oxalicibacterium. The sequence goes on along the minus strand of NZ_CAJYMD010000001.1, from coordinate 28,822 downwards.
AATCGTTACTCCCATGCACGCAGACGGCTCTCTCGATTTGCCGGGACTGCGCAAGCTGATTGACTGGCACATCGCCGAAGGTACGGATGGCATCGTTATTGTCGGCACGACCGGCGAATCGCCGACCGTTACCGTGGAAGAGCATTGCGAACTGATCCGTGTTGCGGTTGAGCACACCGCCAAGCGCATCCCAATCATCGCCGGCACTGGCGGCAACTCGACTGTTGAAGCGATCGAACTCACGCAGTTTGCCAAGGATGTCGGTGCCGATGCATCGTTGCAGGTTGTACCGTACTACAACCGTCCTACCCAGGAAGGCATGTACCAGCATTTCAAGAAGATTGCCGAAGCGGTCGATCTGCCGGTGATTCTGTACAACGTGCCGGGCCGTACCGTGGCCGACATGTCCAACGAAACGATTTTGCGTCTCGCGCAGGTGCCGGGCGTGATCGGCGTCAAGGACGCAACCGGCAACATCGCACGCGGTTGTGATCTGATCCGTCAGGCACCGAAGGAATTCGCCGTCTATTCGGGCGACGATCCAACTGCGATGGCTCTGATGTTCTGTGGCGGTAAAGGCAATATTTCCGTTACGGCCAACATTGCACCGCGTGCCATGCATGACTTGTGCGATGCGGCGATGAATTTGCGTGTGGCCGAAGCGATTGCCATCAACAACAAGATGTTCCCGCTGCATAACAAGCTCTTCGTCGAACCGAATCCTGTTCCCCTCAAATGGGCAATGGCTGAAATCGGTTTGATTCCGCCGGGTATGCGCCTGCCTATCGTGCCATTGGCCGAGCAGTATCACGAAGTCGTGCGTGCGGCGATGCGCGAATCGGGTGTATTACAATAAGCGACTGACCTGATTCGCCGATTGCAGCAGATCTGAATCGGGTCCCCAATTTACTTTCGGAAGATTGATTACATGGCTCAACGTAGCTTCGCAAAACACGGCGTGATTTACGCGCTTGCGCTTACCAGCCTGGTCGGATGCAGTTCGATCAATTCCATGCTTGAACCGAATCGCATGGATTACAAGAGCGAGACTCCGCAAAACAATACGTCGAAGCTCGAAATTCCACCGGATTTAACGCAGCTGCAACGTGACAATCGCTACGCCTTGCCTGATGCAAATCGCGGTAGTGCCACAGCCTCCGCCTACAATGCCCAGCAAACCGCTCGTCCAGTCGAGCAGGCTGCGGCTGTTGCACCAAGCCAGCTGGCAGATGTGCGGATCGAACGTAGTGGTTCGCAACGCTGGTTGGTCGTCAATCAGGCGCCTGAAGTGTTGTGGCCACGTATCAAGGATTTTTGGCAAGACAATGGTTTCCTGATCAATATCGATTCGCCGGATACCGGTGTGATGGAAACCGATTGGGCGGAAAACCGTGCCAAGATTCCACAGGATTTCATCCGCCGCAATCTCGGCAAGATTTTCGATTCGTTCTACTCGACGGGCGAGCGCGACAAGTTCCGTACGCGTCTGGAACGTGGCCCGAACGGCACCACTGAAATCTATCTAAGTCACCGCGGTGCTGAAGAAGTGCTGACGGGTCAGGACAACGAGCGTACGGTTTGGACGGCGCGTCCTTCCGATCCGGAACTGGAAGCCGAATTCCTGTCGCGCCTGATGGTGCAGTTGGGCGTGGAAGAGAAACGTGCCAAGGCATCTGTCGCCAACGTCGCACCACAAGCATCGCGCAGCAAACTGGCGCAAGGGGTGCAGGGGACGTATGTGCAGGTCGATGAAGGCTTTGATCGTGCATGGCGTCGTGTCGGCCTGGCCCTGGATCGCGTCGGTTTCACGGTAGAAGATCGTGACCGTTCGCAAGGTCTGTACTTCGTGCGTTATGTGGATCAGGGTGACGATGCGCAGGCTACGCAGAAGAAAGGCTTCTTCGGCAATCTGTTCTCGTTCGGTTCCAGCAAGGATAAAGACAAGGCGGCAGCCCGTTATCGCATTTCGGTGAAGGGCTCTGCTGATTCCAGCCAAGTGACGGTTCTGAATAACGAAGGTCAGGTTGAAACATCGAAAACCGGCCAGCGTATTCTGAGCCTGCTGAACGATCAGCTCAAGTAAGCTGGTTACGATTCTCGTTTTCCTCTTCGTACCCACAGTTGCTGCTGACGAGGTTGTGCATTGAAATTTGCCAGCCTCGGCAGTGGTAGCGAAGGTAACGCGCTTCTTCTGTCTGCCGGTTCCGGTACGACACAATCATTCGTGATGCTCGATTGCGGATTCACCGTTCGGGAAACTGAACGGCGTCTTGCAAAACGCGGTGTCGTTCCCGAGCAGTTATCCGCTATCGTCGTTACGCATGAGCATCACGATCATGTCGGCGGTGTGTTCAAGTTCGCCCGACGCCACCGTATTCCGGTCTGGATGAGTTGTGGCACGCATCGTGCGGTGGCTGATCGTTGCGAAGATGTAGAGCTGCATTTCTGCGGCGATGGCGACGTGGTGGAGATTGGCGATCTGTGCCTGCGACCCTACACCGTGCCGCATGATGCCAATGAGCCGATTCAGTATGTCGCTACGGATGGTGCACGCAAGCTCGGCGTATTGACAGACGCCGGCCATGGTACGGCACACATGATCGCGGCACTGGACGGTTGCGATGCACTCTTGCTCGAATGCAATCACGATGTGCACATGTTGCAGACTTCGGCATATCCATCATTTCTCAAACAGCGCATTGCTGGCGACTATGGGCATTTGTCCAATACCGCGGCAGCGGAAATTCTGGCGTCCCTAGACCGTTCACGTTTGCAGCAGGTTATTGCAGCGCATTTGAGTTCGACGAACAACACGCCGGCCCTCGCTCATGCCGCGCTTAATGCTGTCGTGGGCCAGAGTGCGCTCATTGAGATTGCCGGTCAGCAAGAGGGCTTCAACTGGATCGAAATCGCGTAATGTGACTTGGCAGCAATTTGCTTAATAAAAACAGACAATAAAAAAGCCGACCTGAGGTCGGCTTTTTTACTTCGGAGAAATCCGAATTATTTTGCAGGAGCTGCTGGGGTTTCAGCGGCTGGTGCTGCAGGAGCTTCGGTTGCAGGAGCTGCTGGAGCTTCTGCTGCAGGAGCTGCTGGGGTTTCAGCGGCTGGTGCTGGAGCTGCTGCTGGAGCTTCTGCTGCTGGTGGGGTTACGACTTCAACTTTAGGTGCTTCTTCTTTTTTGCTGCAAGCGGTCAAAGCGATAGCAAACAGGGAGGCGATCAGCAGGGATTTGGTCATGATTTATCTTTCAAATAAGTCAATGGTTAATTGCAATATGCAACGTTTTTTACGGCGATGAATAATTACCGGTAATTAATCGCTCTTAGGTGGCTGTTGTTGTACGAACCTTGCTGCGGTGCGATGCAACCAAGCTTCCTAACCGAGAATTATAGCGCTGTTTTTTGCTTATGACACAACGCTTTTTTGTATTTGGTTAAGAGCGATGGTGATATTGACAACCTTTGCACCAAAAGATTCCCGATATCGCTATGACATTGTTTTTAAACAACTTATCTTAACCATTTCATCACTTTTCTCTCACGTTTTTACGCTTCGAGCCAGCTGAGCCAGCCATCTGTGAACCAGGTATGGAGCGCGTCAATGACATCATCCGAAGCAAAAGATATTTTCTCTGCGGAAATCATGCGTTCGTTGGCCAGCACGGCGAGAATGCCCAGATCATCCGACTCGACCTCGAACGACGTGCCGTTGATAAAGATATACGGATCGCGATACAGCATTTGTGATTTGCGTTCCAGCTTGACACCACGTTTTTTTGCCTGTTGTAGAAACTTGGCACGCGACAGTGCCGGCGGTGCCTCGAAAAACACATTCGATTTGGGTTCTGAGAGATATTCGCCGAGGAACAGGGCGATATCTTCCGACGTAAAACGCACCTTGTTGATCTCGCTCGAGATGCGCGTCAGCATGGTCTTGCTGATTTCAGCCGGTTGATTGCTCGGTTTCAGATCAGGGTCGGCGTAGCGACCCGGCAAATCGATGGTGTCGATCATGGATTCGAGAAACGCCTCGCCCAGTTCCTGATAGGAAGGTGCACGAAAACCGATGGAGTACGTCATGCATTCATCCATCGCTGTTCCTTCGTGCGCATACTGCGGTGGCAGGTAGAGCATGTCGCCGGGGGCAAGGATGAATTCTTCTTCGGGCTGGAAATTCTTCAGGATTTTCAGTGGTACGCCATCGACCAGCGACAGGTCTTCCTGCGCGCTGATGCGCCAGCGGCGATGACCGTGCGCTTGCAACAGAAAAACATCATAGGAATCGAAATGGGCACCGACGCCGCCGGTCTCGGTGGCATAACTGATCATCAGGTCATCCAGACGTGTATTCGGAATGAAGCTGAACTGGCGCATCAGCGCATCGGCAGCATCATCATGCAGGTTGACGCCTTGTACCAGCAGCGTCCAGTTTTTTTGCGTCAGGGGCGGCACGGCCTCGAATGGGCCACTTTCCATTTCCCATTGTTTCCCGGTATGCGTGATCAGGCGCGATTCCACGTCTTCACTCTTGACCAGTGCAAACAGTTCGTCGCGTGACAGCAATGGCTTGAAATCGGGAATGGCCTGGCGGATCAGCAAGGGCTTCTTGTGCCAGTAATCGCGCAGGAATTCGGCAGGGGTGATATTCCCCAGAAGAGTCAGTTTTTTCATGGCGGCATTATAGGACAGCACTTCCGGCCTGCGCGTAGCTTGCATAAAAATCACCGAGTCGAGGCAAACAGGTAGGCACGGTTATAATGTCAGGATTAGAACGAAAGGATCACAACATGCAGATTGCCAAGGATACGGTTGTTACCGTCGAATACACATTGTCGGACGCGCAGGGAGAAGTGATTGAAGACGGTCGCGAGCCGATGGTCTATCTGCACGGCGGCTATGAAAACACCTTGCCAAAGATCGAGGAAGAGCTTGATGGCAAGGCGGTCGGTTACGAAAGCACGATTCAGGTCGAGCCTGAAGATGCATTTGGCGATTATGATCCCGAGCTGGTCAAGATCGAACCACGCAATCGTCTGCCATCGCCACTGGAAGTCGGCATGCAGTTTGAAGGTTCGCCGGAAACGCCCGACGATGATGAAATCCCTGTCATTTTCACCGTGACCGATATTGCCGAAGATAAGGTCGTGCTGGATGGCAACCATCCGCTGGCCGGCATGGCATTGCGTTTTCGTTTGAAGGTGACCGAAGTACGCGCTGCGACCGAAGAAGAAATCGCGCACGGTCATGTGCATGGAGCGCATGGTCATCATCACATCGATGATGACGAAGAGGGTGATCAGTTCCGCAGCCATCCGCTGCATTGATCGCGCCATTGCGTTTGTCAAAGAGGATGCTGCGGCATCCTTTTTTATTGCGCGCTTAATTGGACGGTATCGGCCTGGGACGATAGTCGGATCAGCGTTTGCCGTTATCAGTGCGTGGTGTGATGGCGAACAGTGGTTTTGCCGACGGCGTTACTGATAATCGGGTCCAGCCCGGATCGACGCGCACGGCACCGATATTGTCTTTCCAGACGATGGTGTGACGCGCGGCATTGCGGTCGGCATCGGGATCGCTATGGACGATCAGGATCTGTCCGTGGAAATCCTTGGCGGCACGGGCGATCTGGCGACGGATGTCGGCGAAGCCTTCACGTTTCTCGCTGGAGAAGAAGCCTGTTGTTTGCGCCCGGTGCGCCATCGGATTGGCATCGGTGAACAACACGATGCCTTGCAGTTTGTTGCCCTTGGCGGTGATGAACAGACGCTTGATCCAGTCCGTATTGGCAACCTGACGATCTTCGTATTCGCTGTTGCGGCCGGCCGCATTCAGAAAATTGTTGTTGTTGGCTGGCAGGTTGATGGTGGCGAACAACACGTCGCCAATACGCCATTGCATGTTTTCGGCATACAGACGGAACGAAGGAATGGCCGATTGTCGGATCAGTGGCAGCTTGCTGTCGCCGAACGAGAACTCATCGACAAAAAACATTTCGCGCAGGCGTGCAATGCGCTCGACGGCAATGGTGCGGTTGCGCGCATTGACGCAGCGTGCCCAGTCGCTGGCGGCGAGTGAAACGATCAGCCCGTTTTTTGCACTTTCGAACAGGGAACGTCTTTCCTGATACAGCTTGTCATCGCAGGCTTCGTTGTCCGCCTTGATGCCATTGACGACTACAAAGGCAAGATTGTCACGATCAGTTTGATGAATCGCTTCTCTGACTGCATTTGCCCCTGTCGATGCCGAGGATGGTTTGGCGATCACGGCGAAGCTGAATGGCTCGCCAGCATATGTCAGTCCAGGCAGCAGCAAGGACAGCGAGAACAGCCGTGAAGTCAGCAGGCGGAGGAATGGCTGTTTCATGAGCGCGGCGTGTTGCCGATTTCCTTCAGTCGATACAGCGCATCCAGTGCTTCTCGTGGGGTGAGTGCGTCCGGGTCCAGCGCGGCCAACGCATCTTCGACAGGCGAAGGCTGCGGCTCGGTTGCCTCCTCTTCATAGGAGACGTTTCCCGGCTCGGTGAACAGATCGAACTGCGGTGTCGGTTGCATGGAACCCGCTTCAAGGTCGGCAAGATGCTTGCGTGCCGCCCGAATTACCGGTTGCGGCACGCCAGCCAGCTGGGCGACTTGCAGGCCGTAGCTTTGCGAAGCGGGGCCGGGTTGTACCGCATGCAGGAAGACGATGCGGTCCTTGTGTTCCACTGCGGAAAGATGGACGTTGGCTGCCGGTGGGTGCAGTTCGGGCAATTGCGTCAGTTCGAAATAATGCGTTGCGAACAGTGTGAAGCTTTGTGTCTGCTCGATCAGGTGACGCGCAATCGCCCACGCCAGAGCCAAGCCGTCGAAAGTGGACGTGCCGCGTCCGACTTCATCCATCAATACCAGCGAATGGGCCGTAGCGCCGTTGAGAATGGCTGCCGATTCCGTCATTTCGACCATGAAGGTCGAGCGACCTCCTGCCAGATCGTCGGCCGCGCCGATACGCGTGAAGATGCGATCGATTGGGCCGATGGTGGCGCTGCTGGCTGGCACGAAGCTACCGACGTAAGCCAGTAGCGTAATCAGCGCAACTTGCCGCATGTACGTCGATTTACCGCCCATGTTAGGGCCGGTGATCAGCAGCAGTTTGCGTTCGTGATTGAGCATGCAGTCGTTGGCGATGAACCGTTCAATGTGGTTTTCGACAACGGGATGGCGTCCTTGTTCGATTCGAATCGTCGGATCGGCGACCAGTTGCGGTGCGCACCAGTTATGGCGGATCGCATGATCGGCCAGCGCAACCAGCGTATCGAGTTCCGCCACGGCACAGGCAATCGCTTGCAAAGCGGGAATGTGTGCAGCCAATTGCACCAGCAACTGTTCGTACAGCAGCTTTTCGCGCGTCAGTGCGCGTTCCTGCGCGGACAGGGCCTTGTCTTCGAAGGCTTTGAGTTCGGGCGTGATGTAGCGTTCGGCATTCTTGAGTGTCTGGCGGCGGCGATAGTCATCCGGCACCTTGTCGGTCTGGCCGTGCGTAACCTCGATGTAGAAGCCATGCACCTTGTTGTATTCGACGCGCAAATTGCTGATGCCCGTGCGTTCGCGTTCGCGTGTTTCAAGATCAACCAGGAACTGGCCGGCATTTTCGGAAAGCGCGCGTAGTTCATCGAGTTCGGCATCGTAGCCACGCGCAATCACACCGCCATCGCGCACCATGGCAGCGGGTTCCATCGCAATCGCGCGCTCGATCAGATCGAGACAGTCGTTGGGCGTGGCAAGTGATTGATGCAGTTGCTGGAGTAAAGGCGCGTCGGCGTCCTTGTTGCACATCGAGACATAGGCGCGCAACGAAGGCAGTTGTTGCAAGCCGCCACGCATACCGGCCAGATCGCGCGGGCGCGCGCTCATCAGCGCAATGCGTGTGGTAATGCGTTCGATATCCGGCACCGAGGCCAGCGTCGAGAACAGTCCCGAGGTGGCATCACCGCGCATCAAGGCATGGATGGCAGCGTGGCGCGACTTGGCTACATCCTGCGTGCGCGGTGCGTGGTGCAGCCAGTGGCGCAAAAGGCGCGAACCCATCGATGTACGACAGTGATCGAGCAGGGAAAAGAGGGTGGCGCTCGATTGTTCCGGACCGCGAATGGATTCGGTCAGTTCCAGATTGCGACGCGTGGCAGCATCGAGTCCGATGTATTCGTCTTCATTTTCGACCACGAGGGTGCGCACATGCTGCAAGCCGCGTCCCTGTGTGGATTGTGCGTAGCGCAGCAAGGCGCCCGCGGCACCGATCGCGGCTGAGAGCGATTCGGCGCCGAAGCCGCTCAGCGTCGCAACCTGTAACTGTTCATGCAGTGATTTGGTACCTTGTGCGAGATCGAAATGCCAGTCGGGTACGGTGGTATTGCGTGCAAAAGGATAGTCGCTGAATGGTGTATCGATGCTGCCTGGTACCAGAATTTCTGCGGGAGCAAGGCGTTCCAGTTCATGCCGCAGGCGTGCATCGGCTTGTGAGGTATCGCATGAGAATTCCATCATGCGCAGTGCGCCGCTGGCCATCGAAAGCCATGCCATACCGACAGTGATGCCGCGTCGCTGGTTGACAGCGTAAAGCGCCAGCAGGGGCTGTTCGGATTTTTCCGGCAGCAAATCGGCATCGCTGAGGGTACCGGGTGTGATAACGCGAATGACCTTGCGCTCGACCGGCCCCTTGCTGGTGGCGGGATCGCCAATCTGTTCGCAGATGGCGATTGATTCGCCGAGTTTGACGAGCTTGGCCAGATATTGTTCGACAGCGTGAAAGGGGACGCCCGCCATCTTGATCGGCTGACCATTGGAACTGCCGCGCTGCGTGAGCGTAATTCCCAGCAGGCGTGAAGCTTTTTCCGCATCCTCGAAAAACAGTTCGTAGAAATCGCCCATGCGATAGAACACCAGCGTGCTCGGATAATCCGCCTTGATGCGAAGGTATTGCTGCATCATGGGCGTGTGCGCACTTTTCGCCTCGCCGGATTGATTGGGTGTCGCGATGTTTTTTTCAGCTGTTTCAGGTGTTTTCAATGGCATATCGTCGGGTTAGGCATGTCCTGTTCGTTGCGTTCCAGGCAAGAGATCGCAATAGGGCAGGGCAAAGGATGCATGCCGCCATGCGTGCGGCTTCGAGTGACTGACAAAACCCTTCTGGCGTCGTTGCTGCGTCTTGCCGCGTCACACGTATTGTTTGCAATACGCCTGACCAGAATCGCTGCGCCGGATTTTGTTCGCCACTCTTGATGGAGCAGTATTGTATACATGCCACTGGCCGCCGACCAACTGTCCACCAATCTGATTGACTTGCCAGGTAACGGTTCCTAAGCTGTGATCACCTACTTTGCCTGCGAAGAGAGTTTTTCCATGCCGGCAGCAGCGCCTTATCCATTTCCCGTTTTTACGGAAGGAACGCCGATCATGTCCATCACGCTGTTACTGCGTTGCCACGACATGGACAAAACCGCAGAGTTTTACCGCAGCGTTCTCGACTTTCGCGTGACCGTTGCGGCAGGGACGCTCACGGTGGAAAAGCATGGCGGTCGGATTGTTTTCACCGATCGGGATTTGTGGAATGTGCCGTTGACGTGCTCCGGCACGATGTATTTCACGGTACCGGATATCGAAGCCTATTATTCGCGCCTGGAAGACAAGAACATCGTCGTATGGCCGATTCAGGAAATGTCCTATGGGGCAACCGAATTCGGCGTTGTGGATTGCAATGGGTATACGTTGGCGTTTCAGCAGCTAGTGTGATGCCTGTAATTGAGATCGCGGTTTTGCCAGCGATCTTGCAGGTCGTGCGATATAAGTCGTCAGGGCAGTTGTTCTGCTTGTTCGGTATTTTTTGAATATCGCCAACTGCAAAAAAGCCTTCACTGGCAAATGCCATGTGAAGGCTTTTTGATTCCTGTCAGCGACCGCCGGAGCGATGCTGCGATGGTTGGCGCGAGCCGTTGCCAGTACCTGGTGGCTTGCCTTGTCCGCTGCGTGCAGCTTGTCCACCCGGTTGCGGATTGCTTGATCTTCCGCCTGCCTTGTTGCCACTGCCGCCACCCGCATTGCCGCGCGACTGTTGCGGGCGACGTCCGCCGCCACCGTGGCCATGACTGCGCAGCTGAATCGGCTGTGCCTTGGCGTTCGGATCCGGCTCGAAGCCTGCAATGACTTCGGTTGGCAACGTGCGCTTGATCAGTTTCTCGATGTCTTTGCGCATGTTGTGTTCGTCTACGCATACGAGCGACACCGCTTCGCCCGTCGCACCGGCACGGCCCGTGCGGCCGATACGGTGAACATAATCTTCCGGCACGTTGGGCAGGTCGTAGTTGACGACATAAGGAAGCTGATCGATATCGATGCCGCGTGCCGCGATATCGGTGGCAACCAGCACTTGCAGGCTGCCATCCTTGAATTCGGCTAGTGCCTTGGTACGTGCGCTTTGGCTCTTGTTGCCGTGAATCGCCATGCCGCTGATGCCATCCTTGCCCAGTTGTTCGACCAGACGATTGGCACCGTGCTTGGTGCGCGTAAATACCAGTACCTGATGCCAGTTGCGGGTCTTGATCAGATGCGCAAGCAAGGGATGCTTGCGGTCGCGATCGACCGGATGGATTTTCTGATCGATGACTTCGACGGTGGAATTGCGACGCGCCACTTCGATCGTGGCGGGTGAGTCGAGCAGGCCATCGGCGAGTGCCTTGATCTCATCGGAAAAGGTAGCCGAGAACAGCAGGTTCTGACGTTTGGGCGGCAGCGCGGCGAGCACCTTGCGGATATCGCGGATGAAGCCCATGTCCAGCATGCGATCGGCTTCGTCGAGCACCAGAATTTCGATCTTGTCGAGATTGACGGTGCCTTGCTGCATGTGATCGAGCAGACGACCTGGCGTGGCAACGAGAATATCGACGCCATGCTTGAGCAGCTTGATCTGTGGATTGATGCCGACACCGCCAAAGATGACGGCTGAATTCAGGTTCAGGTACTTGCCATAGATTTGCACGCTTTCTTCGACTTGCGCAGCAAGTTCACGCGTTGGCGTCAGCACCAGTGCGCGGATCGCACGCGGCGCAGTTTTGTTGGCATGTTGCTTGCCGGTAGTGGACAGGCGATGCAATACGGGTAAGGTGAAGCCGGCGGTCTTGCCGGTGCCGGTTTGTGCGCCGGCGAGCAAGTCACCACCGTGCAGTACGGCGGGAATTGCTTGGCTTTGAATCGGTGTAGGTTGGGTGTATCCCTGTTCGGTTACGGCGCGAACAATGCCTTCGGCCAGGCCGAGGTCAGCAAATGACATGAAAACTCTTAAGGAAAAATCGGCCTGTCGCCATGGATGGCGCCAGTCTCAGGCAAACGGATGGGAGAAAGTCTTGATGGACGCGCGGCTGGCAGACTGGAGAGGCGCCGCGTGGGGCAAGTATAACAGCAGGCTTGCTTGTGTGCTCAGTAATGACCCGCGCTGCTACAGATGGGGTAATTCGTACTGACGGGCATCATGCTTCCCATGATGCCCGTATGGCCATGGCTTATTTCTTGGCGAATTCGCTGAGGTGTGACACCAATTGTGCAAAGATTTTCGGTGAACCGGCGAGTACATCGCCCTTGTACAGGTAGTCTGATTCGCCTTCGAATGTGCCGACGATGCCACCCGCTTCGGTGATCAGCAGCGAGCCTGCTGCGATGTCCCACGGCTGCAAACCTTTTTCGAAGAAACCGTCGAGACGACCTGCGGCAACGTAAGCCAGATCGAGTGCAGCGGAACCGGGGCGGCGCAGACCGGCGCAGCTTTGCGTCATGATCTTGAACATCTTCATATATTGATCGATGTTGTCGCCCTGACGGAATGGAAAGCCGGTACCGATCAGTGCATCGGCCATCTTGTCGCGACGCGTGACGCGAATGCGTTTCTCGTTCAGGAAGGCGCCAGCGCCCTTGGTTGCGGTGAACAGGTCATTACGGTTCGGGTCGTAGACGACAGCTTGCGTAATCTGGCCCTTGTGCTGCAAGGCGATCGATACCGCGTATTGTGGAAAGCCGTGGATGAAGTTGGTCGTGCCATCAAGCGGATCGATGATCCAGACGAACTCTTTTTCATCGTGAAGATTGGCAGAAGCGCCGGACTCTTCGGCGAGAATGGCGTGGTCAGGGTAGGCATTCAGCAGAACCTCGATGATCGCCTGCTCGGCGGCCTGATCGACTTCGGTGACGAAATCGTTGGGCTTTTTCTCCGTAACCTTGATGCGGTCCAGATCGAAAGAAGCGCGGTTGATGACAGCGGCGGCGCGACGAGCAGCCTTGATCGCCGTGTTGAGCATGGGATGCATAGGGATTCCGTTAAAATGGCGGCGCTGCGCGCAATGCGCAAAGACACAACCTGATTTGACCTTAATGAGCGATGCGGGGAAGGCGGAGCAGTCATCTCATGCTTTTGCACTGGACCATACGCTCGTTTTCGCCGCGATCCCGCTATTTTAAATGAACCAGACTATTTCCGACACGCCTCTTTTCACGCGCCTGCGCTTCGTTCTGGTGGAAACCAGCCGTCCCGGCAACATTGGCGCTACGGCACGCGCCATGAAAAACATGGGTTTCGACGATCTGGTGCTAGTCAATCCGCGTCAGGCCGATTGCCTGCAACACGAGGAGGCGATCGCCTTTGCCAGCGGCGCGCAGGATATTCTGGCTGCGGCACGCATTGTCGGTTCGATGGACGAAGCCCTTGTCGACTGTAATTTTGCCGCTGCGGTAACAGCACGTTTGCGCGAATTTTCACCGCCGGTCATGACACCCAGAGGATTCTCGGCACATCTTCGCGAACAGGCTGGATTGAAGGCGGCGCTGGTATTCGGTAACGAGCGTTTCGGCTTGCCGAATGAGTTGGTACAGCGCTGTAACGTCTTGATCAATATTCCTGCGAATCCCGACTATTCCTCATTGAATCTGGCGCAAGCCGTGCAAGTGCTGTCCTATGAGGCGCGCATGGCAACGCAGGATGCACAGCCGCTGCAATCCGGTATCGGTTTTCAGGGGCAGGCTGCCAGCATGGCGCAGATCGAGGGCATGTTTGCGCATCTTGAGCAGGCGTTAGTGGCAATCGATTTTCTTGATCCCGAGAATCCCAAGAAATTGATGCCGCGTTTGAAACGCTTGTTTTCGCGTGCCGGTCTGGAGGAGGAGGAAGTCAATATCCTACGCGGGATGGCCAGCCAGATGCTGACCGGCAGGAAAGTCCGGCATAAGGATAAATAAAAGAGGTGGGAATAAATTAAAGAGCTGGGAAGTCGGCACGTGGCCGATCAAGCGCATTTATGCCATCTCTTGAAGTGGCAAGGCGGTTTGTCCGCCTTGCCAAGGCCGCTCAATTCCAGCTACGCATCAATCCTACGGCCAAACCTTCGAGCGCAAAGTCGTCCTGAGCCAGATCGACACGAATCGGTTCGAACTCGGGGTTTTCCGGCAAGAGCTCAACGAGAGAGCCGGATTTCTTGTAGCGCTTGACAGTGACTTCTTCGCCCAGACGGGCCACCACGATCTGTCCATTGCGTGCGCTGTCGATTTTCTTTACTGCCAGCAGATCGCCATCGAGAATGCCGGCGTCGCGCATCGACATGCCGCGCACCTTGAGCAAAAAATCTGGTTTGGCGGAAAACAGCGCAGGATCGACATCGTAGGTGGCTTCGATATGTTCCTGCGCAAGGATGGGCGAGCCTGCGGCGACGCGTCCGACCAGCGGCAGACTCAATTGCATGAGTGCAGGGTGCGGGAGTGCCATCTGCGCATGCGCGTGACGTTCGCCAGCGTGCTGATCCTTGAGGCGAATGCCGCGTGACGTACCGGGGGCAATTTCGATGGCACCCTTGCGCGCCAATGCCTGCAAATGTTCTTCGGCGGCATTGGCGGAGCGGAAACCGAGCTCGGCAGCGATCTCGGCGCGGGTGGGCGGAAAGCCCGTGTGTTCGATGGCATCGCGAATCAGATTCAGGATTTGTTCCTGCCGTGCGGTCAATTTGATCATGTCTGAATCCGAATAAGCCCAATTTGGCGGGCTGTAAATATGAACAGTCTGTATTTTTATACAGTACATGCGGTAAAGCAAGGGATTGACCCTCTTGATGCAGGAAAAATTCCCCGCCCCGTGCGGTTTTTCGGAACAAATGCGCTGAGAACATTGAGTTTTCCTATGTTTAAGCGTATAGTCGCGGGTTTTCCTCTTCCCACACCCGTCTGACGCCGGGGTGGGCGTTCTTCAAACAGTCCAAAGGAGTTTGCATGCGTCATTATGAAATCGTATTTATCGTTCACCCTGATCAGAGCGAGCAAGTGCCTGCAATGATCGAACGCTACAAAGGCATCGTCACCACCCGTGGCGGTACCGTTCACCGCGTGGAAGACTGGGGCCGTCGTCAACTGGCCTACATGATCCAGAAACTGGCAAAAGCACACTACGTCTGCCTGAACATCGAATGTGACAGCGAAACGCTGGCTGAAATCGAAACCGGCTTCAAATTCAACGATGCCGTCCTGCGTCACCTGACCGTCAAGATGAAGAAAGCTGAAACGGCTCCTTCGCCAATGATGAAGGCCGTGCAGAAGGAAGACGCTGCCAAGAACCGTACTGAGGCTCCTGCTGCCTGATAGGGCATTGGCGTATCGGGAGTGAATCAGCTTCAGATCGTTGCCACCATTGCCGAGCGTGAAATTTTGCGCTATTCCCCGGCAGGTGTACCGATTGTGTCAGCCATGTTGCTGCACAGTTCACAACAAATCGAAGCGGGTATGCCAAGGTTGGTCGAGTTTGAAATTGCCGCGATTGCCGCGGGTGAGATTTCAGGCAGATTTGACCGAGCCCAATTGGGCGGCACCTATCAGTTCACCGGATTCTTGGCACGCAAAAGCCGTAACAGCAAAAGTCTCGTATTCCATCTGACAGATTTCGAAGAACCACATTTAGATACAGGAGCCAAAAATGGCATTCGGTAAAAAATTCGACAAGAACAAACTCAAAGAAAAACGCAAACAGCAAAATCCTCTGTTCAAGCGCAAAAAATTCTGCCGTTTCACCGCTGCACACGTTGAATCGGTCGACTACAAGGACGTCGACACCCTGAAAGACTTCGTTCAGGAAAACGGCAAGATCATGCCAGCACGTCTGACCGGCACCAAGGCAATCTATCAGCGTCAGGTTGATACCGCGATCAAGCGCGCACGCTTCCTCGCATTGCTGCCTTACACCGATCTGCACAACGCCTGATCAACGACTGAAATAGGAGAAAAACATGCAAGTCATTCTGTTGGAAAAAGTCGTTAATCTCGGCAATCTGGGCGACGTCGTCAAAGTCAAGGACGGTTACGCACGTAACTTCCTGATTCCGCAACGCAAGGCTCGTCGTGCAACGACGGCAGCTGTTGCCGAATTCGAAGTCAAGCGCGCAGAACTGGAAAAAATCGCTGCAGAAAAACTGGCAGCAGCTACGGCACAAGGTGAAAAACTGAGTGGCCAAAGCATCCAGATTTCGCAAAAAGCCGGCGTCGATGGCCGTCTGTTCGGTTCCGTGACCAATAGCGACATCGCTGAAGTCCTGACCAAACAAGGTTTCGCTGTTGAAAAAGCGCAAATCCGCATGCCAAACGGCCCGCTGAAAGTGACCGGCGACCACGCAGTTTCGGTTTCGCTGCACACCGACGTGCTTGTCGAAGTGACCATCAACGTTGTTGGCGAACAGGCTTAAGCCTACGCTGTTCTTTCTGGTGCATTGCACCATTGAAAAAGCCGGGAATTCCCGGCTTTTTTGTTGCGCGCTTGCCAAAGCGGGTGCGCCTAAACAGGTATAATTGCGCGCCATGAATACCCCGTCCGATCCGCAGCTGGATTCCCTTCGCGTTCCCCCTCATTCGATCGAAGCAGAACAATCCGTCCTGGGTGGCCTGCTGCTCGACAATGCGGCGTGGGATCGCATTGCGGACTTTGTCGGCGAAGACGATTTCTACCGCTACGACCATCGGATCATCTTTCAGCACATCGTCAAGCTGATCAATAGCGCCAAGCCGGCAGACGTGATCACCGTGTTCGAGGCGATGACGACCAGTGGCAAGGCGGAAGATGTCGGTGGCTTGGCGTATCTGAATGCGCTGGCGCAGAACACGCCGTCCGCAGCCAACATCCGTCGCTATGCCGAGATCGTGCGTGACCGCGGGGTGCTGCGCAAACTGATCACGGTAGCAGACGAGATTTCGGGTTCTGCTTTCTCGCCACAGGGCAAGGAAGTCAAGCAGATGCTTGACGAAGCGGAGTCCAAGATCTTCGCGATCGCCGAAGAGGGCGCACGCGGTGCGCAAGGATTTCAGGAACTGCAGCCGCTGCTAACGCAGGTGGTCGAGCGTATCGACGAACTCTACAGCCGCGACAGCAATAGCGATATTACGGGCGTGCCGACCGGCTTTGCCGATCTGGACCGCATGACTTCCGGTCTCCAGCCCGGCGATCTGGTGATCGTGGCGGGTCGTCCATCGATGGGTAAGACCGCATTTTCGATCAACATCGGTGAAAACGTGGCGATCGACAGTGGTTTGCCGGTTGCCGTGTTCTCGATGGAGATGGGCGGCACCCAGCTTGCCATGCGTATGCTGGGTTCGGTCGGCCGTCTCGATCAACATCGTCTGCGTACCGGCCGTCTGGTCGATGAAGACTGGCCGCGCCTGACGCATGCGATTCAAAAAATGAATGATGCCCAGTTGTTCATCGATGAAACGCCCGCGCTGAGCCCGATCGAATTGCGCGCACGTTCGCGTCGTCTGGCCCGTCAATGCGGCAAGTTGGGGTTGATCATCGTCGATTACCTGCAATTGATGTCGGGTAATGGCGGCGGTTCATCCGAAAACCGCGCCACTGAAATTTCCGAGATTTCCCGAAGCCTGAAAGGGCTGGCAAAGGAACTCAACTGTCCGGTCATTGCGTTGTCGCAGCTCAATCGTTCTCTGGAGCAACGTCCGAACAAGCGCCCCGTGATGTCCGATTTGCGCGAATCCGGCGCGATTGAGCAGGATGCCGACGTGATCCTGTTCATCTATCGCGACGAGGTCTACAATCCGGATTCGCCGGACAAAGGCACGGCCGAGATCATTATCGGCAAGCAGCGTAACGGCCCGATTGGTGCCGTGCGCCTGACTTTCCTTGGCCAATTCACGAAATTCGAAAACTACACCGGTTCTGCTGCGTTGTATCAAGGGGACTGAAGAGACTGTTTGTTCTGTTTTACCGCTTTATCGTTTCGTCGGCTTGATTTTGTCGCTGATGAAATGCCTACCGATTTCAATGTCTTAATCTTCAAAGAGAGTAATCATGTTTGGACGACTTCTGCCGAAAGAAGGCAAATTCTTCGATCTATTCAACGAGCACGCAGAATATTGCGTCAAGGGCGCCAAGGAAATGGTCGCGCTGATGACCAATTTCGACGACCTCGAAATTCGTGTGCATGCCATCGAAGGCATCGAGAAAGAGGCAGACAAGGTCACCCACGCCACGCTGGATGCCTTGCACAAGACCTTCATCACCCCGCTTGATCGCGACGACATCCACCAATTGATCACACGGATGGATGACATTCTCGATCTGCTGGAAGATGCGGCTCAGACGATTTCGCTGTACGACATCAAATCGACCACGCCGGAAGCCAAACGTCTGGCTGAGTTGTGCCTGGCATGCACCGAAAAGGTCAAGGCGGCTGTCGGCCTGCTGCACAATATGGATAACTCGCGTCAGATCCTGGAAATCTGCCAGGAAATCGATCGTCTGGAATCGGATGCTGATCACGTTATGCGTGCCGCGATGTCCAAGCTGTTCCGCGAAGAGCCGGACGTGCGTACTCTGATCAAACTCAAAGCCATTTATGAACTGCTGGAAACCGTGACTGATCGTTGCGAAGATGTTTCCAACATCATCGAAGGCATCATCGTCGAGAACGCCTGATCGGGCGAATGCCGCCGCCATTTGTGCGGCGGTTTGCGTTTACGGAGCTGCATTGCGCTTCGTCGTTTTTCGGTCACGCGCCATTGCGTGATCGTGCAGATTGAAAAAGAACATACCCATGCAAACACTCACCATGAGTTTTTACGTCCTGGCCTTTCTGGTGATTCTGGCCCTGGTCTTCGACTTCATGAACGGCTTCCATGATGCTGCGAATGCGATCGCCACGGTGGTTTCGACCGGCGTGCTGAAACCGCAAACAGCTGTCGCGATGGCTGCTTTTTTCAACTTTGCTGCAATCGGTGTCTTTCACCTGAAAGTCGCTGCGATGATCGGTACCGGCACCATCGATCCGATCGTGATTGACCATTATGTCGTGTTCGGCGCATTGGTCGGCGCCATAGTCTGGAACGTGGTGACCTGGTACTTTGGTCTGCCATCGTCGTCTTCGCATGCTTTGATCGGTGGCTTGGTCGGTGCGGCTGTCGCCAAGGCGGGTACCGATGCACTGATCGCATCAGGCCTCTTCAAGATCATCCTGTTCATCGTGTTGTCACCGACGCTGGGTTTCCTGTTCGGTTCGCTGATGATGCTGCTGGTGTCGTGGCTGTTTGTGCGCTCATCGCAACGCACGGTGGATCGCTGGTTCCGCCGCCTGCAACTGATCTCGGCTGCCATGTACAGCTTGGGTCACGGTGGTAACGACGCGCAAAAGACCATGGGCATCATCTGGATGCTGTTGATTGCTGCCGGCACCATGACGGCAGCCGATCCGCTACCGACCTGGGTCATTCTGAGCTGCTACACCGCGATCAGCCTTGGTACGCTGTTTGGTGGCTGGCGTATTGTCAAGACCATGGGCCAGCGCATTACCAAGCTCAAACCGGTCGGTGGTTTCTGTGCCGAAACCGGTGGTGCGATCACCTTGTTCCTCGCCACCATGCTGGGTGTGCCTGTATCGACCACGCATACGATCACGGGTGCCATTGTCGGTGTTGGTGCATCGCGCAAGATGTCGGCAGTGCGCTGGGGCGTTGCGGGTAATATCGTCTGGGCCTGGATCTTTACGATCCCTGCTTCTGCCTTTGTGGCAGCGATTGCTTGGTGGATTGGCACCCAATTCCTTTGATGGTCGGCTAGAACAAAGAAGCGTTCGTTATAAAAAGCCTGCCTATCTCGCGATAGGCAGGCTTTTTTATGACCGCGATTAGAGGCGATTAGGGATAGCTGAGTGTCTTACAGCACGTCGCTCGCATGGTCGGCCAAGCGTGAGCGTTCGCCACGCGCCAGCGTCACATGTCCGCTATGCGCCCAACCCTTGAAGCGATCCACAACATACGTCAGGCCACTCGAACCTTCCGTCAGGTATGGCGTATCGATCTGCGCGATGTTGCCGAGGCAGACGATCTTGGTACCAGGACCCGCACGCGTGACCAACGTTTTCATTTGCTTTGGCGTCAAGTTCTGTGCTTCATCGATGATTAGGAACTTGTTGACGAAGGTGCGGCCACGCATGAAGTTCATCGATTTGATCTTGATGCGTGAGCGGATCAGATCCTGCGTCGCGGCACGGCCCCATTCGCCAGCGTCGTTGTCGGTCTTGTTGAGCACTTCAAGGTTGTCGTCGAAGGCGCCCATCCAGGGTCCCATTTTTTCTTCCTCGGTGCCTGGCAGGAAGCCGATGTCCTCCCCAACGGGAACGGTGACACGGGTAACGATGATTTCGCTGTAGAGTTTGGTTTCCAGCACCTGGGCCAGGCCTGATGCCAGCGCCAGCAGCGTCTTGCCAGTGCCAGCCTGACCGAGCAGGGTGACGAAATCGCATTCGGGATCATTGAGCAGGTTCAGCGCGAAATTTTGCTCGCGGTTGCGTGCGGTCACACCCCAAACACTGTTCTTGTTATGCGTGTAATCGCGCAGCGTCTGGATGACCGCAGTTTTGCCATTGATCTGGCGCACCTGACCGTAGAACGATGCTTCGCCATTTTGCGGTTCCATGAACACGAACTGGTTCACCAGCATGGCTGGCACGCTTGGTCCCGTGACGCGGTAGAAAGTGTAGCCGGTGCCGTGCTTGTTTTCTTGCCAGGATTCGAGCCCCTTGGCGTGTTTTTCCCAGAAATCATCCGGCAGTTGCAGGATGCCCGAATACAGCAGGTCGGTGTCTTCCAGAACGTGATCGTTGAAGTATTCTTCCGCCGGCAAGCCCATTGCACGCGCTTTGATGCGCATGTTGATGTCCTTGGAAACCAGCACGACCGGGCGACCAGGGTGCTGTTTCTCCAGTGCCTGTACAACCCCCAGAATCTGGTTGTCTGCCTTGCCATTGGGAAGACCGGTCGGCAGGGCGACGTCGTTCAGTTTGGTCTGGAAAAACAGACGTCCGCCGGCATCCTTGTTGCCCAGTTTGGCCAGCAGAATACCTTCGTCGATGGCGTTTTCTTCCTCGCCGCTGACCAGTGCATCCAGCGAACGTGACACCTGGCGGGCATTACGTGCGACCTCCGACATGCCTTTCTTGTGATCGTCGAGCTCTTCGAGCGTGATCATCGGCAGGTAGACGTCATGCTCATCGAAGCGGAACAGTGCCGTCGGATCATGCATGAGCACGTTGGTATCGAGCACGAACAACTTGCTCGGTCCGGTTTTGCCGGCGGTACGACGGCCCGTGGCTTTTTGTGGTGCCGCTTGCGATGCATTCGCCGCAGGCTTGCTGCTGCGAGTTGGTGCGGATTTTTCTGCGCGTTTGGCAAGGGGGGCCGAGGGGGCTACAGGGGCGGTTTCTGTTTTGCGTGCGGCCGGTTCGACCAGTGTCAGTGGTTTGACGATCTTGTCCTTGTCGGCTTTGGGATAGTCCTGCGGCGAAAGAAGGGCGGCAGGCTTGGTCGGTATTTTAGGCAATGGCATCAGGACCTCGATCAGGAAAATGGTAAAAACGATACGGAGACAGGGGACGGCCGTGCAGCTGGCTGGAAGACTGATGCGAATGAAACAGGGTTGGTGGGAGGGTAAAAACGGTGATCAAAGCAGGCAGTTGGCAAATCAAAAAGTAAAAAAGCCGTTTGGGAAGGCCTTCGGCCTAATCCGCAAACGGCTTGTTCTCTAGAAAATTCTTTTGAATTCAATGGCTTTGTAAACCTAGGCAAGAGCCTTCACAAATTCCAGTACATCATCGATGTGTCCAGGCACTTTTACTCCACGCCATTCTTTCACCAATGTGCCGGCTTCGTCAATCACAAAGGTCGAACGTTCAATACCGCGTACCTTTTTGCCGTACATGTTCTTGATTTTCATGACATTGAAGAGATTGCACAGCGTTTCTTCAGAATCTGAAATCAGAGGGAAGGGTAATTCCAGCTTGGCCTTGAAGTTTTCGTGCGAACGCAGGCTGTCGCGGCTGACGCCGACGATTTCGGCATTAGCTGCCTGAAATTCGGGATACAGATCGCGGAATTGCAAACCTTCCGTTGTACAGCCCGGCGTGTTGTCCTTGGGGTAAAAATACAGAACGATCTTTTTTCCCTTGTAGTCGGGCAGATTGAACGTTTGCTCGCCGGTCATGGCAGCACTGAAGTCGGGCACGGTCTGGCCGACGGCGGATACGGCTTCGGCGACGGCTTGATCTTGATCCATGGTCATCTTTCTGGCTTGAGGCCGCAGTGAACGCGGCAAATTGCTTGCTGGAGCGGGAAGGCTCGTTTCGATTAAAGCAGATGGGGGCGGCAAATGCTTGTTCAAGCGATAAAAATGGTGTCAGGCAAGAAATTTTTGGAAATCTTCTTGCCGCTTCTTTTCATCCTTCGAAAATCAGTGCCAGAGCGACTTTACGGCCTTCACTCATCAAAATGTTGTAGGTGCGGCAAGCAGCCTGATTGTCCATGCTTTCCACACCAATTCGGCGTTGCGACAGCGAGGCGATCAGGCGCGGATGCACGAAGCGTTGACGTGCGCCGGTGCCGAGAATGACGACATCCGGCTGCAAGGCATTGATGGCGTCGAAGTGCGTAGCGCTCAGTGAATCGAATCCGCTGACATCCCAGGCGACGGGGGCGGATTCAGGCAGCACCAGCAGGCTGTGCGCATAGCGCTTGAGGTTGATTTCGACGCCTTCATCGTCGTAGGCAGTCACGGTTTGATATTGCTGGGTCGGTGTGCTGTGCAGCTTCATGGCGGTTGTTTCGTATGGCCGTCGCAGCGGCAGGGTTTGGCGAGCGACTATCTCGGAAAAGTAAAGGCCAATTGTAACGTTTTCATCTGCGGAACAACCCTTATCGATTGATAAAATCACGCGACTTCGGCAAAATGACTCTCTTTTGCGATGCATTCAGGCATTGCCATTTCTGACGCCGAACCCCGTCCCGCTTCCCCTGGCGCCAAAGGTCTCCGGCGCCGCCGCCCGCTCATGAGCAGCCTCTTGCCACTCTGACATTATTCAAGGAAACCCCGCTGTGCGACCGATTCAAAAATCGAAAAAACTGGATGACGTTTGTTATGACATTCGTGGCCCCGTGCTCGAAAAAGCGCGTCAGATGGAGGAAGAGGGGCACAAGATCATCAAGCTGAACATCGGCAATCTGGCGACTTTCGGTTTCGATGCGCCGGACGAGATCGTGCAGGACATGATTCGCAATATGTCGAATGCGTCGGGTTACACGGATTCCAAGGGTTTGTTCGCCCCGCGCAAGGCCGTCATGCAGTACACGCAGGAGAAGAAGATTGCCGGCGTCACGATCGACGATATTTATCTGGGTAACGGCGCATCGGAACTCATCGTCATGAGCATGAATGCGCTGCTCAACAGCGGCGACGAAGTGCTGGTGCCATCGCCCGACTATCCGCTGTGGACCGCAGCGGTCAGCCTGTCCGGCGGCCGTCCTGTGCATTACGTTTGCGACGAGCAGGCTGACTGGTTTCCGGACATTGCCGATATCAAGAGCAAGATCAATTCGAACACGCGTGCAATCGTTGTCATCAACCCCAACAATCCGACGGGCGCACTTTACCCCGTTGAATTGCTGCAGCAGATCGTCGAGCTGGCGCGCCAGCATCAATTGATCGTTTTCGCTGACGAGATTTACGACAAGGTTCTTTACGATGGTGCCACGCATACGTCGCTGGCTTCGCTGGCCGATGATGTGTTGTTTATCACGTTCAACGGCCTGTCGAAGAACTACCGTGCATGTGGTTATCGCGCCGGCTGGATGATCGTTTCCGGCGAAAAGCGCCATGCCAAGGACTACATCGAAGGTTTGAACATGCTGGCGTCGATGCGTCTGTGCTCGAACGTGCCCGGCCAGTTCGCCATTCAGACTGCGCTCGGCGGCTATCAAAGCATCAATGATCTGATCGGCCCTGGCGGTCGTCTGCTGCGTCAGCGCGATCTGGCGCACAAGCTGCTGACCGACATTCCGGGTGTGACCTGCGTCAAGCCGAAATCGGCGCTCTACATGTTCCCGCGCCTAGATCCGAAGATGTATCCGATTGCCGATGATCAGGAATTTGCCTACCAGTTGCTGGCCGAGGAAAGCGTGCTGATCGTGCAGGGCACCGGCTTCAATTGCCCGACCACGGATCACTTCCGTGTCGTGTTCCTGCCGAATTCGGACGATTTGACGGTGGCCATCGGCCGCATCGCGCATTTCCTCGAAGGCTATCGCCGCCGCGTCGGCATTGCTGCCTGAGCGTCTGATTCCGGTAGCACCGTTATTCCCTTTACATAGAGATTTATGAAATCGATCAAAGTAGGCTTGCTGGGCATTGGTACCGTCGGTGCCGGCACATTCAACGTTCTCAAACGCAATCAGGAAGAAATTGCACGCCGTGCCGGTCGCGGTATCGAGATCGTGATCGTGGCCGATCTGAATGAAGCGCGTGCGCGCGAGCTGGTCGGTACGCAGTGCGAAGTCGTCAGCGATGGCAATCTGGTTGTCAATCATCCCGACGTCGATATCGTCATCGAACTGATCGGTGGTTACGGTGTGGCCAAGGAACTGGTGCTGAAGGCGATTGCCAACGGCAAGCATATCGTTACGGCCAACAAGGCCTTGCTGGCGACGCATGGCGACGAGATTTTCCGTGCTGCACAGGAAAAAGGCGTGATGGTGGCGTACGAAGCGGCGGTAGCTGGCGGCATCCCGATCATCAAGGCGCTGCGTGAAGGCTTGACGGCCAACCGCATTCAATGGATTGCCGGCATCATCAACGGTACGACCAACTTCATCCTGTCGGAAATGCGCGACAAGGGATCGGATTTCGATACCGTGTTGAAAGAAGCGCAACGCCTGGGCTACGCGGAAGCCGATCCGACTTTCGATATTGAAGGTATCGATGCCGCGCACAAGGCCACTCTCATGGCTTCAATGGCATTCGGTATTCCCGTGCAGTTCGCTAAGGCGCACGTGGAAGGCATCACCAAGCTCGAAGCGGTCGACATCCGCTATGCCGAACAACTCGGTTATCGCATTAAGCTGCTCGGCATTGCCAAACGCACGGAGGCTGGTATCGAGTTGCGCGTGCATCCGACGCTGATTCCTTCCAAGCGTTTAATCGCGAATGTCGAAGGGGCGATGAATGCCGTACTCGTCAATGGCGATGCTGTTGGCGCCACCCTGTATTACGGCAAGGGCGCCGGTTCCGAACCGACCGCTTCGGCCGTGATTGCCGATCTGGTCGATATCGCACGTCTGGCAGATGCGTCGCCTGAACAACGCGTACCGTATCTTGCATTCCAGCCGCAGTCGATTTCGAATCTTCCCATTCTGCCGATCGCCGAAGTGACGACTAGCTATTACCTGCGCTTGCATGTGGCCGACAAACTGGGCGTGCTGGCCAATGTAACCAGCATCCTCGCCGAATCGACGATCTCGATCGATGCCATGATGCAGAAAGAGCCGGCTTTGGGTGAAACGCAGACCGACATCATCATCCTGACGCATCAGACGCAGGAAAAGAATGTCGAAGCCGCCATCCGCAAGATCGAAGCCTTGCCGACCGTTCTTGGTCAGGTAACGAAACTGCGACTCGAACATTTCAGCTGAGTTTGTCAAGAATGCAAAAAGAAGGCGCTTAGGCGCCTTTTTTGTTGCCGGCTTTCTCCGGTGATGTCGCATGCGGGAAATGCGCTGCCCTAGGGGAAAAATGCCGTCGAGGGGTATAATGGCGGCTCGCGCCATTGCGCGTTCTTCGCTATACGGTTGACCTCCGCCGGTTGGCCGTTTTTCGGTTTTCACTTCTACACGACATGCAATATATTTCGACGCGTGGCAATGCTCCTGATCAGTCCTTTTCACAGATTCTGCTTGGCGGCCTTGCGCCCGATGGCGGCTTGTACCTGCCGGCCAGTTATCCGCAAGTAACACTAGCCGAACTCGATACATGGCGCACGCTGTCGTATGCCGATCTGGCGTATGAAATTCTGAAGAAATTCGCTACCGACATTCCGGATGCCGATTTGCATGCGTTGGCGCACAAGACCTACACGGCGGATGTGTACCGTAATGCACGCCAGGGTGAGGATGCTTCGCGCATTACGCCGGTGCGCCTGGTCGAAGAGAAAAACGGCAGCAAGTTGATGTTGCAAGCGCTGTCGAATGGTCCAACGCTGGCCTTCAAAGATATGGCAATGCAGTTGCTCGGCAATCTGTTCGAGTACACATTGGCCAAACAGCATGCCGAACTCAATATCTTTGGTGCGACATCTGGCGATACCGGCAGCGCTGCCGAATACGCGATGCGCGGGAAGAAGGGCATTCGAGTCTTCATGCTGTCACCGCACAAGAAAATGAGCGCCTTCCAGACCGCACAGATGTTCAGTCTGCAAGATCCAAATATTTTCAATCTGGCCGTAGAAGGTGTGTTTGATGACTGCCAGGACATGGTCAAGGCCGTATCGAACGATCACGCGTTCAAGCAAAAGCACAAGATCGGCACCGTCAATTCGATTAACTGGGCACGCGTGGTGGCGCAGGTCATCTACTATTTCCGTGGTTACCTGAGCGTGACGGCCAGCAACGAGCAAAAGGTGTCGTTTACCGTGCCATCGGGTAATTTCGGCAATATCTGCGCCGGTCACATTGCGCGCATGATGGGTTTGCCGATCGACAAGCTGGTCGTCGCGACCAACGAAAACGATGTGCTCGACGAATTTTTCCGTACCGGCATTTACCGCGTGCGCAAGTCGGCCGAGACGTATCACACCACCAGCCCGAGCATGGATATCAGCAAGGCATCCAACTTCGAGCGCTTTGTCTTCGATTTGCTGGGCCGCGATGGCGCGCGCGTGCGCGCCTTGTTCCAGAAAGTGGAAACGCACGGCGGCTTCGATCTGTCGGGCCAGCCGGGCAGTGATGGCGACGAGTTTGCGAAGGTTGCGCAGTTCGGCTTTGTATCGGGCAAATCGACGCATGCCGACCGCTTGGTGACGATTCGCGAGCTGTTCCAGCAGCATGATCTGATGATCGATACGCATACGGCGGATGGCTTGAAAGTCGCGCGCGAGCACATGACGCCCGGTGTCACCATGATCGTGATGGAAACCGCCTTGCCGGCCAAGTTCAATGAAACGATTCAGGAGGCGCTGGGCCGCGATGCGGAGCGTCCGGCCGGTTTCGAAAATATCGAAGACCTGCCACAGCGCTTTGAAGTGATGACGACCGACATTGACAAGATGAAGGCGTTCATCGCCAGTCATACCGGTTTGTAAGCGGCATGACAGAACGTTCGTTTGTCGCCAAAGACATGACCGTATCCACGAATCCTCCCGCAATGAAACCCATGTTGAGTGTCGCGGACGCACGGGATTTTCTGCTGGCTGCAGCACGGCCGCTGATGGAAACGGAAAAGCTCGCCACCATCGATGCGCACGGCCGCATTCTGGCCGAAGCACAAACCTCGCAACTGAATGTGCCGCCTGCCGACAACACGCAGATGGATGGCTATGCCGTGCGCGCGGCGGATTGCGCCAGTGGCAGCGCCACCTTGCACATCAGCCAGCGCATTCCGGCCGGATACGTCGGCCAACCCCTGGAGCCTGGTACGGCGGCGCGCATCTTTACCGGAGCGATGATTCCTGACGGTGCCGATGCGGTCGTGATGCAGGAAGCTTGCGAAGCCGGCAAGAACGAGTACGGCGATGTGGTTACCGTGCGTCATGTGCCGGTCGCGGGGGAATGGATACGTCGTGCCGGTGAGGATATTCGCGAAGGCGCGACCATCCTGCAAGCCGGGCAGCGTCTGCGTGCGCAGGAACTGGGGCTGGCCGCATCGGTTGGCCTCGCCACGTTGCCAGTGGTGCGCAAGTTGCGGGTCGCCGTGTTCTTTACCGGTGATGAACTGGCGATGCCGGGAGAAGCGCTGAAGCCCGGTGCAATCTATAACTCCAATCGCTTTACCCTGCGTGGCTTGCTGCAGCGTCTTGGCTGCGAGATGACCGATTACGGTATCGTGCCCGATACGCTGGAAGCGACGCGCACGACCTTGCGCCGCGCCGCGCAATATCACGATCTGATCATCACCTCGGGCGGCGTATCGGTCGGCGAGGAAGATCACGTCAAGCCGGCGGTCGAAGCCGAAGGGCGGCTGAACATGTGGCAGATTGCGTTGAAGCCGGGCAAGCCGCTGGCATTTGGTGAAGTCGATCGTTCCGGATCAGATGCCGATGCCGCAGGCAAGGCATTCTTCCTCGGCTTGCCCGGCAATCCGGTATCGAGTTTCGTGACCTTTTTGCTGTTTGTGCGTCCCTTTATTCTGCGTTTGCAGGGCGTGCAGGATGTCGGTGTGCCGTCGTATGCCATGCGCGCCGATTTCGACTGGCCGAGAGCCGACCGTCGCAATGAATTCCTGCGTGCGCGCATCAATCCGCAGGGTGGGCTCGATCTGTTTCCGAACCAGAGTTCGGGCGTGCTGACCTCGACGGTGTGGGGCGATGGCCTGATCGATAATCCGCCGGGCAAGACGATTGCCCGTGGCGAGGTGGTGCGTTTTATTCCTTTCAGTGAATTGATGGCCTGAACATGAAGATTGAACTCCGTTTTTTTGCCAGCGTGCGTGAAGCGCTGGGTGTGTCGCAGGAAACTGTGGAACTGCCGGACGGCGTGAACACGGTCGGTGCCGTGCGCGCCTTCCTGCGTGAACGCGGCGGCGTCTGGGCCGAAACGCTGGCCGAAGGGCGTTCCCTGCGCATGGCTTACCAACAGAATATGACCGATGCCGACACGCCGATCGAAGACGGCAGCGAAGTCGCATTCTTCCCGCCGGTTACCGGCGGTTGATCCTGCAAGCGGAGGCCGCCATGCCGGTACGAGTCCAGACCGAAGATTTTGATGTCAGCGCCGAAGTCGCTGCCTTGCGCGCCGACTGTCCGCAGATCGGTGCCGTCGTCACGTTCATCGGTACCGTCCGCGACATGAACGAAGGCAGCAATGTCGCTGCGATGGAGCTTGAGCACTATCCGGGCATGACCGAAAAGGCGCTGCAGAATATCGTCGATGAGGCAAAGCAGCGCTGGCAACTTGGTGATGCGCTGGTGATCCACCGCGTTGGCCCATTGCTGCCGAAGGATCAGATCGTGCTGGTGGCGGTCACCTCGGCGCATCGTGGCGAAGCCTTCGACGCCTGCGAATTCATCATCGATTACCTGAAGACCGACGCACCGTTCTGGAAAAAGGAACAGACGCCGCAGGGCGCGCGATGGGTCGATGCACGCGTGACGGATGATGAAGCGCTCAAGAAATGGCATATCGACCTTGCCTTGCAGGGTGGTGAAAAATGATGTCCTGGTTGGCAGTCGGCGTGGGAGGCGTGCTCGGATGCTGGTTACGCTGGGGGCTGCAGGTCGGTCTGAACGCCATCAGCCCGCA